>CAVVGF010000011.1:0-178731 GCA_963747705.1 uncultured Actinomycetes bacterium | reverse complement strand
CAGATTGATCGTGGTCTGAGTGACCGCCGACAGCTCCACCTTGGCCTTTTCGCCGCCTCGAACAGCCGCTGCAGCGCCTGCGGGTCCAGCCGCAGGTCGATGCCGTTGTCCCGCTGGAACTCCTCCGCCAGGTAGTCGACTATGCGCCGGTCGAAATCGTCCCCGCCCAGGTGGGTGTCGCCCGAGGTCGCGCGGACCTCCACCACGCCGTCGCCGATGTCCAGGATGCTCACGTCGAACGTGCCGCCGCCCAGGTCGAACACCAGCACCGTCTCACTGCCCTTTTTTTCCAGCCCATAGGCCAGCGCGGCCGCGGTCGGCTCGTTGATGATCCGCAGCACCTCAAGCCCGGCGATCTTGCCCGCGTCCTTGGTCGCCTGCCGCTGCGCGTCGTTGAAATACGCGGCACGGTGATCACCGCCTCGGTGACCTTCTCCCCCAGGAACTTGGAGGCATCGGCCACCAGCTTGCGCAGGACCAGCGCCGAGATCTCCTCCGGTGCGTACTGCTTGTCATTGATCTGGAACCGGGCGGCGCCGTCCGGCCCGGATACCACATCAAACGAGACCGCCTCCCGCTCGCTGGCCACCTCGTCAAACCGCCGCCCGATGAACCGCTTGGCCGAGTAGATCGTCCCTATCGGATTCAAGATCGCCTGCCGACGGGCCAGCTGCCCCACCAGGCGCTCGCTGGCCTCGGTGAACGCCACCACCGACGGCGTCGTCCGCGAGCCTTCCGCGTTGGGGATCACCGTCGGCTTTCCGGCCTCCGTCGCCGCGATCACCGAATTGGTGGTGCCAAGATCGATACCGACTGCTGCTGCCATCACTACCTCCTACCGGACTAGCCCTCACGAATATGGGGGTGGGTCCGTTTCAAACGTCGGCCAACGGATCGCCTTCAGGTTTCGCACTCAGTCCCAGTACCTGCGGCTGCCGCTGCAGCCACTGCGCATAGGACCTGGAGTCATGCAGACCCAGTTCCAGCCCACCAGGCAGGGCCACAGCGAACACGAGCGCGGCGGCAGCCTCGAGTTCGCTGCGCAGAACATCCGGGGGGCCGGTTGCCTCGAACCCCAGGGTCCACCAGGCCTCGCCACCCGCGTGGGCATCGGTGAGCTCCACCGCACACCCTGGCCCCTCGCGCGATCTCCGGTCACTCGCCTTGGCCGGTCCACCAGCCAGCGAAAACCGGCTGATCCGGCGGCGCTTGCTGACCGCCCGCCAGCCAGCCGAGCCGCCACCGCCCAGGCCGGCCGGGCCGTGCGGAAACGACCACTTCTGCCAGGACTCCAGGCGGCCGCGGGCCCGCCCCGCCACGTCCAGCAGCCCGGGGCTCCCGCGGTATACCTTCACCTCCAGCGCCCGGCCCTCGCGCACCTTCACCGAAAGCCCGGGCAGGTGCGGATCCAGCAGATAGGCGTCCTCCAGCACCGTCGTCTCGGCCGGGAAACGCGCGAACCATCCAGCCACCACGCCCGGCAATTCGCCGGGGGAGATCCAGCGCACCTCCAGGCTCCGGACTCCCTTGGTGCTGAGGCTCTCGGTCTGCGCGGCCGTCATCATCCTCCGCTCCTGACGCTGGCGGGCAGTTCCGTGCCCTGCCACTGCACGCACGTCCCGCCACGTCATCCATCCCACCGCGGGCAGCTTGCGGTGGCATCCCTCACATTGAGTGATAGGCAAGAGGCCAGCGCGTCCGGCTCGGTGAACTCGGCAAGATCGGAGCATGGCTCCAGGCCGGTATCACCCGATATTGGTGAAGCCACCGCGGGCAGGACCGCAGATCCTTGGATCATCAGGCCAGGAACCGGGAGTGGCCCGCACTTCCTGCCTGGCACGGCGGTTCTGGCGGACGGGGCCAGGCGGTGATGTCCAGATTCGGGTCAGCTAGGCGTGCGGCCGGGGGGTGGCTGCGTTCGGCCGGGCCGCAGCGAAAGTATCTGGGCCGGGATCTGCTGGCCGGGCTGCCGGGCGCAGTCGGCAGTGTGCCCGACGGCATGGCGGCGGCCATCTTGGCTGGTGTCAACCCGGTGCAGGGCCTGTATGCGAGTTTCGCCGGGCCGATCGCCGGCGGGCTGACCGCCAATACCCGCCTGATGGTGATCACGACGACGTCGGCGTCGGCGCTGGCCGCGGGCTCGGCGCTGAGTGGAGTTCCCGCGGCGCAGCGCCCGGCCGCGGTGCCGCTGGTGGCGATCATCGCCGGCGCCGCGCTGATCGCCGCTGGGGTGGCGAAGCTGGGCCGCTACACACGGTTTGTGTCCTATTCGGTGATGACCGGGTTCTTGACCGGGGTGGCGGTCAACATCGTGTGCGGGCAGATCCCCGACCTCACCGGCGCGACGGCACAGGGTGGATTTCCGCTGGCCAAGGCCCTAAACGTGCTCATCCACCCCGGCCGTATCGATGTAGCCTCGCTGCTGACCGGGCTGGGAGCGCTGGCCATCTTGCTGGTGATGTCATGGACACCGGGGCGGGTGGTCAGCGCCCTGGTGGCGCTGGCCGTTCCGACGCTGGTTGTGGTGCTAGCCGGTGCGTCCAGCGTGACCCGGGTCGGAGACGCCGGTGGCATCCCGGCTGGCATCCCACTGCCGCGCCTGCCGGACTTCGGGCTGCTGTCGCCCAGCCTGGTCACAGGTGCCTTGGCGGTCGCGGCGATCGTGTTCGTCCAGGGCGCCGGGGTGGCCGAGGCCGCGCCGAACGAGGACGGCCAGCCACAGCCGAACACCGACATCGCCGCCCAGGGTGTCGGCAACCTGGTGGCCGGGTTCTTCCGCGGCATGCCGGTGGGCGGCTCGGTCGGCCAGACCGCCCTCAACGTCAGCGCCGGCGCCCGTACCCGATGGGCGGCGATCTGGTCCGGCGCCTGGATGCTGGCGATCCTCGCCGCGCTGTCGCCGCTGGTCGCCAAGGTGGCCGTGCCAACTCTGGCGGCGGTACTCATTTTCGCCGCCGCCAGTGCGCTCCGCGTTGATGAGGTGGCCACCATCCTGCGCACCGGGCGTATCTCCCAGATCGCCGTGACCACGACGTTCCTGGCCACCCTGTTCCTCCCGGTCGCGGCCGCGGTCGGCATCGGGGTGGCGCTGTCGCTGCTGCTGCAACTAAATAAGGACGCGATGGACCTGTCGGTGGTGGAACTGGTCCCGGCCGGGCACGGCCGGTTCACCGAACGCCCCGCACCGGCCTCATTGCCCAGCGAGCAGGTCACCATGCTGGATGTGTACGGCAGCCTCCTCTATGCGGGGTCGCGCACCCTGCAGGCCCGCCTCCCCGACCCCAGCGGGTCCCACGCGCCAGCGGTAGTGCTGCGCCTGCGCGGCCGCACCTCCCTCGGTGCCACCTTCGTCAAAGTGGCCGCCGACTATGCCGAACGTCTGGCAGAAGTTGACGGTCGGCTCTACCTCAGCGGTCTGGATCCCGACCTCGCGGAACGGCTCCGCCGCACGGGGCGGCTCGACGGCCCCGTCCGCACCTTCGAGGCCACCCCGCTCGTCGGCGAATCCACCGAGGCAGCACGCCACGCCGCCCAGCATTGGCTGGTCAAGAAACAGGCCAAGTGATCGCTGCGCCTGAGCGAATCGGCGTGCGCCGCGTCCATATCGCCGGCGACGTTCGCTGCATGCCGTTCCCCTTTCGTCGCCCTATGACGTCTCAGATGTCGGTGGTGGTCTGGGCCCGGCCGTCTTTGACGGCGGTCTGGAGGGCGGCGTAGTCGCGGTCGTTCTGGTCGGCGTAGGCCTCGGCGAAGTCGGCGATCGCCTGGTCGAATGTGTCGGAGCCGCCGAGGTAGGCGGCCAGCGCGATGCGGTCGCCAGAACGGGCGTGCGCCCGGGCCAGCGACCACCCGCACATTTGCGCGTAGGCGGCCATGCCCGAGGGGATCATCTGCTCGATCGGGAAGGAGAACTTCCAGTCCTTCAGCTGGCGCACGTAGTAGTCGCGGTCCACCCCATCGGGGCCGGTCACGTGGGTCCAGCCTAGGAAGATGTCGCTTTCGGCCTGCATCAGGAGCTGCCCGGCGACGACGCGCTCGCCGTGGCTGGCGTAGGGGCTGCGCCCCAAGTAGGCGGCCAGGGCGGAGGCCTGGGCTTCCTTGGGCTGCAAGAACAGCGGCTCGGTCCCGTCCCCGGCGTCCATCAGGGCTATCCAGCAGCGGGTGCCGACGCTGCCCACCCCGACCACCTTGCGGGCCACCTGAACGAGCGTGAACTGCTCGAGCAGGTGCTTGCGGTCGGACTGCAGGGTGCGCTGGTATTTGCCCAGCGTCTCGCGGACCTGCTCATAGATCGCGCTGGCCTGCTCGTCGGGGAAGACCTCCTCGATCGGCTCGATCATCGGGGGCTGGCTGATGATCCGCCGCTGCCCGTCGACCTGGGTGGTCAGCTTGCGCAGCGCCTTCATGCTGTCGTGGGTGTGCGCCTTGGCCACCATCTTCTGGGTGGCCTTGACCCTTTTCTTTTTCATCTGCGACTGGAACTGGGCGATGGCGTCCTCGACGTCCAGGTGCGCGTACCAGACCGCCAGGAACGGCTGGCCGGCGAACTCCCGCATCGCCGTGCGGTACCTCTCGGTCCCCGCCAGGATGACCTTGCGGCGGGCTTTGGCTGAAAACCCGTTGTCCCGCCCGGCCACGGCCAGGCTGGCCGCCAGCCGCTTGACATCCCACTCGAACGGGCCAGGCAGGGTCTCGTCGAAATCGTTGACGTCGAAGACCAGCCGCCGGGCGGGAGAGGCGAACGCGCCGAAATTGGACAGGTGCGCGTCCCCGCACAGCTGTACCCGCAGCCCCGAGGTGGGGGTGGTGGCCAGGTCGGCCGCCATCGGCAGCGCCGCCCCCCGGTAGAACGTGAACGGCGACACCAGCATCCGCCCATGCCGGATCGGCAGCAGCTCCGGCACCCGGCTCTTTTCCTGCTCCAGCAGCAGCCCGACCGGATCCCGCGACCGATCCGGCCCGAACTCCGCCTGCGACTCCAGCGGAGCCGCTGCCCGGGCATCCTTCCCCCGCGCCTCCCGGTCCGCCCGGCTCAACTGCTCCCCCGTCTCGGCCCGTGCCCGGCCCTCACCAGACGCCCGCCCGGCCGTCCTTCCTGCCCGCGCGGCATCCTCAGTCTTCGCAGTCATGGCCACTCCTTTCGCAGGGCCATCAGCATGATCGCCGGAGCGTCGGTGAACCGGCTGGTTCTCGCCAGCCTGCACAGCGTCTCCTGGAAGCTCACTATCTGGCCCGTTCATGTGCCGTTCACCGTCAGGTCACCATTCGACCGCGCGCCAGGGTGAGCCTCATCCCCTAGATGAGGTGAATCCGGCCGTCCACCCCTCCAGGAAGCATCGACTTCGGGAACCATCAACCTGCTGTATGACGATCTCTTCCGACGAAGCGGCATCAAGCGGACAGGGCCTGGATTGGACCCCTCAGCCACGTCATCGATGTCGGCAGGCTCTGCAACAACCGGCCAGCCGAATCTAGTCAGCGACACCGGAGCGACTGAGTTCTCGATAGATCGCCCGGCTGGGCAGCGACGGGAACAACGACACCGCGCCCAGCGCGGTGCCGACCATTGACCTTCCCGTGCATGTACTCGCGATCGCCGCGCTGGGCGTGCACCTCATCGAATATCTCGACTTCTGGGTCCGGCCTCGCTGTGTGCCGAGTTCAGGCAATGGTCATTCCTATGCGCGATCGCGCCGCTCCGGCTGGCCCTGGCCACCGGCTCACCGGTCAACCCGATCGCGATCTTGTGACGGCTCCGCGGCGGCCGGGCCGGGGGTCAGGCCCGGGGGTCAGGCCGTCACCGCAGCGGAGCCTTCCTTCGACTCCGTCTCCTCCACCTCGATGAGCCTGGTGAGGGCGTCGATGAGGGCCAGGTGGGTGAAGGCCTGCGGGAAGTTCCCGAGGTGCTGCCCGGTGGTGGCGTCGATTTCCTCCGCGTAGAGGAGCAGCGGCCCGGCGAGGGACAGCAGCTTCTGGCACAGGGCGCGAGCGCGTTCGGTTTCGCCGATCATGGCCAGCGTGCTCACCAGCCAGAACGAGCAGATGGTGAAGGTGCCTTCCTTGCCGCTGAATCCGGTGTCGGTTTGATCGGTCCGGTAGCGCAGGACCAGGCCGTCTTCGGTCAGCTCGTCGGCGATGGCGAGCACGGTGGCCTTGATGCGCTCGTCGTCGGGGGGCAGGAAGCCCATGATGGGCAGCAGCAGCAACGAGGCGTCGAGGTCGTCGGTCTTGTCCTGCTGGCGGAACACGCCCCGGGCCGTCACGTCCTTGGCGAGTACCTCGGCCTTGATCTTGTCGGCGCCGGCCCGCCACCGATGGGCGCGTTTGTCGTCGCCGCGTTCTTCGGCCAGGTCGGCGCCGCGCGCGGCCGCTACCCAGCACATCACCTTGGACTGGGTGAAGTGCTTGGGTTCGCCGCGGATCTCCCACATCCCCTGGTCGGGCTCACGCCAGTGCTCCAGGGCGTCGTTGACGAAGCTGGCGAGCCCTTCCCACACCGGCGCCACGATCTGCTCCGCTCCGCGGTGGAGCTCGACGTTGACAGCGTCGAGGAGCATCCCCCACACGTCGTGCTGCTGCTGGTTCCAGGCGCCGTTGCCGGTCCGGACTGGGCGCGCCCCCCCGTACCCGGACAGCTGGTCGAGGGTCTTTTCGGTCAGGTCGCGTTCGCCGCGAATGCCGTACATGATTTGCAGCTCAGGCGGGCGGTTGATGTCGCCGCCAGTGACGGCGTCCAGGACGAAGCCGAAGTACTCGATCGCGTCCCAGTCGAAGCCGAGGCGGTACAGCGAGCGGAGCGTGAACGAGGAGTCCCGGATCCAGGTGAACCGGTAGTCCCAGTTGCGTGCCCCGCCGGGGGTTTCCGGCAGCGAGGTCGTCGCCGCCGCCATGATGGCGCCGGTGGGCTTGTAGCTGAGCGCCTTGAGGGTCAACGCGCTGCGGTCGAGGTAGGGCTTCCACGGGTGATCAGGGATCTTGGCCGTGGCAAGCCAGTCGCGCCAGAAACCGACGGTGGTGTCCAGCGCGGTGAACGCCTCCTCGACGCTGGCCGGAACCTTCGCCTCGCCCCAGGACAGGACGACATACGCCGACTGGCCCTCGGTGAGTGTGGTGCGGCCGTAGCCGCGGGCGCCCAGCACGCCCAGCCGGATGCTGCCCGCCAGCTCGAGCTGCACGTCCCCCTCTTTGGGGGCGACCGTCATGGCTTTATAGCCGTCGCCCTGGTAGCTCCAGGTGCCGCTGGCTGTGCCGTAGTTGAACAGCGGGTCACAGTTCACCGCGACCTCGACCCGGCCGCTGATACAGGTCGCGATCCGGACCAGGGCACCGATGGCGCCGGTATCGGTCGGCGCCCGGCGGTAGTCCGGCCGCCGCCCCTCAACCTGGACCGGGCCGACGGCCAGGAAGTCCTGCACGGTCATCCATCCGGTCGGGGTCTGCCAGGTGGTTTCCAGCACCATCGTCCCCGGCACATACCGCCGGTGCTGTGGAACGTGGGCGTTGCTGGGGCCGAACTCGAAGGCACCGGCGGACCGGTCCAAAAGCGCCGCGAACACACTCGGGGAGTCCGGGCGGGGCAGGCACAGCCACTCCACCGACCCGTCGGGTGCGATCAGGCAACTCTGCTCGCAATTAGACAAGAGCGCGTAGTCGGCAATGGGCGGAAATGTGCTCATTTGTGTCCCTACCTCTCGCATTCACGTTCGCGTGCTTCTCATGCCGGTATCAGCGGGATGGCCGGGCTCGCTCGCGTCGCCGGACCCGCGCAGGGGGGTCGCGATCTTCCCCTCGGACAGGATCCCGCTCGAGCACTGATAGGGCAGCGGCTGGAGCGGGTGATGATCGGCCCGGTCGATGACGGTTACCTGGACCGGCGCCCGCCACAGTGACCGCGCCGCGTACAGCCCGGCGAATCCACCGCCGACGATCACCACTCGGCGGGAGCCCGATGTTGCGGCCATGGCTCACCCCGACTCTTCGCTGCCTCATATGGTCTTCGGGCCTTGGTGGTCATGGTGATCGCGCGAGAGCCCATAGGCATCGCCCTGATGTAGGTATTGCCGGCGCCGCAGCCGCCCCCGGCCCGAGCTATCTTCACTCAGAGGGGGCGATGCCCGGCGCCGGTCCGGCGGCGAAGGCGGACCCGTGATCGGAGGCCAGGACGTGATCACGATCAGCCGGGCGGTCACTGACCGCTGCGGACGATATGGAGGTCTCGGGGCAGTAGGTGGCCTCGAAGACCGAGCGGACAGTTGTCAACGTGGCCGGGCTGGTGCAGGGCATTGTTCTTGCCGCAGGTCGCGCTGGCCATCGCCGCGTCCCCGCTGGGCGCCAGACTAGCCCGGGGATCTCCAGCAAACGCGTTTACCTGCTCAGCCCATCCTGGCGCCAGGCGGCCATTACGGATCATCAGGGTCCATCAGCGCGGCCTCGACGTCATATCCCAATGCGGCCGCTACTGCCGGGACGGCGCCGGCGACCCGGCCGAGTCCGGCCACCGGGGCGATGGTCAGCAGCACGTCTGTGATCTCGTCTTCGGTTGCCCCCACCGCCAGCGCCCGGGTGGTACTCCAATCCAGGCAGACCCCCGGTGACCCGATCGCCACCAGCGCCCCCACCTGCACCAGCGCGGCAGTTTTGGGGTCGAGGAGCCGGGAGAGGGGCAGGCCAAGCGCGAGCCCGGCCTGGTCTTCAACGAAGCCTTCGTCGATGATCGCCAGCCTGCGCAGGATCTCCTGGAATCTGACCGTCTGGCCCATACCGTTTCCTCGCCGCCGGGACGCCGACTGCATCCTGGGCCGGGCAAGGTCTCATCGTCCCTATCGTCGGGTGCAGAAGGCGACCGCCGCATCGCCTCGATGTAGGTAAGTGTGTGACGTTGGTTAGGCTGCCGAGCAGGCCGATCGTGGTTGCTTTTCGTACCGCGTCGTTGCGCGAGGAGACGCCCAGCTTGCGATAGATCGATTTCACCTGGGTCTTGACCGTCCAGTTGGAGACGAACAACTGCTCGGCGATCTGGTCGGCGGTGAGGTGTGTTTGCAGGTAAGGAAGCAGCCGTAGCTCGGCTGGGGTGAGTGGCGGCCTTCCGGTCGCACCGTCGGTGGCGCTGGAGGCAAGGACGCAGCGGAACTTATCGGCCTCGCCGGTGAGGGTCCCGAGTGCCGGGCGGTGCCTGAGGATGTCATCGATCTCGCGCAGGAGCTGGCGGGCTGTCGCCACATCGCCAATAGCGAGGTATACCTTGGCCAGTTGCAGCCGCAGCCGTACGGCCATGAAAGGCAGGATGTAGGTGGCTGCCGGGCGCGCCCGCATCGCCCGGCCGAGATACCGGTGTGCTTCGTTCAGGTCACGGTGGTGCAGGGCAAGCCTGGCCGACCCGGCGAAGGCCAGCAGACACAAGGGGTAGTCGTGCAACCCGTTCTCATCGATCGTGGCGAGCGCGAACTCCAGCCGGTCGGCTGCCTCCGGCCAGTCACCGCAGTCCATAGCCAGCAACGCGAGCTCGGATTCAGATTGAACGATCGTATCGGTGCTGCCCAACGCGACAGCAGCGGTGAACGTTTCGTTGAAAAGGCCGCGGGCCTCGTCGATGCGCCCGGCGAGCAGGTGCGCTTCGCCGAGTGCGGATAGCGCCGCGTCGCGCCATATGCTCCAGGCGGGCTCTTGGGCGACAGCGAAGGCCGCGTCGGCCATCATCGCCTCGGGGCCGCTGGCACATAGGTTCGCCCGAAGCATGGCCCGAGCCGAGTCGAAAGAGGCCGTGCCATCCTCAGGCACATCCTCGAATGAGGCAGCATTCACGAAGGACGCCCACCGCTCCGCCCCGACCGTGTCGCCGGTATGCGCGCTCGCCCAGCCAGCCAGCACCGCGAGCGGTGGGTAGCGTTCGATGTTCGCATCGCCGATCTTGCGCAACCAACGCTGAATAGTTGACAACTGCCCGGCCATGTAGGTCGGCGGGACCAATCCGGTGGCCAGGCGCACTGAGCGGTCCCACTCGGTTGTGCGCAATAGGTGCTCCAGGGCCAGCGCTGGGGACCGGTTGGCCTCATACCAGTCGGCGGCGCGCTCGTGCAGCGTCATGATGATGCCGGGCTCAGCGCGACGAAGCTCGCTGAGCAGGAACTCCCGGAACAGCGTGTGGTAGCGGTACCACTCCCGCCGCCGGTCGAGCGGGATCAGGAACAGACTGGCGGCGTCCAGTCGCCGCAAGTGCTCGGCCCCGGCTGAGAACCCGAGGATGGCATCACACAGCGGGCCACAGAGCTGATCAAGCACGGCCGTGCACCGCAGGAACCGCTGCATGTCCTCCGACTGCGGGATCATCGCCTCGCGAGACAGATAATCGGCCACGTACCGGTCATCACCGGTGACGGTCGGCTCCTGGCCGTTCCCCCCTTCGCGACCAAAGCCGCAAGGCAGAGGCCGACCGGCCAGCCCTCGGTCCGTTCGGTCACCGCGGCGGCCTGCTCATGAGTCAGGCTGACCCGTGTGTTCGCGAAGATCTGCCGGGCGCCGGGCGCGCCGAGAGCCAAGTCGTCGGCCCCGAACTCCAGCGCCTCGCGCGAGGCCCGCAACCGGCACAGGTGCGGCTGCTCCGAACGGCTCGCCGCGACTAGTTGGGATCCGCAGGGGATCGCCGTGATCAGCACGCTCAGCACATCGTGGCAGGTAGGTGACCGCAACTCGTGAAGATCGTCCAGCATAAGGACGAACGGAACCGGGCTCGCGCGGAACTCAGCGGCCAGCCGCGGCGCAGCCCGGCCCAGCACCGAAACGCCGGAACCAACCATGTCGTTGACCAGATCAGCATCGCCCAGACCGGCCCGGCAGTACGCCGACGCCAACGAGACGAGCAGGTTCGCGGGATCATCGTCCAAGCGATCGAGAGACACCCAGGCCACGCGGCGATCCTCCGCGGCGGCCCACTCCGCTAGGAACGTTGACTTCCCATAGCCGGGCGGCGCGATGACCGCGACGACGCGGCAATCACTCGACCGAGAAGTCGCAACGAGGAGGGCTCGGCTGACCATACCGCGGTGACGTTGCGGGACTGAAAACTTTGCGGTGGCCAGCGACTGGACAGGCTCAGGCACTGGCGAGGCGGGTTCGTGCGAGTCCACGGTCACAGTCGGACCCACGTCTGTTCTCAGCCCCGTCGGCCGCGCAGCGTCCTGGGTGGGACTGGCCGCGCCGTACATCTTGGTCGCCCCACCCGCGAAGTAATGCACCTGCGGTTGGAAACCCTTGCCGCCGGCATCGAACCAGGTGTCCTCGGAGATGTACCGGCTTATCACTTGGGCCAGGAGCGCGGCCTCTACCGCGAGCGCCGGGTGTCCCTCGATCCCGCCCCCGTCCTCCAGCCACCGACACCAATGCCGAAGGGTGGTAACCCGGCCTTGCCGGTCGGTCGGCACCCCGAGTTTCTCCACCAGGCGAGCGGCCTCACCGG
Organism: uncultured Actinomycetes bacterium; assembly: GCA_963747705.1. Lineage (GTDB taxonomy): Bacteria > Actinomycetota > Actinomycetes > Streptosporangiales > Streptosporangiaceae > RYN-230. The sequence goes on along the minus strand of CAVVGF010000011.1, from coordinate 167,279 downwards.
CATCCCCGGCGGCGATCGAGAACTCCAGCGCTGCCTCGGCAGCGCGCAGCAGGGAGAACGCTTCCTTGCGGGTGAGCGAGAGGTCACCGGGGCCAATCTCCAGGATCCGACACCCGGCGCGCAGCCGCGCGACACGCAGCGGCGGCTCGGCCCGGCCGGCCAGCACCAGCCGGCAGCCGCCCGGCATGTGATCAGCTAGCAGCCACAGCGCGGTCTTCTCGGGCGCTTCCGCAGTGTAGGCGAGCAGGACCTTCGGGTCGTTGTGCCCTTCGTCGACCGACACCCAGGTGAGGGCCTGGCCGTTGCGCTCGGCCCACTGCGACAACAGCGTCTTGCCGTAGCCGACCGGCGCGACCACCGACACGACCGGACAGGGGTCATCTCGCGCCAGCCGTTCGATCAGCGAGGGATGGCCGATGGTCCCCGGCCACAAAGGACGCAGAAGCTTCACTACGGAAAGCTCAAACGCCGACATGCTCAAGCTGGGCCAGTCAGCCCACTGCTGCACGCCGGTATCGCTCATCCCGTGACGGTCCCCGCACCATCGGGTGTTCCATCATGTTCCGAAGCCCCGAATCAGGTCAAGTGAACATGGATGACCGTCAAGCCAGGCAAACCGGGATTCGTGGCTGAACTGGCGCGTTGACGCAGGAAAGTGCTCCTAATCTGGACGATTTGGGCTGCCGCGCGATCCTCAGCCAGTACACGCTGCTGCGCTCCGGCTGACGTAAGCGTCGGCGCCCCCAGGCCAGCCTCAGGCCCGGCCCTCATCCCGCACAGTGGCGTGGGCGGTGCTGCGGGCGGCTGGTCACCGGGCAGATGATCACCGACCTGATCATCCTCGGCCCGGCCATCAAGATCATCTTTGGCGCGGTCAGGCGCGGTCAGCACCGGCTGACTACCCCCGACCCGCCGCGACCGGCGACGGGCCCGACGGATAAGACGCGCTAAAGCCCGGACCGAGCCATCGCGGCCCGCAGGTCCTCGGGCCGCGGCCACCGGCCTGGTTGAGGGCCTGCGCGTCCGGAGATGACCGGGCAACTGCCGGACCGCGGTGGCTGGCTAGCTCCGCCGGAGTGATGTATGTGAGTGTTGCTCAGTTCGGGAAGCGTGGTCATTGGACGCAGCTGTCGGTTCAGATCGGCGGGCAGGATGATCCAGCGCGGCTTGCCTTGTTATGGACGGCTCCGCCTTACCGCCCCGCCGCCCGCTCATGCATCGAGCCTCCCCGGGCGATCAGGTAGACCAGCACGCCGAACAGCGGGATGAGCAGCACGAACAAGAACCACAAGGCCTTGGCCCCGCCAGACAGATCAGGGCTCCGGAAGATGTCGATGAACACCCAGATCAGGATCCAGATCCAGATCACCCACAGAAAGAAGACGCACATCGACCAGAAAATGTTCAGCAGCGGATAGGACGAATCGGCCAGTGACATCTTCTCCTCCTCCGCGGCTTCGCAGATCGCCGGCCGCGCCCGGCTGACTGGCACAACAGGCTCAGCATCCGCTGCGAGCGGATCAGCGGCATCGCCCAGAATGAGTGATACCAACGAGTCCGGCCGCCCTCGAAGACCCCCGTCGCCAGTGCCCGGTAGTTGCACCGCCAGCGCGTGCTACCCGTCTTGCTGCTCCATCAGCACCTCTCCGTGCATCGTCGGAATGCCAGTTCCGGCGGTACGACAGGGCGGCAACCCTCATCAGCCACGGTCCCAGGGCGCAGGAGCCCGGCAGCTCCCATTCATGTGCTGTAACCGGACCACGCCCTGCGGCCTGGTCCACTTCCCTCATGCGGGTCATCCGTGGCCAGGCCAGCAGTGGCAATCAAATCCGCGAGGCCCGGCATCACATCGGCCTCAGACCCAACGCGTCGATCTGCACCCAGCGGCGGGACACCCCATACTCCCGGGCCACCACGCTCTTCGGCCGGCCCTCCAGCACCACCGCCGTGATCACAACCCGCGCCATCGACATCGCCCATCACCCCGATCACCAGGATGCGAACGATGTCTCGAGACACCCGCGAACTATGTCCTGAACTCAGACACCTCCGAGGGCGCCAAGTCAGAGGCCACTTATGATCATCACACTGCAGAGCGCGGGCAAACGTGGGTAGAAACAGGGCATGACCCGGACGCTGGCGGCGCCGCTGGCCCCGTTCGCCGATGCCCTCCCGGTGCCACGGCGGCTGGTCGCCGCCCAGCAGCACGGTCAGCTGAGCGTGCCCATTCGCGCTGGCGCGCATCGCTTCCACCGCGATCTGCCCGAGTCGGCCATCTGGGGCTACGACGGCAGGGTCCCGGGCCCGACGATCGAGGCTGAGCGTGGCCAGGCGGTCACGGTGGTCTGGCGCAACGAGCTGGACGGCACGCTGCCGGTTGTCGTGACGACCGCTCCCAAGGCAGCCGATGCCAGCGGTGTGCCGGTGCAATGTGTCCCGGGCCTAAGCGGCGGCACGCACGACCAGAACGCGGCCGCACTGGCCGGTCACACAGTCGTGCACCTGCACGGCGGGCTGGTCCCGGCGCCGTATGACGGCTGGGCCGAAAACCTCTTCGCGCCCGGCCAGCATGCCGTCTTCCACTACCCGATGGACCAGCGGGCGGCGCTGATCTGGTACCACGACCACGTGATGGGCGTCACCAGGTTCGACGTTTACGCCGGGCTGGCGGGGCTCTGGATTATCCGCGACCGGCGCGAGCGCGAGCTCGGCCTGCCCGAGGGGCCGCCGTTCGAAGTGCCGCTGCTCATCCAGGACCGCAACTTCGGCCTCGACGAATCCGGGCGGCTGACCGGCCAGCTGGTCCATAAGACCGACCCCGAGGTGATGGAAGCATTTCCGCCTTTCACGGCCGTGAACGGCAAGGTCTGGCCGCTGCTGGAGGTCCAGCCGGCCACCTACCGCTTCCGCGTCCTCAACGGCTCCAACGCCCGCACCTACCGGCTGGTGCTGCTGCACGACGGTGAACCCGAACTCCACCGGATCACCCAGATCGGCACCGATCACGGGCTGCTGCGCACCCCGCCGGCCTGCCGCCGGAGGGGCTCGTACTCGCGTCGGCCGAGCGCGCCGACCTGCTCGTCGACTTCTCCGGCCTGGAGCCTGGCAGCGAGCTCACGCTGCTCAACACTGCCGCCGCCCCCTTCGACGGCGCCCCCTTCCCCGCCGCCAACGCCTACAGCGCCGCAGATCCCGGCCGGATGCTGCCATATCCGCACGTCATGCGCTTCCGCGTCATCCCCGGTCCGGTCACTCGTCCGGCGATCCCAGGCGAGCTCGCCACCGACTACCGCCTACCTTCACCGGACGCACTGGCCGGCGCGCCACGCCGCACGATCGCGCTCGTGGAACGCGAACTCGACGGCCAGCCCAACATGCTCACCATGCGCGAGCTCGTCATCGCCGGCGACGACCACACCGGGCCCGCCGTTACCGTCACCGACGGCGAGCGGACCACCCGCTACCGGGCCGCCGCCGCCCACTTCGAGGACGCCACGACATTCTTCCCGGTCCTCGGCCGGTATGAGGTCTGGCAGCTGATCAATCTCACCAACGACACCCACCCCATCCACGTCCACCTCGACCCGTTCCAGATCCTCTCCCGGCGCCCCATCCGCTACCAGATCCCCGAACACGGCATCGAAGAGCTCTCCATCACCGCCACAGTCACGCTCGAACGCGACCCCGGCGACGAACTCAGCCACACAATCGACGACAACGAACGCGGCCTCAAGGACACCGTCCGCGTCAACCCCAACGAGATCACCGAAATCGCCGTCCGCTTCACCACCTACAGCGGCCGCTACATGTACCACTGCCACATCCTCGAACACGAGGACCGCGACATGATGCGCCCCTTCGTCACCATGCCCGCCGAGCTCATGCCATTCATGGCCTGACAGGCCCATGCCGGCTTATAACTCAACGACGGCAGCCTCACTGAGGCTCTCAGAGCATGATCGTGGCAAATGCGCGGTCCCTCAAGTCGCGGCCGACAGCGGTGATCGGCCTCGCGTTCGCCCAGATAGAGGCAGCTCTGGGCATTCGCCAGCGTGCTGGACTCATAACCCTGTTCATCGATCACCATGCCACCGGCGGCGCCGAATGGTATGGGATGATCTGCGCGCATGAGCGTCGCAGTCTGCCGAGGCCGCTCCTCGTCCGTAATCGGCGTTATGCGTGCCCTGACTACGGAAGAGGACGTCGATCCGCTGACCTTACGGGCTGATATACGGACCGCCGTATAGGAGTACCCGGGTTCGCAGCTTCCGGCTTGCCGCTGCCGATCTAGGCGAAATCCAGTTGCCGTCGACAACCCCGGGTCAATACCGTGAGGGTATGTACTGATGAGCCGCCTGCCCAGCGTCCCGCTGGATCGCGCGGGACCAGTTGCCCGCCGCAGGCCGGGACCGGCGCCAGCTGGGCAAGGCCATCGCGGCGCTGCACCAGCTGCCGCCACCGGTGATCAGGGACTGGTGGCCGCGGATTGGCCAGCTTTCGTGGCCGGGCAGCGCACGCGGTGTGTCAGCGAACAGCGCGCCCTGAGCTTGCCAGCGCTATGGGCGGATCAGATTCCACGGTTCCTCGATCGGTCGAGTTGCCGTCCCGACCGCCGGTGCTGCTGCACACCGAGGTCATCCGCCAGCACCTGCTGACCGCCGAGGGCCCGTAGGGGCATGGCGGCTGTCCGAGTCGATCAACTTCGAGCCCGCTATGCGCGGGTGTTCGCCGCCGAAGGCGATAGCCGGTTCCTGACCCAGACACTGACCGCCTACGGCTACCGCGACCAGCTCGGCGCGGACTGCGCCGCCGGCTACTCGCCTGGGGCATCATGCACCGGTACAGGCAACCCCACGTGGCGGATGCGGCGGCTGCCCGAGCGCCGGCGCGCAGTCGCCATCTACGGGCCGACGTCGTCCGGCAAGACCGCACTGTCGCTCGACGTCTGCGAGGCCGCGTCCGAGCGTGGCCTGCGCCCGGTCGTTCTGAATGCCGACTCAAGGCAGGTCTACGCCGGCATGGACATCGGCACGAGCAAGATCAAGCCGTCGCAGATGCGAGGGTTCGAGCACCGCTTGCTTGACGTGGCCGAGCCGTCGTCGAAGCTGTCGTTGGAGGCGTACGCGCAGATGGCGCGAGACGAGCTCGCGTCACTCGCCGCGTCCGAGGATGCCCTGCCGGTCCTCGTCGGCGGCACGGGCGTGTACGTCCAGTCCGTGCTGGATGGCTGGGACCTGACCGGGACGGGAACGCTTCGGCGGTCGCTCGAGCGCGACTTCCCGCGCAGCGACGTCGAGGGCGCCTACCAAGTGCTCGCGCGGCTCGCGCCCGAGGTGGCCCGGCGCGTGCACCCCAACAACTACGAGGCGATCCTCAACGCCTTGGTGCGCCGCATGGCCGGCGAGGCGAGCAACGAGGTGGCCACGCCGTTTGCGTTCGCGGTGTACGGCGTCGACCGAGGGGAAGCGGAGACCGACCGGCGGATCGAGACGACGTTGGACGCCCAGATCCGCGACGGGCTGCTGGCGGAGATTGCCGAGCTCGACCGCCGGTACCGGCTCGTCGAGCAGGCTCGCCGGCCAGGGCGCCGGCGCAACGTGGCGTCGCAGACGCATGGGTATCGCGAGTTCGTCCGCGTAGCCGCGTCGACCGGGAAGGCAATCGCGGAACTCGACGGCGCCGACCTTGCCGCCGCCCGAGCCGAAGCGCTCGGCCACATCCGGGCGTACTCAAGACGGCAGCGGTCGTGGTTCCGCAAACTTGGCGCGTCGCGGGTCGACCACCGATCAGCGGTGAAAATCATCGTGTCGCGTCTGCAGTGACCGCGCCAGAATCGGAAATATCGCTTGCTCAAGCGCAAGTCCACGACCTGTTACGCGGACAGTAAATAATCGGCGTTAGGCGTAGCCTGAGCCTGGGACGCGACTGAAGAAATGAGACTGCGTTGGTCGCCGGGCGCAGTGCATGAGTATGCAGAGCCAGGCAAAGCCATCCGGCGGAGCAACACACTATTTTCGGCACGATAGAGCGTTCGCCGGTCAGGGATGAGCAACTACTCCGCACAGGGCGACGGAGGTGGTTAGCGGCCCGCGGATGCGGCCTCATATGAGCGACAACGCTCGCCGGGATCCTGCCCGTTCACTGATCGTGATGCCCTGCCCCAAGGCCCAAGTGCGGACATCGGCGCTGTGCTGACGGCTCGCCCCGCTCCGCGCGGCCCGGCGAGGCTGCCCTCTGCCAACTCTGCGGGCGTGCTCGACGAAGGGAGCGAGCCGCCCACGAAGCCGTGCGGCGTTCTTCTGGTTCAGGTCGATCTCGTACTCGGTAGTTCCGACCCCAAACCGCACGGTCCCATCCGCCGGCCCGCCATCCAGATCGGGTAGCGGTCCAGGCATAGCGTGGCCTTCGTGGCGGTGAATGTGGAGCAGGGCGAAGACTGGAACGGAGCCAGTGGGCGGGAGTTCATCGAGCAGCGTGAGCGGCATGAGCGGATGCTGGGCCGGCTGACGGCGCGGTTGCTCGCGGCCGCGCAGATCCAGGACGGGGAGATCGTTCCCGACGTCGGGTGCGGCTGCGGTGATGTGACCATCCTCGCGGCGCGCGCCGCCGGCAGCGGTTATGCCCTCGGCGCCGGCTTCTCCCGGATCCAGGTAGCCGAAGCGCGCCGGCTCGCCGCTGCTGCCGGCCACGCTAACGCCAGGTTCGAGGTCGCCGACGTCCAGGTGCACCCGTTCGGGGCCGGGGTCCTCGACGTGGTACTGAGCAGTTTCGGTGTGATGTTCTTCGATGACCCGGCGGCGGCGTTCGGCAACCTGAGGAAGGCGCTGCGGCGGGGCGGCAGGCTGGCGTTTCTGTGCTGGCGCACCCGCGAGGAGAACCCCATCTTTACCTTCGGGTTCGCCGGGGCCGCGGCGGTACTCGGCCTCCGCGAGCTACCCGGGCCGTCGGCTGCTTTCTCCCTCGCCGGCACCGGCCGGGTGGGCGCGTTGCTGAGCGGCGCGGGGTTCGGCGGCATCGAGTGCGCGAAGGCGGACGAGCCGATGCTCGTCGGCCGCGACGTAGACGACGTGCTCGGTTACGAGCGTGCCTCCCCGGCAGCCACCGAGATCTTGGCCGGGCTCAGCCCAGCACAAGCCGCCGAGCTGACCAGACAGGTCCGGGACCGCCTGGTGGCGTACGCCTCGCCAGATGGCGTGACCATGCCCGGCGCAGCCTGGCTAGTCACGGCGGAAGCTATGTGAACCGGCCCACCTACCGCTGAACCGAACCATCGCTGCGGTTCACCCGAGCGGTGCCACACAGATCAGCTTGTTGTGCGCAGACACCGTCTCGGGGAAATCAGCATCCAGGATCGCGCAGATCGGCGGGAGTGTGCGCGTTACCGCCTAGCCTTCCAGTTACCGTCTGTAACGAGGTCGGTGAAGGGCCTGCCGTCAGGCAGCTTGCCCCAACGGTCTGGATGAGCAGCGGCCCGCGCCAGGCGACCGGCGCATGCTCCATGGGATGGCTCGGTCGGCGGCAAAAGCGGGTATCGGTGCGCGGACTCGCCGGGCAAGGGCGTTGCTGGGGTAACGGGATTGGGCAGTCAGTCCAAGCCCCAGCTCGTCCAGCTTGAGGGTGGCCCGTCCGGGGTGATGGCCAGCAGGACCCGCCCCTGCGCAGTCAGTCCTCGCAGGTGCTCATCGTCGTCCGGCACGGCCATCGCGTGCTTTTCCCGGATGGCACGGAAGCGGGGGAGTTCCGCGGCGAGATCCTCGCGGATCTCGACGGTGGCCGGGACCAGCACGGCACGAAAACCGGTTAGATCGTCGACAAGCAACTGCGCCCGCGGGTCCCGGCGGAAGATGGCGTACTTCACCCGGTCTCGCGTGGTCGAGACGTAGAAGCGCTGGCCATCCCAGTAGAACCAGTTGGGGCTCAGGTGCGGGCGCCCATCGCGGCGGATCCCGGCCACGATGACGTTACGCGGCTCAGCGAGGAACGCCTCGATCTTGTCGGTAGATGCCATCCCCTCACGCTATCGGGACCGCCAGTCTGACCAGCGGACGCGCTTAACCCAGGGCGGCAAGTGAGTGGGTGACCGGAGGCCACGGAGCTCGCCGTTCCGGTGGTTGGCTGGGTTTCAGTGACAGACTCGGCACATGAGCCGCTGGGCGATCCTGGCTTGCGGGAACCGCGGATGATTTCGCAGGGTCGGCTTCGGGTAAGGGAGCGCGCGTGGATCAGCTGAGCCTTGGAGTGATATCGCGGTCACGGAAGGAGAACGAGCGGCGGCTCGCGATTCATCCGCTGCACGTCGAGCGTATCGATGCGGGGCTGCGGGAACGTGTCTATCTCGAGCGCGGTTACGGCGAGCGGTTCGGCGTGCCCGATGAGCAGTTGGCATCGTGTGTGGCCGGGCTTCGCTCCCGTGACGAACTCCTCGCGGGATGCGATGTGATCCTGCTGCCCAAGCCGCGGCCCCAGGACCTCGCGCGGATGCGGGAGGGGCAGGTCCTGTGGGGCTGGCCCCATTGCGTGCAGGACGAGGAGATCACCCAGCTGAGCATCGAGCGGCGGCTCACCCTGATCGCCTTCGAGGCGATGAACTACTGGAATAGCGACGGTTCGTTCGGCTTGCATGTCTTTCACAAGAACAACGAACTGGCCGGGTACTGCTCGGTCCTGCACGCCCTGGAACTCATCGGAACGACGGCTGAGTATGGCCGCCGACTCCGCGCAGCCGTCATCAGCTTCGGGGCTACCGGCCGGGGCGCCGTAACGGCCCTCAATGCGCACGGCGTGAACGACGTGGACGTCCTGACCCATCGTGACATCAACGCCGTCGCCTCCCCGATCCACTCCGCGCACATGGTGCACTTCGAGCAGGACACCGGCGACCCCAGCCGCTGCCACGTGCTGCGCGGAACCAGCCGGATACCGCTGGCCGCCTTCCTCGCCGAGCACGACATCGTGGTCAACTGCGTGCTGCAGGACACCGACGCACCGCTGATGTTCGTCACCACCGGCGAGCTTGGCTCTTTCGCGCCTGGCAGTCTCATCGTGGACGTGTCCTGCGACACGGGCATGGGCTTTGGCTGGGCGCGGCCCACAAGCTTCGCTGAGCCCATGGTCACGGTCGGCAATAACGTTCACTACTACGCCGTTGACCACAGCCCGTCGTACCTGTGGAACTCCGCCACCTGGGAGATCAGCGAGGCTCTGCTTCCGTATCTGCGCCCGGTACTCACCGGCCCCCAGGCGTGGGACGCGAACCAGACGATCCGGCGGGCCATTGAAATCCGCGACGGCGTCATCCGCAATCCGCGCATCCTGTCCTTCCAGCACCGCTCACCGGACTACCCGCACCCACCACACCCGCACGAACGCCAAACAGGCCACGACCGGCCCGACGTAGCCGAAGGAGGTCACGCATAACGTCATGCCCGCCGCCGGATCCTCTGGACTGGCTGAGGTAGCTGCCGGACCACACGGCCGGGCCCGCACAGGCTGTCCACAGATGGGACCACGGGCAGGTCGGCACACCCGACATCTTCCACAAAGGACCGAGCGCAAAGCGGCATGAGCGCGCGTCTGCCCGGAGCGCAGCGGTGCATAAGTTTGCAGTTCGTCGGACCGTCTCGCGGCCAGTTTGTGCCGCCCGGAGAGTTGCGGTTAGATCCGATGCGTCGGGGTGGCTCATGATTTCCGGGCGGGCAAACAAGACCTTGCCGTTCACGTGCCGACGATAGATCGCGAAAGATTCGACCACGTGGCGAGGTACTTTCGCCGCCCGCGAGACGGCGTAGTCGGTAGCTGACAGAAGCACGATAATCGCGAAGTCGAAGCCGAAGGACCGGAACGGAGACAGCTGCAATTGGCCTGGCTCGGCCGGTTCGGACACCACGCGTGCTTTCACTTGCAGCTTCTCCCCGTCTTGGGAAAGCACGTCCCACGACTTCTCTGAGTTCGGCGCTAACTGGCCGCCAAGCGCGGTTGCCACGAGGTATTCGGCGTAGTCACCGACGGGAGCGTTCTCCGTCCGGATCACGCCCCGGTGCTTCAGCTCACTCACAATCGCCCGGTAGAGGGAGAAGAGGCCAGATTCGCTGAACGTTGACAGGTCCGGCACGTGCTCAAGGGACATGCCGCAGAGTATGACGCAGCGACCTCAGCGGACTTGCCCGCTTCCTCTCGAAGAGCCGTCAAAACTGGTGCCCGGACAGTTCATGCCTCCCTGCCCGCTCCGCTGAGCGGTCAGCCGCTGGTGCGGGCGCGTGCGGTGCGCCGCCATGCCCGGGCATGGGCGCCGGCTCCCGCCTCCAGTTCGGTGACAGCAAGCGCGCTGGTGCTGGTGTCACACCGGCTGGCCCACGTGCCGTCCGGCCTGGCCACGCCGGCTGGAGGATGCCCGGCTTGGGCTGGGCCGGCGTAGCTGATCCAGATGGAGTTCGCGGCGGCGTGACCGGCCGCTTCGATGGCGAAGACACCGGGTGCTTGCGGGCTTCCCGCGGTGGAGAACAGCACACATTCGACGTCGAGTTCCTCGTAGGCACAGAAGAGTTCTGGGTAATGGGTCTCCATGCCGAGCGCGCAGCCGAACCGCAGGCCGCGGACAATGAAGACCAGCGGGTCGCGTCCCGGCGCGTACATGAGCGCCGCCTTGGTCGCAGAGAGCATGCGCTCGTCGTAGCGCCCAGCGATCTGGCCGCGGCCGGAGATGACATAGGCGCAGTTGCGCGGGCGCTCACCGCCGCCCATCTGATGGATGCCGCCTGCTACGACCCAGATCCGCAGCTGCCGAGCCAGGCGGGCGATCTGATCCAGTTCCCGCTCCAGGGCACCCCAGTTCGCGCGTTCCCAGTCGGCCGCCGATGACCTCCGAGCCGGTGCTGGACATGATGCGCTTGTGCGGCGAGGTCAGCGCCCCCTCAGGGAAATGAACCAGATGCGCACCCGCTGCCCGTGCTTCGCGCATGAGCGCCCTGATGATGCCGCCGCTGTGGCGCAGCTGCGAACGTCACCAGGGTCGGGGTTCAGCGGCATCTGCGCCACCGCCACGACCATGCGCGGCCCAGCGCCGCTACCCGCTCGTTCACCAGGTGGCGGCGCGCGGCAGTGTACGACTCGCCAGTCTTTGCCGCGCGGGCGCGTACCCGCCGCTTCAGGTTGCGGTTACCAGTCATCACATACCTCCACGCTGCGGCGGGAGCCTCCCAGCGGCGCTACCGCAACGAGCAGGTGATGACAAGCGGCCCGAGTACGAAAGACCCTTTGCCTCCGGCAGCCGACCGGCGCTGGGAGCCAGTCCTGGAGGTTCGGCGTGAACCACGCGCTGAGCCAGCATAGCGCGCCCGGCCATCCGCCTCCCGTGCCGGCAATCACGGCGACCGGCAACCATAACCAGCCAATATGAACGCGCGCCGAAGTATTCACTCCCTCGCCGGGGCTTCGTACCGAATCGGCAGGGCTCTGCGCGGAGGTCGATCAAGCGGCTCGCCAGACTCCCGCACCCGAGTTACCGATAGCGATGGTCATACCTTGGACGCGCATAAGAATGCGCTTGCGCAACTCACTCACATCGGCAGATCCGGCCAACGTCGGCGCGCCGAGTGACCTCATCTGCGCGCCTCGGCTAGTCACCGTGGAGGAGTCGTAAGCCGCGCCGAACGGCGGTGCGGAGCACCGCCCTCCTGTGCGTGCATGCACCCGGCCCCGAGGTTAGTGAGGGTCTTCCAAGCCTGGGATGATCGACGAATCGTTGTCGGCAGAGAACGTCAGGCGGAAGAATCTGTGCCAGGTCGTCCTCGACCTCAAGGTCGTAGTGGTGAGCGATCACTGCTAGGTGGAGGCCAACGAGAGTGTGTAGCTCACCGAGAGCCAGACTAAAGCGGTCTGTGTGAGGAGGGCCATCCCGATACTTGAAGTTGCGGGCGTTCGGCCCGGCTGCCTCGACGAAGTTCCGGCAGGCCGCGCGTATGGCCCGGAGGCTGGCTTCAAGTGACTTCCCCGGCTTGGCGTTCGTCAGCTCTTGAGTCAGGAAATTGCGGATACCGACGGCAGAGCCGACGCAGTGCTCCCGGTCATTGGTATGACGCTCACCGAAGAGCAGTCAACGGTCCTCAAGGTAGGTGATCACTCGCCTGGCGACATCTTTGTCGCCAGACACCTTCTCCCAGTTGAGGCTGAAGCCAAACGCACCTACACCGACTGGTCGGTAGGGCATCGCAAACCTTCCCTTAATGATGCCCACGTGAGCACAGGCGCCCTCAGAGCATCGCGGTCACCAGCGTAGCCCCTACGGAGGCGTCAAGGCCATATACACAACTCGCGCCGTCTATCGCTCTGCCGCAAACATCCTGCCTGCACGATTGCATGTTCCGAAACAAGCCACGTCGCAAACACTTATTAGAAGCCGTTCCGGATCGATGTCACCAGCGCTCAGCTACCTACCTCTCAAAGCATGTTGATCACGAATGAAGATGCTGGTCTCTGCATAGGAATGCGCAGACGGAAACGTGCTCACATCGGCAGATTCGGATGTGCCCGGCGGCCCGGAACGGCCCCGAATCTGCCTGGCCGCGCGGACCGCCGCATACACCCGTACCGCCTCAGCCGCCCCGGCGCGATGCCCAGCGGTCATCGGTTCCAGGTGCTGGAAGGGAGAACGGAGCCATACGGGTTGCGCGAGATGTTTACCCGCGGCGCCCGGCCCGGTGAGCCGTCCGGGGGAAGCCGTCCGCTCACGGCGGGAAGATTTCTCAGCAGCCCGGCCATGACCGGCTGCGCGGCTGCGACCTACCGGATACGCCTGCTCACCGAATTTATCCTGCGCTACGGCCTGACCCTGATCACGTCTGAGCCTCATTGGTCCTCACTAGACCGCATACGGCGCGGGCAAGACCACGATCATCCGGATCCTGGCCACGCTGATCAAGCCCGACGCTGGCCTCCGGGTGCTCGGGCACGACGTACGCGCGGCCCGTACGCGGTGCGCAGCAAGATCAGCCTGACCGGCCAGTTCGCCACCGTCGACGCCAGCCTCAGCGGCCGGGAGAACCTGATGCTGCAGGCCCGGCTGCTCGGCTTGAGCCGCCGCGCAGCACGCAGCGCGAGGACTCGCCGGTCGCTGCGCACTGGCGGGATTTCCTGGACGATCAGATCGAAGACGTCCGCGGCGACCTCGTCGGTACGGGGCCCGAGCGATAGCGGGGCGTTGCCACCGCGCGCAGCTGGATCGATCACGCCGGCCAGGTCGTCTGGGATCCCTCCCCGTCGCTGCTAACGCAGCTCGTTGGCGCGGGCCAGCCGTTCTGGCTGGACACCGAGAACCCAACCGACGAGGTCGTCGACCAGCTGGCCGGCTGGCTGGGGCTGGACGCGCTGGCCGTGGCGGGCTCCAGGCAGTTTAGCCAGCGCGCGAAACTGCAGGTGTACCGGAACGGCACGATGCTCGTCGGCTTCGGCCTGGATGAGCAGCTGCACGAGCCGGTCGAAGTGCACTGCCACTACAGCACCGGCTTCCTGATCACGCTGCGCCGCGCGGCCAGCCCGGCCCTCGATGCCCTGCGCCAGGCAGGTTCGGTGCGTCCCGCGCCGGGTGCAGTGGCCTGCTGGGTCTTCATGCCTCGCTGGCCAGCAAGCACCTGGCCGTGGTGACCCCCGGCTGGCGGCGGTGGCCACCATTTTCCTGCCCATATCCTTCCTGGCTGGATTCTGGGGACAGAATTTCAGCGTCCTCACCGGAAGTATCGAACCGGGCTGGCCAGCGTTCCTCATCCTCGGCGTGGGACTGAGCACGGCGTGCGTTACGGTGACCGTCTTCATTCTCCGCCGGCGCAGCTGGAACTGACCGGCACGAAACCCACGCAAGCTGACTATTTCTACCTATTGTGCTTTTCTTCGCAGAACGCCCAGGCCTGAGGATTAATGGCCCTTGAACATTGCTTTACATAGGCCTATCGTTCCCTTTACCTTTACCTTTCTGGGGGGAAGAGCGATGAAGGCACCCGCTGGGCTGTGGCACTGGGCATCGGCCGAACCGGGTCCGGGGCGGCTGCCAGATCCAGACGATCTGTGCAGGCGCGCCCGGGCCGCCGGCCTCGACTACATCGCGTTCAAGGCGCTGGACGGAGCCGAGCGGTTCCTGACCGATGATCAGCTCGAGCAGGCTAAGCGAGCCTGCCAGCGGGCCGGGCTTACGTTCGCGATCTGGCAGTACGTCTACGCCATCCGGCCGCCGAGCGAGGAGGCCCAGTCATTCGCCAGCCTGATCGGGCGGTTCGACCCGGCCTTCGTTTTCGTCGATGTCGAGCAGGAGTACGAGGCCAAAAGGCCAGCTTCGGGCCAGTACGCGGGCGCGTTCCGCGCCGCGCTGCCGCACTTCCCCGCGACGATCGCGCCGTTCGGCCGCGCCGACTTGCACCCCGGCATTGACTACCAGGCGTGGCACAATCACGGGTTTGGTGTCGCCCCGCAGGCCTATGAGTGCGACTCACACGAGCTGACGCCGGCCAAGTGCGCGCAGAGTTTCGCCCATCTGTGGCCGGTGGACAAGCAGTGGGCGCTGGTCGGCTTCTACGAGGGAGCGCTCGGGAAGCTGTCCGGGGCACACATCGGCGCCTCGCTGCGCGCCCTGCCGGTGGCCAACATCTCGGCCTGGTATTCCGGCGTGGCCACCGGCGAGCAGATGCGCGGGATCGCGACCCACCCCGGCCCGGTGCCGGCCGACGTCAGGCTGCCCGCGCCCCCGCCGGCGCAGCCCGCGGCTGATGCCCCGATCAAGACGGTCCAGCAGCAGCTCAGGGCGTGCGGCTTCAGCGTGGCCGTGGACGGTCAGCTGGGCCCGCAGACCCGCGACGCGGTGCGCTTCTTCCAGATGGGCTGGTGCGGTGAGCACGCCCTGGACAGCGGGGACGGCGAGCTGACGCCGGACACGCGCCAGGCGCTCGCCTGGGCCGCCAGCCACGGTGGCGGCCTCGGGCCGAACGCGAAGGACTTCCACTACCAGGAGTTCCGTCTCGACAACACCGGCGATCCCCGGGTGCGGCGCGGCGTCGGCCTGGCCGCGCAGGCGTACCGGGACAAGTTCGGGATGACCACGATCATTTCCAGTGCCCGGAGCGCCGAGCACAACGCCGCGGTGCACGGCGCGCCGGACAGCCGGCATCTGTTCCCCAAGCACTGGGACGCGATCGACCCCTCGCCGCAGGTGCACTCCGTCCCCGAAGTGCGGGGCCTCGGGGTCTGGACCGGCATCGGCCATCACGCCGCGGCACCGCAATCGGTCGACCACACCGACCTGCGGCCCGGATTCTCGGCCGGCAACCCGTCCGTGTTCCCCGACAAGTAGCGCGTGCGCGGTCAGGTACCCCAGCCGCTCAGGGCTTTTTCCCGACCCCGCCCAGCGCGGGCACGGCCGCCTTGGGCGTGCTGGGGTCGGGCCGCCACTGGTGGATCGGCACCACCCCGGGATCGGCCAGTTCCAGGCCGTCAAAGAACCGGATGACCTGCTCCGGCCGCCGCACCCGGTAGGGGACGGCCCCGCTCTCGTTGTACTGCTCCAGCGCCTCGCCCTGGGCGGGGTCGGTGTTGACACCCTCATACATGACGAGGTAGCCGCCGGAGGGCAGCGCGTCCTTGAGCCGGTCCACGATCGACGTGGCCACCTGGTCGTCGTCCTCGGCCAGGGTTGCCGATGTGGCCCATGACTCCCATCAGCATGATCGCTACCGGCTGGGCGAAATCCAGCTTTGTCCGCGCGATGCTGACCAGCGCGCCGGGATCGTAGAGGTCGGCTTCGATGTAGTCGGTGCCACCGCGGGGGTTACTGGCCAGCAGCGCCCGGGCGTGCGCGAGAACGAGCGGGTCATTGTCCACATAGACAACGCGCGCGTCCGGCGCGACCCCCTGGGCGACTTCGTGAGTGGGGTCGTGGCTCGGCAGGCCCGAGCCGATGTCCAGGAACTGGCGGACTCCCGCCTCACCGGCCACGTAGCGGACCGCGCGGATCAGGTAGCTGCGGCTCGAGCGGGCCAGGTCGAAAACGCCGGGAGATAACGCCGCGTACGCATCCCCGGCTTCCTTATCGACGGGGTAGTAGTCGTCGCCACCCATCCAGTAGTTCCAGATCCTGGCTGAGACGGGCACCGAGGTGTCAACCCTGGCCATCAGGTCTTCTTGCGCCCCGTCCCCAGAAGCCGCCGGATTTTCGCTCACCGTTGCCTCCCCAGCATGTGGTTGTCATGATGCCCGCTGGCGGGCGCCCCGGATATAGCGCGCCGGATAGGGCGACGGTCACCGAGGCGCCGCTTGGACCTGCGCGGAGCGGTCGGGCTGCGGGGCCGGGCCGGGCCGCCTGGGCATGACATCGCGCACGGCGGCGGCGATGGCGGCAGCGCCGAGGATGCCCGCGGGTGGCAGCAGGACGAGGGCGGGGAGCTGGTAGCGCCAGGAGAATTCGTACGCGTCGGAGCCCAGCAGCAAGATGATGGCCATGCCCGTGGTGAGCAGGCAGGCAGCTGCCGTGGCGGTGTCCTCCCGGCGGCGAAGGCCGAGCATGCAGCTGCCCGCCAGGCCTGCTAGCGCGGCCACCAGGAGCAGGGGCCCCGGCGTATACCCGCCGTGCAGCTGGTAGGCCCGGAGCGCTTCGGCCAGCGGTCTGATCACCTGTGGCTGGCCGCCGCCTGGCTTGATCGACGCGACGTAGGGCAAGGTGATCAAGGGCGGATAGGTGGGGTAGCTGGCCTGGAACTGCCAGCGGCTGATCGGCATATCCCCCGGATCGGTGTCCCTGGTCAGCGCGAACAGCTTGATGAAGTCGCGGTGGATGGCGCCGATCACCGCCATCGGCTGCTGCGCGACGACCGCGTCCTCGAACCGGTCGGCCATGGCCTCGATCGTCATACCCGGCGGCGGCTGGTAGCTGAGCAGCGGGCCGGACGGGTCGCCAACCAGGCCATCGATGCCCATGGTGGCCACCACCTGCGGTGACGGGCACAGGCTTTCCTCGTCTGAGGGCAGCTTGAGCGTGGCGCAGTTGGCCGCCGCAGCGGCGCGCCCGTAGAAGACGTACGAATTCCGCGCGGTGAAGGTGAAGTGACCCGCCACCGCCAGCTGAACCACCATGTACAGCAGCACCGGGATCAGCGAGCCGACCGTGAGCAGCGTGCTCTTGGCCAGCCGCTGCCACCCCACCGCACGGATCAGCAGAAAAGCGGCCGCCGGGATGACCAGGACCGCGCCGACCTGGCGGACATTGACACCCACTCCCAGGGCCAGGCCGGCCAGCCCGGCCTGCCAGGCAGCCGGGTGGCGCCGCCAGAGCAGCAGCACGAGAGCCGCCACGATGAGCGCCTCGAACAGCACATCGGGCATGATCGTCTGCTCGGCCTGCAGCTGATAGCCATCGAGCAGCACGGGCGCGGCCGCCACCGCCGCGGCCCAGCGCCATATGCCGAGACGGAGCAGCAGCACATAGAGCGCCAGAGCCATGGCCAGGCCCAGGATGTGCTGGACGTGCCGCGACCGCGGCCAGCCCGCCCGCGTGCTGCACCGGCCACAGCAGAGCCAGGTAACCAAGCGGGTCCAGGCTGGAGTCGCCGTGCAGGTACCGGTAGGTGTCGATGTAGACCAGCGCCGGGCTATAGGCGATCTGGGTCACGACCCGCAGCGCCAGCCCGGCGCAGAACACGATGGTGAACAGCCAGTGCCGGCGGACGAGCGCGCGGGCGGCCGGAAGCAAGCGGTGCAACCTGCCCGTGCCGTCGGTGAACAGGTTCCAGCGTGCATGACCACGCAAGCTGCGCTCTCCCTCCAGGGAATCCCGGCAGGGCGATCGTAGGAGCCTGCCCGCACACCCGGCAGGTGGATGCGATCTCGTTACCAAACCGTCATAAATGGACCCGGGGCGGCCCGGACCCCCCACCTGAGCTGCGGTGCTAGCACGACATCCGGAGCCCCCTTGACTGATTAGACCTGTCTGTCTAATATCGTGATTGTACAGACCTGTCTACTCAATGAGGGTGGGTAACCAGACATGACGACGCAGCACGAATCCGCCGCGGTTCTCCCGGCTGACCCGTTCGCGCGCCGGTTCCGGCGCCCTGGGCCGGGCAGTCGCCGGCTGAGCGGCCGGCCTGCCGTCGTCGTGCTGGCCTCGCTGATCGTGGCGCTCTTGGCCTCCTCGGCCGCCCCCACCCCGCTGTACGCGATCTACCAGGCGCTATGGCACTTCACGCCGATCACCACCACGGTGGTGTTCGGGGTCTACGCGATGGCGGTGCTGGCTGGCCTGCTGACCCTGGGCAAGCTCTCCGACCACGTCGGGCGCCGGCCGGTGCTGCTGACCGCACTGGCGGTGCACGCGGGCTCGCTGGTGATCTTCGCCACCGCCTCCGGCGTGCCCGCGCTGCTGGCGGCCCGGGTGGTCCAGGGCCTGTCCACCGGCGCGGCGCTGGGCGCGATCGGCGCGGCCATGCTGGACATGGACCGCGAGCTCGGCACCTTCGCCAACGCGGTGGCACCGGGCATGGGCACCGCGAGCGGTGCGATCTTGTCCGCGCTGGCGGTCCGCTTCCTGCCTGACCCCACCCACCTGATCTACCTGGCCCTGATCGGCGTGCTCGCCCTGCAGGCGGCCGCCATCACCGCGATGCGCGAGACCGTCAGCCGGGCACCGGGCGCACTGGCCAGCCTGCGGCCCGAGATCAGCCTGCCCAGGGCGCTGCGGGCCCCGGTGCTGACCGCCGTGCCCGTGCTGTTCGCGGTGTGGGCTCTGGCTGGGCTGTACGGTGCGCTCGGCCCGTCGCTGGTGCACGCGCTGACCGGTTCTGGCGACGTGGTGCTGGGCGGCCTGAGCCTGTTCGTGCTGGCCGCCTCGGCCGTCGTCGCGACCATCGCGCTGCGCTGGGCCGCGGCCCGGACGGTGATGCTGACCGGCATCCTGGCCCTGATCATCGGCGTGACGGTGACCGTCATCGCGGTGAGCCTGGGGTCGGCGGCGGTGTTCTTCGCCGGCTCCGCCATCGCCGGCGCCGGGTTCGGCAGCGGCTTCCAGGGCAGCATCCGCACGGTGGTCCCGCTGGCCGCGGCGCACCAGCGGGCCGGCCTGGTCTCGCTGCTGTACGTGGTGTCCTACCTGGGGCTGGGCGTGCCCGCCGTGCTGGCCGGGTTCGGCGTGGTGCACGGCGGCGGGCTGATCAGCACCACCCGCTACTACGGCGCCGCGGTGATCGCGCTGGCCGCGCTGGCCCTATTCAGCCTGCTGAAGAACCGGCCCCGCCGCGCCGCGGCGCCTGCCGCCGCCCCGGCTCACGACATACGATAGACAAGTCTGTCTAGGAAGGTGGCCAGCACCATGGCTGTCAGGGAAGCGAGCACCGTCCGGCCGTCGGCGCGCGAGCGGCTGCTGGCCGCGGCCAACGAGCTGTTCTACAACGAAGGCGTGCACACGGTCGGCATCGACCGCGTCATCGAGCAGGCCGGCGTGGCCAAAGCGTCGCTGTACAACACCTTCGGCAGCAAGGACGAGCTGGTCCGCGCCTACCTGCAGGCCCGCCACGACAACGTCACCCAGCGCATCACCCGGGCGGTGGAACGCTACAGCACCCCCCGCGAGCGCCTGCTGGCCGTGTTCGAAGGCCAGGGGGAACTGTTCGCCCAGCCCGACTACCGTGGCTGCGCGTTCAGCCGGGCCAGCGCGGAATCCCATCCCGGTGACCCGGCCGAGCGGGCCGCCGAGGCCTACCGCGGCTGGGTCCGCACGCTGCTGTCCGAGCTGGCCGCGCAGGCTGGCGTGCCCGAACCCGAGGCCCTGGCCCGCCAGCTGCAGCTGCTCTATGACGGCAGCGGCCAGGCCGCGCGGATGGACCACGACCCGGCCGCCGCCGCCACCGCCCGCGCCGCCGCGGCCACCCTGCTCGACGCCGCCCTGGCGGCGCCCAGGACGGATGGCTAGCGGGCGGGCTCAGCTCGAACCCGTGGTTGACGGCGTTGCCATCGGTGTAGAAGCCGACGATCTCGCCGCGGTTGACCGTTGGCGTCCACCCATTCGCCGACCACCACCCCGGCGTCATTGATCGCCGCGGTAAGCGTGCTGAACGCCGGCCGGGTGGTGTCGGTCAGCAAGATCGCCGAGACGCTGTGGGCCCCCGCCGCTCCCATCAGCCACGGTGACGGTTCGGAATGCCGACCAGGCCCGGATCATCACCCGCTCCCCCGGGTACATGATCCGGGTCGATCCCGGCGAACTCGATGTGACCCGGTTCGAAGCGCTGCTCGACCGGGCTCGCAAGGCCGCGCGAGATGGTGCCTGGGCGGCCGCGGCTGAGCAGGCACGGGAGGGGCTGGCGCTGTGGCGCGGCCAGCCGCTAGCCGACGTGGAGTCGCAGGCACTGGCGTTAGGCGAAATTCCGCGGCTCGCGGAGCTGCGGCTGCAGGCGGCGGAGCTGGGTTCGAGGCGGAGCTGCGCCTGCGGCCGGCCCGGCGTGGTCATCGCCGAGCTGGAGGGATGGCCGGCGCCGGCCGACCTATCGGCGCGCGCGGCGGGTGCTGGTGGCCGAGCTGGGCGCCGAGCTACGCGAGCTGCAGCGGAACAGTCCCGGGCCCAGCGTGGCCTGGCCAGCGCCGGCGAGGCCACCGGCGGCAGCGGGCGGGCTTGACTTCGAGCACACTCGAAGGGCGAGACTGGGCGCATGACGTCCGCCGAACTGACGATCGCCGAGGTGGCCGAGCGCACCGGCCTGACCCGGCACACGCTGCGCTACTACGAGCGCGACGGGCTGATGCTCGGCGTCGGCCGGGCCGGTTCCGGGCACCGCCGCTACTCCGAGCGCGACCTCGGCTGGATCGAGCTGATCACCAAGCTGCGGACGACCGGCATGCCGATCCGCGAGGTGCGGCGCTACGCCGAGCTGGTCCGCGCCGGTGACGGCAACGAGGACGAGCGGCTCGCGCTGCTGCGCGCCCACCGCGAGCGGGTGAGCGCGCAGCTCGAAACGATGGCCGCCTACCTCGACGCGATTGACATGAAGATCGGCTACTACGCCGCCGCGATCGACGCGTGCGAGTCACCGGACAGCTATCTCAGTCCGCCGCGTCCAGCAACTGCCGCTGCTGCGGGCTGAGCTGCAGATCGACCGCGGCCAGGCTCTCGTCGAGCTGCGCGACGGAGGATGCCCCGATGAGCGGCACCACCGGCAGCTCGCCACCGATCAGCCAGGCCAGCACCACCTGGTTCGCGGTCGCGCCGGTCTCCCGTACCACCTGACCGAGAGCCTGGAGCCGGGCGCGCGTCCCCGGGTGGTCGTAGGCACGGTCCATTTCCTTGTCGGCACGGGTGTACCCGCCGTTGAGCAGCGGCGAGTACGCCACCAGTGTCATTCCCGGCTCGGCCCGCAGGTAGCTCAGGATCGACCCGTCCGCGACGCCGATCTCACCGTCCGGGGAGAAACGCCGGTCGGGGATGTCGGTGCGCATGCGCAGATAGGTGTGGTGATACTGCAGCACGTCGGCCCGCGCGGTCCCGGCCGCTGATGCCAGGCCCCGGGCCCGTTCCAGCTGCCAGGCCCAGTGGTTGCTCAGGCCGAGCAGGCCGACGGCGCCGTCGGCGACCAGCTCGCCGAACGCGGCGGTCTGCTCGTCCAGCGGAACTCCGGTCTGATCAGGGACATGCGCGTAGTACAGATCGATCCGCTCGACGCCGAGGCGCTCACGGCTGGCGGCGCTGGCCGCCCGGATCGCCGCACGCGACAGGCCCTCGCGCGGGGTGTCGAAGCCGGTGGCCGGGGCGATTGGCCGGGCACCGGTCTTCGTCGCGATGACGACCTCGTCTCCGATGCCGCGGCTGGCCCGCCACCGGCCGAGCAGGGCCTCGCTCTCGCCGCCCTGCGTGCCATGCACGAAGAACAAGTAGTTGTTCGACGTGTCGATGAAATTCCCGCCCGCCGCGACGTACCGGTCGAGGATCGCGAACGACGTGGCTTCGTCGGTCATCGTGCCGAATCGCATCGCGCCGAGGCTGAGCACGCTGACCTTGCGCGCCGACGACGAGCCGCTTCCGATGGTCGTGTATCGCATGCCCTTACGCTCGCCGTTCGCGCGCGCTCGAAGTCAAGGGCCGGGCGGCGGCCGGCTTCTTCCGGTCCATTGGAGTTCCGGTCCATTGGTGTTCTGGTTCAATGGGCGTGCCGCGCCTTTTCCAGGAGCGCTGGGCAATCGACCAGACGTTCATCCTCACCACCATCGTCCCCTCCGATGCCCCGGTCTTCCGCAGCTATGAGGTGCGGCTGGCCCCGGACGGGCGGCCCGGGCCGCTGACCCCGGTCCGGCTCCCCCGATGCCAGTGGCGCTGACCTTCTCCGCCGACGGGAGCAAGGCCGCGGGGGTGGTAGCCGGGCCGCCGCGGCACCGAGATCATGGTGCTGACGCTGGCCAGCGGGACGATCCGGGCCTGGTCCGCGCCCGGGCCAGGCGGCCGACCTGTCCTGGGCCGGTGACCGGGACATCGCCTTCATGTGGTCCCCGCCGGTGAGCGGCGGCCCCGGCCCGGTGGCCGGCCTGCGCCTGCTCGACACGACCGCGCCCGGCCGCGACCTGCGCGATCACGCTCGCTCTCCCCGCCGCGGCGCGCTTCGCGGGTATGCGGCGCCTCAGCTCCACCGATCCGGTGCTCGTCAGCCGCGACGGCACGGCCCTGTTCGCCGTGCTGACCGCGCCGCGCGGCGCGCGCCGGCGGACCGCGGACCGGCATCGTCGAATTCTCCGCCCGTACCGGGCAGCCGCTCCGGGTGCTGAGCGAGGACCATCAGGCCGACGCTGACATCTATTGCGGAGTGGTGTGGGCCGACCCAGCCGCCCAGCACGTGCTGAGTTCCTGCGGCAGCACGGTCAGCAGCCTCGATGGCGGCGCCATCACGTCCTGGCGCAGCAGCACCTGGAACGCGCTGGCCCCGTTCGCCTCCTGACGCCCGGGGTACCCTGAGGGCGCCGGGTAAGCGTTTGCGGTCACTGGCGGGTTAATGGGTGTGAGCCAAGACAACGCCGAGTTCGCGGAGTTCTTCGCGGCCAGCTGGGATCCCTGCCTGCGGGCGGTGGCCGCCACCACCGGCAACCTGACGCTGGCCGAGGACCAGACCGCAGAGGCGTTCGCTCGCGCGTGGGCATGCTGGCGCAAGGTCAGCCATCACCCAGCACCCCAGGCCTGGGTGGTACGCGCCGCGCTCAACGCGGGGGCGTCCTGGTGGCATCGGCGCAGCAAGGAAACCACGCTGACCAGTCAGGACACCGCGGCCGCCGACAGCCAGGGGACCGGGCTTGACACCGCCCTGCTCACCGCGCTGCGCCGCCTGCCCGCCCGCCAGCGCGAGGTAATCGCGCTGCGTGTCTTCCTCGATCTGGACGTCGACACGACGGCCAGGCAACTCGGCATCGCGCCAGGAACGGTCCGGGCTCACCTATCGCGGGCCATGACGGCCCTGCGTAACGAACTCGCGCCGGTCATGACGACGGAGATCGAACGATGAACCACGACGAGTACCCGGCCGACAGCAGCCTGATCGAGGAGCTGCGCGATTCACTGGCTGAGCTGCCCGTGCCCGGACGGCCGCCGCTGGCCGAGATCACCGGCCGGGGCCGGGTGCGCCGCCGGCGGCGGCTCGCCGGTTTCGCCGGCCTCGGCGTCACCAGTGCCGCCGCGAGCATCGCGCTGGCACTCGGCCTGACCGGCGTTTTCGGCGGGGCCCCGGTCCGCAGCACGAGCACGGTCCACACCGCGGCCTTCACCCTGACCAGCTATACCAACGGCACCGTCTCGCTGCGGCTGGGGCAGCTGTTCGACCCCGCCGCGCTCCAGCGGGCACTCGCCCACCCGGCGTCCGGGCGCTGGTCAGGAACGGCGTCTACTGCACGTCCAACCCGCCGGTAGCCAGCCCGGCCATCGATGCGGTACTGCCCGGCTCGGTCACGCCAGTGAACGGTCGCCCACTCGGCATCCTGATCACCGCGAACTTCCCGGTGAAGCCCAGTCAGCTGGCCCCGTCCGTTGACCCCGAGACGATAAGTGATCGACCCGGCGGGCCTGCCCCCCGGGACCGAGCTGTTCATCGGCTACTTCGACCTCGGCCACACCGTCCTGGTTAACCTCATCTACACCGGCGCCCACACCTGCAGCAGCCGGCAGTCCCCGCCCGGCGACCCGTAGCCGCGCGGCGGCCCGGGAACGGCCCGGCTAGTCGAGGGGGCGGCGGCCGATCAGGCCCGGCTCACGGCCGGCGAGCAGCCAGCCACCGAGTCACGGCGATCAGCGGCATGCCGACCAGGATGAGCAGCAGGTTGGTCACCGGGATGCTGGTCAGCGACGACAGGCGTGTCCAGCTGGCTGGTACGGAAAAAGCCGATCGCGGCCATGTATCCGGCGGCCGCGCCGACGACCGCCCCGGTCAGCGCGAGCGCGCCCGCGGTGGCGGCCAGATGGCCCGCCGGGCCGGGCCGCTCGCGCCGATGGCGGTGAGCGTGCGGCAGGTGCTGGCGGTCTCGCTGCGCAGCAACCCGACGGTCATGGCCAGGATGCCGAGGGCCAGCAGGATGCCGAACACGGTCGCCGTCGTCGAGGATCTCGGCGGACGACGGGACGCTGTTGCGCGCCTCCACGGTCAGCCCGGCCGCCGCCGCGGCGTGCTGGGCCGCGCTGATCTGGCTGGCCGTCAGCGCGGCCGGGGCCTGGATGAGCCAGCCGGCCGTGCTGGCCGTCAGGTGAAGCTGGCGCACCGCGTGCTCAGTGATCACGGTGTTCGGCGCCGACGTGCCGGACGGCAGCGCGCTGACTTCCTGGATCGCCGGGTTCGCCAGGCAGGAGCCCGGCGGGCAGGGCGAGCCGGGCCCGGCCGGGCCGATCTTGTACACGCCGTACTGGAGCTGCATCCCGGTCAGGCCCGCCAGGCCGGGCCGCATGGTGAGGATGTCGGCGTCCGGGCTGACCTGCGCGGCGGTGATGCCGTACGCGCGCAGGAGCTGCGGGGTGGCCACATACACGGGTCCGTCCCAGTTCCGCCCGGCCGCGGCGCGCTGCAGCGCGGAGTCGGTCTCCTCGAGCTGGATGATGTTCCGGGACCCGAGCAGGGCCGCGATGCCGTGGGCCCGCGCCGTCATCACGGCCAGCTGGGCGCGGGTCACCTGGGCCGGGAAGGATCCGGTCGCGGTGTGCAGGAGGACACTCGTGCCGGTCAGCGGGCCGTTCGTGCCGCGCCCGGAGCCGGGCGGGGCCGTGACCGTGGCCCGCCGCCGGGTAGACGATCAGCTGATCCGGCGCCAGGTTGGGCCCGGCGTAGTCGACCGGGCTGCCGAAGCGAGCGGCGGCGACCACGCAGATGATGACCGCGATGAGCACGCTGAGGCTGATCGCCCCGAGGGCCGCCCCGGAGCGCGTGCGGTACCGGGCCAGGTCGCGCACGGCGATCCGCACCGTGACCGGGGCCCGCTGGGCGCCTGCGGCCAGCAGCCCCAGGCAGGTGGGGGCGATCAGCACCACCCCGGCGCACAGCACGATCAGGCCCACGACGAGCGCGAGATACAGCGCCGACTTGTCCCCGGCCTCGGCCGCGGCCGACGTGGCCTGCTCGCTCGCCAGCCCGATCAGGAAGAACGCGAGCAGCAGGAGCCCCGCCCCGGCCGGCCCGGCCCAGCGGCGCGCCCGCCTCGGGGCCGGTGGCCGCCCCGCCAGCGCGGCGACGATCGGCATCTTGGCGATGGCCCGGGCGGGCCGCACGGCGGCCAGGAACGCCGCCAGCACGGCCAGCGCCATCGACACCAAGATCACCAGCCAGGGCAGCTGGAAGGCCCCGATGATGTGATGCGCGCTGGCCTCCGCGCGCGGGCGGTACGCCAGCCAGGCGGCCAGGCCGAGCGCGAACCCAGCCACTGCGCCGACCACCCCCGTGACCAGGCCGTTGGCGCTGACCACAAGCCCGACGCTGGCGTTGGTGGCGCCCTGCGCACCGAGCATGCCGATCGACCGCAGCCGCCGCTGGGCCAGCACCGTGAACCCGCCCACGGCCACCAGCGCGATGAGCAGCATGCCGAGCGTGGCCGCCGCCAGCGAGATGGTCACCGGGTTGAGCGCGTTCGCGCCGGCCAGCGACGCCCGCGACGTCACCGCCGGGCTGATCGCCGGGGGTATCGTCCCGCGGGCGTCGAACAGCACAGTGACCTGGGTGGGCGCGCCGACCTGGCCGGGTGCGACGAGGGCGAACTCGTCGAGCAGATTCTGCGGATTGGTCACGATGCCGGTCACGCGGCGGGCTGGGCCGCCCGCGCGCCACGTGTCACCCGTCCTGAGGTGCAGCTCTGCTGCGACCCCGCTGGTCAGGGCGACCTGGCCCGGCCCGCGCGGGTAGTGACCGCTGACCAGCGAGAGCATCGGCTGGCCGAACGGGCCTGCCGGGTTCTGCGCGCGCACGCTATAGGTGGCGACCGAGCCCGGCACCGGGAGCGCCTCGTTCTCGATCACGTCAACCCGGCCGAAGCGGTGCGCTATCGCCGCAAGCTGCGCGGGCAGGTGGGGGCCCGGGCCGAGCGTGGCCATGTCGGTCGCGGTGCCGAAGCCCGCGCCCGGTGCAGGCGGCGTGTTGATGGCCACGGCCGAGCCGACGAGGGTGGCCGCGACCGCGACCGTGATCAGCGCCAGGATTAATAGCTGCTGGCGCCACTCGCGGCGCAGCAGCCGCCAGGCCCAGCGGATGACCGCCCGCCGCGCGGGGAAGCCCCCGTTGCCGACCCGCTCGTGACCCTTCTTACCTCGTATCATGCGAAGTATGATACTGAGTATAGTCGCGGCCAGGCAAGAGCGGGTCCTGCGCAACCTCACCAGTCATGCAGGCCGGCCTCATCAGCCATCCAGGCCGGGCAAGAGCCGCTGCAGCCCGGCACTGAGGGCTAGATATTTGAGTGAGTCACACATATATTTTGCCTCATGGAGAGGATCATGGAAGCCAAGCTGAAGATCGAGACATGGGACGAGAAGCCCTACCGGCAACTCGCCGACGGGGGCAAGCTGACCAGGGCCGACATCGTGCTCTCCGGCCCGGCTGACGGGCTCATGTCGGCCACCTCCGAGGGACTGATGTTCTACCGGGCCGATGGCACCAGCAGCTACGTCACCGTCATGCACATCACCGGCACGCTCGACGGCCGTCAGGGCAGCTTCGTGCTGCAGGGTCACGGCAGCTACGACGGGACGACGGC
Source organism: uncultured Actinomycetes bacterium (assembly GCA_963747705.1). GTDB lineage: Bacteria > Actinomycetota > Actinomycetes > Streptosporangiales > Streptosporangiaceae > RYN-230. The sequence goes on along the minus strand of CAVVGF010000011.1, from coordinate 140,063 downwards.
ACGCGGGCAGTCCCACGTGGTGGCGGGCTCCGGCACGGGCGAGCTAGCCGGGCTCAGCGGCACCGCCGAGAGCGTGTCCACCCACGACGACTACCCCTTCATGCCGCTCACCCTGAAGTACGACTGCGGGTGAGCGCACTCGACCGCCAAGCCAACCTGCTGGGTGCCCTGGCGCTGGTCATCACCGATCAGAGCGCACAGGCGGCCGCAGCCGCGGCCGGGCAGTCCATCTCGGCCGCCGCCGCCCTGTCGGCGCTGCACCACTTCCTCGACCGGCCAACCCTCGACCAGTTGCACAAGGTGCTCGGATTGACGCCCTCGGGCGCCGTGCGGCTGGTCGACCGGCTCGCCGAGGCGGGCCTGGTGACGCGCGGAACCGGCCACGACGGACGCTCCCGGTCGGTGGTCCTGACCGAGGCTGGAGAGCGGGTAGCCAGGCAGATCACGGCGGCCCGGGCCGCGCTGCTCGGCAGCCTGCTCGATGACTTGTCCGCCGCCGAGCGGGAGACGCTGCACGCACTGCTGAGCCGGATCATGGCCAGCGCCGTCCGCGGCAAGGAAGGCGGCGCCTGGATCTGCCGCCTCTGCGAACTCGACGCCTGCGGCCGCGCGTCCGGTCAGTGCCCGGCGGCCAACGCGGCTGCCGTCAAGTACCCAGCGGCTCGAGACGCGGGGCGGCCCGCGCCGCCAAGGCCGCGGCGACGTCCGGCGGCACCGGCACGTTCGAACCCTGGAAGCCCCGGAACGGACGGAACGATCCCGAGCTGACCGTCCTCGAGCAACTCCGACCTGAGCAAGGGCGGGCGGATGCGGTAGTCGAACCGGATATCGGTCCGCCACCGGAAGCGCGCCGGGTCGGCTGGCTGCACGGGATGCTCGTACGTCTCGGACATGATCGTCGCGACGTAGTAGATACCCGGCGCTTTCGGCCCCACAACCTGCAGCCAGACCCGGTCACCGACCGCCATCCGGTCCCGGTAGCGGGGCGTGCCCCACCAGTGCTCGCGTGAGGCGGCCACCGAGGCGTCCAGGTCGGAGTAGCGGGGGTTGCCCTCAAAGATCCAGTCGGCCATGGCCTCCCAGGCTATCCGGGGCGCGCTCAGGCCAGGCTGTCGCGCAGCGCCAGCACCCGGCGCAGCGCGATGCCGAACTGACCAGGGTCAAGGTCGTGATGTTGCAGCGCATCGGCCAGCGCGGCCACGGTGTCCTGCCCCTCGCTGACGTTGCGGGCCGAGCACAGCAGCACGTCCATCCCGGCCCGGGCGGCCAGCACGCCGCACTGGGCGGGCGTTCCGAACGCCGCGATCGCGCCGGCCTCGAGCGCATCAGTGATCGTCACGCCGCGGAATCTCAGCCGCAGGCGCAGCTCGCGGCCGACGATCGCCGGTGACAGCCCCGACGGCAGGTCCGGGTCGAGCGCCGGGTACACCGCCCACGACGTCATGATCAGCCGCACGCCCGCCGCGATCGCGGCCCGGAACGGCCGCTCGTCGATGCTGCGCAGGTCGGCGAGCGGCACGTCCAGCGTGACCGGTCCGAGGTCGGTGTTCTGGTCCACGGTCGCCGCGCCGAGACCAGGGAAGTGCTCCGCCGTGGCGGCGATGCCGAGGGCCTGCTGGGCGGTGATGAACGCGGCGCCGCACTCGGCACAAACGTCCGGATCCATGCTGTACGAGCGGCCGAACTCGTCGTCGAAGTTGCCGGCCTGGCGGTACACATCCAGGACGGGCGCGAGGTTGAGGTTCATCCCGGCGCCGGCCAGGTTCTGCCCGGCGCCGGTGCCGGCGTCCGCGGCCTCGGCCGGTGGGTCAGCCGAGGCGCCGATCTGCTTCTCCGACAGCACCGGCTCGCCGGGAAGCCGGCGCACGATGCCGCCCTCCTGGTCGGTCATCAGCAGCAGCGGTGAGCGCACCGGGCTCGCCTGGTTGGCCTGCGTCGAGCTGCTGGATGACCGCCGCGATCTGGCTGAGGCTGGTGATGTTCTCGCCGAAGAAGATCACCCCGCCGGCCTCCCCCGCGCTGATCTGGTCGAGCAGGCTCGCGGGCGGGGTGGTGCCCGGGTAGGAGAAGATCACGCGCTGCCCGGCCCACTGCGCCGGGGTCAGTTTTAACCGCCCGCGTGCCATGGCGGCCTGCGCGGTGCCGGTCAGCCCGAGACCGCCGACGGCCGCCCCGGCCCCCACCGCCAGTGCGCCGCGCCTGGTGATCGACTTTCCGGGATTGGTCATTGCGCTGCGTCCTCCCTGCCGTCGGCCCGATCGTGACTTACTTCCGCAAGAGCGATGAGATATGTAAATTCGTAACCACTTCAGGGACGGAACGTCAAGGGCTGGCCGGGGCCGTCCTCCCGGCGTCCCCGGCGCCCCCGGGCCGGCCGCACCCCGGATCACCGCCGCCGCGGCACGGGCCGCGGCGCCGCCCAGCCGGAAACGCTCACCCGAATTCAGCCATCGGACCGAGAATTAAAACGGACGTAAACACGGCCGGCCGATGCGTTTTCCCGGCACTACGGTAAGCGAGTGTAATTCTTGCCAGCAACGTAAGGAAAATTGGCAATGATACGGGGGAAAAAGGGAAAGACCGGCACCTGGCCGGTGCCGAATATAAGGCCGGTGGCGGCCCGGATCATGGCGCGCGCGGCGGTGATAGTGGCGGCCGGGGTGGCGGCCGCCATGGCCGCGGCCCCGGCGCTCGCCGCGCCGGGCACGCCAGCCAGCGGCACGAACCCTGGCCCGGACTGGACCCAGATCGCCCCGGGCGGCTCGCATACCTGTGGCATCCGGGCGGGCGGCACGCTGTGGTGCTGGGGCGCCAACGGCAGCGGCCAGCTCGGCATCGGCAACCTGACCGACCAGGACCGGCCCCGGCAGGTCACCACCCCGGACAAGTTCGGGTGGGCCAGCGTCGCCGCCGGCAGCGGCCCACCTGTGCCACCCGCGCTGGGGGGACGTGTGGTGCTGGGGCCTCAACGTCACCGGCCAGCTCGGTATTGGCACCACCGCGAACGAGAACCTGCCCACGCAGGTCACCAGCCCGGCCAAGGGCGGGTGGGCCAGCGTGAGCACGCGATCAGCACACGGCTCGTGAGTGCGGCGGGGCCGCAAGCGCCCCGCCGCGCTCGGCCGGCCTGGCCGCGGTCACCGCCGTGCCGGTCTGGCCGGCGGTGACCGCGGCGGATCAGCCGGTGATGCTGAAGTCCGCGCTGAGCGTGGCCGGTGTGCCGATCTGTGCCTGGTATGAACCGGTCTCTACCTGGGGTGGGCCATCCGATTCGATGTCACCAGGTGTCACGGCCAGGACAGACACCGGGAAGGACACGTGCACCGTCTTGGACTGGCCCGGGTCCAGCGTCACGCGGGTGAATCCCGCGAGCCGCTGATCGGGGACCAGGACCTGGCTTACCGGCTGGTGGACGTACACCGGCACGATGTCGGTACCCGCACGGCTGCCGGTGTTCGACACCGTGAACGTGGTGGTCACCGTGCCGGTGCGGGACACGCTGCTGGTCGCGGACAGGCCGCTGACCGTGAACGTGGTGTAGGAAAGCCCATAGGCGAACGGGTAGAGCGGGTTGTACCCACTGCCCGGGCCCGAGCCGGTGTAGGGCAACTGGTCGAACACCTTTGGCTCGTCGCCCAATGGCGACGCCGCCGTCGTGTTGAAGTCAGCGCCGGTGCTGGTCGCGTCAGTGGGCCAGGTCACCGGCAGCTTGCCGCTCGGGTCGATCTTGCCGAAGATGGCGTCGGCCACCGCGGCTCCCGCCTCGGTGCTGCCCTGGTAGGCCATCAGGATCGCGCTGGCCTGCTCGGCCGGGCCGAGGCCGAGCGGGCGCCCGGCGATCACGACTACGATCACCGGCTTGCCCGTCGCCTCGAGCGCACTGATCAGCGCCTGCTGATCGGGGGGCAGGGCCGGAGCCGGATTGTCCCCGAGTCCTTCGGCGTAGGCCTTCTCGCCCACCGCCACCACCACGGCGTCGGCGGACGCCGCGTCCTTGACCGCGGTGGCCTGATCGGTTGCGTACGTGACGTTCGGATCCTCGGCCTGCAAACCCTTGAGCACCGTCGTGCCCGGCGGGATCTGGTCGGCCGGGCCGACACAGCAGGCATGCCCGGAACCGTAGACGCCCTGCCAGCTGACGCTCCACCCGCCCAGCTGATTGCTCATGTTGTCCGCGCTCGGCCCGGTGACCACGATCTTGCTGGAGGACGGCAGCGGCAGCGCGTTGTTCTGGTTGCGCAGCAGGGTCATCGACTCCTGCGCGGCCTTCAGCGTCACGTCCCGGCCGGATTCAACCGCCGCGTCCGCCTTGCTCGCGTCCACCAGCGGGTGGTCGAACAGGCCAAGCTGGAACTTCAGCGTGAGGATCCGGGTGACCGCCTGGTTGATCCGGCTCACCGAGATGCTGTGATCGGCCACGTCCTGCTGGACCGCGGTCTGCCACTGGTCGGCGTTGAACGGCAGCATGGCCATGTCCACCCCCGCGTTGATGGCCAGGGCGGCCGCGCCAGCCAGGCCAGCGGCCATGTGGTACGTGCTGGCCAGGGCGGGCACGTCACCGTAGTCACTGATCACCACGCCCTTGAAGCCCATCCGGTCGCGCAGCAGCGTGGTCAGCAGGTAGTGCGACGCCGTCGCCGGGATCCCGTTGATCGACCCCGAGTCGACCATGACCGTGCCCGCACCTGCGTCGATGGCCCCGGCGTAGGACGGCATGAAGAGGTCCTGCAGATAGCTGATCGGCAGTTCGGCCTGCACCCGGTCGTGGCCGTTGATCGATTCGGAGTACCCGGCGAAGTGCTTGACTGTGGCGGTGACCTTCAGACCGCCCGCGCCGCCGCTCTGCAGGCCGCGCACATCCGCCGCGCCCATGGCGGCGGCCAGGACCGGCTCTTCGGCCCAGGTCTCGTAGTACCTCCCCCACCGGTTATCCCGGGCCAGGTCCTGCACCGGGGCGAAGTCCCAGTTCCACCCGGTAGCCCGGAGCGCGTTCGCGGTGACGGCGCCACCGGCCTGGGCGACCGCGGGGTCCCAGGTAGCACCCATCCCGATGGATTGCGGGAACAGCGGCGCCTGCCACGGGTGACCGAATCCGTGCACGGCGTCAACGCCGAAGATGACCGGAATGTGCAGCCGCGAGTGCTGCATCGCGTACTGCTGCATGGTGTTGTACTCGGTGGCCCAGTCCAGGCCGGTGTTACCCGGGCCGCCCTTGCCGGTGGTGTCGATGGGAATGTCCGACCCGCCGGCCAGGATGGAACCGGCGTGATCGTCAACGAGGATCTTCTGCTCACAGGTGGGATTGGGCAGGTTGAACCCGCCCTGGCTGGTACAGGCATTGGTCGTGTCAGTGACCTGGCTCTGCTCGATCTGCACCATCTGGCCGATCTTTTCCGGCAGCGTCATCCGGCCGAGCAGGTCGGCGACCCGGGCCTGGACCGGAAGGCTGGCCTCCAGGTAGGCCGGCCGCCCACCGCCCGAGTTGGCCGACCTTGCTATGGCCGACGCCGATAGCGTCACCGTCAGGCCAATGGCGACTAAGCCTGCGGACAGTGGCTTGCCGAGGTGGGCCGCGGTGAACCTGGGCTTCCCGCCCGCACCGTTACGGATGTTGTGCATAGCAAACTCCTTCCTCACGGGTAGCTCACGACGTCGCTCGGGCCGCCGAAGCTGGAGCTGACCGCGGCCCCGGTGCCGTTGATCACCGACTGGATGCCGCCGGAGCCGTTCAGGAACACCGTCAGCAGGTCGTGGAACTGCACCCCGGCGGTGTCCGGCGCCTGGAATGCCATCGCGTTCTCGATATCCACGCCCTGGTCGAAGATAGCTGTAGCTGCCCATCCCGTAGCCCTGGAACGAGGTCACGCTGCTCGGGATGATAGAAGGCCGGGTAGCCGTCCTGCGTCGGACTCGCCATCCAGGCCGCCTGGCTGGGCACCTCGTACGGGTTCTCGTTCTGGAAGAAGATGACCTCGCCGTGCTGGCCGTTCCAGATCACCTCGTGCTTCTGGTAGTGCTCGACCGCCAGGCCGTAGGCGGTCACGTTGCTGCCGTTCACGACCAGCCCGGTGTTGCCCTGGTCCGACGGTCCACGAGCCAGCGCCGGCCCCGTGGTCGGCGCGCCAGGCCCACACGTCGTCGATGATCGAGTTGTTGCTGTTGTCGATGAAGCTGGTCGCGGCCGTGCCGGTCTCGGCGCCGCCGACCCGGAAGAAGACGTCGTCGACGGTGACCGGGTCGCTGGCGTGGCTCACCGTCGAGCCCGGCGTGCCGACCTGCAGCAGCGCCGGCGAGCTGACCGGCCCGGCGTCGAAGATCAGCCCGGAGATGTTGACCCCGCTGACGTCCGCCACGTTCATCGTGACGTTGCCGCTGGTGGGGATCAGGGTCGGCGAACCCCAGCCCGATGATCTTCGTGTCCGGCCTGGTCACGTTGATCGCCGAGGCGTAGCTGTACACGCCCGGGGTGAACAGCAGGTTGTCGCCCGGCGGCCAGCGCCGCGTTGATCTGCGCCACCGTGCTGGACGAGTTGACGATGTAGAACGTGTTCATTGACCGACAGCGACGTGCCCGGGGTATTGCTGCTGGTGGTCCACGTCGGGCCGGACGAGTTGGTCCGCAGCGACGGCACGAACACGTTGTAGTTCCCCGCCGAGTCGGTGTACAGGTACGGCTCCTCCTCGGTCACCGGGCAGGTGGACAGCGTGGTGTAGGAGGGGGGCCCGCCGCTGTCCCCGGAGTTGCTGGCGAAGCTCTGCGCGGGCGCGCCGGGGCCGCCGCAGAACACCTGGTTCCACACCGAGTTGCTCCACCCGTCCAGGCTCGAGTCGCGGGTCAGGTACTGCTGCTGCGAGCCGTTGGTGATGGTGCCGCCGCTGAATCGCGAGTCGGCGATGAACCCGCCGCTGGCGTAGTCCGGCGAGCCGGTGCAGTAGTCCATCAGCGTCACGTTGCCGTTGATGTTGACCCGGCGCAGCGGAGCGGCCTGGGACGACGGCCCAGAAGTCGTCCCCGGCGTAGCAGCCGGTGTTGCCCATCACGTTGATGGTCAGGTTGGAGACCGAGCGCCAGAAGTTGTCGGTGGCGTTGCAGTTGCTGAACCCGCTGCCGGAGCACTGGTTGAAGGTGTTGATCGCGCCGTTGATCACCACCTGGCCCGGGCTCGGCCCAGGCCGGCCACCTCGGTGTAGTAGCCGACCGTGAAGTCCAGCGGAGACGCGGCCGAGCCGTAGGTGCCCGGCTCGAACAGCAGCGCGTACCGCTGCGTGCCGAACTGGTTGGGCACCTGCTGGCTGGCGATCTGTTCAGCGTGGCCTGGATAGAGCTCTGCGACATGCCCGGGGTGAACACATAGACGTTCGGGCCCAGGCTGCCACCGGTCGCGGCGCTGACGGCCGGTACGGTACCGGGCAGCAGCCCGGCCGCCCCGCACAGCGCGGCCACCGCGACTAAGAACCCGATGTGCCGCTTTCGGTGATTGATCATTACGCCCACCTTTCCGTGGAGTTACCAGCCCACCGCCACGACGAGGTATTGCGGGCTGGTGATCGAGATGTCTGAGGACTGGCCCGCGTAGTCGTCGTAGGGGAAGCCGTACTGCAGTCCGTTGATGGCGTTCTGGTGCCAGAACTGTGCGTAGTAGTTGGCTGGGGCGGCCTGGTAGAAGTTGGCCGGGTCGGACTGCTGGGCGGTGGGCAGCTGGGCGACGTGCCGGTTGAGCCCGGCGCACAGCGCCGGGTTGCTGGCCAGCGTGCCGCCGCAGCCGAAGATCTGCGCGGTGGTGTCGCTGGTGTCGCCGGCCGAGGCGGCGTAGCTGGTGAAGTAGTTCGCGTAGGCGCCGCCAGGCTGGAACGCCGGGTCGTTGCCGGGCGAGGGGATCCCGTATGGCGCGTCGTCGGTGGCCAGTTCCTTGAACTCGGCTGGCACCGAGTTCCCGAACCGGGTGAAGGTGGCCGCCCGGCTTTCCTGGAACGTGGCGTAGTCCTCGCCGACCTCCTGGCTGGACCCGTCGTGGCCGTGCAGCAGCAGGGCCAGCTTGAGGCCGAACCGGTCCACCCGCGTGGTGTCCACGTTGATCGACGACGCTCCCACGGTGAACTCGATGAAGTCGTAGTACGCGCTGTTTGGGGAGCCGAGGTAGAAGTACATCCGCCCGGCCGAGTTCGCGGGCATGTCCACGTAGGGCTGCTGGGCGATCGACTCCTCCTGGCCGCCGAAACTCCAGTAGACCTCGCTGTCCGGGTAGGCCCCGTTGGTCTGGTTGACGATGGAGAACTCCAGCACGTTCTGCGCGGCCGGGATGGCGCTGGTGTTCCCCCAGAACGAGGCGGGCGGGGCGCCCGAGCCACTGGTGGAGGTGGGCGTTGGGCTCGGGGCTGGGGCTGGCGGACGGCGAACCGGTGGTATACACGCCGAACTCCCACAGGCTGTACCCGTAGGCAGTGGCCCGCGCCGTACCGTACATCCGGACATAACGGCCAGTGCCGGACACCGACAAGGTCTGCAGCCCGCCAGTTCCGGTGCTGGTGGAGTAGATCGTGGTCCAGTTCGATCCGTCGCTGGACACCTGGATCTGGAACGCGGTCGCGTAAGCCGTCTCCCAGTCCACGGTGACCTCGCAGATGGCCTGGCTGGACCCCAGGTTGACCTGCAGCCACTGTGGGTCGGAGAACGCGCTGGACCAGCGGGTGGCGGTGTTCCCGTCGACGGCCGCGGACGCGGGGAACGAGGCGTTTTCGGCCGAGGAGGCGGTGGCCGGCTGGTTCAGCGCCGCGTCGGTGGTGCTGCACGTGGCCGCGGCCGTGCCGTAGACCTGGAACTCCCACAGCGAGTAGCCGTACTGGGTGGCCCGGGCGGTGCCGTACATCCGCACGTAGCGGCCGGTGCCGGTGACACTCAGGGTCTGCGTGCCGCCGGTGCCGGTGGTGGTGGAGTAGATCGTGGCCCAGTTCGTGCCGTCCGCGGAGACCTGGATCTCGAACGCGGTGGCGTAGGCGGTCTCCCATTGCAGGGTGACCTGGCAGATGGCCTGGCTGGCGCCCAGGTTGACCTGCAGCCATTGCGGGTCGGAGAACGCGCTGGACCAGCGGGTGGCGGTGCTGCCGTCCACGGCCGCGGACGCGGGGAACGAGGCGTTCTGGGCCGAGGACGCGGTGGCGGGCCGGTTCAGCGCCAGGTTGCTGGCCCCGCACGCGGCGGCCTGGGCCCGCGGCAGCACCGCGGCCAGCAGCGGGGCGCACAGCACCAGCGCCAGGCCGGCCAGCAGGACCCGGCGGCCCGCCACGGCGCGGCGCCATAATCCCCCGGCTGGGCCAGCTCCCCGTAAGCGCTTACCGGCGCGGCGAAATGGAGACGGAGGGCGCATGGCATCTCCTCGTCATGAGGCTAAGACTTGATTTAAGCCTTAAATTATCGGGTAACTTAACCCCCCGCCGGGCAGCGTCAAGAGGTCTCCGCCCGAACCACTAGGCCGGTGGAGTGAAGGATTGGTGCGCACCTGACCGCATCAATGTTCCAGCCACGCGCACGCAGACGGCGGAACTAGGCCACCGGACTGGTGCCAGTGTGGCTAGTGGGACAGGAGAGCCCGAGTGGGCAGCCGCGCCGCCGGATGTGGCGGGCAGATCCGGCCCACGGCTGGGCGCCATGCCCGCGGGTGCGGCGGGCACGCGGGGCTGACCGCCGACCGCGCAGACAGAACCTTGACGGACGGCTCGGGGGGCGTAAAATTCGTTAAATTAATAAGAAAGTTTCTTATTTAGTTTAGGAGCCGGCCCCGGTCCCACCTGGAGTAAGCATGAGGCGTGCCCGTCCGTTAGCGCTGCTTACCGCCCCCGCCGTCGCGCTGCTGGCCTGCTGCTTAGCACTGCTCGCCGCACCGGCCTCCGCCGCCACCAACCTGCTGGCCAATCCCGGCTTCGAGACCGGGACCCTATCCAGCTGGACCTGCTCCCCGCTCGACAGCGTCGTCCAGCAGCCCCGCGCACTCCGGCTCGTATGCGCTGGCGGGCGCGGCCAGCGGCGCCGACGACGCGCAGTGCGCGCAGGAGGTCAGCGTCCAGCCCTCCTCGTCGTACACCCTCACCGGCTGGGTCGAGGGTGACTACGTGTTCCTCGGCGACTCCGGCACCGGGTCCTCCGATACCAGCACCTGGACCGCGTCCGCGGGCAGCTGGCAGCAGCTGTCCACCTGTTCAGCACCGGCGCGTCCACCGCCAGCGTGACCATCTACGTGCACGGCTGGTACGGGCAGGGCACCTACTACGCCGACGACCTGTCGCTGACCGGCCCGGGCGGGCGGCGGCGGGAGGGCGGCACCGCGCCCGCCGCGCCAACCGGCCTGTCGGTCACCGGCACCACGGCTTCCTCGGTGTCGCTGTCCTGGACCGCACCGGGCGGCACCGTCACCGGCTACCACGTCTACCAGGGCGGCACCCTGGCCGCGACCACGTCGGCCACCTCGGCCACCATCACCGGGCTGACCGCCTCGACCAGCTACACGTTCACCGTCACCGCCTACAACAGCGCGGGCGAGTCGGCCGCGTCAGGTGCGGTGACCGCCACCACCTCGTCCTCCGGCGGCGGTGGCGGAAGCGGCAGCTACGCGGTCGCCCCGTACGTGGACATGACCAACAACCAGGAGCCCATGCTCAACCAGGCCGCCACCCAGGCCGGGCTCAAGGCGTTCAGCGCCGCGTTCGTCATCGCCAGCGGCTGCACGCCGATCTGGGGCGACACGCTGCCCGTCACCAACGACCCCACCGTCACCTCGGAGATCACCACGGCCGAGGCCGACGGCGCGCAGCCCATCGTGTCGTTCGGCGGCGAATCCGGCGTCGAGCTGGCCGACTCCTGCTCGAACCTGAGCCAGCTCACCGCGGCCTACCAGTCGGTGATCAACACGCTGCACGTCACCCACATCGACTTCGACATCGAGGGCGCCGAGATCGCCTACACCGCCCAGAACAACCTGCGGTTCCAGGCCATCAACGCGCTGGAGGCGGCCAACCCCGGCCTGGTCGTCTCGGTCACCATCCCGGTCAACCCCAACGGGCCCGATGCCAACGGCCAGGCCTTCCTCCAGGAGGCCCCAGGCCAACGGGACCCGGATCGATGTCATCAACGTGATGACCATGGACTACTACGGCAGCTGGGACACTGGCAGCGCCAACATGGGCGCGTACGCCTCGAGGCCGCGCAGGACACCCTGGCCTACGCGCAGACCGCTGTGGCCCAGCATGACCTACGCCAACATCGGCGTCACCCCCATGATCGGCCAGAACGACGACTCCGCCGAGGTGTTCACCGAGGCCAACGCGCAGACGCTGGTCAGCTTCGCCGAGCAGAACCATCTGGGGCGGCTGGCGTTCTGGTCGGTGGACCGGGACCAGCCCTGCGGCAGCAGCGCGAGCGGCCTGCCGCAATGCTCGGAAATCAGCCAGCAGCCGCTGGACTTCACCCGGATATTCACCCAGTACACCGGCTGATATCCGCGCGGCATGGCCGCGGCACAAATGGTGGGAACACCGTGCCGCGGCCATCCGCGCGGCGGTCGCTTTTGGCGCTACGTTGTCGTCGTGTCATCTGATCAGACCGAGTACCTGGGTATCGCTCCGCTGATGGGGGCCGGCTCGGCGATGTCCGCCGCTGAGTACGCGCAATGGCGGGACGAGCACACCTGGGCCCCTCCCCCGGGCTCCGGCCTCGTGATCGAGGACGATCTGCCGGCCGCCTGGATCGAGCCGCTGCTGGTCCCTGGTTCGGGGCCAGGTGTATCGCCATCCTGGCCCGGCACACCTCCTCCCCCGCCAGCTGGTTCCTGCTCTGGGACGGCTTCGGCGACCTGAATGAGCAGGCGTTCGGCCGGCACGCCCCGAAACTCACGCATCCGGCGCGGGACTATTACCTGCTGCACGGGCCGCACCAGTCCTACGCCAGCTTCTCCCACAACCCGAACTACTGGTGGCCTGAGGATCAGGCCTGGTCGTCGTCACCGACACCGACCTCGACTGGGCCTACGTCGCCGGGACCGATGCCTGCATCGGGGAGATACTCGCCGCCCCAGCCATCGACGCCTACCCGACCAGGGCAGAGAATCCCGCGTACTCCGGGATGGACGTGCTCAATGACCCCGGCGCCACCATCCCCCGGATGATGCCGTAACACGGTAAGGAAGTAGTGTCCGGCCGGTGCCATCTGATGCGCGCCGTCAGGCGTCTTCCTTGCGAAGGCAATTTCGGTCAGGGCATTTGCCCCGGCGAAGGGCGGCGGAAATGAACGTTAGCCCGACAGCGGGTGTGGCGGGCCCGGCGGCTCATCCCGGCCGCGCTCATCTGTTTGTCCCTGGCCGGCGCCTGCTGCCGGCGCAGGCGGCGTTAGCGGCACCGGCGAGCGCGGCCAAGCCGGTTGACCAGCTCACCGCGGTTTCCTGTCCCACGAAACGGATGTGTGTCGCGGTCGGGACCACGGACTTGGGTCAGGGGATCCTGGCCGAACGCTGGAACGGCACGCAGGTGGGCGACCATGCGCCTGGCCCAGCCGACAGGGAGCACCGGCGGTGGGCTGGAGGGCGTGTCGTGCACCTCGGCCCGGGCCTGCACGGCGGTGGGCTGGGACTACGCTGGGGCGAGCGGGACGCTGGCCGAGCGCTGGAACGGCAGCAGGTGGCGCATCCAGCCCACGCCGAGTCCCGGGGTTGCCGGGCTTCCCTTTGCCGCAGTGTCATGTGGGTCGGCGACATCGTGCACCGCGGTCGGGTATTACAGCTACAACCTCCTGGGCTTTACCAACAACATGCTGGCCGAGCACTGGGACGGCCAGAGCTGGAGCATGCAGTCCTTGCCGCCGGTCGGGGACATCGGTGGGGATCTGGGCAGCATCTCGTGCCGGCCCTCGGCCTGCACCGCCGTGGGCTACGTTAACGGCCAGAGCGACGAGGGACCGGGCACGGCGCCACTGGCCATGCGCTGGAACGGCACGGCGTGGGCGGTCCAGCCCACCCCCGGGGACGCCACCGAGAATGTCACCAGCGGGCTGACCGGGGTTTCCTGCCCGTCGGCCCGGTCGTGCACCGCGGTGGGCGTCAGCGACCAGGGCGGCCCGCTCATCCTGCGCTGGAACGGCACGACGTGGCACAGCCAGACGGTGACCAACTTCGCCCTCAACTACGCGTTCAACGCGGTCTCGTGCACCTCCGCCACCGCGTGCATGGCCATCGGCAGCAACGCCGCGGCCCGCTGGAACGGCCACAGGTGGTCATCGCGGAGCATCCGGGTGCCGTCGGGGGCGCACGGCCTCAGCCTGAGCGCGGTGTCCTGCTCGTCAGCCAGCCGGTGCACCGCTGTCGGGTTCAAGAACATCACCGTGAGCCTGGTCAAGGATCTCCTGACCGTCGCGGAACGCTGGAACGGCCATACCTGGACCGCGCAGGCGACCCGCAGCCCCTGAGGGTGGCCTCCCGGCCCTCCGCAGATGCCTGCGGCCGATGGCCGCCATGACCGGCTTGAGGAGGATCAGCTCGCCGAACCGGTAGTCCGCGGCGGGCACGAGCCGGTCGGCGAGATCGGGCCGGAGCTGCCAGAGATAGAGGCGGGCCCGCTCCGCATGCAGCGAGCTCGAAACGATCTTGATCCGGTCCGCGTGCTCGATCATGGGAATGGCGTTCCGTACGTTCTCCCACGTTGACCGGCTGCCGGCGTCGGTGATCAGCTCACCGGCATAGCCGCACGACTGGCGCGTGTAATGGGCCATGAGTTCGGCCTCGGATCGGCTGCCGCCCACCGCGCCGCCACACAGCACCAGCCGCGACGGGCCTGGCCACGGCGGACATGAACGCAGGCCCGCACGTACCCGCCACCGGTTGATGGTGTTGGCGCGTGTTCCGCGGTTCCGGTATCCCAGGACCACGATGGCCTCGCCGGTCCCGCTGCCGCCCGGCCGGGTCCCCATCCGGCGCCGCGACGACCGCCAGTGCTCGAACTCGCCCCACAGCAAAACCGCGATCACCACGGCGAACACCACCACGACCAGCAGCCATGTCACGAGGAGAAATCTAGCCATGGACACGGTGGGCCATCGCTCGCATCGTCAGAACGGGTCCATGCGGATCTGGTCGGCGAGTTCATCGACCACCTGGGCGACCGCCGAAACCAGGGCCACACCCGACGTGGTGCCGTACTGGCGCCCGCCGACAGTTCCGGCCCGGCCGGCGCGTGCTATGGGCTGGCTATCGATGTCCAGGCCGTGCCGTCCCAGCGCAAGATCAGGGTCTGGTACCCGGTGCCGGTGGACGCGCTGGCGGTAAAGCCCACCGCCCACGCGCTGGACGTGGGCGTCACCGCCACCGAGTTGAGGACGTAGTGCAGAGACGCTGACGGGTCCGGGCTGGGTGCCTGCTGCCAGGCCGTGCCGCTCCACTGCGCCACCATCGTCTGGTAAACGCTGCTGGCATTGCGGTACGCGCCGACGGCCCAGGCATCCGACGATGACGTGGCCGCCACCCCGTACAGGACGTCATCCTCGTAGGACAGAGTGCCAGGATCAGGGCTCGCCACCCGCTTCCACGCGGTCCCGTTCCAGTGCGCGATCAGCGTCCGGGCGGCTGTGCCGTCGCTGTAGTGCCCGACCGCCCAGGCGTTCGATGATGACGTCGCCGTTACGCCGGAGAGGTAATTGGCGTAGCTGGTGCCGGCTGGGTTCGGGCTGGCCATCGTTCTCCAGGCGGTGCCGTTCCAGTGCACGATCATGGTCTGCGCCACGTACGCCTTGGTGTCGTGGTACCCCACCGCCCAGGCGCTCGACTTGGACACGGCCTTGACCGCGATCAGTTCGTTGTTGGTGCCGATGTCTGGGCTGGACACGGTCCGCCAGGCGGTGCCGTTCCAGTGCAGCGCCAGCGTCTGCGCGACGTGCTTGCTGTTCACGTAGTAGCCGACCGCCCACGCGTTCGACGGCGCTGTCACAGAAACCCCGGACAGCGCGTTCCATCTCGAAGTGCCGCCCGGGTCCGGGCTGGCGACCCGCTTCCAGGCGGTGCCGTTCCAGTGCAGTATCAGCGTCTGCTCGACCTGCTTGCTGTTCACGTAGTAGCCGACCGCCCACGCGTTCGACCTCGATGTCGCCGACACGGACGACAAAGCGTTGTCGCGGCCAGAGCCGCCCGGGTCGGGACTGGCCGCCTGGCACCACGCGCTCCCGTCCCAGTGGTCGATCAGCGTCTGGTCCGCCGTGCTCACGGCGTAATGCCCGACCGCCCAGGCGTTGGATGCCGAGGTGGCGGCCACCCCCGAGGCTGGCCGCCGGGCAGGCCTGTCCCGCAAGCCGCGGCCGATGACAACGGCGCGGTGCCGACTAACGCCGCCGCGGCCAGAATGCCTGCTGCGGCCAGCCCCATCGGAAGCCTTGAGTGGGCGCGCACGAATCCTCCCAGAGCCGGAAATAAGCCAACCTTAGCAGCTGTGCGGACCGCATTGGGTAATGGCATCTTCCTGCTTGACGCCGTGAAACCTGGTTAAGGTAAGCCTGGCAAGCCTGGCCGTAATGGGGGCGCATTTATGGCCGGATGGCGTGTATTGGGGAGGGGCGGGCATTCGATGATCGATGGATTGCGTGCCGGAGTGTGGAAAGGGCCGGCCAGGCCGCGGTTCGTCATCGGTCTGGCCGCCGCGACCTCGCTCCTGGCGGTTATGGGCGTGGCGGGCACGGCTGCGCCTGCCCAGGCCAGCCCGGGGCCGGCCACCTCGGCACAGTTCCCGCACCGGCAGGACGTTACCGGCCCCGGCAACGGCTATCTGACCTCGATGTCCTGCCCGACGACCTCGTTCTGCGCGGCCATCGACCAGGACCGTGCGGCCGTGATCTACAACGGATCATCGTGGTCCAAGCCGCAACTCATCGATCCGCAGTCGTTCCTGGTGTCGGTGTCCTGCCCGGCCGCCAACTTTTGCCTGGCGGTCGACCTGAATGGCCAATCGGTGACCTACAACGGGACAACCTGGTCAGCCCCGGTCACGGCGGAAGCCGGTGCGCTGTTCGACACCGTGTCCTGCGCGAGCGCCACGTTCTGCGTCGCGAGCACCGGCGCGCAGGTGGTGACGTTCAATGGCACCAGCTGGTCGGCGCCGGTGACCGTCGATGCCGGTAACGACATGGACGTTCCTTTCGTGTCCCACCAGCTCCTTCTGCCTCGGCGTCGATAGGCAGGGGAACACGCTGACCTTCAACGGAAGTAGCTGGTCCACGCCGACGGCGGGCGCATCAACCTGGATGAATTCGGTGTCGTGCCCGACCGCGAATTTCTGCGTGGCCGTCACCGCCCTGGGCACCGCCGCCACCTACCTGGCCGGTCACTGGTCGGCGCCGGTCACGGTGGACTCGGATCACCCCATCAGCGGGGTGTCCTGCCCGTCCGCCACCTTCTGCCTGGCCGTGGACTTCAGTGGCCTGGCCACGACCTACAACGGGGTGGCGTGGTCGGCGCCGGCGCCGACCGGCGCGACGTACCTGAGTGCGGTGTCGTGTGCCACGGCACAGCAATGCGCGGCAGTGGGTGGCACGCAGGCGATCGTGTTCCACTCCGGAACCTGGGCGGAACCGGCCATGGTGGACCCCGACGGACAGCTGGCCGCGGTGTCCTGTGCCACGGCCTCGTTCTGCGCCGCGCTGGACGGCTCCGGCCAAGCCGTGATCTTCACCGGGACACACTGGTCCGCGCCCCACACCATAGCTGGCGGCGGATTCGCCAATCCGGCCGCGATATCCTGCCCGACCGCCACCTTCTGCATGGCCGTCAACGGCGCCGGCTACGAGGCCACCTACAACGGCTCGACCTGGTCCGCGCCGGTTGACGTGCTCGGGAGCGTCGGTCTCACCGGCGTTTCGTGCTCGTCCGCGACCTTCTGCGCCGTGTTCGGCGGTCAGTTCAACGTCCTGGCCAGAACGTTCAATGGGACGCGCTGGTCGCGGACCAAGAACCTGGGCATGGCCGCCTCGGGGATCTCCTGCACGGGCCCGGACTTCTGCGCGGTCGCGGGCGGCTTGCGCCGGGCCCAGGTGGTGACGTTCAACGGGAGCACCTGGTCCGCGCCGCACTTGCTGGGCGGCTACTACACCTACCTGATCAGCATGTCCTGCCGCACGGCACACTTCTGCGCCGCGGCGGACACCGATGGCCAGGTCGTAACGTTCAATGGCTCGGCCTGGTCAAGCTTGCAGAACACCCGGCTCACCGGTGGGGCGATGTCATTGTCCTGCGCGTCCTCGGCGTTCTGCGCGATGGTCTCGCTGTCTGGGCAGGCGGTCTTCTTCAACGGATCAACGTGGTCCGCCCAATCGATGGTGGACCCGGCCGGTGACCCGGCCGCGGTCTCCTGTGCCGGGCCGGCGTTCTGCGCCAGCGTGGACGACGTGGGCAACGCCTTCTGGTGAGCCTTATGGGGGTTCTGGCGTGGCGGCTGGGGTGATGTTGCGGGCCGAGCGGAACATGTTGCCGGGGTCGTATGCCTGTTTGACCTGGGCCAGCCGTGCGTAGATAGCCGAGCCGTACATGGCCGAAGCCTCCAGCGTGCTTTCCTGCTGCGAGACGTAGTTCGAGTACGCGCCGGGATGCTGCCAGGCGCCGACCGAGTCGATGGCTGCCCTGGCCCAGGCGATCCCGTCCTGGTCGAGCCCGGGATCATCCCACGATCCCGACACGGTCACCATGAACGGCGCTTCCCGGTGCGGGAACGCTGATTCGCTGGTTCCGCCGCGCAGCACCGCGCCACGCAGGCACTCAACGTCAATGGACCCGGTGCCGGACGGGTTGCGGGCGGAACTGGCGATGAGCTGCTCCGCTGCCTCGTCGCCCAGGTCAGCCAGGTACCCGGACTTGGTGTAGTAGCGGCGGCCGGCCGCGGAGCCGCTGTCGCCCATGAACTGCAGGTCCAGGTAGGAGACCTCGTGCGCGGCGACGGCGCAGGCTGGCATGGCCTCGAACAGCGCGCGGCCTTCGTCGGCGCTGGCCGCGTCAGTGGCTGAGCCGACGAGGGTCACGCCGAGGACGGGCCGGTCACGCTGGCCGGGCGGCATCAGATCGGCCGGCACCGCGTGCCGCAATCCGGCCAGCAAGTGCAGGTCGTCGGACAGGCCGGGCGCGAACGCACGGCAGGCCCGCATCGCTTCGGCCGCGTGCTCGGCCGGATGCACGGCGGAGCGGACCAGCATGGGGCCGGCTCCAGGCGCAGCGTGAATCTGGTGACCACACCGAAGTTCCCGCCCCCACCGCGCAGGGCCCAGAGCAGGTCGGGATGCTCGGTTTCTGACACCTCAAGCACTGATCCGTCCGCCAGAACGACCTCGGCCGCGATGATGTGATCACACGTCAGGCCGAGCTTGCGGCACCGCCAGCCGTACCCGCCGCCCAGCGCCAGCCCGCTGAGCCCGGTGCGGGAGAACACCCCCGAGGGGCAGGCCAGCCCGTGCGCCGTGGTGGCCAGGTCGAGGTCGCGTAACAGGCAGCCACCGCTGGCCTGGGCTATCCGCACGGTGGGATCAACGGCGACCGCGCGCATGAGGGACAGGTCGATCAGCACCGCGCCATCGGCCACCGCGCTGCCCGCGACATTGTGGCCGCCGCAGCGGATGGTCAGGGCCAGGCCGGTCTCCCGGGCAAAGCCGATCGCTGTTCTCACGTCGGATGTGTCGCGGCAGCGGGCGATCAGCGCGGGCGTCCGGTCGATCATCCCGTTCCAGACGCGGCGGGCTGGCCCGAATCGGGGGTCTGCGGCTAACAGCAGCACGCCGCCGAACCGGGCGCCGGTGAAGTACCGCGCCACGGCGCCATCAAAATCCCCTGCCGCCGGCATAGCCGCACCTTCCGGAACTGGACAGCACGATCTGCCTAGCGCAGATCCGGACAGCCCGTCAAGGCGGGAGCCCCCGGTCGCGGCGGCGCGGTATGCCTAACGGCCAGCGCCACCCCGGGCCGCCACCCGGTGCTCAGCCGCCGCTGCTGACCAGGCGGTCCAGCGCCGGGCCGATCAGCTCAAGCCCGCGCGCCAGGTGCGCGGCCAGTTCCTCCCGTGGGGGGTGGACGCCCGGCTCGCCGAGCGCCGCGGCCAGCAGCCCCGGGTCAGCGGCGGCGGCACCGCCACAGCAGGTAGGTCGGAACCGGGGCGGGCGGCTCCGCGAAGCGCTCGGCCTCCAGCCCGGCGTCGAGCAGGGCGTTCAGGACGGTGGACAGCTTGCGGTGGGTCGCGCCCACCCGGATCCGGACGCCGTCGGGATTGTGCTCCGGCGAGGTCCACCAGCCTTCCGCCTCGTAGCCCTCTCCAGGCGGCCAGGTGCTGCGCCCCTTCTCGTTGCCGGGAAAGCACGGATGCACGATCGAGGCCACGAACCACCCGCCCGGGCGCAATGTGGCCGCCACCGCCGACAGGGTGCCCGCCAGGTCGTCGATGTCCATCAGCGCCATGTCACAGGTAGCGCCGTCGAACGCCCGCCCGTCCCACCAGTCCGGGTACCGGGCCACGTCGGCCCGGAAGTAGCTGATGCCGGCCTGCCCGGCCGCGCGGGCCCTGCCCAGCATCGCGGCCGAGATGTCCACCCCGGTCACCTCGGCCCCCAGCCCGGCCAGGTAGCGGCTCATCCGGCCCTGCCCGCACGCGACGTCCAGCACTCGCTGGCCGGCCACGTCAGGCAGCAGGCCGGCCTGGGCCGCGATGAGCGGCGGCCCGCCGCCGACCCACTGCTCGTACCACTCAGCGAACTCGTCATACCTCGCCGGCGCCTCGGCCACGCACCCACGCTAGCCGCCCAGAGCGCCCGGTCAGGCCTCGCGGGTCGTGACCGACCAGTACGTGAAGATCGCGAGGGCCAGCGCCAGGATCAGGAAGACCCCGGACTCGGCCCCCTGCACCGGCCAGAAGCGGCTCGCGGGCAGGTAGGTGATGTGCTGGTAGTAGCCGTGCGCCGCGAGGCAGGGCAGGGACTGGCACTGACTCGCACCCGGGGCGGCGGCATGGCCCGGGAGGATGTCGGCGCCGAGGCTGTAGGACAGTGGCGGGGCGCCCCCGGCGGGGGAAACGTTCTTCGACACGGCGAACTGCTGTCGGAGGTAGAGCGCCGTCACGATGCGCACGGCCAGGAAGGCCGCCAGCGTCGTGGCGATGGCCGGCACGACCCGCCGGAACAGCGCTCCGGCGGCCATGCCCAGCGCCATGGCAAACACCGCGTAGGCCACCGGGGCAACGCCCTGGACGTTGAAGTTAATGAGCTTGACCGGGCCGTCCAGCGCATTGGCTGGTCCCCGCCACCAGGTGAACAGCGCGGCCAGCGCACCTCCCCACGCGGCGGCGGCGGCGAACGCCCAGCCGAGGTTGGTGAGTACCCACCGGCGGCGGGTGATCCCTTGCGTCCACGCGAAGTCCTCGGTGCCCGCCTCGAACTCGCCCGGCACGAGCGGCGCGCCCCACAGGATGCCGAGGACGAGCGGGAAGCCCATGGCCAGGTCCTGCACGAGCGCGGTAAAGACGCCGTTGTGGCCGAACACGGTGTCCGCGATGTCGCCGCAGCCGGCCTGGCTGGCCGAGCAGGTCAGCACGGCCTGGTGGAAGGAGTTCGCGATGGCGATCCCGGTCGGCACGATCAGGGCGGTGACCGCCACGATCACGACCACGGAGAAGATGGCGTGCACGCGGTGCAAGCGCCAGATGAGATAGGTCATGCGACACCTCCGGCCAGGCTGAGCGGCCCGGCGGTGCGGGCCTCGTCCTCGGACATGTAGGCCAGGATGATGTCTTCGAGCCCCACCTCGGACACCTCCCAGGCCGGGTCGAGCACGGGGCCGCGGAGGCGGGCCAGCACCCTCGATTGCCGTTCGGTCTGCGTCACCTTCACCACGGTGAAGAGGCGTTCCAGATCCGCGGTGCTCCGCCGCGGCCCGACCAGCACCCGGTGCTCGCCGAGCACGGTGTCGATGTCGGCGCACAGGCGCACCCGGGAGGCCGACATCAGGATGAGGTGGTTGCAGATCCGCTCAAGGTCATGCACCAGGTGCGAGGAGAGCACCACCGTGACGTCACCTTCGACGGTCAGGTCGGCAAGGGCGGTGAGAAACTCGCGCCGGGCGAGCGGATCGAGCGCGGCGAGCGGCTCGTCGAGCAGCAGCACCCGCGGCCGCTTGGCCAGCGCCAGGCTGAGTGCGACCTGGGCTCGCTGCCCACCAGACAGTGCGTGCACGGGACGGTTGAGCGGGACCCGGAGCGCCGTGAGCCGCTGCCCGGCCGCGGCCGCGTCCCACCTGCGGTTGAGATGGGCGCCGATCCGGAGGTGCTCGGCCGCGGAGAACCGGCGGTAGAGCGGGATCTCCTGGGCCAGGAAGCCGATGCTCGCGAGGAAGTCCTCATCCTGCGCGGGGGCCCGGCCGAGCACCCGCGCCTCCCCCGACGTCGGGCGCCGCAGCCCGGCGAGCAGTCTCAGCAGCGTGGTCTTGCCCGCGCCGTTCGGGCCGACCAGGGCCGAGATGCGGCCCTCCGGCACGTCGATCGTGCAGTCCTGCAGGCCCCACGTGGACCGGTAGCGCTTGGCCAGCCCGGCGGTCTCGATGGCCAGTGTTTCGGTGGCCAGTGTCTCGCTGCTCATGCCACACCCCGATCCGATGCGCCGCGCAGGAGCGCGCGCAGCATGGCCTCCATCGCCTGGTCGTCCAGGCCCGCCGCCCGCGCCGTCTCAATCCAGCGTTCGAGGCCGTGCGCCAGGCGCAGCTGCTCCTCGGGGGGCGGCCCCGGCGGCCGGCGGACCACGAAGGTGCCGACCCCCTGGCGCCCTTCGGCCAGCCCGGCGTGCTCAAGCTCCCGGTAGGCCTTGGTCACGGTGTTCGGGTTGATCGCCACCTCGGCGACCACCTGCTTCACCGTGGGCAGCTGGTCGCCGGGCTGCAGCGTGCCCATCCGGAGCGCCTGCTCGACCTGCTGGACGATCTGCAGGTAGGCCGGGACGCCGGAGGTCTGGTTCAGCTGGAAGGTGACCGTCTGCTTGAGTAGTTCACCAGTCATATAGAGAACTATTCTACGGATGATCTGAGTCGTCAAGCGCTTACCTGAAGGCACGGGCACGCCGCCGCTGCGCCCGTGGTGGGGCGCACGGCGGCCTGAGGCGGAGTCCGGTTAGCCCGCTAGCTTGAGCCGGTAGACGATGAAGTTCGGGATGTCGGCGATGTCGGCCAGCTCGGCTGGGTAGCGCTCCAGCGCTTCCGGCGACGGGCGCGGCTCGGCGATCCGGTCGATGCCGAATCCCGCGTCGGCGAACGCGCCGGCGACCGCCGACAGCGGCCGCTTCCAGAACCGCTGCGAGACCTCGACGTCGGCCTTGCGCCAGCTGTCGGTGACCAGTTCGGTGTCGAAGTACCCGCCTTGCTGGCTGGGCAGGGGCGGGGCGAAGGGGTGGTCAAGCGAGATGACCGCCCACCCGCCGGGCCGCAGCGCCGCGGCGAATGACCGCAGTGGGACGCTCCAGTCGCGGAGGTAATGCAGCGCGAGCGAGCTGGTGATGCCATCGAGCGACCGCGGTTCGAGGGGCAGCGGCTCGGCCAGGTCCGCCACCAGGAACCGCCCCCGGCCCTGGCAGCGGCGCCTGGCCTCCTCGATCATCCGGGGGCTCAGGTCGGCGCCGATCACCTCAGCGCCCTGGTCGAGCAGCCACTCGGCTTGCGCCCCGGAGCCGCACCCGGCGTCGAGCACGACCGCGCCGGCCAGGTTCGCGGGCACCAGGGAGCGCAGCGCGGGCCGCTCCAGCAGGCCGTTCCACGGCCCGTCGTCGGTGGTGGCCGCCCAGACGGCGGCGAGCCGGTCGTAGGCATCGCGGGTCTGGCGATTGTGCTCGGCCTGGGTAGAGGGGGTTTCCGCGGTCACCGTTTGACCTTATTCGCCGTCGCTGCCGGGTGCGGTAACGGGCACGCCGCCGGAGATGACCAGGTCGGGGTACTCCAGCGGCTTGAACTGGTCGATCGGGTTGCCGCGGACGCCGATGAGGTCGGCGGGTGCCCCGTCGATCAGCTGCCCGAGTGGTGCCAGCCCCAGGTGCTCGCCGGCTCGCGCGGTCGCGGCCGACAGCACCTCCAGCGCGGTGAGCTGCCCGGGCACCCAGCCGGCTTCCGTCCTCAGGGCGCTGATCGCGCCGATCTACTTCCGGCTGACGGTCACCGCCGAGCCAGTGGACCCGGCCGCCGCGGACCAGGCGGCGCAGATCGCGCTGGCCGCCGCCCGGGCCGGCGTATTCCAGCGGCCCGCCACCGGCCGCCCGGCCGCGAAACGCGGCGCCTCCACCACGACCCGGTGAGGTCCCCGGCCGCGTTCTCGTGCCAATCACCTCATATTCGAAGCGGGCTCGCCTGGGCCGGGTAAGAAATGGAACTGGCCCTACGAGACCACGTGCCGCTGATGGGAGAAGACGATGAGCGAGACCACAGGGCAAGGTGCCGCGGCCGGCCGGACGCGGCCTGCGGTGGCGGTGCTGGGGACAGGCATCATGGGCTCGGCGATGGCCCGTAATCTGCTCGCGGCTGGGCTGCCCACCACGGTGTGGGACCGGTCGCCGCAGGCGACCGTGCCGCTGGCCGAGGCCGGCGCAATGGTGGCGCCCGCACCGGCCGAGGCGGTGCGGGAGGCCAGCGTAGTGATCACGATGCTGCCCACGGCCGACGTCGTTGAGTCAGTGATGTTCGCTGATCAGGTCGTGGCAGCGTGGGCCGAGGGTGCGGTGTGGGCCCAGATGGGCACGATCGGCGTCACGGCGACCACCGCTTCGCGAGCCGGCTCAGCCAGCACCGGCCGGACGTGCTGTTCGTGGACGCGCCGGTTTCGGGCAGCAAAGACCCGGCCGAGCACGGGCAACTGCTGATCCTGGCGTCCGGCCCGGCCGAGGCGGAGACCATCGTGGCTCCGGCGTTCTCGGCGATCGGCCGCAAAACCGTCTGGCTCGGCCGGGCCGGCCGGGGCAGCCAGATGAAACTGGTCGTCAACGCCTACATGTCCATCCTCATCGAGGGCGTGGCCGAGGCGCTACAGCTCGCCGTCAACCTGGGGATCGACACCGCCGCGCTGGCCCAGGCGATCGAAGGCGGGCCGCTGGACGCGCCGATCGCCGACGCCAAACTGCACAAGATGCGGACCGGCGATTTCGAGCCCGAGTTCCCGCTGGAATGGGCGCTGAAAGACGTGGACCTGGCCATCGCGGCCGCGGGCAGCGACCGGCTGCCGCTGCTGGAGGCCCTGTCGCGCCAGTGGGGTGAGGCCGTGGACGCTGGTCACGGCCGCCAGGATGTCAGCGCGGCCCGCCTGGCCCTGGGCACCGCCGGAGGTAATGGATGACCCACAACGGCCACGTGGTCCTGACCCGGCTGGGCCGGGCCGTCCACGTCGCGCACGGCCGGCGGCCACCCGTAGCGTCCCGCCGCAGCACCAGGAGGAGCACCGGCAGAGCAACTGGCTGCGGGATGTGATCCTGGGCGGGCAGGACGGCCTGGTCAACATCCTCGGATCATCCTCGGCGTCATCGCCGGCGGCGGCTCGAAGACGGTCCTCCTGGCCACCGGGTTCGCGGCCGCCTTCACCGAATCGGTCTCCATGTGCGCGGTCGGCTACACCTCCGCCCTGTCCGAGCGCGACTACTACGCCGCCGAGCGGGCCCGCGAGGAAGCCGAGATCGACGCCACCCCGGAGGCCGAGCGGCAGGAGATCCGCGACATCTACTCGGGCAAGGGCTTCTCCGGCGACCTGCTGGAGCGGGTGGTCGAC
The DNA here is from genome assembly GCA_963747705.1 of uncultured Actinomycetes bacterium. GTDB lineage: Bacteria > Actinomycetota > Actinomycetes > Streptosporangiales > Streptosporangiaceae > RYN-230. The sequence continues at coordinate 115,292 of CAVVGF010000011.1, read as the reverse complement.
ACCATCACCAGCAACCGGGACGCCTGGCTGGCCACGATGATGGACGAGGAACTGCACCTGCAGCCGGTGCAATCCCGGGACATCATGCGCAGCGCCGCACTGATCACCCTGGCCACCCTCATCGGCCACCTCATCCCGCTGCTGCCCTTCGCCTGGCTGCCCCGCAGCACCGCGCTGATCACCGCATTCATCCTCAGCGCGGCCGTGCTCTTCGGGGTCGGCGCCTACTCCGCCCCTCACCCTGGTCGGCGACTGGCGCAGGAAAGGTCTCCAGATGGTCGTGATCGGGCTCGGGGCCGCTGCCGTCGGCTTCCTCATCGGCCGCCTCTTCCATGCCGCCGGATAGGGTGCTGGCCATGATCGAGCACACCACCGGTGGCAAGATGTCCCTCGCCCAGCTGGCCGACGGGCACAAGAGCCAGCCGTCCACCATCCTTCGCCTCACCGCCGAGCACAGTCCCGGCGGCGCCTACCCAGCCAACGTCGCTACCTACGTCAACGGGGTGTTCCGCGGCACCATCGCCCCGACTGAGGCCATGCCCGCCGGGCTGCACCTCTACCTTCCCTAAGAGGGCCCTCGCTGGCCTCCTGGCCCGGGTGCTCACGGCGTCAGCAGTGCGGGGACGGGCCCGGGGCCACGTCGAGCGCGGGATTGCGGTCGAAGAACCCGGCCGGCTTCAGCGTGAACCCGGCCCGGTCGGCCGGCATGACCGGCCAGTCCTCGGGCCTGGTGATGTGGTGCGCGCCCAGCGTGTACCAGAGCACGACGTCGGTGTTCTCGATCGGGCGGTCGGCTTTCGTCCAGGCGGGCAGTCCGGCGCCGCCGGGGTGCTGGTTGGGGTAGTCGCCAGCCGGGAACCGCTCGTCGGGCCGGTAAGGGGTGACCCACAGGTGCCTGGTCGCGAAGGCGGCGCGCTGGGTCATTGGCGCGTCGGGATGGCTGAACGCCAGGACGTTGCTGCCGGGGATGAGTTTGTAGCCAGGCTCGTGCCCGAGTTCGTTCCTGCTGCCCGGATTGGCGACCAGCCAGTACCGGCCGCGCAATGGGTCGATCACCCGCTGGGCCTCTGATTCCCGGCGCAGCGGCCGTTTCACCGGGCCGGAACGCGTTACCCAGCGGATTGTCCGGGCCCGGCGGGACCGCCTCGGTGTCCACCTCGTAGACCGTATTGCGCAGCCCGTCCACCGCCATGTCCAGGCGGACGCTGAGGAAATGCTGGTGATGGGCGGCCAGCGTCTGCGGTGCGACCACCGTGCCGAAGTCGCTGGTCTCGCCCGGCGCCAGCGCGCTGGTCAGCACGATGCCGGTCAGCTTCACCTCGAACTCGATGCTGCCGTCCTGGTAGAAGTACCAGTAGACCGCGTACTCGTAGTTGCCCGCGGTGATGATGAACGAGATCACCAGCCGGCGGCTGCGGCGGGTCTCGGTCGTCTGCAGCGTCGGCGTCGAAATGCTTCCACAGCAGGCCGAAGTCTTCCTCGTGCAGGCAGATCGCCTGCCTGATCGTGTACGGCTCGCCGTTGTCGGCCGGCGAGCTCGACGTCGAAGTAGCGGATTTCGCCGAGGCAGTCACAGCCCAGCTCGAGCGAGTTGGCCATGACCCCGATCCCGTACTCGCCGATGTCGAAAGCGTTGCGCCAGCCCTGGAACGGCCGCGGGTCGGCGTACGGGATGAACAGTTCCGCCACCGAGGCACGCCAGATGACCGGCCGTACCCGGCCCTGGTCCTCGTAGCCGACGGTGTGCAGGACAAGGCCCTCGCGGGCGGTGAAGCCCAGGCGCAGCCGCCAGCGCTGCCAGCGGACCTCCCAGCCGCGGACCTCGAAGCTCGGGCCCTGCGGCTGGACGATCTCGAGCGGGCTTGAGATCGTCTCGCAGCGGCCCGACGCGGTCAGCGGCGTAGGCGCCCGAACCGGGCGGCAGCGGCACGACGCCCAGGTCCTCCACCCGCACTACCGTCATGTCGTCGAGGTCCACGATGGCGTGCAGGCCGTGGATCGGCTTGGCGTACGGGTTGTCATCCGGCCGCTCGCGGTAGAACAGCAACGTCCACACGACCCGGCGTCCCGCCTCCTCAGCTGCCGTGAACGCGCCGATCCCCCACGGCTCCACCAGCACCTGCTCGGGGCGGTGATGCCGCGGCGCTCGAGCCCCGCCCGAACCCGCGGGTCAGCCCTGGTCACCCGCTCGCACTCGGCGTACTCGGCCAGCGTCACCGGGCCACGCGCGTCAGGAACCGGCCGCCAGGAAGCTACCGAGTTGGCGGTCAGGGACACCACCGCCTCGTAGGTTGCGCGCTGCTGCGGTTCCAGCAGGACGGCGAACGCCTCCCGCGGCACCGCCGCCGCGCCGCCCACGAGCAGGTCCTTGGCGGGCTCGTGCAGGCTCACAGAAACGAACCGCGCCGCCGGTGTCACCAGCCGCTCGCGCCGCAGGATGTCAACCGCGTCCCTGATCTCACCGGCGTCCAGCGGATCAAGCGGATGCCGGGCCGGGCCCTCGCCTCGCTGGCTGCCGTCCTCGTCACCGGCCTCATGCTGGCGCACTGCCACTGGCGTTCCCTCCCACGGACCGGTGCCGCCCCACCTCGCTCAGCCAAGATTCACCATGACCTGCCCTCTCCGCAAGCTTGGTTCGGGGTGCACGTCCTGGCTGGCCGCGGCTTCGTAGGTCAGCAGCTCGTAGTGCGCCAGCTGCCGTCGCCGGGTCCGGCGGAGCAGCGGAATCAGGAAACGCTGGTGCAGCGGGTACTTGCGGGCCAGCTTCCTGACGGCCCGGCTGGCCTCCTGGCCGGACAGCCGCCGCGCGACCGCATCGAGCGGCGGCCCCACCGTCAAGCCGGGTATGGGGCACGCCGTCACCTGGACCTCATCGGTATGCCGGAGGCGCTTAGCGGTGCCCGACTGGCGCCAGGCTCGGAAGTAGGCCCGGTCACCGTCGACCACGCCGTGCACGTGGGTGGATACCGGGATGCCATCGTCCTTGAACGTAGTGAGCAGCAGGTACCTGGCCGACCGGAGCGGACCGAAGTAGCCCGCGCTGGTCTCGTGCTGGCTGCCCTCCATGGTCGCTGACCGCCGGTCTGGCATGTCTGTCCTCCCTCACCGGATACGACCAGTGAGGGCCACGGGCGCGCAGGCCGGATGCTGCCGCGATGGAGGGGAGGTGGAGCCGGAATCCTCACCCCGCCGCGCGTACGCTTCCGGCATGCAGATCATCGAGGGTGCGGGGGTATGGCGGCGGCCGCCCGCCGGGGCGGCGAACGACTGGGTGGAGCACCTCACGGTGGCCGATCTGTCGGTGGGGACCTATTGCATTCCTGCTGACGGGCTCGACGACCAGACCCCGCATACCGAGGATGAGATCTACGTGGTCACATCCGGCCGGGGCACTATCGTGACGCCGGCATTGTCGGCCGAGATTGGTCCCGGGTCGGTGATTTTCGTTCCGGCCGGTGAGGAGCACCGGTTCACTGACGTGACCGAGGACTGACGCTGCTCGTCGTATTCGGCCCGGCCTACGGCTCACGGTCATCCGCGTGATTCTTTACCAGCCGCTTCGCCCGTCCGGGGCTTACCAGGCGCCATGGCAAAATCGGCTAGGTGCAGATCGGGATGCTCGGACCATTCGAGGTTCGGACGGACGACGGCGTCGTCGCCGACGTGCCGGGCGCCCGGTTGCGCGCGCTGCTGATCGCCCTCGCGCTCGAACCAGGTCACGTAGTCCCGAAGGCCACGCTCGTCGACTGGATCTGGGGTGAGCACCCGCCCTCCGACGCGGCGAATGCCCTGCAGCGCCTGGTCTCACGGCTGCGGAAGGCGCTCCCCGGCGGGCTGGTCGAGGGGCACACCGACGGCTACCGGCTGAACGTGGAACCCGACGCTGTCGACGCCGTGCGGTTCGAGCGCCTCGCCGGCCAGGCCCGCAACGACGAGGATCCACGGCGGGTACGGCTGCTGCGCGAGGCGCTCGCATTGTGGCGCGGCGCGGCCATGCAGGACGTCGGCCTGCCGGAAAGCGCAGCGTTTGACGCGGCGGTCACCCGGCTGGAAGCGGCTGCGCCTGACCGCCCTGGAGGATCGGTTCGATGCGGAGACCAGCCTCGGCCACGGTGCGGAGCTGGTCACCGAGCTGACCGACTTGGTGGCCGCGCATCCGGTGCGGGAACGGCTTGTCGCCGCGCTGATGCGTGCCCTCGTCGCGGCCGGTCGCGACACCGAGGCGCTGCTGCGTGTACCAGCGCACCAGAGAAGCCCTGGCCGACGAGCTGGGCGTCGACCCCTCGCCGGAGCTGTCCGGCGCTGCACGTCGCGCTGCTGCGGGGCGAGCTGGGCCAGCGGCAGGAGAACCGGAAGACCAACTTGCGGGCCGAGCTGACCAGCTTCGTCGGCAAGGACGCTGATGTCGCCGCGGTCCGCGAGCTCATCGCCGAGCATCGGCTCACCACCCTGATCGGGCCGGGCGGCTCGGGAAAGACCAGGCTGGCCACGGAAACCGCACGCACGCTGCTCGGCGAGCCTGCCGGACGGGGCCTGGCTGGTGGAGCTCGCCGCCATCGGCGCGGACGGTGACGTGGCGCAGGCGGCGCTGGCCGGGCTCGGCCTCCGCGATGCCCTGCTCGGCGAGGCACCGAACGCGGACCCGGCCGACCGGCTCATCGCCGCGATCCGCGACCGGGAGGCGCTGCTGATCCTGGACAACTGCGAGCACGTGATCGAGTCGGCGGCGGCGTTCGCCTACCGGGTGCTCGGAGAGTGCCCGCGGCTGCGGATCCTGGCCACGAGCCGGGAACCGCTCGGCATCACCGGTGAAGCGCTGTGGCCGGTCGTGCCGCTGGCCGTGCCGGAGGGTGACGCCAGCCCCGGCGAGATCGAGTCCTCGCCCGGCCGTCCAGCTGCTGCGGGACCGGGCAGGCGCGGTGCGCAGGGATCTCGGGGACGACGCCCGCACGCTGGCCACGATGGCGCGCGTCTGCCGGGCGCTGGACGGGATGCCGCTGGCCATCGAACTGGCCGCGGCCCGGCTGCGCACCATGACCATCGATCAGCTCGCCAACCGGCTCGACGACCGGTTCCGCCTGCTGACCAGCGGCAGCCGCACCGCGTTGCCGCGCCACCAGACGCTGCGCGCGGTGGTCGACTGGAGCTGGGAGCTGCTCACCGACGCCGAACGGATGGTCCTGCGCAGGCTCTCGGTGTTCTCGGGCGGGGCGAGCCTGGAAGCGGCCGAGCGGGTCTGCGCCGGCGATGCGGTCGGGCTGGACGCAGGTGCTCGAACTGCTCACCGCGCTGGCCGAGAAGTCGCTGCTGCTCGCCGAGGGCGACATCGCACCGCGCTACCGGATGCTCGGCACGATCAAGGAGTACGCCGGGCACCGGCTCGCCGAGGCGGGGGAATCGGACCTGGCGCGCCACGCGCACCTGGCCTACTTCACCGAACTCGCCGAGACCGCGGATCCGCACCTGCGCCGCGCCGAGCAGCTGGACTGGCTGGCCACGCTCGAGGCCGAGCATGACAACATCGCGGTGCGCGATGCGCGGCGCGCTGGCGGCGGGCGAGGCGCAGGCGGCGATGCGGCTCGCGGCGGGCGCGGGCTGGTACTGGTGGCTCGGCGGGCGCAAGGCCGAGGGCATCGAGCTGCTCACCGCGGCCACGGAAGTGCCCGGCGAGGTGACCGATGACATCCGGGCCATCGTCTACGCGCTGGTCGTGCATTTCCTGGGCTCCGGGCGGGGCGACGAGCACAAGGCGGCGGAGTGGATCCACCAGGCGTACCAGTTCAGCCAGCGCAGTCAGTCCCGCGACCCGCGGCTGGAGTTCATCGCCCCGCTGGAACGCATGCTGCGGGCGCCGGAGGACGTCCTTGCCCGCGTTCGAGCCGCTGGCCGACAGCGAGAACCCCTGGGTACGCGCGCTGGCCCGGCTGCAGCTCGGCAAGATGCGGATCGTGCTCGGCCAGGGCGGGCGGGACGCGGACGCGTACCTGGAGATGGCGCTGGCCGAGTTCCGGGCGCTCGGCGAGCGATTCGGGATCTCGATCGCCCTGACCGAGCTGGCCGACCGGATCGCCGTGCGCGGCGAGTTCGCCGCTGCGTGCGACCACTACGAAGAGGCGATCGCGGTCGTCACCGAAGTCGGCGCGTTCGACGATGTCATCGCGATGCGGTCACGGCAGGCCAAGCTGTACTGGCTGCAGGGCGACAGGACGCCAGCGCGGCCGCCATCGCCGAGGCGCAGCGGTGCGCGGAGCGGGTCACCTGGCCGGACGCGCTGGCCGAGCTGGCCCTGGCCAAGGCGGAACTCGCCCGCTGGGGCGGCAACGCCGAGGAGGCCCGCCAGCAGCTCGGCAGCGCGCGGCCATCCTGGGCGACGACGCGGAGCAGCCGAACATCCGCGCGGCGACACACGACCTGCTCGGCTACCTGGCCGACGATCTCGCCGAGGCCCGTACGCACCGCGCGGCGGCCTGCCAGGCGGCGTCCGAGGCGGGGCACGCGCCCCTGATCGCGCAGTACATCGTCGGGGTCGCGGACCTGGCGCTGCGCCTCGATCAGTACGAGCAGGCCGCGCGGCTGCTCGCGGCCAGCGTCGGCATACGCGGACTGCCGGATCGCTCCCAGCCGGATGCGGCCAGGATCGAGCGGGACGCACGACGCCGCCTCGGCGACACACGGTTCGCCGAGGCGACGCAGGAGGGTACGCAGACGAGCTGGTCCGAGCTGGTCGAGGTCACGCTCGCTTCCTGACGGTCAGCCATGCGCCTGCGCGCTGGATGATGATGTCGCCGTGCCGGGTGCGGGCGTGGACCATGACCTTGTCGTCCGACGGGCCAGGAGTTTCCTGCGACGAAACGGAGTCGTGCACTGCTCCACGCTCGCTGTTGGCGTCGAGGAGGCAACGGTGCCTTCGCTGATGCCGACCTCGATGTTTCCCGAGCCGTTCATCAGCTTCGCCTGACCGTGTGTCATCCGGCCGATCCGGATGGCACCGCTGCCCGTCGTGGCGGTGACGCTGCCGTCGGCGCGGTCGATGTCGAGGTTGCCGCTGCCGCTGCTGAGCTCTAGGTCGGCCGCGGCGTGGCCGATCCAGGCCTGCCCGCCCGAGCTCGTGAGCCCGACAGCGCCCGTTACCTCGCCGATCCGCATCGCGAACGCCCCGCCATCGATGCTGGCGCGCCCGGCGATGTGGCCGATCGCGACCTCACCGGACGCGATGTTTGCCCGCAGCGCGTCGATGCGGTCCAGCTGGACCCGTCCCGATGCCAGATGCAGCTCGCACGTGCCGACCGGGCCGTCAACGTGCACGCTCGAATGCGCCAGGTACACGACCAGGCTGGAGCCGGCCGGCAGGTCGATCGTGATGGCGACCGAGCCGCCCTGGTCCCCAGGGGTGGTTGTTTTGACCGTCAGCTGGCCGTCGGCGAAGTCGACCCTGGTCTTGCTGGCCACCTTGACGTCCTACCGGCTCGCCGCGTTGATGGGTTCGACCAGCACCTCGGTGTCGGTCCGGTCGCTCGCGGTGACCCGCACCCGGGCACCGGCGACTTCCACGGTGGCGGTGATGGGCTCTGGCGTGGCGAATGCAGGCATCAAACTTCCTCTTCTCGTACGTGATCTGCTGGCGGGCGCGGGCGCAGGTCAGGCCCGCTTCTTGAAGGTGGAGAGCGACCACAGATATCCGGCCAGGGCGATCCCGGCGCACCAGGCGACGGCGGTGATCGCATTGCTGGCAGACGGCGCACCGGTCAGCAGCCCGCGCAAGGTGTCGATGATCGGGGTGAAGGGCTGATACTCCGCGAATTGCCGTACGCCTTCGCCATCTTGGCCACCGGCACGATCGCGCTGCTCAGGAACGGCAGCAGGATCAGCGGAATGATGGCCATCCCCGCCGACTCCGGGGTTTTGGCGCCAGTCCCAGGGCGACCGTGAGCCAGCTGGCCGCGAAGCCGACCAGCACGATGAGACCGATCACGCCGAGCCAGTCGAGGATACTCGCGGCCGGGCGGAATCCCAGCCCGAACGCCACCCCGATGATGGCCGCGATGGCGATGAAACTGGTGATCATGCTGGCGACGACATGAGCGCTCAGCACGGCGCCGCGGGATATATCCATCACCTTGAACCGGTTGATGATTCCCTTCGTCATGTCGGAGTTCACGGCCAGCGCGGTCGCGCTCAGCCCGTAGCAGATGGCCAGCACGATCATGCCCGGCGTCGCGTAGTCGATGTACTTGACGCCGACGTTGAAAGCCGCGCCGATCACGTAGACGAACATCAGCAACAGGACGACAGGGAATATGACCGCGTTGAACACCGCGGTCGGGTTACGGACGGTGTGCTTGAAGTTGCGGCGCAGCATGATCACCGAATCAGTGCTCATCGTGCGACCTCCTCCGTGCTTGCGCGTGACCGGTCAGGGCAAGGAAAACGTCGTCGAGGTCCGGCGTGTGCACGGAGAACTCTTCGGGTTCGATCGAGTACTCATCGAGCTGGGCCAGCAGAGCCCGCAGCGACTTCACTCCCCCATCGCTGGGAACCCGCAGGGTCAGGTCCTCGTCGTCCCGCGTCGCGCCGGCCAGGACCCGCGCCGCCGCGTCGAGTTCGCGGACACTGGTGAACCGCAGGCGGACATGGCTGCCCGGGACCTGGCGCTTGAGCTCCTCGGGAGTGCCCTGCGCGACCAGGCGGCCCTGGTCGAGCACCGCGATCCGGTCGGCCAGCTCGATCGGCTTCCTCGAGGTACTGGGTGGTGAGGAAGATGGTCACGCCGCCGGCCACCAGCTCGCGGATGATTCCCCACATCGTCCGGCGGCTGCGTGGATCCAGTCCCGTCGTCGGCTCGTCCAGGAAGATGATCTGGGGGTTGCCGACCAGGGTCATGGCCAGATCCAGCTTCCGGCGCATACCTCCGGAGTAGGTCGATACCAGCTTCTGCGCCGACTCGGCCAGATCGAAGCGCTCCAGCAGCTCCGCGACAATCCGCTTGCCCTCGCTGGCGCCCACGCGCTTGAGGTCCGCCATCAGCTGCAGGTTCTCCTGCCCGGTCAGCAGCTCATCTACCGCCGCGAACTGACCGGTGACCCCGACCACCGCGCGCACCGCCTTGGTCTCGGTGGCAACGTCGTGGCCCGCGATCCGTACCGTCCCAGCGTCGGCTTTCATCAACGTGGTCAGCACGTTCACCGTCGTCGTCTTGCCCGCCCCGTTCGGGCCGAGCAGGGAAAAAACGGTGCCCGCTGGAACATCGAGATCGATGCCGTCGAGCACGGTCTTGTCCCCGAATGCTTTCCGCAGTCCTGAAACTGCGATTGCCGAAGTTGTCATGCGACCACCATCGGCACCCGGCCTGACACCGGTCTGTCACGCCTCTGACACGGCCCCTGACACGGGGTTCCGCCGGCCGGCGAGGGGTGGGCGGCGGCGAAGTCCAGCAGCAAGGTGGCGGTCGTCTGCGGGTCTTCGAATATCGGGGTGTGTCCCACGCCCGGCAGCAGCTCGACGCGGGCACCGGGCACCTCGCGGTACGCGGCGGCCGAGGCGGAACGCCATCTCCGGTCGTCGGCACCGAAGATCACCAGCAGCGGCAGGCCCAGCCCCGCTATCCGGTCGGGAATGCTCCGCTGCCCGAGGTAGTGCCAGTACCCGCCCATCGTCGCCGTGAAGGACCGGTAGGTCATCGCCTGGGTGTGCGCTATGAGCGCGTCGGGGATGTTGACCGGGCGGGTGAAGCCGCTGCGCGCGGCCTTCCGGATGGTGCCCTCAGTTTTCAGCCGCCACAGCAGCGGTCCAGCCAGCGGCGCATCCAGCAGCCGCACCAGCGGCGAGTCCGGGATCTTGGCGTCCTGGCTGGGCCCGGTGTCGATGAGCGCCAGGGCCGCCACCTGGCCGGGCCGCTGCTCGGCCAGGGCCGTCGCCACCATCCCTCCCGAGGAATGCCCGATGACCGTGACCCGGCCCGCGCCGAGCCGGTCCAGCGCGGCACCGGCCCGGCCGGCCTGGGCGGGCACGTCGTACTCGGTGGCGGGGCCTGATCGCCCGTGGCTGAGCAGGTCGGCGCGGATGACGCGGTGGGCGCCTGCCAGTGCCGCGACCACCGGGTCCCACAAGGCGATCGGGGTCGCGGCATTCTGGAGCAGCAGCAAGGCGGGCGCGCCCGGGCTGCCGTCCTCCACGACGTGCACGTCGCCATCATCAGTGCCAGACATGTCGGCCAGCATGGCAAGCGCACCGCCGGGCGTCTTGAAGAAATGTTCCGCCCCGTTGCCCTGGCCGGGCTCACGCCCTGGTGGCGCTCACGTCCTGGTGGCGCTCACGGCGTCAGGCCACGCGACGTCATCGACCGCGAGAAACGGCGTGACCGCCATGGCCGCGGGCGTCATCCCGGCGAAGGCCAGGACGTCCCGGTGCAGGTGAGACTGGTCGGCGTAACCGCTGTCGGCCGCCACCGCCGCGGCGCTGTGCCCCTCGGCCAGAAGGCGGGCCGCGTGGTCGAAACGCACCAGCCGCGCGGCCCGCTTGGGAGTGAGGCCGATCTGAGCCCGGAACCGGGACCACAGCCGCTTGCGGCTCCAGCCGGCCTCGGCGGCCAGCCGCTCGACCCGGACCCGTCCCCGGCTGGCCAGCATCTGCCGCCAGGCGAAGGCAACCTCCGGATCAGCCGCCCGGCCGGTCTCGTGCCGCCGGGCCAGCGCGGCCTCCGCGAGCGCGAACCGGTCCTCCCACGACGTGGCCGCGCGCAGCTGCTCCTGGATCCGCACCGCCTCGCGCCCCCACAGGTCCTCGAGGGCCACCACGGTCCCGCCCAGCTCCGCACAGCCACCCAGTACCCCGTACGCCGTCACCGGCGACAACCTCACCTGCAGGCACTCGAAGTCCTGGGGGCCGCGTCCCGCGGCACCGACCGGCGCCAGGCCGGCGGTGACGCTGCCCCGGTGCTGCCTGCCGCTGGCATCATTGACGAGCAGCCCACCGCCGATGTTGACGACCACCATGACCGCGGGATGCGGGACCACCTGAACGTCGGCCAGGCCCGTGGTCGCGTCGCTGAACCCAGCCATCCTGATGCCTGGCAGCCCGCCGGGCCGCGACGGGCACGCGATGTCCCACCCGGGCGCTGCGGCGCGCGCAGATCGCACACGGCCATGCTACGTGCCTGCCGACGGGCCTCCTGCCTTCTCCCGCCAGCTCCCGCCCTGGGCAGGTCAGTTACGCTGGGATCAATTCCAGGCTACGAGAGGTAGTCGTGCATGCGTTCTGACATCAGACCTGGCGGCATCTTCCCCGACTACGCTCTCCCGGACCACACCGGCACCGGGCGTACGCTCAGCGAGCTGCAAGGCCGCGATCCGCTGATCCTCACCCTGGCGCGCGGCAACTACTGCCCCAAAGAGCACCGGCAGCACCTCGAGCTGGCGGCCAACTACCCGAAGATCGCGGTGGCCTACACCCAGGTCGCCACCATCGCCACCGACGACCATCACACCCTGCAGGAATTCCGCGCGTCGGTCGGCGCCCAGTGGACCTTCCTGTCCGATCCGGACCGGACCGTCCAGCAGGACCTGGATATCCAGGAGTACACCGACCCCGAGCACAACCCGATGATCCCGCACACGCTGGTGCTCAAGCCGGGGCTGGTCGTGCACAGCGTCTATAACGGCTACTGGTTCTGGGGCCGCCCGTCGTTCTACGACCTGTGGCGTGACCTGCGCGAGGCCACCAAGGAGATCCGCCCGGACTGGGACCTGAGCACCCCGGGCCTGCGCGAGGCCTGGGACGCGGGCGACTTCTCGAAGTTCCACGGCTGGGACCGCCGGTCGCCCGGGTCGATGCCGACCTCGTATGTCGAGCCGAGCAAGGGGTAAACGCGATGCGCACCCCGGTGTGCGAGTTGCTCGGGATCGAACAGCCGGTAGTCCTGGCGCCCATGGTTGCGGTTCCCCGGCTGGCCGCGGCGGTCTCGAATGCCGGCGCGCTCGGCATGCTGACGCTGACGTGGTCCGAAGACGTAGGAGCCGTGGTTCGGGAGACGGCGGCGCTGACCACGCGGCCGTTCTGCGGCAACCTCGTTCTCACCGAAGATCGTCACCGTCGTCTTGACCAGGCCCTTGACGCCGGCTTGCGGATCGTGTCGTTTTTCTTGGGCGACCCCGGCGGCTACATCGAGCAGGTCCACGACGCCGGCGGCGTTGTCATGCACACCGTCGGCACGGCCGAGGAAGCACGGCGGGCAGTGGCGTCCGGCGTGGACGTGATCGTCGCGCAGGGCTGGGAGGCCGGCGGGCACGTGTGGGGTACCATCGCGACGCTGCCGCTGGTGCCCGCCGTGGTGGACGCGGTGGCGCCGGTGCCAGTAATCGCGGCGGGCGGAATCGGTGACGCTCGTGGCGTCGCCGCGGTGCTCGCCCTGGGCGCCCAGGCCGCGTGGCTGGGCACGCGGTTCCTGCTGGCCGAGGAGATGCCGATCCACGACGACTACCGGCGCCGGCTGATAGCCGCGTCCGAGACCGATCCGCAGCGGTACCCGAATCTGTACTCGGTCGGGTGGCCCGACTCTCCCCATCGCGCGCTCCGCAACTCAACCGCCGACGCGTGGGAGGCCGCGGGCCGCCCCCCGCTCGCGCAGCGGCCAGGAGTGGGCGACGTGATCGCGCACTTCGCCTCCGGCGAGGAAATCGTCCGTTACGAGCCAGCGCCGCCGATGGTGGGGACGACCGGTGACATCGAAGCGCTCTCGATGTGGGCCGGGCAGAGCGTGGCACTCGCCAGACAGCCCCAGTCAGCCGCGGACATCGTGGCCGAACTCACCTCCCGCCTGTAACCCGGCCCGAATCCGCTCGCCCCGCGCCCACCGGCGCCTTTGAGAGGCGGCTGCCAGGACACTGAACCACGGGACCGTCACCCGGCCTTCTTGGCTGTGACTTAACGCTAGGACGACGAGCTGCCTAAAATGTGGAAGGAAGTCATGGCCCATGTATGCGGGATAGGCCTGCTCTCGGGTCGCGATTTCCGCGTCTATCGCGGGCTCCAGGGCTACCCATGATCGTATGATTAATGTTCGCATCGTCGCTATGAGAACGTCCTGGGGAATAAGTTGGCGAGCGACCAGGACCCCCAAATGCTCGAAGAAGTAGCAGACGGCGTAAGCACTCTCTTTTCTGAGATCGTCCAGCGAGTCGAATCCCTCCTCCAGAAGTTCTTCCGGCGGAAAGTAAAGGATACGCCGGTAATGCCTAAGAAACCCCGGAGACCTGATCTCGCGGAAAGCATCGGCTATGACCTGAATCTGATGGGAATTTCGGGTTAACCGTGCGATACGGCCAGCTTGCCATACCGTCGAGACAAGAGCCACGAACGCAATAGTCAGTGATAGAGAAGAAAACCATCGGGTAAGGTCCATCCCCCAGCCCTTTCGCACTCCCGGCGATCCGGAAGATCGCCACCCCTCCGGTTACAGCTTACGAGTCCGCATAGTTGGCGGAAAGGGAGCAGATCAGCGATCCCTTCCCGGGTTAGGCCGGCGGCGGGTTCTGGCGGATCAGGTCGGCGGCGCGCTCGGCGGTGAGCATGACGGTGATCACCGGATTGACCGACGGGATGGTCGGGAACACTGACGCGTCGGCCACCCGCAGGCCGGTGACGCCGCGTACTCGCAGCGCCGGGTCCAGCACCGCGAGCCTGTCGTCGCCGGCGCCCATCCGGCACGTGCCGCTGACGTGGTACACGGTCTGGTGGGTCGCCCGGGCCAGGGCCGAGATGCCGGCATCCGATGTCGCCTGCGGGCCCGGGAACACCTCGCGCACCAACTGGGACGCCATCGGCTCGGACCCGCCGATCCGCCGGGCCGCGCGCACCGCGGCGACCAGGACGGCCTCGTCTGCGCCGGCCGGGTCGGTGAAGTACCGGTAGTCGATCGAGGGCCGCTCGTCCGGGTCGGCGCTGGTGATCCAGACCCGGCCACGGCTGCGCGGCTTGGCCACGTTCGGCGCGATCGCCATGTAGTGCGGTGGCATGGCGACGCCGTGCGCGACCACGTGGTCCACCCAGGCCTCGACCGGGAAGTGCATCGTGATGTCCGGGCGGGCCGCCTCCGGGCTCAGCCGCAGCAGCGCCCCCGGCGTCCCAGCCGGTGGCGCACACCGGCGATGGCGGTTCCGCGACCTGCCACACCACGATGCCCTCGGCGTGGTCCATCAGGTTCTCGCCGACCCCCGGCAGGTCGGCGCGCACCTCGACACCGGCGGCGGCCAGCACGGCGGCCGGGCCGATCCCGGACAGTTGCAGCAGGCGCGGCGAGTCGATGGCGCCCGCGCAGACCACCACTTCGCGCCGGGCGCGGATCTCCGCGCTCGCGCCCTGACCGTCGCGGACCAGCACGCCGGTGGCCCGGTTGCCGCGGTCGAGCAGCACCCGCAGTGCCCGCGTCCGCAGCAGCACCCGCAGGTTGGCCCGGCTGCGCTGGGCCGGATGCAGGTAGCAGATGGACGACGAGGACCGGGTGTTGGTCTGCGGCTCGTAGCCGATCTCGAAGAACCCGGTGCCCTCGATGATGTCCTCGTCGTTCCAGGCGGACCGGACGGGCAGCCCCAGCGCGGCGCTGGCCGACTGGATCACGCCCGCCACGAACGGGTTCTGGTCCTGCGGCGGCACCGGCGTGATCGGCGCCTGCAGCCGGCCGAAGTACGGGTGCACCGTGGCGGCATCCCAGCCGGCGGCCCCGAGTTCGGCCCATTCCCGCAGGTCCGCCACCCGCGGCCGCCACGAGATCATGGTGTTGGCGGTGGAGCAGCCACCCAGGATCCGCAGCCGGGCCTGGCGGATGCCGGAGTTGCCTCGTTCCTGGCGCACCGACCGGTAATCCAGGTCGTACTGGCCTTCCAGCATCTCGGCCCAGCGCCGGATCGACCGGGCCCGCGGCTCGTGCTCGTCGCTCGGGCCCCACTCGATGAGCCCGACCGAGACGGCCGGGTCCTGCGCGAGCCGCGCCGCCACGATGCAGCCCGCCGTGCCACCCCCGACCACGAGGTAGTCGAACCCGGACATCGGTGCTCCTCTCCGGCAGGACCGGCATTCTTTGCCTAACGGCCAGTGCCGGTACTGGCGTTAAGAAAAGAAGCGGTCGTCCGCGGCTCAGGAGGGCGGGTAGGCGACCATCAGAACCCCGTGACAGTCCTGCTCGCCGGTGCGGTAGATGTGCGGGCCGTCGCCGCTGTACCTGGCGTAGTCAGCGGGGCCGAGGGTAAGCGGCCCGGCCGCCGGGCCGACCGTGATCGACCCCTCGTGAACCAGCACCCGCTCGACGACGCCGCTGCCGTGCGGGCTGCCGAGGTGCTCGGTGCCGGCCGGCAGGAACATGGCGAAGATCTCGACCAGGCCGCCGCGCTCGATCCGGTCCAGCAGCCGCAGGTCGAGCTGGCCGCCGGGGGTGGCGCCGCGCACCCGCGGGCCCTGCTGGGCCCGGACGACCACCGTGCTGGTTTCCCGCCGGTCCTCCAGCAGGTCGCTGAACGGCACGCCGAGCGCGATGGCCAGCGACCAGAGCGTCTCGATGGTCGGGTTGCCACGGCCCTGCTCCAGGTTGGCCAGCGTGGCCTTGGCCAGGTCAGCGCGGGTGGCCAGGGTGGCCAGCGACAGCCGCCGTGAGGTGCGGAGCCGGTGCAGGTTGGCCGCGAGGATATCGCCGACGTCCGGGAAGGCCCGGTCCGCTGACTCAGCGGCCATAGTCATCTGCCATGCCAACGAACTATACCAACGGTCTAATGAGATGTTACGCTCCGGCCCACCCACCGAATGCGGAGGATCCAAGAAGTGCTGCGAACCGGCCAGGACTACCTCGAGTCGATCCGCGACGGGCGGGAGGTGTGGATCGACGGGGAGCGGGTCACCGATGTGCCCAGCCACCCGGCGTTCGCGCCGATCACGGCGCTGCGCGCCCGGATCTACGACATGGCTCTCGAGGCCAGCCCCAGGGACCTGCTGAGCTACGCCGACGAGGAGTCGGGCGAGCACTGCGCGACCACTTCGCGGCCGCCGCACACCCGCGACGACTGGCGGGCCAAGCGGGCGGCGGTCGACGCCATCCTCGATGACGCCGGCGGCGTCATCACCCGGGTGGGCGACGAGACCGTCGGCGAGATGTGGTCGCTGCTCGACGGGCACAGCGTGCTGAACGAGATCGACCCGACGTTCTCGGCCAACATCGCGCGGCAGGTCCGCCGGGCCCAGCTGCTCGACCCGTTCCACGTCTCGGCCAACACCGACCCCAAGGGGAACCGCGCGCTGCGCCCGCAGGACCAGGACCCGGATGTGCTGCTGCACGTGGCCGGCGAGACCGACAACGGCATCGTCGTGCGCGGGGCCAAGTTCGAGACCGCGGCCGCCTACGCCAACCAGGCGTTCGTCAAGCCCACCATCGGCGACTGGAACAACGAGGTGCTCAGCGACTACGCCGTCGGGTTCCTGGCTGACATGGGCGCGCCGGGCATCCGGCACATCTGCCGGTCCGCGTTCCGGGGCCAGGACGCCGCCGATGACTATCCGCTGACCAGCCGGTACGACGAGATCGACACCATGATCGTTTTTGATGACGTGGAGATCCCCTGGGAGAACGTGTTCTTCTACCGGCACACCAAGGCGGCCGCGTTCATCCGCGCCACGCTGCACCGGTACAGCATCTTCCCCTACGTGCAGCGCTACGCCCGGTTCGCCGACTTCCTGCTGGGCGTCGCGTACGCCAGCGCCCGGTCAGACCGGGGTGACCATGCACCAGGCGGTGCGGGAGAAGATCGCGCAGGTCGCCTGCTACCGCGAGGGCATCAACGCCCACCTCACCGCGGCCATCGAGCTGGCCGAGCCCAGCCCCGCCGGGCTGCTGATGCCCAATCAGTCGATGATGTACGCCGGCCGGGTGTTCGCCTCGACCCAGCTCCCGGCGGTCATGCACACCGTCCGCGACCTGTGCGGATGCCAGGTCAGCCTGATGCCGAGCAAGGAGATGTTCGACACCCCCGGCGCCGGCGACTGGCTGCGCAAGTACTTCACCATCGGGGAGATCCCCGCCGAGGAGCGGCGCAAGCTGTTCGCGCTGGCCCGCGACCTGCTCAACTCGGACTACGCCGGGCACCGGCTGACGTTCCAGCTGTTCGCCCAGTCGCCGCCCTTCTCGCACCTGCTGGCCGTCTACAACAACTACGACTTCAGCGGCCCGCTGGACCTGGTGGCCAGGTACTCCGCGGTCGCGGATGCGGTGCGGAAATGAGGGAGCCGATCGTGGCCGGCGGGCATCTGCGGATCCGGCCGTTCAACACCGCCGACAGCTATCCCGAGCAGCAGCTGGACAACGACCTGTGCCAGGCCGTGGTGGCCGGCCACACCGTCTACCTGCGCGGCCAGGTGCCTCAGGACCTGGACACCGGCGCCAGCGTGCACATCGGGGACCCGGCCGCGCAGGCCGAAACGGTCATGGCCAACGTCGGGACGCTGCTGGCCGAGGCGGGCGCGGAAATCGGGCACGTGGTGAGCTGCACCGTCTACCTCACCGACATCCGGCACCGCGAGCCGGTCTACCGGGTGCTCGGCGGCACCTCAAGGGCGTCTACCCGGTGTTCACCGGCCTGGTCGTGTCCGCGCTGGCCCGGCCCGAGTGGCTGGTCGAAGTCACCGTCGTGGCGGTGAAACCATGACCTTCTCCCTGGTGGGCCGGTGCGAGCGGACCGGCGCGGTCGGCGCCGTCATCGCATCGGCCAGCATGGCGGTGGCCGCGCGATGCGCGGCCGTCCGGGCCGGCGCGGGCGCGGTATGCAGCCAGAGCACCACCGACCCGCGGCTGCGCGGGGCCCTGCTGGACGCGATGGCCGGCGGCGCCGCGGCCGGCGACGCGCTCGCGGCCCTGGCCGGGCGCACCGCCGACATGGCCTGGCGCCAGGTCACCGCCGTTGACGCCCAGGGCGGGTCGGCCGCCTACTCCGGCGACCTCGCGCTGGGCCAGGCGGCCGACGTCCACGCACCGGGCGCCGCCGCCGCGGGCAACCTGCTGGCCAACCCGGACGTGCCCGCGGCCATGCTCGCCGCGTTCCAGGACGCGGCCCGCGAGGACCTGGGTGACCGGCTCATCGCCGCCGTGCGGGCCGGGCTGGCGGCCGGCGGCGAGGTCACCCCGGTGCGTTCGGCCGGGCTGCTCATCGCCGGCTCCGCGCCCTGGCCGATGACCGACCTGCGGGTGGACTGGCATGACGACCCGGTAGCGCGGCTGGCCCACCTGTGGCAGCTCTGGCAGCCGCAGGCCGAGTCCTACGTGCAGCGCGCGCTGCGCCCGGCTGAGGTGACCGCCTTATGCCCGGCCCGGCCGGCACCACGGCGCTCGTAACCGGCGGCGGCTCCGGCATCGGCGGCGCCGCCCTGCCGGTCGACGGCGGGTTCCTGGCCCGGTGAGCGGGTACCTGCGGGTCGGCATCGCCCAGTGGACGCCCGCGCCGGAAACCGGGGTCAACCTGGGCACCGCCGAGGGCGCCATCCGCGAGCTGGCCCGGCGCGGCTGCCAGCTCGCGGTGCTGCCCGAGCTGTGGCTGTGCGGCTACCGCACCGCCACGCTCGGCGCCGACGCGCGGGCGGCGGCCGAGCCGCTCGACGGCCCGGTCCAGCGGCGCCTGGCCGCCGCGGCCCGGGCGGCCGGCCTGACCGTATGCGCGGGCAGCTTCCCCGAGCTGGACGGCGGGCAGCTGTTCAACACCGCCGTGATCTACGGACCGGACGGCGGGCTGCTGCTGCGGCACCGCAAGGCCTGCCTGTACGGATCCGAGCCCGCGGTCTTCCAGCCCGGCAGCGCCGTCACGGCCGGCGACCTCGGCAGCGGGATCGGCCGGTCCGGCCTGTGCATCTGCTTCGACGGCGACTTCCCGGAGACCGCCCGTTCGCTGCGCCAGGCCGGGGCCGGGCTCGTGCTGCACCCGTCCGCCTACGAAGCGGCCGCGGAGAACTGGTGGGACACCATCTACCCGGCCCAGGCGCTGTGCAACGGCCAGTGGTGGATCTCCGCCAACCAGCATGGCGGCACTGGTGCCGACCGGATGCTCGGCGGCAGCCGGGTCATCGCCCCCGACGGCCGGGTCGTCGCGGCCGCGCCGCGGCACCGCGACCTGGTGCGCACCCCCGAACTGCTCGTCGCCGACCTCGCCATCGACGACGAACTAGCCACCGCTGCTGCCGCGAGCAGCCCGCTGTGGTCCCCACCCCCCGGAGTACGGAGGAACCAGGATGAGTCAAGACTCGGCCGCTGAGCACGCGGCGGCGCTGGAGCGCCACACCATCGACATCATCCCGTTGACCGAACGGCACGGGAAGCCACGTGACCTGTTCACGATCTGGTTCAGCTCCAACATCATGCCGCTGACGTTCGTGACCGGCGCGCTCGCCTCGGCGGTCTTCGGCCTCAGCTTCGTGTGGGCCCTGGTCGCCATCGTGCTCGGCAATGTCGTCGGCGCGCTGTTCATGGCGCTGCACTCCGCCCAGGGGCCACACCTCGGCGTGCCGCAGATGATCCAGAGCCGGGCCCAGTTCGGTTACTTCGGCGCGCTGCTGGTCGTGCTCGTCGCGGTGGCCATGTACGTCGGCTTCTTCGCCTCCAACCTGGTGCTCGGCGGCCAGTCCCTGAACCAGCTGGCCAGCGGCATCAGCGTCGATACCGGCATCGTCATCTGCGGCGTCGTCAGCCTGGTCATCACGATTTTTGGCTACGACATGATCCACGCGGTGAACCGGTGGGCGGTCGTCCTGTTCGGCGGCGTGATGATCCTCAGCCTGATCTTCATCGTCGGGGTGCACGGCCTGCCCTCGGACTTCCTGTCCACCGGTCACTTCACCGCCGGCGGCTTCCTGTCCGCGGTGTCGCTCGGCGTGCTGTGGCAGATCGCCTACGCGCCCTACGTCTCGGACTACTCCCGCTACATGCCGCCCAACAACGAGGCCGGCTCCACCTTCTGGAATTCCTACTGGGGCACCGTGCTCGGCAGCGTCCTGCCCATGATCCTGGGCGCCCTGGTCGGCGCGGCCTCCAGCAACCCCGACCAGATCGCCGCGCTGAAAACCCTCAGTGGCGGTGTGGGCTGGCTGGTCATGCTGGTCTTCGCACTCGGGATCATGGACACCAACGCGATCAACCTGTACGGCGGGGTGCTGTGCTCCATTACCACCGGCCAGACGTTCGCGCAGCGCTGGCTGCCCGGCGCCCGGGTGCGGGCCGTCCTGTCCGTCGCCATCGTGGCCGTGTCCCTGGTCCTGGCCATCGGCCTGCAGGCCAACTTCCTGACCAACTACACCAACTTCATCCTGCTGCTGCTGTACGTGCTCATCCCATGGACCGCGATCAACCTGGTCGACTACTACCTGATCCGGCGCGGCAACTATGACGTCAAGGCGTTCTTCGACCCCAGCGGCGGACCGTACGGGCGGGTCGGCTGGGTCGGGGTCAGCGCCTACCTCATCGGCATCCTGGTCGAGATCCCGTTCATGTCCACCACCCTGTACACCGGCCCGGCGGCCAAGGCGATGAACGGAACCGACCTGTCGTGGCTCGTCGGCCTGGTCGTCACCGTGCCGCTGTACTACCTGCTCGCCGTGCGCTTCGTCGCGCGCCGGCCAGCCGCCCCCGCCGCCGTCACCAACCTGACCGCCAGCTAGCGCTGGCCGCTTCGGCCCAGGCGTGACCGGTGCGCCCAGCGATGTAGCGGTGTCATCCTCGGGAACGATGCGCCAGCCAGATGCGCTGGTTAACGTCGTTGCGTGACTGCGGATCGTGCGGCCGGGGACTCCCGGTTGCTGGCCAGGCGCTGGTTTGCCGCTGGGGTCGCGGAGGGCCAGTGGCTGGTTAGCGTCGTGCTCGCCGCCGCCGCCGGGAGCGTCGCGCTCACGGTGGTGGCGGGGCCGGGCGGGCGTTCGGCCGGCGGGCAGCTGATCGTCCGGCTGCTGGCCTGCGTCCCGGTCATTGCGCTGCGGCGCTGGCCGCTGCCGGTGCTCGGGGTGGTGACCGCCGCGGCCGGGGTGGTCGCGGCCACGGGGCACGTCTGGCTGCCGGCCGGCGTCCTGCTCGGGCTGGCCATGTATTTCTCGGCCGTGGGCCTGCCCAGGCCGAGGTCGATCGCGCTCGCCCTGGCCGTCGCGGCGGGCCTCGGCGGGGCCGTGGTGTACTCGGCGTTCACGGTCAGGACCGCCCAGCCCGCGGCCGAGGCCACCGGGCTCTTCGTGCCGCTGGCGGGCGCCTGGTTCATCGCGGACGGCGTCGCGGCGCGCCGGCGCTACCAGGCCGGGCTGGCGCCGGGAGCGGGAGCGGGCCGCCGAGGTCCGGGAGGAGCGGGTGCGCATCGCCCGCGAAATGCACGACGTGGTGGCGCATGCCCTCGCGGTGATCACGGTCCAGGCGGGGGTGGGCAGGTGCCTGGCGGGCCAGCGCCCGGAGGAGGCCAGCTCGGCGCTCGGATCGATCGAGACGATCAGCCGGACCGCCCAGGACGAGCTGCGTGTCGTGCTCGGGCTGCTACGCGACGGGGAGGGCGGGACCGAGCCGCTGGCGCCGGCGCCGCGGCTCATCGACATCAAGGACCTGGCCGACACGGTGCGGGCCTCCGGCATCCCCGTGGACCTGCGGATGGAGGGGACCGGCCGGCCGCTCTCCCCCTCACTCGAGCTGTCGATCTATCGCGTCGTGCAGGAGGCGCTGACCAACGTCGTGAAGCACGCGCCCGGTGCCCGGGCCGTGGCTGAGCTGACCGTCTCGGCCGGGAAGGTCCGCCTCGATGTCCGCGACGACGGCGCGGCGGGCGGCGGGGCGCCGACGGGCCGCTGGCAGGCGGGCCATGGGATCACCGGGATGCGGGAGCGGGTCGGCGCGTTCGGCGGGTGGCTGGTGGCCGGGCCGGTGGCAGGCGGCGGCTTCCAGGTGACGGCCGAGATCCCGGTCGAGATCCGGCGGCGCGGAGGGCGCGGCCGAGGACACGGTCGAGGGCGCGGCGAGTTGATCAAGGTACTCGTCGTCGATGACGAGGCGCTGCTGCGCTCCGCGTTCTCCTCGCTGATCGGGGCGCAGGAGGACCTGGAGGTCGTCGGCGAGGCCGCCAGCGGCCAGCAGGCGGTCGAGCAAGCGGCCAGCCTGGCCCCCGACGTGGTCGTGATGGACGTCCGGATGCCGGTCATGGACGGGATCGAGGCGACCAGGCGGATCACCAGCGACCGGTCCGGGGCCCGGGTGCTGATCCTGACCACCTTCGACCTCGACCAGTACGTGTTCGAGGCGCTGCGGGCCGGGGCGAGCGGCTTCGCGCTCAAGAGCCGGCCGCCTGAGGAACTGCTGAGCGGTATCCGCACGGTCGCGGCCGGCGAGGCGCTGCTCGCGCCGAGCGTGACCCGGCGGCTGATCGCGCACTTCAGCGACCGCACCAGGGCAGCGGCCCGTACGCCGTGGGGCCTGGACCAGCTCACCGACCGCGAGCGGGAGGTGCTGGTGCTGGTCGCCCGCGGCCTGTCCAACGCCGAACTGGCCGCAACACTGCACGTGACGCTGCCCACGGCCAAGACGCACGTCAGCCGGCTCCTGACCAAGCTGGGCGCCCGCGACCGGACCCAGCTCGCCATCCTCGCCTACGAATCGGGCGTCGTCCCCCGCTGAGCGGGTCCCGTCAGTCTGCGGGATGACGGCGGACTGTGCTGCTCGCGCACGATGACGCCGGGCGGCCGGCTGGTCACGATGGTCTGCCATGAACGTCATAGCCATGTCGCAGCACGCGCCCGGCCCGGCCCGGTGGGCGGCCGCCGGTGCCGCACCGGTCGGCGGAGGGGGCTTTCACAACGTCGGGGAGATCCTGGTCGTGCTCCTCGTGCTCGGCGGGCTGGGTTTCGCCGCTACGCGCCGTCGCCGCGGCCGGGCCCCCGAGCGCGACGATGCGCGGATCCGGCCAGAACCGCCGCCCGAACCGCCCTCGTTGCCCGAGCCGCCCGGTGGCACGGCGGCCGGGCCGGCCCCGCGCCCCGCGCCGTTGCCTCGCCCGAGCGCCCGGCCGGCGGATGGGCGGTGGAGACCCACGGCCTGACCAAGCGGTTCGGGGCCAACGTGGCGGTGGACGGAGTGGAGCTGCGCGTCCCGCGCGGGGCCACGTTCGGCTACCTGGGGCCGAACGGCGCGGGCAAGACCACGCTGATCCGCACCCTGCTCGGCCTGACCCGGGCCGACGGCGGCACGATGTCGCTGCTCGGGCGCCCCGTCCCGGCCGAGCGGAAGCGGGCGCTGGCCCGGGTCGGCGCGATCGTCGACGAGCCCCGCTTCCACCCGCACCTGACCGGGCGGGACAACCTGCGGCTGCTGGCCGCGGCCAGAGGCGGCGGCGCCAGCCAGCGGATCGACCCGTCGCTGCACCGAGTCGGCCTGGCCCAGCGCGCCGGCGACAAGGTCGCCTCGTACTCGATGGGCATGCGCCAGCGCCTCGGCGTGGCCGTCCTGCCTGCTCGGTGACCCGGAGCTGCTGATCCTGGACGAGCCGATGAACGGCCTCGACCCGGCCGGCATGCACGAGATGCGGGCGATGATCACGAGCCTGGCCGGCGAGGGGCGGACCGTGGTGCTGTCGTCGCACCTGCTGGACGAGGTGGAGCGCACCTGCGACGCGGTGGCGATCGTCGACCGCGGCCGGGTGATCCGGCAAGGCCCGATCGACGAGCTGATCCGTGGCGCGGGCGCCCTGGTCGTGCGGGTCGACTGCGCCGAACCGCCCGGGCGGCCCAGCTCATCGACCAGGCCGGCCTCGCCGCGGGCACCGCCCTCACCGATACCGGGCTGGCCGTCACCCTGCCCGCGGGGGCCTCACGCGAGCTCGTCGCCGACCTCAACCGGCGGCTGGTCGGCGCGGGCATCTCGGTCTATGGCCTGCGGGAGATCCAGACGTCGCTGGAGGACTGGTTCTTGTCCGTGACGAGCCGGCTGGGAGAAACGTCGTGACCACCATCGAGCCCTCGGTGTCCGAGAGCGGATCCGCAGCGCCCGGGCCCAGCCGGCCGGCCGCACCGGCCATCGGCGCCTGGCTGCCCACCTGGGATCTCATCACCACCAAGAACCTGGAGATCCGCAAGCGCCGCGGCCTCATCAGCACCGTCGCGGTGCTCATCGTCGCGCCGACGGTCGTGGTCCTGGGCCTGCGGCTGCTGTTCCACGCGGTCGACCCGCACAGCTACGGCCTGGCCGGCAGCCCGGGCCTGTTCTCCCAGCTCACCAACCTGATGGCCGAGTTCGGGTTCATCGCCGCCGCGGCTCTCGGCGCGGCGGCCGCGACGACCGACCTGACCGACGGGATGTTCCGGCACCTGGTCATCACCGGCCGGTCCCGGCTCGCCCTCTACCTGGCCCGCATCCCGGCCGGCCTGGCTATCACGGTCCCGCTCGTAGCCCTGGCCTTCGCGATGAACTGCCTGGTCACGAGCTACGAAAGCCCTCCGTCACCCACATCGGTCGGCATGGGCGGCCTCACCCTCCCGCAGCATCTCGACCAGGCCGAACTGCAGACCTGGCTGCTGCAGCGCCCGCGGCAGGTCGCCACCAGCGGGCTGCCCACCCCCGGACTTCCGGCCGGGCCGGCCACCACCCCGGCGCAGATCCGTTTGGCCATCGGCAAGAACATCGGCAGCTACTACCGCGACTACGTGACCGACGAGATCAGCGGCCAGAACCCGGCAGACAACGAGATGGCCAAGATCGGGCTGTGGCTCGAACTCGAGGTCGGGATCGGGTTCCTGGTCGGGCTGGGCCTCGGATCGCTCACCGGGCAGCGGACGACCACGACCATCGTGCTGATCGCGCTGGAGATCATCGTGACCCCGCTCCTGGCCCGCGTGCAGATTCCCTACTTCATCGACGGCCAGCGGCTGCTCATCGGCGTCGCGATGGACCAGTTGCGCCCGGCCGGGCTGGCGTCCAGCCGGCGGCGGCGGCCCCGGCCCGGCGCTGTTCGGCGGGCACGGCGCTCTCAGCATCCCGCCGATGCCGACCTGGGCCATGGTCTCGGTGATCGCCGGCTGGATCGTCGGCTGGTCGGCTATCGGGGCCTGGCGCATGATGACCCGCGACGCCTGAGGAGGCGCGATGCACCTGAACCAGATCTCACGGCAGCGACTGCACGCCGGGCGGCCATTAGTCCGGCGGTCGCGCCGGTGGCCGTGGGTCACCGCCACGACCCTGGCGGCCTGCCTGACCGCCACATACCCGGCCGCCGCCGCCATCGGCGGCGCGGCGGCGGCCGCGCCGCAACGGCCGCTGAACTGCGGGACGCGGGACTATCTCATTCAGTGCTACACCCCGCACGCCTATGAGGTGGCCTACGGCGTCGCGCCGCTGCTCCGCCGCGGAATCGACGGACGCGGCGAGACCGTGGTCCTGCCCGAACTGGCCGAGACCCCGTCATCCCGGCCCTCCACCGACATCCGCAAGGACCTGGCCGCGTTCGACCGCCAGTTCGGCCTGCCCCCGGCCAAGCTGCGCGTCGTGAACACCATCGCCCGGTCCAAGACGCCTTACCTCGCGAGCAGCGAGGAAGTCGACGGACACCGAGATGGTGCACGCGATCGCGCCCGGCGCCCCCCTCGACGTCGTCCTGGTGCCCGCTGACGCCGCATCCAGCAGCGCGAGCTTCGCCGCCGCGCGTGACCAAGGTGATACAGGAAGGCGTTGCCCTGCACGCCGCGGTGATCTCGATCAGCGCCAGCGGCGGCGAGCACCTCCTCACCCGCGCCGAGGTGGCCGAGATGAACGCGGCGCTGGAGCGGGCCCGCGACCAGCACGTCACGGTCGTCGCCTCCTCCGGCGACACCGGCGCGATCAGCGACGAGGGTCCGCCCCGGCAGGTCAGCCTGCCCGCCTCCGACCCGCTGGTGCTGGCGGTCGGCGGCACCACCCTGGACGCGGCCAGCCCGGCCGGGACCTACCACGGCGAGATGGCCTGGAACGCGGCACCGACGCCTCCGGCGGCGGCTACAGCAGCCTGTTCCCCCGGCCGTCCTACCAGGACGGCCTCGCCCGGACCGGCGCCACCCGCGGCGTCCCCGACGTGGCCGCCAACGCCGACTCCGCCACCGCCATGGCGCTGGCGCTACAGCGACGGCGAATCCCGGCCGGCCTCGGGCACCAGCGCCGCCACCCCGCTGTGGGCGGGCGTGATCGCCCTGGCCGACCAGGAAGCCGGCCAGCACCTGGGCTTCGTCAACCCCGCCATCTACGCCATCGCCCGCGGCCCCGCCTACCACCGGGCCTTCCACGACGTGGTCACCGGCGACAACTCGGTGCTGTGGCCCACCGGCGTCTTCACCGGCTACACCGCCGGACCCGGCTGGGACCCGGTCACCGGCTGGGGCAGCCCCGACGCCCAGTACCTCGTCCCGCTGCTGGCCCACGCTGCGTAGAACTGCTCGATCTGGTCCAGTTCGACATCGGCGTCCTCCGCGCTGGCTGCGGCTCCGCCGGCTACCCACCAGTCGGCCCCGGGCAGGCCGGCGGACAAGTAGGCACGAGTCCCGGGCGGCGCAGACCGGTATGCGGGCCGTGGCTGGGCCAGGACTTCGCCGTGCGAGGGCTCCCACAGCCTGATCAAGCCGGCCTCTGCGCCGAGCACGACGGCGTCATACCACCGCCACACGATCACCTCGGTGCCGTCCGGCGTGGTCCCGATGGCCACGAGGTGACCAGGTGAGACCCGTTCGGTCCGCGGCGAGGGAAACCGCGTCGCGTACCGCCGGTGCCATCTGACGGTCCCTGACGATGTCACAGGCATCCTCCCGTACGCGCACGACGATGCCGCAGCGCAGCCGTGCGGGAACGAGCTCTTGGCCGGCCGGATCAGCCATCCGCTCAGCCTCCTGTGCTGACCGGGCGGCCGAGGAAGGCCACCAGCCGCTCGATGGCGGAGGCGTGCTCGGCAACGTCTTGCGCCGGGCCGAAGCGACCGGGGCGGGCTTGCTCGGTCAGCTGGGTTCGGGCGAACACCAGCGACTGTTCGGCTAGATCATCAGGCAGGCCGTCGGGCTGCCCGATGGCTTGCGCGAGGTCCCAGCCATGGGCGAGCAGGTCGTAGAGGCGGATCTGCAGTCGCTCGGCGCCGGTGGCGGTCCCGAGCGGGCCGCGGTAGGTGCGTTCGAGGACCCCGGGCCGGGCGAACGCGGCCCGCAGCGCGGCCGCGGAGTCACGGTAGGCGCGGACCGGGTCCTGTTCGGCATGGTCCGCGGGCGGCCTGGGCGGAGGCGGCTGGCCGGCCAGCAGCGCGGCGAAGACCCGGTTCATGCCGATCAGGTGATTGACCACCTGGCGTACCGTCCACTCCGTGCATGGGGTCGGCGCTGACCACTGGTCGGCCCGGATATTGCTGATCAGGCCGGCGACCGCGTCGGAGGCCCGGCCGAGTTGCTCGACCAAACGGTAGGGATCGGGGCAGCCGAAGGTGCTGCTCTTGATGGATACGGCCATGGGGCCACCTCTCGAAGGCGGCGCCACCTGCGGCTGTGCTCGGTCAGTCAGCTCCAGGAGGCGCGGAAACCAAGATCGACACGGGTGTCGCACCTCCTCTCGACTCAGTCTGCACAGACTACCGCGTGACTGGGAACGCAGACCTTGACCGAGCCTGGATGAACCTTGACTCGCATCTTCTTGATCTCGTCACGCGCACCGCCGTCTAGTTCGCAGGGCAGCGGCCGGTCAAACCGGACCTTGAGTTCTTTACCCCGGGTGACCTTAATGAACGGCGATTGCGCGGCGTGGCCCTGCGCCACCCGCGCCAAGCTCGCGCCCACTCACCTGGGTTCTTGGCTGTGACCAGCCCAAACTCGAGCAGGCCGTCATCCGGCCTGGCACCGCCGAAGACCTCGATCCCGCCGAGAACCTTGGCCACGTTCCCGGCCAGGACGCACGAGACACGGCCCTTGAAGAAGCGGCTGCCGTCCACGTCAACAACGGCCTTGACCTGGCGTGCGGTGAGGTTCCGAGCCCCCGCGTACAGATACGCCGCCCGGCCGAACCGTCCCTTCCGCCCCCGGCCGGCTTCCTTGATCATGCGAGCGTCGAACCCCGCGCCTGCCATGACCGCGAACCGCTCACCGTTCAGCGAGCCGGTATCCAATCGGCGGTGCTCGCCTTTCAGCCCCACCAGCACCGCCTCCGTGAGGTCGGCCGGGACTTCCAGGTTCGCCGCCAGGAGATTGGCCGTGCCGGCTGGCAGGATCGCCAGGACAGCGTCGGTTCCGGCCACCGCGTCGATGCAACGCTGGACCGTTCCATCACCGCCCCAGACGAATATCACCTCAGCACCTTGCGCCAGTGCCCGGCGCGCACGCTTAGGTGCCTTGCGGCTTTTCGTCACCTCATACCAGAGCGGGTCAGTGATGCCTTCCCGCGCCAGTACCTCCCGAAGCTCACTCAGCCCGCCACCGAAACTCTTACCAGCGTGGGCTACTACCGCGATCGTGGGCACGCCCTAGCCTCCGTGCTGTCGAGGGCGGGTGTCCATTCGACGATCGCGATGGCCAGTGAGACCGGCAGCCGCGCTGCACCAGCCTGGCGACCTCGTGCCAGTCAACCTTGCTCATGGCTATCTCCTCGCGGCTGTAGCGGCCCGGGCTGTTGCCGCGGCAGGGCCCGCGGTTTCTCAGTCCAGAACGCACCGCTACCCGCGCAGCGCGATGGCAACCGTCTCCACGCCGTCCGGCGCGGCCCGCCACGCAAGGCCCTTCAGCGGATGGCAACCGCCAGCGCGCCGCCGAGGCAGGCCATGCCGACGACGATCCAGGTCATGTAGTCGTTGATCACGCCGCTTTGGAACCGCTCAACGGGTCGCGCCAGCCCGGCGCCCGGCTCGAGGCCCGGCGCAGCAGCGGTAGCCGCCGCCAGTACAGCGTGAGACAGGCGACTGCCACCGCGCCCGGCGGCCAAGCCCAGCCCGGTCGCCACGGCGATCGCGGTGACCCCGGCCGGGCTCCGCGGGGTGCGAGCGCGGCCGGGTGGCGTGACCCGGGCGCCGGCAGCACGGTGGCGTTGTAGCGCGCCCTGGTCCTGGAACCGGACGGCCGCCGCCTCGACGCCCGCCCGAGCCGCGGCAGCGAAGCAGCCGACGGCCGACCGCGGCCACGTCAGCACGGCGGCGGGATGATCATGGTCAGCGGCGTGCGCTGGCCTTGCCCTGCGTCGGTCTCGCTGGTCTCCTCCGACGGTCTCCCTGGCCATCTCCGCGGTCCTCGCTGGGCGGGGTCCCCTAGCCCGTAGAACACGCCGCCGGCCACCCGCAGCACGGCCCCGCCGACCAGGACCGTGCAGCCGACGAACAGCACGATGATCCAGCCCAGCCAGGGTTGGCCGGCGCTGTCCTCGATCCATCCCTTGCCGAGGAACGTGGCGACGGGCGGCAAGTCGGCCAGCCCGAGGGCGGCCAGCGTGAACACCACGCCGGTGACCCGCAGGCCGCTGCCGCGGCCGTGCAGCCGGGCCTCGTTGACCGAGCCGAGCCGGTGCAACACGATGCCGATGCACAGGAACAGCGCCGCCTTGACCAGCGCGTGGCCGACGACGTAGACGGCCGCGCCGGCCAGCCCGAGCGGGGTCAGCACGCCGATGCCGGCGAGGAACATGCCCGCGTGGCTGATGGTGGAGAACGCGAGCAGCCGCTTGAGGTGCCGCTCGCGAAAGCAGTACACGGCGCCCACGACCGCGGTGAGCACGCCGAGGCCACGAACAGCAGCGGTGACAGCCGGCCCGGTGGCCGAGCGCCTGGCCGAACATCGACCAGTACACCCGGGCGATCCCGTACAGGCCGAGTTCCACCATGACGCCGGAGAACAGCACGCACACCGGGGTGGGTGCGACCGCGTGCGCGTCCGCGAGCCAGAAGTGGAACGGCACGATCGCCGCCTTGACCAGCAGCCCGGCGAGGATCAGCAGGAACGCCACGACGACCAGCCGGTCCGGGGTGGCGGGCGGTCCAGGCGCCGATCTGCGCCATGTTCAGCGCGCCGGTGCGGCCGTAGATCAGCGCGATGCCGGACAGCGACAGGTAGGCGCCAATGCTGTTGGTGATCGCGAAGTTCAGCGCTCCCTGCAGCGGCCCGCGTTCCTCCGGCCGGTAGGCGGTCAGCGCGTAGGCCGCCACGCCCATCAGCTCGAACCAGACAAACAGGTCGAAGATGTCGCCGGTGAGGCAGAACCCGGTCATGCCCGCCAGGAAGATCAGCATCAGCGCGTGGTAGTAGGTCGCCACTCGCTCGAAGTACCGCCAGGAGAACATCATGGCAGCCGTCACCAGCACCGCGGCCGAGGGCGCGCCAGGCCCGCGTTGAGCGAGCCGGCCTCGAAGTCGATGCCGATCGCGATGCCGCGGGCCGGGCGGAAGCCAGCGAACCAGTACACCTGCGTCGCCGCCCGCCACCTTGACCATGATGATCGCCAGCATGACCGCCACGCGCGCCGCCGGTCACGATGGCGGCCAGCGTCCAGCAGCCAGCGCCGCCTGGCCAACAGCGGGCCCAGCGCCGACGATCGCGGCGGCGACGAGCAGCGGGACCGTGACCGCGAGCGGCGAAGCTAGCCATGGTCCACCCGGTCAGCCCTTGCAGCTGAGGCCAGTTCCTGCGGGTCCAGCGTGCCGAACCGCTTGTGCGCCTGGATCGCGAAGGCCAGCAGCAGCGCGGTGACGGCCGCCTCGACCACCACGTCGGTCAGCGCCAGCGCCTGCACCACTGGGTCCACCGCCCGGGTATGCAGCGGGATGTCGAAGAAGTAGGGCGCCGCCGCCGCCGGTCACGTACCCGACGCCGAGCAGCAGCACGTACGTCGAGGACTGGACGACGATCAGGCAGATGATCTGGTGCACCAGGTGGCGGCTGGTGACGATGCCATACAGGCCGACGCCCAGGATCCAGGCCACGACGATGAAAGGGAATATCTGCATCTACCCTTTCCTTGCCTCTCACCAGCAGGGTCTGCCTCCAGCAGTTCGCCCACGATCGGATGAACGCGGCGGCCACCTCAAGCCCTACGAAGAAGCTGATCAGCGCGATGGTCCCGGACGAGCTGACCGCGCCGGGCACGGTGCCGAGCGGGAGGAAGTTCTTCAGGTACGGCAGGTCCATCGCGACCGCGGCGAGGCCGATGCGCGACGAAGCCGCCCGCTCCCACCGCCTCGACCGCGGCGGTCACGTCCGCCGGGCTGATCCGCTGGAACACCCGGAACTCGCCGGACAGGTAGACCAGGACGAACGCGGTCGCGATCACCACCCCGCCCTGGAAGCCACCGGACGGGTTCGTCTGCGCATGCGAGGCGAGCCACCATCCGATCAGCACGATGGGCCCGGTAACAGCAGCGCGACCATGCCGGACGGCCTCGCTGGTCGGCGGCAGGTCACGGTCGGACGCCTTGTCCAGCGCCGGCCCGTCCTGCTCGCCGCGCAGGTGCCGCAGCACCACCGCCATGCCCGGCGACGGCGGCGAACAAGATGAACTCCTCGCCCACCGTGTCGAAGCCGCGGTACTCGAAGTTGACGGCGGACACCACGCCCGTCGCGTTGGTCTGGGCGACCGTGACCCGGTTGATGATGAAGCCGTACGGGCCGGGGTAGTCGACCGAAGCCCGGCAGCCCGGACAGGCCCCACAGAGTAGAAGACGGCCAGCCCGGCCAGCGCCGACGAGGAAGACCCAGCGGCGGGCGGACGGCGTCACTTCTCGCGCTTCCTGACCTTGGCCAGCGTCAGCAAGAGCACGGCCGGCAGCACGACCGATCCGACGGTCAGCTCGGACAGCGTCACGTCAGGCGCCTGGAACACCAGGAACAGCACGGCGAGCAGCAGGCCGTACGCGCTCAGCACGATGCACCTGCCGTGACCGGCGCCCGGACCAGCACCACGGCGGTCGCACCGCCGCGACCACCAGCACCAGGATCGTCACCTGCAGCGCGTCCATCAGCTGCTGCGTGACCGTGTACGGGGTGACCACGGCCGAGGCGACGGCCATCATTGCTCCCTCTCCTCCGCTGACCTGCGGCCGCGTGCGGGCTGCCCGCGCCAGTCGCCCATCTCGCGGCACCCGGATGGCGCCGGATCGTGGCGTGGGTCAGGAACGGGCCCGCCGATCATGATGAACACCAGCGCCAGCCAGGTCTCGCCGGTGTTCTCCGTCGAGGCCGGACTGCACCAGGACCGCCAGCCCGACCAGCGCCGGCGCCACCAGTGCCGACCGGGGTCACGAAATGCAGCTTCGGCGTAGGCGTCGCGCATCACCAGCATGCCGACCGAGGCAGCGAGCACGATCGAGCGCCGCCAGGCCGAGCAGCATGTCGGCCACGACGTCCGCGACCGATCACAGCCAGCGCTCCATGGAACCGGACGAAGACCAGCCCGCTGCCGAACAGCAGCACGGCCAGCAGCACCGGCAGCTCGAACTCGCCGGACCGCTGGAAGCGCCTCGCGCCAGCAGCACCAGCACCATCACGATGACCGAGCTGATGGCCTCGTACGCGACCACGGCGGCCCTCAGCTGCCCGCGCACACCACGATCCCGCACGGGATGATCGGCGATCAGCATCACGATGGCCGCGATCATGAAGCCGCGTTCATCATGCTCCGACTCTCTCCCTCGCTGACCACGAGCTGGTGGATCATCATGACCCCGCGCTCGGAGTCGATGCCGAGCACGAACGCGTTGGGGGTGACGGACTGCGCCCGCCGACCAGCAGCGCCCGCCTGGCGGCGTCTCCCGGCGCCGTCCTCGCCCTGGCGCGCCGGCACCTCGCGGAACCCGCTGGGCGGGTCCTCGCCGCGGGCCAGCCTGCCGCCACAGCGCCGGGTAGACGATTACCGTGTCCCGCGCCACCTCCCAGGGCAGCCGCAGCGCCGGGACCAGCCACCGCGGCCCGCATCCGGAACGCAGGCCTGCCTTGGGCGACGCAGCTCGGCGAAGAGTGCCCCGATCGCCGCCGCGCCCGCCCCGGCCAGCAGCTCATCAGTTGCCGATCGAATCGTCCAGCATGACCCAGAACGACATCAGCAGCACCCACCATGCAGCCAGGCGCCGGCCCGGCGGGCCAGTGGAGCCCGATGCGGCGGCCGATGCCCGTTAGCCACGCGCGTGCTGCTACCCGGCTGGCACCAGGCAAACCACGCATGGGTCACCGCGCGCCGGGTAGCGGCGGCCGCTGGAATAGGAGGGCTAACGATGACGCGGCACGGCGGGCAGGCGTTCGCGTTTGCCATCGGTCACGGCGGGAAGCTGGCGGACTGGACGACAGTCACGGCGCGGCCCGCCCCCGGGTCGGCGCCATGCGTTCTTCTGAGGAGGCAAACATGTCTGGTGCCGTCATCGCCAACTGGCCGATCGCGCTGCTCATCGTCGTGGCGATCGTGGGTGTGCCGCTCTGGCTGACCTTCCGCCGCAAGCACGTCCGGCCCGACTACCGCGACGCCCATGCGCACTATGAGGCCAAGGAATCCGGGTCGGGCACCGGGGAATATGTCCCCGCTGACCGGGTCAACTCGCTGGATGGGTGACCGTCCCGCACCAGTCCCGCACCGGCCAGGATTAGGGAGCAGTGTCATGGCCGAGCCAGTAACAGGCGCCCGCAGACGGAAGCGGGCCGGCCACTGGACCGGGGCACGGCTGCTCACGATACGCCCGCGTCGGATGACCCGCTGGACCACGTAACTGACCTACTCCGCCAGCTGCACGACGCCGCAGCCGCCCACGACGACGACGAGCCGCAACGGACACGTGAGAAGGAGAAGCCGATGCCCAGAGCGCAGATCAAGGACGAGAAGACCTACCAGAAATTGCGGGAGCACGGTGAGAGCAAGGAAAAGCTCCGCCCGCATCGCCAACGCCGCTGCCGAAGTCACGCCGCAAGTCAGCCGCCAAGGGCGGCAAGAGCGGTTCCTACCAGGACATGTCCAAGGCGGACCTGGTAAAGCGGGCCCGCGAGGTAGGCATCAAAGGACGCTCGTCGATCAGCAAGAGCGAGCTAATCAACGCGCTCCGCAATCACTGACCCTCCGGTCCGGCGCCTCCAGCCGCATCTGGCCGCCGGCGAACCATCAGTAGCGCCACGTCATCGCGGTGCGTGACATAGCCCGCCATCGCCAGCATCACCGCCGCGCAGGCGTCCTCGGGGTCCCCGGTGGTAACCGCGGCGGACAGCCGCGCAATGCCATCGTCGATAGGCCGGTCGCGCCGTTCCACCAGCCCGTCGGTGTACAGGCACAGGATCGCGCCGGGCGGCAGATCGATGGCGCTGACCGGTCGCGGCGCCGGGCTGGCCACGCCGATGAGAACACCCGGGGCGACCGGTGCCAGTTCAGCTGACTGTCCCGGGCCGGCGATCAGCGGCGGTGGGTGACCCGCCGAGGACAGGCATACCTGGTCCAGGGACGGGCTGATCATCGCGCACAATACGCTGGCCATCGCGTCGGGTTCGAAATGCTGCATCTTGCGGCTCAGGCGTTCCAGCACCTCAGCCGGATCGCTGGACTCCAGCGCATAAGCCCGCAGCGCGCTGCGCATCCGGCCCATGATCACGGCTGCCTGCAGGCCACTGCCGGTCACATCCCCGATCACCGCGCAGACATGCCCTGAGGGCAGGCTGAACACGTCGTACCAGTCACCGCCGACGTTCCCGCTGCCCGGCACATAGCGGGCGGCCAGCTCCAGGCCCCCTACCACGGGGGGCGCGGTCGGCAGCAGGCTGCGCTGCAGCACCGTGGTGGCCGCGCGATCGAGCTGGGCTTCCAGGGCCCGCACGGCCATCGCCGCCCGGTCGGCGGCGAGTTGCAGAAGGTCCACGTCCTCGCGGGTGAAGACGCGGCCGCTGAGGGTGCCGACATGCA
Source organism: uncultured Actinomycetes bacterium (assembly GCA_963747705.1). GTDB lineage: Bacteria > Actinomycetota > Actinomycetes > Streptosporangiales > Streptosporangiaceae > RYN-230. The sequence goes on along the minus strand of CAVVGF010000011.1, from coordinate 80,425 downwards.
GAACGCCGATCACCCCGCCGTCGGACAGCAGCGGAGCGCCCATCAGGGACCGTACCCCTTTGCTCAGCAAGATGGGGTTGACCACCGTGGTGTGGGTCACCTCGTTCAAGACCACCGGCTTGCCCAGCGCGGCGATCCGGCCAGCGAAACCACGGCCTATCGGGATGCGGGTGCCCTGCTGGACTTCTTCTTCCAGGCCGTTGGCCGCCGCCGCGACGAGCTGGCCATTGGGGATGGTCAAGCAGCAGCACCGCAGCGGTGTCCGCCTGCAGAGCCTCTCTCACCCGCCCGACCAGCGCGTCCAGCAGAGCCTGTGGATCCAGCGCGGATAGCGCGGCATCAGTGATCAACTGGATGTCGCGGAGCTTGTCAGCCCACTCCGCCGGCTCAGCCGTGCTCGCGCGGGCGCCCCCATAGTCCTGGCCCGGAGGGGGCGGGCCCGCACGCTGATCTTCATGTTGGCGCACAGTACGCACGCCTCTCGTCACGGCACAGATGCCCAGCACGGAGCAGTGGGGCCTGCTTCCTGGGCCCACCCAGCTGCAGCCTGAGCTTAGCCGTGTGGTTGCACGTACCTTCTACTACCAGGCATAGTTCTCCGGGGCTGGCCGGTAGCCGGGGAAGATGCTGTCGAGACGTTCCAGCACCTTGTCATCGAGCTTGAGCGACACCGCGCGCTGTGCATCCTCGAGTTGCCCGGCGGTACGCGGGCCGATGATCGGCCCGGTCACGCCGTCCTGGTGCAGCAGCCAGGCCAGCGCGACGCTGCCCGGCTCTTCGCCGATCTCATCGCACAGGCTCTCATAGGCCTCGATCTGCTGGCGGCTGCGCTCAAGTGCCTCCTGCGCCCGGCCCGACACGCGCCGGCGCCCTTCGCGCTCCTTCTTGAGCACTCCGCCGAGCAGCCCGCCCTGCAGCGGGGACCACGGGATGACGCCGACGCCGTAGGAGATCGCAGCGGGCAGGACCTCGAGTTCAATGTCGCGGGTCATCAAGTTGTAAATGGACTGCTCGCTGACCAGGCCGAAGAAGTCACGTGCCGCCGCGGCCTCGTTGGCCTGCGCGATGTGCCAGCCCGCGAAGTTGGACGATCCGGCATAAAGGATCTTGCCCTGAGCGACCAGGACCTCCATCGCCTGCCAGATCTCATCCCACGGCGTGCCCCGGTCCACGTGATGCATCTGGTACAAGTCGATGTAGTCGGTCTGCAGGCGCCGCAGCGAAGCGTCGCACGCGCGCCGGATGTTGAGCGCGGAAAGCCTGTCGTCATTGGGCCAGTCGCCCATCGCCCCGTACAGCTTGGTAGCCAGCACGGTGCGCTCGCGGCGCCCGCCGCCAGACGCGAACCAGTCGCCGATGATCTCCTCGGTCCATCCCGGATGCGACTGGTCGTTGCCCGCGACCTGGCCAGGCGGGCTGAACGCGCCGCCGTAGCGGTTCGCGGTGTCGAAGAAGTTGATGCCAAGCTCATGCGCCCGGTCCATGATCGCGTGCGCGTCCGCGGGCGGGGTCAGCGGACCGAAGTTCATCGTGCCGAGGCACAGGCGGCTGACGCGGAGACCGGAACGGCCAAGGTGGGCGTAGTCCATGTTCCCAGCCTTTCATGCCCGCGGCCGGACAAAGCCAGCCAGCATCTTCCCGACCTCAATCGTGCCCGTGCCGGTCGTCACCACCGGATCCTGCGCGGCGAAAGCCCGCAACTCCTCCTCGTCGTCCGCCTCTACCACGCCGAGTCCCCACGAGCCGCCGCTGTCGAGCACGGGGCCGAAGATCACCATCTGGCCTGACTCGACCCACGGCCGCCAATGATCGGCATGGCGGGCCATGACCTCACGCTCCTCGTCGTTCATGTCCAGCGCGAACGTCGGGCGAGGCGCCTTGAGCCTGAATACGTAAGTGGTCATGAGCCAAGGATGTCACCGCCGCCCAACTCCGCCGCTGGCCGGTGTCTACCCGTTCGAAGGCGATGCCGGCCACGGCAGGCCGAACGGGAGGAGCACGAGATGGCCGAGTTCATCTTCACTTACCGGACCCCGGCGGACTTCACGCCGGGCACCCCCGACGGGATCGCGGCCTGGACCGCCTGGTTCCAGGGCATGGGGACTGCGCTCCGCGACCTGGGCAAGCCGGTGTTCAACCGGGCCACGGTGGGCGACAGCGCGGACGGCGCGCAGCTCGGCGGCTATTCGCTGGTGACCGCGGACAACCTCGACGAGGCGCTCATGCTGGCCAAGGGCTGCCCGATCCTCGCCGCCGGCGGCGGGGTCGAGGTCGGCGAGCTTGCCGACCTGCCCGGCTAGCCAGATCGGGGTACCAGGCGGATGACCGGCAGCTCGCGGTCGGTCTTGCCCTGGTATTGCGCGAAGCGGGGCGTGGCACTGGCGATCTGCTGCCAGGCCTGTGCCCGCTCCGCCCCGTGCAGCTGCTCGGCCGTCACGCCGATCTGGCGGCCGTCCACCTCGATCCGCACGTCGCCGGGGTGAGCGGCGATGTTGTGATACCACGCCGGGTTCCCCGCCGCCCCGTTCGCCGCCGCCACGATGAGCCAGCTGCCGTCTGGGCCGGGCCACCAGCCGACCGGGCTGGTGCGCTCGGCGCCGCTCCTGGCCCCGACGGTGGTCAGGTTCAGGCCCTTGAACCCCAGCATCTTCCCGGTGCGGCGGAACCGGCTGGCGGCGTTCTTGTTGATCAGCCGCAGCATCAGCCCGGCGCGCGGCTGGCGGCCACCGCGCGTCCCGGCAGGTGTATCGAAGCTCATGACAGTCTGACGACACAGCCCCCCGGAATGTCAGGCTGGCCGTTCAGCTCGCAGGCGGGTCGAGCAGGGCGAGCACTTCGCCGGCCGTGGCCGTGGCGGCGGACAGTACGGGAACCTGCGTCTGCCGGCCGACCTCGTCGAGCACGGCCAGCGAGGGCATCTGCACGCAGGCGGAGAGCACCAGCGCATCCACACCGGTCAGGTCCAGCCGCTCGACGTGGCCGCTCAGATCGGCGGGATCGAGCCGCCCGACATCGACGTTGTCGGCGACCTCGAGGCTGACCGAGTCGGTGACCGTGATCCCGTACCCGGCCAGGTAGTCGATGACCATGACGGTAAGTGGCTTGAGGTAGGGGGTCACGATGGCCACCCGGCGAGCACCGAGCCGCTGCAGGGCCCGGACCAGGGCGCCCGCACTGCTCGTCACCGGCGCTTCGGATCCGGCGGCGGCGAGTGTGCCGGCCAGCCGCTGTTCGGCCGCTTCGTGCGCCCCCGGCCCGGCGGCCATGATGGCGATCAGGCAGGCATACGCCACCACGTCGAGCCGGGCGTCGGCCAGTTCCCGCGCACAGCGGTCACTTTCGGCCACCATCCGCTGCAGCGACTGCGGGTCGACCCGGTGCAGCGCCGCCCGGCTGGAATGAAAGGTCACGCCGCGCAGCGAGACCGCCGGGTGCCGGGACAGCAGCGCCGGGATCTCCGTTTCCATCGTGACGTTGGAACTCGGCACGATCAGGCCGACGCGGTGCGGTGCCATCATCACCCCAGCCTGCTACAGGTCGTCGAGTGTGGCGAGAGCCTGCTGGAGTAGGCGTTCCGCTATCGGCTGCGCGGCCGGGACCCGGATCCGCTCGGCCATGTAGCGGTGCTTGGCCCGGGCCTGCTCGGCGTCGCACTCACCGTGCGTCACCCACTTCCTGACGATGTCCTTCAACGTCTCCAGGAACGAGAGCGAGTCGGCCGCCTGGACCAGGTCCGCGCCGCCCACGCCGCCGAACTCGTGCAGCGTGATCAGCCGCTGGACCTCGGACAGCGCGTACTTGTCCGGCACGTCGTGCTGCGCGTGCAGCCAGAAGCCGACGACTTCGGCGGACCGCGCGGCGTGCGCGTACAGGTAATGCGGGTCATCCCAGCGGCCGGTGGCCTTGTTCATTTGCGGGCCGTTGGGGAACATCCGCTCGATGTCGTGGGTCACCACGGCCAGGCGTGCCTCCAGGGAAGCGCCCGGATCGAGGTAGACCAGCCAGTCCCGGGCCCGCTCCAGATGCCAGGCCTGGCTGTACGGGCGGATCCACTCGAGGGCCCGCCGCTCGATCTCGGTGGCTGCGGGCAGGTTCGGGGCGGTGTCGGTGGCAGTGCGCACGCTGTTGCTCTCCGTATCGTCCTGGTCCTCCATGGCCTTCATGCGCTGGTCCCCACCTCGGACAGGAACTTCCCGACCTCGGCCACCGTCTGGGCGAGGTTGTCCCACGGGACCATGTGCCCGCTGCCCGGCACGGCCACCACCCCGGCCCGCGGGTTCACCCGGCGGAGCAGATCCGCATCGGCGGCCGTGACCACCGGGCTCTCGGCGCCGTACAGCAGCAGCGCGGGTGGCTCCACCTCACGCCAGACCGGTTCGAACGCCTCGAGGTGGAACCATGCGTAGCTCTCCACCACGGCGACCTCGTCGCAGGAGGCGAGCCACTCGCCCCGGGCCCGTACCTCGTCCTCGGTCCAGGTCGGGTAGTCCGACCTGGCCTGCGCGATGCCCTGCCCGGCGCGCGCCCCGTGCAGGCCGCTGAGGAAACGGTCGAGCGTCATCGGGTACGGGCGCCGGCCGGGCCCGGACATGGGCGGATCGATAGCCACCAGGCCGGCTGACACGCCGGGGACCCGGGCCCGGGCCGCCGCCACGACCCGGGCACCGAGCGAATGCCCGACCAGGACGGGCTGATGCAGCCCGGCCTGGTCGATGAGAGCCAGCACGTCGCCGGCGTAATCGCCGGCCCGGTGCGCGCCATAGGGGGCCCGTTCGGACAGCCCGCGTCCCCGCATGTCGAGCACGTAGACGTCTGATCCGACGTCGGCCAGTGCGCTGGCGGCCACGGCGAAGGCCCCGGCCGGCGTGGTGATGCCGGGCACCACCACGATCGGCCGGTCACCGCTGCCGGGATGCCGGGCCGCGTGCATCCGCAGCTCACCCGAGCGGAAGAACACCGATTCAGACTTCTTCATGTTCTCTGTCCTTGCTGGGTCGTATCCGGGTCAGGCGTCCATTCCGGGGACTCCGGGAACGCCAGGAACCCTGGGGACGGCATCGGCCAGGTCCGCGTCGTGCACCCCGGCCGGGCTGACCGCGCCGCGCGCCGCGTAGCGCAGCGCCAGGTAGACCAGCCCGCCGGCGATCCCGGCCACCAGCCAGGAGATGTCGACGCCGCTGACCGAGGACTCCAGCGGCCCGGTGAACAGGGTGTTGGTTGAGAACAACAGGCCGAGGCCCGCGCCGCACAGCCAGGCGATGAAGGCCCGCACGTTCACCCCGTTCTGGTACCAGTACTTCCCGTGCATGCCCGGGATGGCGAACGCATGCAGGTCGATGGGCGCGATGTCGTTGCGGCTGAGCACGAACTCGATGCCGATGATGACCATCCACGGCGTCGCGGTGACGATCATGATGGTGACGAACGACTCGAGGTTGGTGAGGAAATTGGTCGCCACCACGAACAGGTAGGTCAGCCCGAGCAGCACCAGCCCGAACGCGGCCGTGATGATGTACCGCTTGAACCGGTAGAAGAATGGCCAGGCGCCGATGTCCAGCGTCGCGTTGTACAGCGACATGGCCGCGCTGGCGATGTTCGACGCCAGCCCGGGCACCAGCAGCAGCGGGAACAGGAACCAGACCGGCGCGGCGGCGGTGATACCGGTGACGAAGTTGCCGGCCTGCGCCGGGAACGAGGTGGCCGCGAACGCCGCGGCCGTCATGGCGAGCCAGCAGCCGGTGAAGATGCCGCCCACGGCGTAGGCGCTGACCTTCCAGGACGGCGCGCTGGCCGGGATGTACCGGCCGTAGTCGCCGACGAACGGCCCCCATGAGATGGGCAGGGACGCGGTGGTGGTGGTGGCGATGAACCAGGTCGGCCAGAAGCTGCCCAGCAGGTAATGCCCGCCCTGGATCACGTGGAACTTGGACGCGAACACCGCGAACAGCATGACCAGGATGACGATGGACACGACGTTGATGCCGCGGATGCTCTTCTCCAGCGTGCCATGCCCGAGCACGGCCGCCACGCACGTGATGATCAGGACGGCGGCCATGCCGACGGACAGCGCGCCCAGCCCGGTTGGCGTGCCGAACCAGCGGTTGAACGTGTCCACCACGGCCTGGCCGGACGTGTAGATCAGGATGATGAAGAACCCGACGGCGATGAACCAGGTGATCCCGGAGCCGAGCAGGCGGCCCCGGACGCCGAACGCGATGCCGCTGGACACCTGGGTGTTGGTCCCGGTCTTCGGGCTGAGCGGGCTGATCCCCAGGAAGACCAGGGAGCCGACCGCCGCGCCGATCGTGACCGACCAGAACGCCGCCCACCAGCCGAGACCGAACGCGATGGGCAGCGCGCCGAACAGCATGTTCCCGTAGCCGAACTGCGGCCCGAAGAACACCGAGAACAAGGTGTACGGCTTAGCCTTCCGCTCCACGTCGGGGATCATGTCGATGCCCCGGGTCTCGATCCGCCCGAAATTGTCCCGGCCTTGACCTGCCGGGATCGAGGCGCCGGCTTCAAGGTTTGTCATGTGCCCCTCCTTAGGGCATGGCGCCATCGCCGCGCCTGCCCGGCGGCTCCCGCGGGCAGGTGCGGGCGGTGACGCGGCGGCTAACTCAGCCGCGCGGCTTCATTTCGGGGACGGTGATGTCACCCCGGTCGACGATCTGGCGGTCGTCGAGGTAGAGGGAGTAGCCGTGCAGCGGAATGTCGATGTGGCACGGGGAGGCGTTGCTGCCGCCCAGTTCCTGGTTGGGGCCGGTGGCGAACAGGACGTTGCCGTAGAACGAGCGCCCTTCCTGGCCGATGCCCCGGGTGTCCATCATCGGCGCCGACCAGCGGGCCTTCTCGTTGAGCCCCCAGCCGATGTGCGAGATGGCGTACCCGGCGGGATCGTTGAACTGCTCCATGTAGTCACGCATCAGTTCGGCGTCGAGCTCGCCGGAGATGTCGACGATCATGCCCGACTCGATCTGCAGCCGGATCGGCGTGCGCAGGTAGGACTTGAACGGATAGTTGATGGTGCCGGGGGCGAGGATCATGGTGCCGTCCACGCCGTCCTCGTAGGCCCCGGTGAACAGGAAGCCGGACGGCCAGTGGTCCCAGCGGCCCGGCTCATCGGTGTAGCCGTATTCGGTGATGGTCGGGTACTTGCCGAGCCGGTACACCAGGTTGGTGCCGTTCTCGTGCTCGATGCGCAGGCTCTTGGCCGCGGCCAGCAGGTCCCCGGCGAACTCCACACGCTCGCGCAGGTGCCGGTCGGGCAGCAGCCGGGACAGCACGTCGACCGGCTCCACGGCCAGCAGGATGCGGGTGCCCGACGCCTGGATCTCCAGCTGCTCCTTGGAGAACAGCATGAAGACCAGGTCGATCACGATGGAGGCTTCCTTGAGCGCGGCCATCGCGGCCGGGTGCCCGGTCAGCGGCGTGGTGCCCACTTCCCAGGTCGCGGCGCCCTTGCCCCGGGTCGCCGGCACCCGCACGTGGTAGGGCAGCGCGCCCAGCTCCTTCGCCGCCTGCATGAACGCGGCGGCGTGCCCGAGGAGCTCATCCTCGGCGTCCGAGCTGAGGATGGCTACCGCCTCGCCCTCGTGAACGCCGCAAAGCGTTAGTTCCTCGCGGCAGACGTTGACGAAGTCGTAGTTCATGGTCAGTCCTCCTTGTGGGTAAGAGCGGCCTCGGCCAGGGCCAGGTAGGCCAGGTAGCTGAAGTCGTCCGGGCCGGTGCCGGCCAGCTGCACGCCGACGGGCAGCCCGCCGGGCCGCCGCCAGGCCGGGACGCTGGCGGTGGGCAGGCCGAGCAGGGTCCAGGCCCGGCACATGACCGGGTCGCCGGTGGACGCCAGGCCGATGGGGGCGGCGCCCAGGGCGCTGGGCATGAGCACCAGGTCAGTGGTGGCCGAGAGCGGCGCCATGGCCTGCAGTGCCTCGTCCTTGGCCGCGAGGGCGGCCAGGTACTCCTGGGCCAGGCAGCGGTCGCCCCGCTCGACGATGGCCTGCGCGCTGTCGGAGATCTGGCTGACCTGGCCGCCGAGGACCGCGTGCAGGTTCTTCGCCACCTCGGCTGCCATCACCACCTCCTGGTGGCCCGGCAGGTGCCGCCAGGACTCGGGCATGGCCATCTCCCTGACCTGCCACCCGGCATCCGACAGCCTGGCCGACCCAGGAGAGCGCGGCGCTGACGTCCTCGTCGCTGCGCGCCCACTCCGCCCCGGTGAGCACGCCGACCGAGGGCGGGCGGACCGGGTACGGCGCGGTGGCCCGGTCGTCGTGGGGGTGCGGGAGGCCGGTGGCGGAGCGGCTGCTGGGAGAGCGCAGGGCGTGGTAGGTGAGCCGCAGGTCGGCCACGGAGCGGGCGAACAGCCCGACGGTGTCCAGGTGCTCCGACAGCCGCCAGATCCCCGTGGTGGAGGTCCAGCCCCAGGCGGGCTTGAAGCCGTAGACACCGCAGTAGGCGGCCGGGCGCAGCACCGAACCGGCGGTCTGGGTGCCGAGCGCGACCGGGACCATGCCCGCCGCGACGGCCGCCGCCGAGCCGCTGGAGGACCCCCCGGGCGTCCGGTCCGGATCGACCGGGTTGCGGGTCCGGGTGGGCTGGAACATGGCGAACTCGGTGGACTCGGTCTTGCCGAGCACGATCGCGCCGGCCCGGCGCAGCGCGGTCACCACGTCCGCGTCCTCGGCGGGCTGATGATCGGTGAACAGCGCCGAGCCGTACCCGGTGGGCAGGCCGGCGGTGTCGATCACGTCCTTCACGCCGGCCACCAGGCCGTGCAGTGGCCCGGCGACCCGGCTGTCGAGCTGCTTGGCCCGGCTACGGGCACCCTGCTCGTCGACGACCCGGAAGGCGCCGATCGCCACCGTCCAGCTCGGCCACCCGGGCCAGGCAACCCTCGACCACATCGCTCACCGAGGCCGCGCCCGCGGCGACCGCGCCGATGGCCTCCGTACCGGTCAGCGCCGGTCAGCCCGGCGCATGGGGGCGTTCATCATGAATCGCCTTCCGCTGGCCGCCCGGCCAGCCGGCCCAGGATGTGGCCGATGGCATCGCGCCGCGGCGTGGCCGCGGCGGCCTGCCGCGGCTTGACCGTGATCGGCCGCACCTGCAGGGCGAACAGGGCTTCCTCGCCGCGCGTGCTGGCGGCGGTGCCGATGGCCCATTCCACGTCCAGGCCGCGGCCCAGCTTGGCCTCGAGATCGGCCGCCATGGCGGCCAGCGCCATGACCTCCGCCTCGGAGATCGACCAGTCCCCCTGGCGGGCCGGGTTCGACGGGGACGACCTCGACGCCGCGCCCGCCGGGCAGCAGCCGGTGCTCGTGGTGCTTGGTGCCGAGGCGCGACCGGTGCTGCAGGCCGGTGATCTTGTTGATCTCGAACAGGTCCGGCACCACATCCCCGCCGACGACCGCCTCGCCGAGCCCGAAGCTCGACTCGATGACGATGAGGGACCGGTCGCCGGTCTCCGGGTGCTGGGTGAACATCACGCCCGCGGCCCGCGCCTCCACGAGTTCCTGGACGATGACCGCGACGCCGCCATCCGCCCCGGACTGGTGGCCGGCCCGGTACGCGCCGACCTGCGGATCCTGGGCGGCGGCCCAGCATTCCTCGACCTTGACCAGCACCTCCGCGGCGCCCGCCACCCCGAGGTACGTCTGGAACTGCCCGGCCCAGCTGGCCTCGGCCGAGTCCTCCACGGTGGCGCTGGACCGGACCGCGACGGTCACCTCGGTCCCGTGCCGCGCGCCGAGCGCGGCGTAGGCATCCGCGATGGCCGCCCGCATCGGCCCGGGCAGCTGACGCGCCCGGGTGCCCAGGTACTCGCGGTACGCGCCCGCGGTGACGACGAACGAGTCGGGGACCCGCTGGCCCGCCCGGACCAGCGAGCCCAGGCCGACCGCTTTCCCGCCGACGTCACCGACGTGTTCCGGCAGGCAGTCCCCGGTGACGGCTATGTGCTCACGGCCCACCGCGATGCGCAGGTCGGTCATGCGCTGCCCGCCTCACCGGCAGGCGCCCCGGCGCGCTCGAGGATGGTGACGGTGCCGGTGCCGCCGTCGACCCGCAGCCGGTCGCCGGTGTGCAGCATCTTGGTCCCGACCCCGGTCGCCACCACCGCGGGAAGCTGGTACTCGCGGGACACGATGGCGGCGTGGGACATGATCCCGCCGCCGTCCGAGACCGCGGCGGCGATCCGGGCGAAAACAATCGACCAGCTCGGCGCGGTCAGCGGGCAGACCAGGATCTCGCCGTCGGTGAGCTGTTCGAGCTCTTCCACCTGGTGCACCACCCGGGCCACTCCCTCGGCCACACCAGGGGACGCGGCCAGCCCGTGCAGCTGGCCGTCCGCGCTGTCGCCGTTCTCGGCCGCGAGCCAGCGGTCGATGGTCTCGGTGTTGATGCCGAACAGGGTGACCGTGATCGGCTCGGTCACCTTCTCCGGCGGGACGCCCAGGGCCGGCGGCGGGCTCCACTTCTCGAACGCGGCATAGATCTGGCGGCGCCGGGCCACCTCCTCCCGCCAGGTGTACTCGCTGCGCGTGGGCACGCCGAGCGCCCACCGGGCCTCCGCCTCATAGAGCACCCGGTACACCTCGTAGCGGTGCAGGAAGAAGATGTCGTCGTCGGCGTCCAGCAGCCCGGCCGCGACCAGCACCGCACCAAGCTCGCGCGCCTTGTTGAAGAAGATCGAGTGATGCCAGTGCTCGACGTAGAAGTTGTGGTTCTCCACGAACGGGAACACCTGGCGGGACAGCGCGAGCAGGCTGTCGAAGGCGGCCGCGTCCGCGCCGTCGAGCAGATTCCGGTAGCCGGACGCGATCCGCTCGCGCTCCGCGCGGAGCGCCTCGAGCGGCCGGGACAGGTCCTCGCCGCGCTCGACCCGGCGGACGTAGTCGGCCAGCGCGGCGAACGGCGGGCGCAGGTCGTCGATCCAGGCCCGTTTGGCGTGGCAGTACCCGGAGCCGGTGGAGTAGTAGAACCAGGGGTCCTTGACCGCCTCGAGCTCGTCCAGCCACTGCCGGCCGGGCTCGCTCGTCTCCAGCTCCGCGATGCACCCCGTCCGGGTCCGCGCCCGAGGTCAGCGCGCGCGCCGACGCCCAGCTCGACGGCGCGCGCGGCGAGCCGGCGCAGTTCGGCGTCGGGCCGGTAGAGGATGACGTCGATGCCCGCGACCATCCGCGCCACCAGGTCGTCGGTGATGGCCGGGAAGTGGCTGCGGCAGAACTCCAGGAACGTGAGGTAGGCCCCGTACGCGAGATTGAGCATCTCGAAGTGGTAGTAGGCCATCTCGTGCATGTTCTCGAGATAGCGGCTGTAGGTGGCCAGCAGGTCGAACGCGGTGGTCGTGCCGCGGGCGCGCAGCACGGTCTCGATCGGCTCGCGATCCGGCAGCGGCTCGAACCGGATGGCCTTCAGCCGTTCGATGCAGTCGGTGGCCTTGGCCACCCACTGGTCGTAGATCTCGTCCCAGTTCTCGAAGTAGTGCCGGACCCGCTCGGCGAAGACGGGCTCGCGTTCGGCCATGGCCGCCGGGTCGTCGATGACGTTGGGGCTCAGGTACAGGTAGCCGTTGACGATGCGGTGCTCGATGCCGAGCGCCGTGGGCAGATTCCAGACCCGGGTCGTGTACTGGTTGAGGGACGACCAGCCAGCTCTCCGGCATCATCAGGTCGAACGGGTACAGCGGCTCCGGGTTGTGCATCTGGTCGAAGAACCAGAGCTTCTGCTCGTCCCGCTCCCGCAGCTCCTCGCCGAACTGCAGGTACGACGGGTACATCGACTCCCAGCCCTCGGCGCCAGGCGGCGTTTCGATGTCGAAGGGATTGCGGAAGGATCGACGGCCCTGGTTCATGCACGCCCCTCCGGGTTCGGCTGCTGGCTCGGATGTCGGTCCGGGCGGAGCAGGACAGGTTCAGCTGCCATGATCGGCCATGATCAACGACGTGCCGGAAAGGGAAGATGGCCGTTCCGCGCTGGCGAACGGCGTTCCGCCCTGGCGAACCAGATCAGCGGTAACCTACGCCGCTCCACCACGCGGTTTCGACGCTCATGAGCTGGCTGGCGGCCGCCTTGACCCGCCGGGCCACCTGGCTGATGTGCGTCTCTGAGATCCGCGTCGCCGGCCCGGCCACCGAGATAGCCGCCCGGGCCACCCCCGTGCGATCAAGGACCGGCGCCGCCACCGACGCGAGCCCGGGCTCGTCCTCACCGATCGAGTAGGCGTACCCGCGCCGCCGCGTCTCGGCCAGGCAGCGCAGGAACTGCTCCTTGCTCTTGATGCTGCGGGGCGTCCGCGGCACGAAGCCCGCGGCGATCGCCGCGTCCGCCACCTCCGGGTTGAACGCGGCCACCGCCTTGCCCGAGCTGGTCAGATGGATCGGCCGGACCCGCGACACCCGGGATGAGAAGCGGAGCCCGTGGTAGCTCTCCAGCCGCTCCACGTAGAACATCTGCGCCCCTTCGGGCACGGCCAGATGCGCGGTCTCGCCGGTCTGCGCGCGGAGCGCCTCCAGCAGCGGCAGCGCATGATCCCGCAGCTGGTTGCGGCTGGCCACCAGGCGCGCCGAGCTCGTGCGAGCCGGAGGCCCAGCCGGTAGTTCCGCGTCTCGGGGACCTGCTGCACGTAGCCCTTGGCGACCAGCGTGGTCAGCAGCCGGTGCGCGCTGCTCTTCGCGATGCCCAGCCGCCGCCCGATCTCCGCGACGCCGAGTTCCCGCTCGGCGGCCAGGCAGTCGATGAGGTCCAGCGCGGTGGCCACCGACTGGACCCCCCGCCCCGTGGGGCCATCGCCGCCCTGCCATCGACCCGCCACCCGCCGCCCGGCCCGTCCCGGGCCGGGCGCTGGATCGCTTCCCTGGCGTGCGCGAGTGGGCTGCAGGCGATCAACAGCGAGCCTACCTGCCCATTCGACGTGCGACCGCATCAATCTGCGGGCCTCGCCGCCGTCCTGGCGCTGGATCGCCCCGGCGATCGCGCGATGCTGGCGCTCGGCCTCGCTCATGTCAGCGCCGGTATAGGGTTGGCTGACCGGTACGCCTCGGGGATGGCGGACACCTGGCGCACCAGCGCGTGCAGCCGCGGGCTGCCCGATGCCTCGGCGATCGTGTAGTGGAACTGGGTGTCCGCGGCCAGCTGCTCGGACGCGGCGCCTGGTGCAGCTCGCCCATCCGGTCACAGATCTTGAACAGCAGGCCGGCCACCTCGGCGGTGATCCGGCCCGCCGGCCATGGCGGCCGACTCGGCTTCGAGCACCGCGCGCAGGTGGTAGACCTCGGACACATCGGCGGCCGTGAGCTGGAGCACCGTCGCGCCCCGGTTGGGCTCCAGGTGGGCCAGCCCGCTGGCTGGACAGCAGGATCAGCGCCTCCCGGACGGGTGTCCGGCTCACCGAGAAGCTCTTGGCCAGGTTCTGCTCCCGCAGCCTGGTACCGGGCGGGAGCTCGCCACTGAGGATGGCCTGCGCCAGGCGCCGGGCGACCACGTCAGCGGTGCGCTCGCCCCGCACCGGGCCGCCGACATTCGAGCCCGCCGGTCACGCCCGATCGTCCGTTCGGGACTTGACGCACCGTATTGCATACATGTATGCAATCTTAGAGACGCCGTTCTGCCCGCCACAAGGAGGCCCTGTTGCGCCGGTCCGCTGGGCGGCCGCCCGCCGAAGGGTCCGCCATGAAGCCGGGCCCGCTCGGCTATCACCGGGCCGACCTCGGTGTCGCGCGCGGTGGAGCTGCTGTCCGCTTACGAAGGAACCGCGCGGGTGATCGCCGGGGGCCAGAGCCTGGTGCCCATGCTGAGCATGCGGCTGATCCAGCCTGACGCCCTGATTGATCTGAACGGCCTGGCCGGAACTGGCCGCAGACCCGGACGGCCGGTGCCGCCACCGTGCTCGGCGCCCTGGTCCGCTACACCACCATCGAGCAATCGCCGGTCGATCGCGGAGCGTCTCGGGCTGCTGGCCCGGATGGTGCGCCACGTCGGCGACCGCCAGGTCCGCAACCGGGGCACGATCGGCGGCAGCCTGGCTCAGGGTGATCCGACCGGCGAGATGCCGCTGGCCTGCCTGGTACTCGGCGCGAAAGTGACGGTGACCGGTCCTGAGGGCCGCCGTGAGCTGCCCGTCGCCGACCTGTACCTGGGCTCCTACGCCACCGTCCTCGGCGCCGTGCGAGGTGCTCACGGAGGTCGTCTTCCCGCGTGCCCCGGCCCACTTCGCGTTCGCCGAGCAGTGCCGCCGGCACAACGACTTCGCGGTGGTGAGCGTCGCGGCCGTGGCCGACCGGGAGCCGGACGGCCGGTGGACCGGGATCCGGGTGGCCCTCGGCGGGGTCGCCGACCAGCCGGTCCTGGCGGCACGGGGCGGGCCTGTCGCGTCGCGGCTCACGGCTGACCGATGAGGTCATCGCCGAGGCCGCCGCGGCCGCGCTGGAGGTGGCTGACCCGCCGTCGGATGTGCGGGCGTCCGCCGAGTACCGGCGCCACCTGGTGCCCATCTATGTCCGGCGGGTGCTCACCGAGCTGCGCCGCTCGGCCGAACGCGTGAGGGGCACGTGACATGAAGATGCACCAGGAGTTCACGGTGACCGAGCCGGTCAGCGCGGTCTGGAAGTTCTTCGAGGAACCGGAGTCGGTCGCCCGCTGCATGCCCGGCGTGGAACAGGTGACCGTGCTGGACGAGGACAACGTCCAGGTCCGGGCCACGCAGAGCCTGGGGCCGATGACGGCCACGTTCGACGCGAAGGTCACCGTCCTGGAGCGGGTCACGGACGAGCTGATCAGGTTCCGGGCCGGCGGGCAAGAGCGTCCGCGGCGCGATCGGCAACCTGCGCACCGAGAACACGGTCCGGCTGCACGGCACGGCCGATGGCACCAGCGTGCTGGTCGAAGGCGACCTGGTGCTGGCCGGGGCGCTGGGCAGCGTGGGCCAGAAGGTCGTCGCACGGCAGGCGGGCAAGGTCACCGCGGAGTTCGCCGCCAACCTGCAGCGGGCGCTCGGTGGCGAACTGCCCGAACTGGCCGCGCCGAAGCGGGGCCGTGCGGCGCCCGTCGCCGGCGCAGCCCGCCGAGGTCACGGCGGCCGCCCCGACCGGTGGGGCAAGGCCGCGGTCGCGCTGAGCGGCGTGTCGGTCGCGCTCAGCGTGATCATCCTGATCCGGCAGCGGAGGGGCCGGTGACGTCCATCGATTCCGATACCGCACGGCTCGGCCTGCCCGAGCCGAATGTCATCGTCACCGCCGAGGTCAACGGCACGCCGGTCACCGAGCAGGTGCCAGCCCGGCTGAACGCCGCGGACTTCCTCCGGCACCGGCTCGGTCTCACCGGCACCCATGTCGGCTGTGAGCAGGGCGTATGTGGCATGTGCACGATTCTGGTCGACGGCCAGGCGATCAAATCGTGCCTGATGCTGGCCGCCCAGCTGGACGGACGGCGGGTGCGGACGGTCGAGTCGCTGGCCGCCGAGGGACCGCTCAGCCCGCTGCAGGAACGATTCAGGGACGAGCACGCGCTGCAGTGCGGCTTCTGCACGCCCGCCTTCCTGATGACCGCGACCGCGCTGGCGGCGGATGGCCGGGCCAGGACCCGGGATCAGATCCGCGAGGAACTGGCCGGGGTGCTGTGCCGGTGCACCGGCTACGAGTTCATCGTGAACGCCGTGGAAGCCCATCTCGCGGCGGGGGAAGCCGCCCATGACTGACCTGAGCATCCGCGAGGCGGCCCGGCCCACCGAGCGCGGGCGGACGGTCCTGGGCGCCGATGTCCCGCGCAAGGAAGACGACCGGCTGCTGCGCGGCGCGGGCCAGTTCACCGATGATGTGGACCCCGCCCACGCGGTTGAGATGGCCATCGGCCGGTGCCCCTACCCGCATGCCCGCATCGCCGGTATCGACACGTCGGCCGCGCTGGAGCTCGACGGTGTTCTCGAGATCCTACACCGGGGCGCAGATAGCCGCGCGGAGCGGGCCGATCAGCATCTTGCGGCCGGTCCCCGGAGCGCCGCCGATCCCGCATTTCGCGCTCGCACGGGAGACGGCCACGTACGAAGGGCAGCCGGTGGTCAGCGTCGTGGCCACCAGCCGGCACGTGGCCGAGGACGCGCTGGAACTGATCGAGATCGACTACGAGCCGCTCCCCCACGTGTCCGACGTGATCTCGGCCATGGCGCCCGGCGCCCCGGTCATCCACCCGGGGACCCTCGACTCCAATCTGCTGGTCAGCAACCCGCAGGGCCGCGGTGATGTGGCGGCCCGGGTCAAGGAGGCTGACTTCGTCGTCGAAGGCCGGTTCCGCGTCAACCGGGTCACTGGTCTGCCCATGGAGGGCCGCGCGGTACTGGCCGAATGGCGGGCCGGCGCGGGCGCGCTGACCGTGCACACCTCGACTCAGTCACCGCACCTGATCCGCACCCAGCTGGCCGAGTCGCTGCGCATCGACGAGGCCGACATCCGGGTGGTAACGCTGGACGTGGGCGGCGGCTTCGGGCTGAAGCTCGGCATCTACCCGGAAGACCTGCTGGCCTGCCTGCACGCGATCTCGCTGCGCCGCCCGGTCAAGTTCACCGAGGACCGGAACGAGCATTTCCGTTCCACCACGCATGGCCGGGAGTCGGTGCACGACTACCAGATCGCCGCGCGCGCGGACGGCCGGATCCTGGCCATGAGCGACGTTTACACGAACGACCTCGGCGGGCTGAACTCGCCGTTCGGGTCCTCCCAGCTGTCCACGGTGGTGTTCAACGGGCCGTACAAGGTGGACGACGGTTTCGTGGAACGGCGCATCGTGGTCACCAACAAGACGCCGATCGGCGCCTACCGCGGCTATGGCCAGCCCGAGGTCAACTTCGCCTACGAGCGGATGATGGATCAGCTGGCCCGGCGGCTCGGCGCCGACCCGGTCGAGCTGCGCGCGCTGAACATGGTGCCGCCGGACGAGTTTCCCTATGTGAACCCGACCGGCGCCATCTACGACAGCGGCGACTACGAGCGGTGCCTGCGGATGGCGGCCGAGACCGTCGGCTGGGCGGCGCACCGGGCCGCGGGTCACCAGCCGCGGCCGTCGGACGGCCGCTACGCCGGTATCGGGTTCTCCTGCTACGTGGAACGCACCGGCTATGCGAGCAGCAAGTTCCTGGCGGCACGCGGCTCGCGGTTCGGCGCTCACGAGTCGGTCACGATCCGGGCCAACCGGTCCGGGACCCTGGAGGTGTACACCGGGGTGTCCAGCATCGGGCAGGGCAGCGAGACCGTGTTCGCCCAGATGTGCGCGGAGTTCTTCGGCTGCGACTACGACCGGGTCCGGGTGCACACCGGCGACACCGGATCCTCACCGATCAACACCGGCTCGTTCGCCTCGCGCACGGTGATCGCGGCGGCCGGCGCGCTGCTCGATGCCTGTGCGCGGCTGCGCGGCAAGACGCTGCGGATCGCGGCCTGCATGCTGGACGTGCCGGACCCGCAGAGCCTCGACATCGTCGGGCAGGCGGTGCAGCACCGCGAGGACCTGACGCTCATGGTGCCGCTGCCGGCCGTGTTCGAGCGGGCCATCCTGGGCCAGGGCCTGCCCGAGGGCGAACTGCCCGGCCTGGACGAGACGGCGTACTTCGAGCCCCGGGAGGCCGCCTACTCGTTCGGCACAGCGGCCGCGGTCGTCTCGGTCGACGCCGAGTCCGGCGAATTCGACATAGAACGCTTCCTGATGGTCCACGACTGCGGGACGCCGCTCAACCCCAAGCTCATCGAAGGCCAGGTCCGGGGCGGGCTGGCCCAGGGGCTGGGCCAGGCGCTGGGCGAGGAGCTCGTCTATGATCCGGAGTCTGGCCAGCTGGTCAATGGGACGATGATGGACTACTTCGCGCCGACCGCCTGCGATCTGCCCCCGGTGGAACTGCTGCACACCGCGGTGCCCTCCCCGGTGACCCCGCTGGGCGTCCGGGGCGCGGGCGAGGTGGGCTGCATCCCGGTCGCGGCGGCCATCGCCAACGGCATCTGCGACGCGCTCGAGCCGTTCGGGGTGGAACTCGACCGGCTGCCGATCACACCGGAACGGGTATGGCGGGCCCTGCGGGACAGCAGCCAGGCCAGCGCTTGACCATCCGGATGCGCCCGGCCCGCCGCCAGCCCGCCGCAGGCGGCCCGGCCGGCGCCGGCCGGCGGCCCGGTGCAGCCGGCAACCGGCCGGGGCTGACCCGGCCGCTCATCGTGCTGCTGGCCACGGCGTGCGGTGCGGCCGTGGCCAACAACTACTACGCGCAGCCGCTGCTGCACACGATCGGCGCCTCGTTCGGTGTGCCGGGCTCCACGGCGGGCCTGCTGGTGACCGCCGGGCAGGTTGGCTACGCCGCCGGGCTGGCCTTCCTGGTCCCGCTCGGTGACGTGCTGGAGCGGCGCCGGCTCATCACCCGGATGCTGCTGGTCACGTCGGTGGCGCTGGCCGCCGCCGCGGCGGCGCCGACGCTCGCCGCGCTGGCCGGCGCCCTGGTGATCGTCGGGGTGACCACCGTCGTGGCGCAGATCATCGTCCCGATGACCGCATCGCTGGCCGCCGACAACCAGCGCGGCCGGGCCGTGGGCACGGTGATGAGCGGCCTGATGGTCGGGGTGCTGATGGCCCGGGTGATCAGCGGCCTGGTGGCCGCCACCCTCGGCTGGCGCACCGTGTTCATCATCGCCGCGGTGGCCATGCTGGTGCTCGCGGCCGTGCTGCGCCGGATGCTGCCCACGGTCCAGCCCACCGGAAGCATTTCCTACCGGGCCCTGCTCCGGTCGGTGGTGACGCTCGTACGGGACGAGCCGGTACTGCGGCAGCGGATGGCCCTGGGCGCGGTGGCGATGGGCTCGTTCAGCATCCTGTGGACCGCGGTGGCCTTCCTGCTGTCCGGCCCGCCCTACCATTACGGCAGCGCGGTCATCGGCCTGTTCGGCCTGGCCGGGCTGGCCGGGGCGGTCGCCGCCCCCATGGTCGGCCGCCTGGCCGACCGCGGTTACCGGCGCTACAGCACCCTCGGCGCCCTCGGCTGCCTGCTGGCCAGCTGGGGGCTCCTCGCCCTCGGCGGCCGCTGGCTGGCCGCGCTGATCCCGGGGGTCGTGCTGCTCGATCTCGGCGCCCAGGCGCTGCACATCAGCAATCAGAGCGACATCTACGCGCTCCGCCCCGAGGTGCACAGCCGGCTGAACACCGCCTACATGCTGGGTTACTTCACCGGCGGTGCGGTGATGTCGGCCGCGGCCTCGCTGGTGTTCAGCACGGCCGGCTGGCCCGGCGTCTGCGTGCTCGGCGCGCTGACCGCGCTGGCCGGCCTGGCCGTCTGGCCCAGAACCAGACGCCAGCACGCCCACTAGTGGCCATTTCTGTCCCATAGGCATCACCAATATGGGCGAAGAAACGTCCCTTCACCTGGCCTCCACAGAATGGCTACCGGCCCTGCACATCCCCGGTCTAGAAATTTTGCTTAACGGCCAGCCCGGGGCGGCTGCCGTCAATGCCAGCCCGGCCCTGGGCCCAACTCGACCTCAGGGGAGCACGCCATGACCAGACCGGACAAGGCTCCGAGCAAGGTGCTGAAAGACCTGCGCCACGGGGGCCAGGTCATCGCCGACGACGCACCACACGCCAAGGAAATCTCGGCCATCAGGGAGCGGATCTCCTTGCTCGGCTCGGTGGTTCCCGGCGCCGGGGCCGAAGCCGAGCAAGCGTTGACTCCATTCGATTACCTTTTCCACGATCTTGCCGCCCAGTTTCCCGCGGGCCATTTGCCCGGGGATCCGGCTCAGGTAACCGCGGCCCTGGAGGCGCTCGGCGTGGCGCTGGCCGAGGCGCCCGGCCCGGACGGGCAGGTCAGCAACAGCACGATCCCGCCGGTCTACACCTACTGGGGCCAGTTCATCGATCATGACATCACGGCCAACACCGACCGGCAGAACTCGGTCACCGACCTGACCATCCAGCCGGTGCAGCCCGTGCCTCCTGACCAGGTGCGGGAGAGGCTGCGCAACCTGCGCCAGCCCGCGCTCAACCTCGATTCGGTCTACGGTGACGGCCCGGGCTTCGATGGCGGCGGCCCGGCTACCGGGCTGTACGATGGCGCCGCGCTGCGGGTGGGGGAGGTCGCGCAGGTCAACGACGACGGCAGCCCGATCCGCGGTGATCACGTCACGCCGCCCGGCGACGAACGCCACGACCTGCCGCGCAACGGCACGGCCGCGATACTCGGCGACGCCCGCAACGACGAGAACCTGATCGTCGCCCAGTTCCACGTGGCGTTCCTGCGCTTCCACAACGCGGTCCTGGACTGGGTCCGCGCCCACCCGCCGGAGGATGGCTACCCGATGGACGACAAAGCCCTGTTCAGCCGGGCCCGGAACCTGGTCCGCTGGCACTACCAATGGCTGGTGGTGCACGACTACCTGAAGACGGTGGCGCTGCCCGGAACCGCGGATAAGGTCCTGCTCGGCGGCAACCGGCTATTCGCGCCGCGGCACGGCGAGGTCTATATGCCGCTGGAGTTCTCCGTCGCGGCCTACCGGTTCGGGCACAGCATGGTGCGTGCCGCGTACGACTACAACCGCAACTTCGGCCGCCCGGGCGTGGTCATCCCGTCCGCTCCGTTCGCCCTCATCTTCAACTTCACCGGCTCAGGCCGGCCGCAGCCGTTCGCGGGCGCCACCACGGTGCTGCCGTTCAACTGGGTCATCGAGTGGGACCGGTTCACCGACAAGGGGGACAGCCAGCCCGACCACTTCGCCCGGAAGATCGACACCCAGCTGGCGCCCCCGCTGTTTGACATGATCAACCAGATCACCCCGGCCGAGCAGGCCCTGCCCGCCCCCGTGCAGGACATCCTCAAGCGCCTTGCGGTCCGCAACCTGCTGCGCGGCTACCAGCTGGCGCTGCCCACCGGGCAGGCCGTGGCCGCGGCCCTCGGCGTGGCCCCGCTGACCGAGGCGGAGCTGCTTGCTGGCAACAGCGCCGCGGTCAATGGCGCGCTCACCGGCGGCGGCTTCATCCAGCACACGCCGCTGTGGTTCTACCTGCTCAAAGAGGCTGAGGTGCGGGCGAACGGCAATAGCCTCGGCGAGGCGGGCAGCCGGATCGTCGCGGAGACCCTGATCGGCCAGCTGCGCTACGACCCGGACTCCTACCTCAACGCGCCGGGCGGCTGGAACCCGGCGCAGGGCGTGCTGCTGCCCAACGGCGAGCCGATCGTGACGATCAAGGACCTGTTCCGCTTGGCCGGCGTGCTGCCGTAGATGGTAGAACTGCCGGGTAACTCCCAACGAGCCTGCTAGGCGAGCAACGGATGTGAGGGTACTTGGCTGAGTGGCCGATCCTGTCGGGTTAGATCCCCCGGTGGCGGCGTCGTACGTGGCCCGGCAGGAGACTGGCCTCAGCCTGGCCAGCCTGGCCAGCCTGGCCACGGAGACTACCCTGCTCGTTCCCGCGAAGGACACGGCACGGAGTCTCGGTGGCCTGGGGGGCACCGGCAAGACCACCATGGCCGCCGCGCTGGCGACCGAGTGCCGCGACATCCAGGCCGCTCATCTGGTCCTCTGGGTCACGGCCACCGGACGGGACGCCGTGCTGACCGGGTACGCCCAGGCGCTGCGTGATCTGGGCGAGGGGCCATACCAGGGCGAGAGCCCTGAGCGTGCCGCGGTCCGCTTCCTGGACTGGCTGAAGCGGCCCGATCTGCGCTGGCTGGTCGTGCTTGACGACGTTGCCGACCCGGCGGCGGTCGGTGGCCTCTGGCCGGCCGGACCTGGTGGCCGGGTCCTGGTCACCACGGCCAGCCCGGACGCTGCCGCCGCCGCACCGAACCCCAGAGTGGTGGAAGTGGGGGTGTTCAGCCCTCGCGAGGCGCTGACCTACTTGTTCGCGAGCGCCCGCCTGGATGTCGGAGAGCGGGCCGGCGCGTTCGATCTGGCCACCGAACTGGGCTGCAGTCCGGTGACCCTGCGCCACGCGGCCGCCTTCCTGACCGCCACGGAACTGGACTGCGGCGAATACCACCGCCATTTCACCCAGCGCAGGCAGGCGGCGGCCCGCGCCTTCGCCGACGACGTGGGCGCCGCGGTAGCGGCCGCCTGGTCGCTATCACGGGACCTGGCCGACCAGTTTGCCCCGCAGGGCGTGGCCAGCCGGGCCATGGCGCTGATCTCGATGCTGAGCCCGCACGGCATCCCGTACCGGGTCCTCAGCAGCGAGGCCGCGCGTGGCTACCTGTCCGAGCCGGCGGATTCCTGGCCGATGAGTCCCAGATGCGCGCCGTGCTGGGCAACCTCCGCCGGGCGGGCCTCATCACCATCGATGAGGCGAGCCCGGCACGAACCGTGCTGGTTCATGAGGTCGTACAGGACCTGACCCGCAAGTACCTGCCGGCCGCCGAGTCGCAGCGGGCGGCCCGTGCCGCGGCGGACGCGCTCGCGCAGGCATGGCTGGGCCAGGAGCCAGCGCCCCCGGTGGCCCAGGCGCTGCGTGACTGCACCGCCAGACTGCACGGCATCGCGGGCGCCATCCTGCTGTCACCTGAGTGCCATCCAGCGATGCTGGAGGCCGGACGGAGCCTGGACGCCGCCGGGCTGGCGGGCCCGGCCGTCACCTACTGGGCCGCGCTGGCCAGCGCCACCCAGCAGGCGCTTGGGCCGGAACACCCGCAAACCGCTGCCGTTCGCGACCTCCTCGCTGCCGCGTACCAACGTCGGGCCGCCTCGGCGAGGCCGTCGGTATCTACGAGGGCGTGCTGGCCGACCGGGAACAGGCCCTCGGCCCTGATCATCCGGACACGCTGGCGGCCCGCGACCGTCTCAGTCAGAGCTACGTCGTGGCCGGCCGCGCGGACGACGCGATCGGCGTTGCGGAACGGGCCCTGGCCAGCGCCGAGGCGGCCGCCGGGCCAGATCACCCCGGCACCCTGACCGCCCAGGCCAATCTGGCCAGCGCCCACCTCGGCGCAGGCCGCCATGACGAAGCCATGGCCGCGTTCCGGCGCGTACTACCCCGGATGGAGAGCTTGCTTGGTCCCGATCACCCCGAGACCATGGCCACCCGCAGCGGTCTCGCGGACACCTGCCGTAAGTCCGGACGGCTCAAAGAAGCCATTGGCCTGGGCAAGCGCACGCTCGCCGACCGTGAGCGCGTGAATGGCCCTGATCACCCAGATACGGTCAGCGCCCGGCCGGCCTCGCCGCCGCGTACCGCGACGCGAGAAAGCCGAAGGATGCGCTCGCCCTGTACGAGCGCATTGTCGCGGACCGCGAGCGCCTGCAGGGGATGGGGCACCCCGACACGATCCTGGCCCGGTGCGAGCTCGCCGTCACCTATCTGTCGGCCAGAAAGTTCGGCCAGTCGATCCCGCAGTACGAACGCGCCCTCACCGACTCCGAGCAAGCGCTCGGGTACAACCACCCGATCACCGAATCGGTACGGGAAGACCTGAACGAGGCAGCCAGGGCCGCGCAGTCCGTCATCGGGATAGATCTGCGCTCGCCCCGGCCAGCCAGCAGACCGTTATTAGTACACCGGCCGGGGTCATACCGGACCCGGCCACGCCAGAACGTGGTGCCCCGCGGTCCGATCACGCTGGTGCGGCGCGCTGCTCGGCGATCGAGTTGCCGCCGTCCACGACTAGGCATTGCCCGGTGATGTAGGACGCGCCGGGGCTGGCCAGCCAGGCGATGGCGGCGGCGACCTCGTCGGGTGAGCCGCTCCGGCAGGCGGTTGCGTCCCCCTGGCCGCGCTCTTCGAACACGGGGTCAGCGGCGGAGATCATGCCGGCGTTGTTGACCACGATGTCCAGCCGGGCCCATTGCGCCAGCGCGGCTGACACGAGCCCGGACGCGACGTTGGCCTCGGTGAGATCGCCGACGGTCCCCGCCGCGTCGAAACCAGCGCTGCGCAGTTCGCTGACTCTGTCCTGGATGCGGGCCGTGGTGGCGCTGATCATCACGGCCGCACCGAGTTCGGCCAGCAGCCTGGCGGTGGCGTAACCGATGCCGTCGGGAGCGCCCGCCCCGGTGACCACCGCCACCCGGCCGGACAGGTCAATCGCCGCTGGGATGGGCATTGTCTGATCCTAGTGGGGGCTGGATGGCAGGTCCCCGGCCTGCGGGAGGGCGGCCGGGCGGTGGCTGCCCGGTGGGCGCAAGATAGCCTTCGGGCCTATGGTGCCGCGTCCTGACCCGTTGGAGAGCACGCCGCCTGCCTTCAGCGAGGTGGCAGCCAGGCAGATCCTGAGGGAAGGCTTCGATGTCGAATCGTCGTCCCTCCAGCTCCTCGCGGGCGAACGGGACCAGAACTTCCGGGTGGACACGGCCGGCGGGCAGCGCTTCTTGTTCAAGATCTCTAACCCGGCGGATGACGAGCCCGTCCTGGCCATGCAGGCCGCCGCTCTCCGCCATATCGAGCAGGTGGATCCCGATCTGCCGGTGATGCGTGCCCTCCCGACCGCGGCGGGAAAGCCCTGGGTTGACGTGCCGGGGCCCGATAGCCGGATCTACCCGGCCCGGCTTTTCACGTTCCTGCCTGGGCGGGTGACCGTGAACACCGCGCTCAACACCGCGGCGTTCTGGTCCCATGGGCAGACCACGGCCCGGCTGGGGCGGGCGCTGCGTGGCTTTTTCCACCCCGCGGCCGACTACGGGATCTTGTGGGATATCACCCGCCTGCCTGAGCTCCGCCCGCTGCTCGCCCATGTCTCCGACGCTCCGCGCCGGGCTCAGCTGGACCGGGTCCTGGACCGGTTCGAGGCCCGGGTCGCCCCGGCGCTGCCCGGGCTTCGCGCCCAGGTGATCCACGCCGACATGAGCCTGGACAACGTGCTGTTCGGCGACGACCTGCGGGTCAGCGGGATCGTGGACTTCGGCGACATGACCCATGCGCCGCTGGTCTGCGATCTGGCCATCGCGGTCGCCGACGTGCTGCACGGCCGTGACGATGCCATCGAGATGGCTGACGCGATCATCGGCGGCTACGTCTCGGTGACGCCGCTGGAAGACGAGGAGGCCGGGCTGCTGGCCGATCTGGTGGCGGCCCGGCTGGCCACCGAGATCACCATCACCGCCTGGCGGTGCGGCACCTACCCGGACAACGCCGCGTACGCCGCGGCGGGCGAGCCGGGGGCGCGCGCCTTCCTCGATGCCATCGAGGCGACGGGGATGGACGCGGTCGCGCGGCGGTTCCGCGAGGCATGCCACCGGCTCCCCTACCGAAGGTCGGCGACCAGCGACCTGCTCGAGCGCCGCCGCCGGGCACTGCCCCGGTCGCCGCTGTTCTACTCCCACCCGGTGCACCTGGTCCGCGGTGAGGGTGTCTGGCTGTTCGACCCCGATGACCGGCGCTACCTCGACTGCTACAACAACGTGCCCGTGGTGGGGCACAGCCACCCGCGGGTCGTGCAGGCGGTCACGCAGCAGCAGCGGCTGCTCGCGACCCATAGCCGGTATCTGCACGAGGCCATCGTCGAGCTGGCCGAACGGCTGCAAGCTACCTTGCCGCCGGAACTGGACGCCGTCATGGTGGTGAACTCCGGCAGCGAGGCCAACGACCTCGCCTGGCGGATCGCCCGCGCGGCCACCGGGCGGGCCGGGGCGGTCGTGACCGCGTTTGCCTACCACGGGCTGACCGAAGCCACCCACGCCCTGTCCCCCGAGGAGTGGGCCCGCGGGGAGCAGCCTGCCCACGTCGCCACGATCCCCGCACCTGACGGGTACCGGGGCCCGTACCGCCGGGGAGACGACGGATGGGTGCAGCGCTACGCCGCACACATCGATGACGCCGCCCGGGCCCTCGGCGACCGCGGCTTCGCCGCCATCTACCTGGATCCAGGCTTCACCGCGGACGGCATCCTGTCACCTCCTCCCAGCTACCTGCGGGAAGCAGCCAACCGGGCGCAGGCGCTGGGAGGGCTGGTGGTGGCCGACGAGGTGCAGGCCGGTCACGGCCGGTCCGGGACGCACCTGTGGAGCTTCCAGGCCTCCGGGATCACACCCGACATGGTGGTGATGGGCAAGCCGATGGGCAACGGCTTCCCGGTCGCCGCCCTGGTGGTCAAGTCGCAACTGCTGGAAGCCATCCCCGAGGAAGTCGAGCTGTTCAGCACGTTCGGCGGTAACCCGGTAGCCTGCGCGGCCGCGCTCGCGGTCCTGGCCGTCATCGACGATGAGGACCTGGTGGCCAACGCTGGCCAAGTCGGCTCCTACCTCCGGCAGGGCCTGCTGACGCTGGCGGAACGCCATCCCCTGATCGGGGACGTCCGGGGCGAAGGCCTCCTGCTCGGGGTCGAACTGATCGATGAGGCGGGCGGGCCAGCGGCCGGGTATGCACACCAGGTGACCGAGGCCATGCGCGAGCGCGGAATACTGCTCAGTGCCACCGGCCCGGCCGGGAACGTGCTCAAGATCCGGCCACCCCTGGTGTTCCGGCACGAGCACGCCGACCTCGTCCTCCAGGCCCTCGACGAGGTTCTCGCGTCTGCCTAGCCGGGCAGCCCGTGCAGGAAGTTCACGATCTCGGCGTTCACCGCACCCGGGTGGGAGACGTTGGACGCGTGCGGCGCCCCGTCAATCACGGTGAACGTGGCCGGGCCGGCCAGGCCGTCACGCATCTCTTCGGCTCTGGTCAGCGGGATCGCGGCGTCCGCGCTGCCGTGGACGATCAGGGCCGGGCAGCCGATGTCGCCGAGCCTGCCGGTGACGTTGTCGCGGTCCATCAGGCACCGGAACGGCCAGGTGAGCTGGCCGAGGTTACCGGGTGAGCACGCAGCGTACTGCCCGGCCCACTTGGCGTACCAGCCGTCCCACTGGCCAGGACCCAGGATGATGGCGGCGACGATCTCCTGCACCGAACCCGGCCCCTGGTCCAGCCAGATCTGGTGCAGTTCCTCATATCCCGGGCGGTTGGCCTCGGCCTCGGTGCCGGCCTGGCTGTCGATCAGGATCAGGCCCCGCACCCGCTGCGGTGCCAGCATCGCGGCCCGCAGGCTGAGGAAGCCGCCCTGGGACATGCCGCCGAGGACGGCCCGGTCGATGCCGAGGTAGCCGAGCAGCGCCAGCACGTCCCTGGCCGAGTCCCAGTAGCTGAACGGGCCTGGCGCCGCGGTGCCGCCGTGGCCGCGCTGGTCCCACGTGATCACCCGGTACCCGGGCGTGAGCGCGGCGACCTGGGCGTCGAACATCGACGCGTCCATCTGGAATCCGTGGCTCAGCACGACGGCCTGCCCCTCGCCACCGGAGTCGGCGTAGTCGATCTGAATCCCGTTGACCGGTGCTGTGGGCATGTGCCGGACGCTACCGCACCGCTGGGGATCTGCCAGCACAGCCTTAAGCTTGAAGGCGCCCCAGCACCAGGAGGCGGCCCGTGGCTCTAGACCCGATGCCGGACGACAGACCACCGGCTCCGGCCCGGCGCTGGTGGATTCTCGGCGTGGTCGGGCTGGCGCAGCTGATGGTGGTGCTGGATGCCACGATCGTGAACATCGCGCTGCCCTCGGCCCAGCGTGCCCTGGGGTTCTCCAACGCCGACCGGCAGTGGGTGGTTACCGCGTATGCGCTGGCCTTTGGCGGGCTGCTGCTGCTCGGCGGCCGGCTGTCGGACCTGGTCGGCCGGCGGCGGATGCTGATCATCGGCCTGGTGGGCTTCGCCGCGGCGTCGGCGCTGGGCGGCACGGCGACCAGCTTCGGCGTGCTGGTCATCGGGCGCGGCGCTCAGGGCGCATTCGGCGCGATGCTGGCCCCGGCCGCGCTGTCCACGCTGACCGTGACGTTCACCGACCCGGTCGAGCGCGGCCGGGCCTTCGGCGTCTACGGCGCCATCGCCGGAGCGGGCGGGGCGGTGGGCCTGCTGCTGGGCGGGGTGCTGACCGAGTACCTGTCCTGGCGGTGGTGCCTGTACGTGAACGTCGTCCTGGCCGTGATCGCGATCGCGGGCGCGGTGCGGCTGATGGCCCCGCAGCCCCGCGATCCGGACGTGCGCATCGACTGGCCGGGAACGGTCCTGGTGGCGGCGGGACTGGCCGCGCTGGTCTATGGGCTGTCCGAGGCCGACACCGCGGGCTGGGGCGCGGCGACGACCCTGGCGCTGCTGGCGGCCGGTGTGGTCCTGCTGGCCGCGTTCGTGCTGGTCGAGCGGCGGGTCGCCCATCCGCTGCTACCGCTGCCGATCGTGCTGAACCGTTTCCGCGGCGGCGCGTACCTGGCCATCGGGCTGTCCTCCATCGGCGTGTTCGGGATCTTCCTGTTCCTGACCTACTACCTGCAGCTGACCCTGGCCTACTCGCCGGTCAGGTCCGGCCTGGCCTTCCTGCCGATGGTCGCGGCGATCGTGGCGGCATCCACCATCTCCAGCGGGCTACTGATGCCGCGGACCGGGCCCCGGCCCCTGATCCCGGCCGGCCTGCTCATCGCGGCCTGCGGCCTAGGCCTGATGGCCGCGCGACTGGGCCTGCGCACCAGCTATTTGGACTGGCTACTGCCCGCCCTGCTCCTGGTCGGGGCCGGCCTGGGCCTGGTGTTCGGCTGCGCCCTGAACTCCGCGACCTACGGCACCGGCGCCGAGGACGCGGGCGTGGCCTCGGCTCTGGTCAATACCAACCAGCAGGTCGGCGGCTCCATCGGTACCGCGCTGCTGAACACCCTGGCCGCCAGCGCCCTGACCAGCTACGTGCTGGCCCACGGCCACAGCCCGCTGGTCCTGGCCCAGGCGGCGGTGCACAGCTATGTCGTCGGGTTCTGGGTCTCGGCCGCGATCCTGGCCGGCTCCGCCGTCGTGTGCGGGCTGGTGCTGCCCTCCGGCACCCTGGCACCAGCCGGCGGCCAGGCCGGCCCATCCCCCGCGCGACCCAGGGAGGAGATAAGCGCCCGTGACTCCCGAGCAGTCTGACCGCCCCACCCCACCCGGGCCCGCCGCAGCGCTGATCACCGTGTCGGCGGTCTACGGCGCCGGCGGCAGCGTCGTCGCCCCAGCCCTGGCCGGCCGGCTCGGCCTGCCCTTCCTGCAGCGGGTCACCACGTCTGAGGGCCGCGTGGCCGAGCCCGGGCCGTGCTATGAGCAATTGTCGGCGGAGGAGGTCAAAGCCACCCCGGTGCACCGGTTGCTGGCCCATTTCACCCAGGCGATGCCGGCCGGGCCCACCCAATCGCCGCCATCCACCCACCACCAGGACGAGCACCTGCGCGGCCACGGCGAGGCCGGGATCCACCGCCTGCTGGCCGGCGGCGGAGGCGTGATCCTGGGCCGGGCGGCAGCGGTCGTGCTCGGCAAGGACCGCGGCTACCACGTCCGTCTCGACGGCCCGGCCGAGCGCCGGGTCGCCCAGGGCGCCGCGATCGAAGGCATCAGTGCGGAACAGGCCCGGGCGCGCCTGCGCGCGGCCGACAAGGCCCGCACCGCCTACGTCCGCCGCCTATACCGCACCGATCCAGCCGACCCGTCCCTGTATCACCTGGTGATCGACTCCACCGCGATACCCCTGGACACGGTCATCGACCTGATCATGGCCGCCGTCCAATCCCGCCACGATCAGGGTGGTCTTTAGCCGGAGGGATGTGCACGGCGATTTCGCCGCCGAGCCGGAAGCCTGCGGCCAGGCCGAGGTGGTCACCGCTCCAGAAGCGGCCCGCGTCATACCAGTTGGCATGCCGTGCGCTGGCCAGCAATCCCATGGCCTGGTAGGTCACGGCCAGCACCTCCGCGCAGTAGGCGGTCTCCAGGTCGGTGTCGCGCGCCTGGTGCCTGAGGGCTGGGGCGCGGCCTGCCAGCCACCGCGACGCGAGGCGGGTGGTGGAGGGGAACGGGGTGCCATCCAGCCGGGCGATCGTGCGCAGCACGGCCTCTTCCATCTCCGGGGTGGCCGGTGGGTCCAGCTGGCGCAGCCACGCCCGCTGGCCATACCGGTTGGCCCAGACGAGGATGGCCTCGCGCAGATCATGCAGCTGGACCCCGCGATGGCGGGCCCCAGCCCACACGTCAGGCAGGGAGCGGCCGAGTTCGGCGTGCCACATCAGCGGCGGCAGGTCCTCGATGACCACGGACATGCCCACGTGGTTGACCGGGCTGTTGGTGGCCACCTGGATGGCGCGGTCGGCCATGGTCCGCCCGCGGAACAGCCACACATCACCGGTGCGGGCCAGATCCACGGCCTGGTCCAGGGTGATGCTGGCGGCGGGCATTGCTTTAGCCTATGCAGATGCGCTGGCCCAAAGTGCTGGGACTGGCCGCCTTCGCAGGCGTGGCCGCCACCGGGGTGGTGATCGCCCGCGCCGAACGGCGCCGCCGCGCATACACCCCTGACCAAGTCCGTGAGCGGCTGCGTGCCCGGCTCGCCGAAACACCACCGGAACCGCGCCCTCCGGAATCCGAGATTTCCGATCAGGGCACTTGGTAATAGGCTGACCAGGTGTGGTTACGATAGGCCCCATGGCGGAGCCAGCCCCGGCGCTCGCGGCCGGCTCGGTCGGTACGGTCGAGACGCAGTACCTCGACCTGCCGGAGCCGGTGCGGCTCGACTGCGGGCGGGAGTTGTACCCCATCCGCGTGGCGTACGAGACCTACGGAGCCCTCTCACCCCGGCGCGACAACGTCATCCTGGTGTGCCATGCGCTCAGCGGCGACGCCCATGCGGCGGGCTTCGCGAAGACGCCGCCAGAACAGGGCACCCGCGACGGGTTCGGGGCCGAGGATCGCGACGGCGCGGCCCGCAAGGGGCTCGGCTGGTGGGACGGGATGATCGGCCCCGGCAAGGCGTTCGATACCGACCGCTTCTTCGTCGTCTCCACGAACCTGCTAGGTGGCTGCCGCGGGACAACGGGGCCATCGTCGATCGATCCGCGGACTGGCCAGCCATACGGCCCGGACTTCCCTGTGATCACTGTCGCGGACATGGTGCGGACCGAGCGCGCGTTCCTGGACGTGCTTGGCATCGAGCGGCTTGCGGCCGTCGCCGGTGGCTCGCTCGGCGGGATGCAGGCGTTCGAGTGGGCGGTCCTGTTTCCTGATCAGGTCGATGCCATCGTGGCCATCGCCAGCACCCACGCCCTGCACCCGCAGGGTGTGGCCTGGAACTCGATCGCGCGTGATGCGATCATGCGGGACCCGGCCTGGCAAGGCGGCCACTACTACGGCACCGGCCGCACGCCCGATGCCGGCCTGGGTGTGGCCCGGATGGTCGGCCACGTCACGTACCTGTCCGCACTGGCGCTGAGCGACAAGTTCGGCCGGCGGCTGCAGTTCGCCGACGACATCCGCTACACGATCACCGAACCGGAGTTCGAGGTCGAGAGCTACCTGCGCCACCAGGCCGGAACGTTCGTCAGGCGCTTCGATGCCAACACCTATCTCTACACGTCGCGCGCGCTGACGTATTTCGATCTCGCGCGGCAGTACGGCGGCGGATCGCTGGCGCGGGCGCTCGCGGGCGTGTCGGCGCGGACACTGCTGATCGCGTTCAGCTCCGACTGGCTGTACCCGCCCGCCGCTTCGCGGGAGATCGCCGACGCGCTTGGCGGTCTGGGCAAACCGGCCGAGTTCCAGGTGATCGAGGCGCCGTACGGGCACGACTGCTTCCTGCTCGAGGAAGCGCGGCAGGCGCCCATCATCCGCCAGTTCCTGAGCAAGCACAGCCTGGCCGGGGGCAGGGCCGACGGATGACCCCGAGGAAGGAACTCTCGTGACCGATCAGCCGGGCCCGTCCGCCGGGGCCGAGGAACCCCGCACGTTCGGGTTCGAGACGCGGCAACTGCACGCCGGGCAGCGGCCCGACCCGAACACGGGCGCCCGGGCAGTGCCGATCTTCCAGACGACCAGCTACGTGTTCGAGGATCCGGAATCGGCGGCGGCGTACTTCAACCTGCAGGAGTACGGGAACACGTACTCGCGCATCATGAACCCGACCGTCGCGGTATTCGAGGAGCGGGTGGCTAACCTCGAGGGCGGCGCGGGCGGGGTGGCGTTCGCCAGCGGGATCGCCGCGCAGGCCGGCGCGCTCTTCACGGTGCTGCAGCCAGGCGACCACGTCGTCTCGTCCTCGGCCCTCTACGGCGGGACGGTGAACCAGCTCAAGCACCTGCTGCGCAAGATGAGCGTGGAGCTGACCTGGGTCGATCCCGACGACCCCGGCGCGTGGCGCAAGGCGGTCCGCGGCAACACGAAGGCGTTCTTCGGGGAGACGATCGGCAACCCGGCTGGCAACGTGCTGGACATCGAGGCGGTGGCGGCCATCGCGCACGAGCATGAGCTGCCCCTGATCGTGGACAACACGTTCGCGACGCCGTACCTGTGCCGCCCGATCGAATGGGGCGCCGACATCGTGATCCACTCGGCGACCAAGTTCATCGGTGGCCACGGCACGAGCATCGGTGGCATCGTCGTCGAGGCGGGCACGTTCAACTGGTCGAACGGGCGGTTCCCCGTGGTCGCGGATCCATCGCCGGCCTACCACGGCCTGCAATTCCACGAGACGTTCGGCACGTACGGCTACCTGATGAAGCTGCGGGCCGAGACCCTGCGCGATCTCGGCGCGGCGCTCGCGCCGCTCAACGCATTCCTGTTCCTGCAAGGACTCGAGACGCTGTCACTGCGGATGGAACGCCACGTGGATAACGCGCGGGCGGTCGCAGCTTTCCTTGAGTCGCACGAGCTGGCGTCGAACGTGACCTACCCCGGCCTGCCGGGGAGCAGGTACCGCCCGCTGGTAGAGAAGTACCTGCCGCGTGGGGCCGGCGCGGTGTTCTCGTTCGACTGCGCCGGTGGCCGGGCCGGCGGGCAGGGTCTCATCAGCGGCGTGACGCTCTGGTCCCACCTGGCCAACGTCGGCGACGCGAAGAGCCTGATCATCCACCCGGCCAGCACGACGCACCGTCAGCTGGGCGACGGCGAACTGCGCGCGGCGGGCGTTGGGCCAGGGACGGTCCGGCTGTCGGTGGGGACCGAGTCCGTCGAGGATCTGATCTGGGATCTGGAGCAGGGTTTCGCGCGGGTCGCCGCGCTGGGCGGAAGGTAGCCAGGGCATGATCGATCTAGCGCGATACCAGGACTCACTGACGATCCAGCGGGTGCTGCACACCGCCAGGACGATCGCGATCGTCGGCCTGTCCGGCAACGAGCTGCGGGCCAGCAACTTCGTCGGCTACTACCTCAAGCGGCACGGCTACCGCGTGATCCCGGTCAACCCCCGCGAGACGGAGATCCTCGGCGAGGCATGCTACGCCAGCCTGCTGGACGTGCCGGTGCCGGTGGACGTGGTGAATGTCTTCCGCGCACCGGACGCACTGCCTGGCATAGCACGCGACGCCGTGGCGATCCACGCCGGTGCCCTCTGGTGCCAGTTCGGCGTGATCAACGAGGAGGGCGCGCGGATCGCTGAGGACGGCGGCGTGACGGTGATCATGGACCGCTGCCTCAAGGTTGAGCATGCGCGCTATGTGGGGCGGATGCACTGGCTCGGTTTCAACACGCAGCGCATCACCTCTGTCCGCACCGGGCTCCAGTAGCCCGGTGGCTGCACTAGCGCGGCCGCAATCGAGACACCGGGCATTGGCGTTGCGAAAAAAGATCTTGTTCCTTACCGCGTGGGCTGCGGCGGCAGGCTGTAGTAGTCCTGGTAGACGCTCTGGGCTTGGGCGCGGGCGGATTCCCAATCCCAGGTACGCGGGTAGTACCGGCTGGGGCTGAGGGACTTGACGTAGGGGGACGGGTCTGGTTGCAGGCTTTCCAGGACGTGCCCGGCGAGGCCTGCTGACCCGGAGACACCATGTGCGTTGCAGGCCGCGGCCATCACCAGGCCGCGCACGCCGGGCACCGGCCCGACGATGAAGCGGCCGTCGGGTGAGAACGCCGGGAATCCGCGGAAGACCTCGCGTACCTCGGCCTCGGTGACCCCGGGTGCGAACGTGGCGAAGTCGCGCGCGAAACCGGATAGGACATCCCAGTCTGGTGCCACGGCCAGGGCCTGCCCGATACTCACCCCGCGGGGGTCGAGGCTCTGCCCGTTCGGTTCCCACCCTCCGCATAGCAGTCCCTGCCCTTCGGCCCGGGCATAAAGGCGCATGTCAGGGAGGCGGAGAACGGGCAAATCGCTATGCCAGCCCGCGACGGCCCTGGTGACGAAGTACTCATGGCGCACCGGCACGATCGGGAGGGGCTGGCCGGCCAGCGCGGCCACGGCGCCGGCCCATGGCCCGGCCGCGTTGATCACCATGTCGGTCGCGACGGTGCGCCGGCCGGTGTGCACGCCCCGAACCGCGCCGCCGGTGATGCGCAGTCCGGTAACGGCGGTGTGTGTGGCGAACGTGACTCCCCGGTCACGCGCGGCGCGGGCGTAGGCAGTCACCAGACTGTGCGGCTGAAGGTAGCCGTCGGTGGGGCACCACAGTGCCGCCGTGACCTGGGTGGTGTCCAGCATCGGGCACAGCTCGGCCAGCCGGGCAGCGGAGAGGAACTCGACCTCGAGCCCAGCTGACCGGGCCACCACGGCCAGCGCCTGGAACTCCGCCGCTCGCTGCGGGGTGGCCGCTATCCGGACGCTCCCGGTCTGGCGCCAATCGGCTGGGTAGCCGGTCTCCTGTTCGATCCGGGCGTACACCGCGACCGACGCCATCGCCAGCATGCATCGCTCTTTGGTGGCGCGGACCTGCCCGACCAAACCGGCGGCCTGTCCCGACGTTGCCCCGGCCAGCTCGCCCTGCTCCACGACCTGGATGTCACGGTAGCCCGCCCCGGCCAGGACATAGGCCACCGCGCATCCGATAGCCCCGCCACCGACAATCGTGACCTCGGCGTCCCTGACTTCGGCCACCGCAACCTTCCACGCCGCCCAGGCACCCAGGACACCGCTGGCCATCTCCGTCCCGGCACCGCGCCCAGCATACCGACGAGTGATCACCGGCCATGGCGTGCGCGGCGCCGCGACCCTGGCTGGAGCGCTTGGCCCAGGCCGAGCATGAGATGGCGGCCGGCTCCTAGTGCGTTGGGCAGGATGGTTTCATCCGTTCCGGGCTGGCCGAGCACCGCGGCGACGATCAGGACCCTGCTCCCGCCGCCGCGCACGTCCCGCCAGGAGGCCAGCAGCACGCACCCGCCGGCGGCGGAGTCGCTGCCGGTCTTGAGCCCGGCGATCCCGTCTTGGCCAAGCAGGGCGTTGAGGTTGCGGACCAGGCTGGCCACCGGGATGACGGCGGAACGCATCGCCACGATCGCTGCCAGCGCCGGCTGGCGCATGGCCGCCGTGCCCAGGACGACCTGGTCGGCGGCACTGCTAACGGTGGATACGGCGAGGCCGGAAGGGTCGGTGTAGCGGGTGGCGGTCATGCCCAGGGCACGGGCGGTGGCGTTCATCCGGGCCACGAACCCGGCCTGGCTGCCGGCGTCCCAGCGGGCCAGGATCCAGGCCATGTTGTCCGCGGACGGCAGCAGCAGTGCCTCCAGCGCCTGGCGCTCGCTGACCCGTTCCCCGGCAGTAACTGGGACCAGTGAGTCTCCGTCGCGTACCTCGGCCGGGTAGGCCGCGGCCTCGGCGGCCTGGACAGCGATGTCCGGCCCCGGCCGGCCCGGGCTCAGCGGGTGGTCGCGCAGCACGATGTAGGCGGTCATCACCTTGGCGACGCTCGCGATCGGGACCCGCCGGTGGGCGCCCGGCCCGGCCACGACTCCAAGGCCGGTGATGTCAGCGGCGGAGGCACCGGCTCCCGGCCAGGACACCGCGCCCAGCGATACCGGTGGCTGGGCCAGGGGGGTGCGGCGGGCCGGCCGGCGGGCTAGCCGACTGAGCTGGCGGGCCGGAGCGCCACACCACGGTCACGGCGACCAGGACGATGCCGGCTAGGACGGCGAGCACGATGCGCATGCCGCAACCATGCGGCGCCGGTGTGATGACGCCGTCCGGTGCCGGTCACGGGCCTGTCACAACCCCGCCGGGCGTGCCTGCCGCAGGGCCGGGTCTCTGGCGCTGGGCCAGTGCACTGGGAGCCGGACGGTGAACACCGCGCCGCCTGCTGAGTTGTTGGCGGCGTCGATGTTGTTGGCGGCGTCGATCCGCCCGCCGTGCAGGCGCGCGTTCTCCTGGGCGATGGCCAGCCCCAGGCCGCTGCCTTCCGAGCGCGCCCGGGCACTGTCGGCCTTGTAGAAACGGTCGAACACGTGCCCGATGGCACCGGCGGGAAGGCCGGGGCCGTGGTCACGGACCTCCAGGACCAGTTCGCCGCCGCCCGCCCGGCCGGCCTGGATGCTGGCCTGAACGGTAACCGGCGGGGCGCCGTGCCGCAGCGCGTTGCCGACGAGGTTGGCGAGAATGACGTCGAACCGGCGGCGGTCCAGCCGCACCGTCAGCCCGGCAGGCACCCTGCAGCACACCCCGGCCCAGTTCCGGGCCCGCAGGCACCCCTGCACCGCGGCTTCGACGTGGGTGTCTTCCGCGATCAGTTGCGCCGAGCCGGCGTCGAAGCGGGAGATCTCGATCAGGTCTTCCACCAGGCGGTTGAGGTGGCGTATCTCCTGGCCGACCAGATGCGCCGCCGCAGTGGCGTCCGCGCCCGCGGCCGCCTCGTCGCCGAGGATGTCGGCCACCGCGGTCATCGCCGTCAGCGGTGTCCGCAGCTCATGTGAGACATCACCGGCGAACTGGCGGGCCCGGGTCTCCATCTGCTCCAGCTCGCCGACCTTGCCCTGCAAAGCCGAGGCCATGGTGTTGAACGCCGCGACCAGCTGGGCCACCTCGTCCCGGCCCCGCGGCTCGACCCGGACCGACAGATCGCCGCCCGACATCTGCCGCGCCGCCTCGGCCAGCCGCCGCACCGGCCCCAGCACCCGGCGCGACGCGGCGAACGCCAGCGCGGTGATCGTCGCCAGCAGCAGCCCGGCCGCGGCCAGGACGAACGCGAGGGAGGTGGTCCGGGCTGGGAAGCTGGCAGGGCCGTCCGGCGGGCGCCGGCCGATCCCCGGCACGTGCGAGTTGAGCAGGTGGCTGATCAGGGCGGGCCGGATCAGGTTGCCCAGCGACGGGTAGAACGGGAGGATCAGGTTGGCCACCCACGCCGACGCCAGCGCGGCCAGCAGCGCCACCACGATGAAAGCGGCGATCAGGCGGGCACGCACCAGGGGCTCCTCCCGTCCTTGTTGCTACACCGGCATTGCTACACCGGCACTGCTACACGGGCACTGCTACACGGGCCCGAACCGGTAGCCGAACCCACGCACCGTCTGGATGTAGCGCGGCTCGGACGTGTCGGTTTCGATCTTCGCCCGCAGCCGCTGCACGCACGCATCCACCAGCCGGGAATCACCCAGGTAGCCGTGTTCCCACACCAGGTCGAGCAGTTGCTCCCGGGAGAATACCTGCCGCGGCGACCCGGACAGGACCAGCAGCAGCCGCAGCTCGGTGGGGGTCAGCGAGATCTCCTGGCCATCCAGGGCCACCGTCAGCGAGCCCCGGTCGATCACCAGCTCACCATAGGTCTCGGCCGGCGAGCCGGCCCGGTCCAGCCGGCGCAGCACCGCCCGGATCCGGGCATCGAGCACCC
Source organism: uncultured Actinomycetes bacterium (assembly GCA_963747705.1). Classification (GTDB taxonomy): domain Bacteria; phylum Actinomycetota; class Actinomycetes; order Streptosporangiales; family Streptosporangiaceae; genus RYN-230. The sequence goes on along the minus strand of CAVVGF010000011.1, from coordinate 42,929 downwards.
GCGGCTCTACCGGTTTCACCACGTAGTCGTCGGCGCCTGCCTCCAGGCCTCCCACGATGTCGAAGTCGTCGCCGCGGGCGGTCAGCATGATGACCGGCACGTCGCTGCCGCGGCGCAGCCGCCGGCACACCTCGAAGCCGTCCACACCCGGCAGCATCACATCGAGCACGACGACGTTGACCGCGCCCTGGCGGATGCCGTCCAGCGCCGCCTCACCGGTTCCGGCCGGGCGCACCTGGTAGCCGAGGCGGAGCAAGGCCAGCTCCAGGCCCTGCCGGGCGGCCGGGTCGTCCTCCACTAGCAGCACCGTTGTCATCGCCCGCCATTATGGTGGCTGCCGCTGCTCACAGCGGCACCGCCCGACCGGACAATGCGTCGCTGACCAGCAGGTCGAGGAGTTCAGGGTAGGGCAGGCCGGCGCTGGCGAACATCTTCGGCACCTGTGAGTGCTCGGTGAAGCCGGGCATGGTGTTGACCTCGTTGAGGACCGGGCCGGCGGAAGTGAGGAAGAAGTCGATCCGCGCGACCCCGGCGCAGCCGAGCGCGTCGAACATGGTGACGGCCGCGGTTTCGAGCGCGGTGCGGTCAGTGTCGCTGAGGGCGGCGGGTACCCGCAGGTCGGCCTGGCCGCCGTACTTGTCCTGGTAGCCGAAGATCCCCTCGCCCGCGATCTCCAGGGCGGGTGCGATCACGCGGGTGCCGTCGGGGCGGCCCAGGACGGCCAGGTCAATCTCGCGGCCGGTGATGACGTCTTCGGCCAGTACCCGGTCATCCAGCGCGAACGCGGCGTCCAGGGCGGCCGGCAGCCCGCCTGGCTCGGCGACGAAGGTGACGCCCCGGCTGGATCCGGCGGCGACGGGCTTGACCACGACCGGGCGGGTCCAGCGGTAGCCGGCCGCTGCGCCGGCGGTCAGCAGGACCGCCGGTGCGGTGGCGATCCCGCAATCGGCCGCGATGAGCTTGGTGACCTGCTTGTCCATTCCCAGCGCGCCCGCACGCAGGCCGGAGCCGACGCAGATGATACCCGCGAGGTCGCATAGCGCGGCCAGGGTGCCGTCCTCCCCGTGCGGACCGTGCACGACCGGTACGACGGCATCGCAGCCGCTGAGTATGCGCACGGCGTCAGCTAGGCCTGGCCGGTGAACGCCGCCGTCATGCCAGGTGCCGTCAGCGCCGATCGTCAGCCGGACGACACGGTAGCCGGTGTGTTCCAGCGCGTCGGCGACCGCCGCGGCGGAGGCGAGGGAGACTTCGTGCTCGCAGCTGCGCCCCCCGCCGATGACGGCGACCCGCGCCTTCACCCGGTACTCCCGCGGCACGCGCCGGTGACCTGCCGGCGAACCCGGGCGCCGATGCCGGTGACGATCTCATGCTCGATCGTTCCGGCCCAGGTGGCCCAGTCCGCGACCGTGGGCTCCCCGGACGTGCCGGGGCCGAACACGGTTGCTATCTCCCCCGGGTGTACCTGCTGGCTGCGCAGGTCGACGACGGTCTGGTCCATGGAGATCAGCCCGGCGACCGGGCACCGGCGCCCGCGTACCATGACCTCGGCCTGGCCGGAGGCCGCGCGGGGCAGCCCGTCGGCGTAGCCCGCCGGCAGCAAGCCCAGAGTGGTATCCGCGGGCGCGGTCCAGGAATGCCCGTACCCGACGGGGCTGCCTGCCCGCACCCGGCGCACTGCCACGACCGGCGCGGTGAGCGTCAGCCCGGGGTGCAGGCGAGCCGTCCGGGAGGGGTCGATGCCTACCAGGCCGGGCTCCGATACGGCACAGGGTGTGATGGGTGTGCGGGTCTGTGAGCGTCGCCGCCGTTGCCGCCAAGTGCCGTGCCTCCGGGCGCAGCCCGGCTGCGCGAGCCGTCTCCAGGCCCCGGGCGAAGCACGCGCGGCCCGCCTCGTTGCACGGGTCGGCTGGGATGCCGGCGCAGCCCAGATGACCCATCAGGCCCGCGACGGTGAGCACACCGCGCTGCTCGCCGCGGAACGCGGCCTGGCACAGCCGGGGCCACTCGGCCGGCTCGGCGCCATCGCGGGCCATCCCCACATCCAGGTGCAAGTGCACCCGGGCGCGGTGCCCGGTTGCCATGGCCGCGCGCATGACCGCGCCGAGGTGCCCCAGGCTGGGCACCGCGAGGTCGATTCCCGCCGCGAGCGCCAGCCCGAAGTCGGCATCCACGGGGTTGAGCCAGCTCAGTACGGGCGCCGCCAGCCCGGCCTCCCGCAAGGCCAGGGCTTCGGCGATGCTGGTCACCCCCAGCCACGTCGCCCCGTTGGCCAGCGCCGTGCGGGCCGCCTCGGCGCCGCCGTGCCCGAAACCATCGGCTTTGACCACGGCCATCACCTCACCGCGGGTGCGGGAGGCGAAGAGCCGGGTATTGGCCGCGATCGCGTGCAGGTCCACGCTGAGCACGGCCCCCTGCGCGCGATCGGCCTTCGCATCACGCATACCCGCGACAATGAGGCCCAGATGTCGTGGCCGCGTCGTCAGACTGTCACAGCCACGTCACAGAAGCTCGTCAGGCGCTACTTCTCGACGTAAAAGAGGCGCTTGTTGACGAATTCGTTAACGCCGAGGGGGCCCAGTTCGCGGCCGAAGCCCGAGCGCTTAGTGCCGCCGAACGGCAGATCCGCGCCCTCCCCTGCCGGAGTGTTCACGTTGGCCATGCCGACCTCCAACTGCTCGGCGACCTTGATGGCCCGCTCCTCGTCGGTTGACCAGACCGCGCCGCCAAGGCCGAAGTCCACCACGTTGGCGAGCTGGACCGCCTCGTCGTCGTTGCTGACCTTGTAGACCACCGCGACCGGGCCGAACAGCTCCTCGCGGTAGGCCCGCATGTCCGGGGTCACGCCGGTGAGCACGGCCGGGGCGAAGTAAGCGCCCTTACCGCCGTCGAGCGTGCCGCCGACGTGCAGCGTGGCGCCCTTCGATACCGCGTCCTGCACCTGGGCGAGGAGGTTCTCCGCTGCCTTACGGGAGACCATCGGGCTGTAGGAGCGGGGCGAGTCATCGCCCGGCTGGCGCGGTGACATCCCGGTGGCCCGCTTGACCAGGGCGGCCACGAACTCGTCGTAGATGTCATCCATGACGATCATCCGCTTGTTGGAGTTGCAGGCCTGGCCGACGTTCTCCATCCGGGTGACCCAGGCGGTCTTAGCTGCGTCCTCGACGCTGCCGGTGTCGAGGATGATGTATGGGTCGGAGCCGCCAAGCTCAAGGACCACCTTCTTGAGGTTGCGGCCGGCCGTCTCGGCGACCACGGTGCCGGCCCGCTCGGAGCCGGTCAGCGACACGCCGCGCAGCCGCGGGTCGGCGATCATCGTGGCCACCTGCTCGTGGGTGGCGAAGAGGTTGACGTATACGCCGTCCGGCACGCCCGCGTCCTTCATGATCTGCGCGATCGCCAGGGCCGAGGTGGGGCAGTTTTCTGCGTGCTTGAGTATGACGGTGTTGCCGACGATCAGGTTGGGCGCGGCGAACCTGGCCACCTGGTAATACGGGTAGTTCCACGGCATCACGCCGAGTACCGGGCCCACGGGCCGGTACTCGACATGCGCGGTGTCATGGCCGGGCAGCGGCTTGTCGGCGATGAGCCCGGGGCCGTTGTCGGCGTAGTAGTTGAAGATGTCCGTGCAGAACTCGGCCTCGCCGACGGCCTGCGCGGGCCGCTTGCCCATCTCCTTGGTGATCAGCGCGGCCAGGTCTGCGGCGCGCTCGGTGAACAGCTCGGCGATCCGCTTCACCACGGCGGCGCGCTCGGCGACCGGGCGCAGCCTCCATGCCGTGAACGCCTCGGTCGCGGCGGCGAGCGCCTCCGCTACCTCTGCGTCCGTGGCGAAGGGGAAACTCTCGGTCACCTCGCCGGACGCCGGGTCGGTTACCTGATAAGGCGGGGTCTGCGTCATTGCTGCTCCCGGTGTCAATTTCGGTACGGTTCCAGTGAGACAACGCTACGGGAGCAAAGTACCCAGCCCAAGACCCCTCCCCCCGGTCAGCGCCGCCTGCTCACGGCTAGAGGAGTTCGGCGAGCATGGCGGCGGCGCGGGCGGCGCCGTCGGTGGCGACCGGGCGGTAGTCGGTCGGCCAGCTGGCTCGGGCCGAAGCTGTCCGGGACGATGTCTGCGGGATCACCGACGAAGATGGCCCGGTCGCGCAGTCGCGGGTAGCGGGCGATGTGCTCGAGCATCTCGGCGTTGTAGTCGGCGCTGAGCAGCGCCTCACGCTCGCCGCCGTGGGGCATCGGCAGCCAGCCAACGAAGTCGGTCAGCCAGCCTAGGCGGCCGATTTGAGCTGCGGGTTCTCATGCAGGTAGTAGTCCAGCTCCCAGGCCTCGTCGCCGATCCACAGGTCGTGCTGCTGGTCGCGGGCGAGATCGTGGAACACCATGAAGTTGGCGACCAGGATCTCGTCCATCCGCGGCCCAGCCCGATCGGCGAGGAAATGTACAGCGCCCGCCGGCGCCGCGAGCGAGCTCGTGTCCGGCGTGCTTCGCGGGGCAGCGGGACTCCGATGAATGCCCGCAGTTCGAGGTTGAAGCGGACCGGGTCGCCCGCCTGCGGGCAATGCCCGGATCCTTCGAAGGTGACGATCCGCCCGCCGGTCAGCCTGGCCGCCTCGACGCCGATCGCGTGCGGGATGATCGCGTCTTCGTCTCCGTGGACCACCAGCACCGGGCACCGTACGCGGGCGCAAAGCTCCTGCACCCTCTCGGCATCGAGTCCGCGCCCCTCCGCGGTGATCAGCGTCTCCGCATCGGTCTCGAGCCCCCAGCCGACACAGTCCTCGATTTGCTTGGTCGAGTGCGGCTCGGTGAACACCTGCGAGAAAAAGAACTGCAGGAACCCTGCATAGTCACGCCGCCACGAGTGGGCGTTGTACCGGTCCCAGCCCTCGTCGATGCCGAGATCGGTGGTGAACCGGGCGGCCGCCTCCCGCTCAGCAGCCGTCTGCTCAGCCACCTCCAGGCTCGGCCCGACCAGCACCAGCCCGCGCACCCGGTCCGGGTGCCCGGCGGCCAGGATGAGCGCCCGTTGGGCGCCAAGTGACAGCGCCACCACGACGGCCTGCTCGACGCCAGCGGCATCCATCACCGCCAGCGCGTCAGCGGCGAACTCATCCTCGCTGTAGCTAGCCGGATCGGCGGGCCGGCCCGATCTCCCCATTGCCGCGCGGATCGAACGTCAGCACCCGGTGCCGTCGCGCCCAGGGGTCTGTCCCAGGGACCGCTCTGCCGCAGCCGCCACGCCGCGTGACGATCTTCCACCCGTCCGGCATGTCGACAGGTGCAGGAGAGCGACGGAGGGTGGCAGGACACCGCACGCTGGCAATCCCGCCATTCAGATAGTCGATCCTGATCTCGATCCGCCGGTCGGCCGCATCCTCGTGGAGTCCCTCGCCAGCAGCCGTCGCGTCGATCATCTCCCCCGCCGACAGCGTCTCCAGCGCATCCGGGGCATCGCCCTCGATCCCCCGGCAGCGCTTCACCAGTTCCGGATGAAGCGCCCGTTTCATCCGGCCCGCGTCGTCTTCGAACCACCCCTCCACGTAATCCAGAACGACTGACCGGACCGCATCCTCGTCAACAACGACTGCCATCTCGCCCCCCTCGACACCACCGACGAAATCCGTACGAGCGTACGACTGACGCGAGACGTTTGGTATCAGGTGGGCACCTAGCCTTCAGCGCCTGAGCGGACTGGTCAGAGGTTGATGGTGCCGCGGATGCAGCCGGTGGCAGCGCCGCCGACCCAGACGGTGCCGTCCGCATCGGCGGTGATCTCGATGGTCCCGGCGCGGCCCACGCGCGCGCCCTGGGAGACCCGGTAGGCGGAAGGTGCGGCGCCGGTGGTGGCGAGCCATTGCCCGACCGAGGCGTTCATGCTGCCGCATGCCGGGTCCTCGGCCACCCCGACGCCAGGGGCGAAGGTGCGCATCTCAAAGGCGTGCTCGGACCCGTCGGGGTAGGCACCGATCGCGCCGACCATCGCGGTCGGGATGACGGAGAGATCGGGTTCGAGGGCGAGGACCTCCCGGGCCGTGGGCAACTGGACCACGGCCCAGCCGGGTCCGTTGTCTACCCACTGGTGGGCGAGGACACGGTCCCGCTTGATGCCGAACGCGGCGACGATCTGGCCGACGTACTCTTCGTCGAGCGCGCCGCCGCGCATCAGTGGCGGGGCGGCGAAGGACAGGATGCCCCCAGCGCGGCGCACGGTGACCAGGCCGACGGCGCACTCCTGCACGACGCGGTCGGGGTGGTGCGGTATGCCGCCGTTGTCCAGCCACGCGCGTGTGGACCCAAGAGTGGGGTGCCCGGCGAACGGCAGTTCACCTCCAGGGGTAAAGATCCGCAGCCGGTAGTCCGCCTCCGCAGCGGTGGGAGGCAAAACGAACGCCGTCTCGGACAAATTCGTCCAGCGCGCCAGGCGCTGCATCTGCTCGTCAGTCAAGTCCGTGCCATCGTGGACGACAGCAACCGGGTTGCCGAGGTAGGGGACCGTGGAGAACACATCGACCTGCGTAAACGCACGTGAACGCGGCATGGTGAGCCTACGGGCGTCAGGTGCGGGCGGCTACGGTGACCACCGCGTCGGCCGCGGCGAGCGCGTCGGCAACCAGGTCGGCCGGGTCCTCCGTGCCGACGGCCAGCCGGACCAGGCCTAGCGGAACCCCTGATCCGGCAATTTGTTCCTGGCTGAGCATGCCGCGCCACATGGACGCCGGATGTACGGCCAGAGACTCCACGCCGCCGAGGCTGGCCGCACGGCGGACGTAGCGCAGCCGGCCGAGGAACGCGTCGGCCGCCTCGAAACCGCCGGCCAGTTCGATGCCGAGTACACCGCCGAAACCGCTCATCTGGCTACGCGCCAACGCGTGCTGCGGGTGGGTGGCCAGGCCGGGGTAGTGCACCCGGGCCACGGCTGGGTGGTCTTTCAGCGCCTCCGCGAGCGCCTGGCCGTTGTCATTGTGCCGTGGCATGCGCAGCGGCAGGGTGCGCAGGCCGCGCAGCAGCAGCCACGCGTCGAACGGGCCGAGTACGGCCCCGGTGAGCAGGGCGACATCCCAGATCTGGTCCAGGATCCCGGCCGGGCCGGCCAGCACCCCGGCAGACACGTCGGAGTGGCCGTTGAGATATTTGGTCGCGCTGTGCCAGACCAGATCGACGCCGAAGTCCGCCGGTCTCTGGTTCAGCGGAGTGGCGAAGGTGTTGTCGGCCATGGTCAGTACGTTGTGCGCGTGGGCCAGGTCCGCGACGGCGCGCAGGTCAGTGATCTGCAACAGCGGATTGCTCGGTGATTCCACCAGAATCAGGCGAGTCTGCGGAGTCAGTGCGTTTTCGACCGCCTGCGGGTCGGCCTGGTCCACTTGGGTAGTCGACACGCCCAGCCGGGGCAGCAGGTTCAGCAGCACCGACGCCGTGCCCCCGTAGGTGGACTTCTGCCCGATCACGTGGTCACCGGCGGACACCAGGGCCAGCACGGCGGTGGTGAGTGCGGCCATCCCGGACGCGGTGACCATCGCGGCCTCGGTGTGCTCCAGCTCCGCGACCACGGCCGCGACCTGCGCGTGGTTGGGGTTGCCGTAGCGGGTGTAGAAACCCTGGCCCCGCCGGTCGGTGGCGGCCTGCGCGAACTGCTCCGCATCCTCGGCCCAGAACGTCGCCGTCTGGTAGATGGGCGGTGCCACGGCGCGGCTGGGGTGGACGTTGCGATCGGCGTGGATGGCAACCGTGCTGATGCTGCCCGACATGGTTCCCCTTCCCGTGGACCATCTGGCCTGACACCACCAGCATGACCGGCCGGCATGCTGGTGCGAACCGGTCGTGGCAACTTTGGCAGCAAGTAGCCGTCAGATTGAGGCATTTGATTGTGGTAGACACAGCATCAGAGCAATAATCTGCCAAGATGGATGAGGTAGACCGGTCAATACTGGCCGTGCTCGATAAGCACGGCCGGATCAGCAACGCCGAACTCGCCACCCGGGTTGGCCTGTCGCCATCGCCCTGCCTGCGGCGCGTGCGCCGGCTGGAGAAGACCGGGGTGATCCGCGGTTACCGGGCACTGATCGATCCGGCCGCAGTCGGCCGCAGCCTGCGGGTGTTCGCGGGTGTCCGGCTGGTGCGGCACGCCCGCCCCGATGTGGTCGCATTCGAGCGTGCGGTCATCCAGCTGCCCGAAGTGGTGCACAGCCACCACGTCACCGGCAACTACGACTACCTGCTCCAGGTCGAGGTCGCCGACCTGCCCGCCTACGAGGACTTCCACGCCAACCAGCTGGCCAGCCTGCCCGGTGTGGCCATGGTGACCAGCTACGTCACCATGAAGACGCTCTCCGCCGACACCACGTGATCAACTAGATCGGCGCCGGCGCAAGGGCCGCCGGGCAGGCGGAGATCAGCTGCCGCTGCCGTAGGGCCGGGTGATGATCTCCAGCAGGTGACCGTCAGGGTCCTCGAAGTACAGGCCGCGGCCGCCGTCCCGGCGGTTGATCACGCCGGGCTGGTTCTGGCCAGGATCTGCCCAGTACGGCAGGTCCTGGCCACGGATGCGGCCAAAGGCCGCATCGAATTCCTCCTCGCCGACAAGGAAGGCGTAATGCTGGGGGGTTATGGCCCCAGCGGTTTCGGCGAAGTCCAGCGAGACGCCGTTGTCAGCCTCGACTACAAGGAAACTCGCGAATCGGGTTGCCGGCGGCAACCCGAGGATCCCCGTCAGGAACGCCGCCGACCGCTGCTGGTCACGGCACGAGACGATGGTGTGGTTCAGTTGCACGCTCACCTCAGTGATTGTGCCCAGTGTTCTAGGCTGCGAACGATGCTCTACCGGAGCGGCGACTGCCGCATCCTGACCGGGTCTCACAATCGGGGGCGAGCGCTAGGTGCGGGCCTGGACAGGTCCTCGGCGCCCGGTTGAGTGTGCGCGGCGAAGAACCGCAGGACGGCGTCCGCTATCTTGCCGGGCTTTTCTCCGGTGCGAAGTGGTTGAGGTCAGGGAAGGTCATGATCTCGGCACTGGGAACTGTCTCGGCCAGCTGGGCGAGGGCGACGGCCTGCCGGCTCGTGCCGCTTCCTTTGCCGCGCATGATCAGGGTGGCCGCGCCGACCTCGCGGTAGTCCGCCAGCCGTTCGTCGAGGTGCACGACTTCGGCGTGCTCGCTGATCGCCTGGGGCATGAGCGCCAGGTTCTGCCGCAGTTCGGCACGGGGGATCGCGCACCGCAGGATGACCCGCAGCAGCCAGCGGGGCACGCGTCCGGTCTGATCGGGGTTGACCCCGCGGGCGAAGGTAATGAACGCCTCGAAGTTCGCCCCGGCCGCGACCTCGCGGCGGGCGCGGCCGGCCCAGCCGGCCGGGATCGACCCGCTGACCGAGATCCCCGGCTCGTAGACGGCGACCGCGTCGAATGCCGTGCTGCCGCACGCCGCTCGCAGGGCTACGAGCCCGCCGAAGCTGGTTCCGAAGATCAGCCGGGCGCCGGTTTGCGCGCGTACCGCCTCGATGTCCTCGCGTTCCCGCTCGATGCCGTACCGGTCGCCCTGCGGGCCGCTGCCGCCCCGGCCGCGCCGCTGCACGACGTGCACGGTGTGCCGCCCGGCCAAGAACGCGGCGAAAGCGGCCATGTCGCAGGCCGTGGCGAGCGCGCCGGGGACCACGATCACATGCGGCCCGCGCCCTGTGCTGAGGTACTCGACGGCCGTGCCGTCCGCAGAGATCGCTACCCGGGAGTCAAGATCAGGCATGGTTTCTCATTCCTTTCCTTTCGCATACAACGTACGCACCAACCCGTGATCTGACGGTGTGGCATACGTTCAGGTAGTGCAGTTCGCGTGTTACCGCAGGACCAGAAGGTAGTGCGGTAGTACGCTTACCGTCACCGCACTAGTGCACTGGAGAGTGATGGGCGACCGGCCGCTGTACCTGCGCATCGCCGACGAGATCGCCGGCGACATCCGGAGCGGGCGGCTGGCTGAGGGCCAGCCGGCGCCGTCCACCCGGGCGATCGTCCGGGACTGGGATGTCGCGATGGCCACTGCTACCAAGGTGATCGGCGCGCTTCGCGCATCGGGCCTGGTCGAGACGGTCCCCGGCAGCGGGACCATCGTGCGGCGCCGGAACGAGCCCGCCGCCGGGACGACCCGGCGCGCGAGGCTGACCCAGCGGGAGATCGTCGAGGCCGGCGTGCGGATCGCCGACGCCGACGGGCTGCCGTTCGTCACGATGCGGCGGGTGGCCGACTCCCTCGGGGTGTCCACGATGGCGCTGTACCGCCACGTCCCGAACAAGCAGGACCTGACGCTTCAGATGACCGACAGCGTGTTGGCCGGAGCCCGGCTGCCCGACATCCCCCTCGCGGCCTGGCGGCGGCGCCTCGACGCGGCCGCGCACCTGTTCTGGACGGTGTTCACCCGCCACCCGTGGGCCGCCGAGGTGCTCTCGGTAAGCCGCCCCCAGCTCATCCCCAGCGTGCTGCCACTCGCCGAGTGGTCGCTCAGCACGCTGCACGCGATGGGCTTCGGCACCCACGACATGCTGTGCGCGCACATCAACCTGTTCGCTCACGTGCGCGGCATGGCGCTGGCCCGGCTCACCGAAGCGCAGGCGGAGAAGGACACCGGGATGTCGGCGGACGAATGGATGCGCCACCACGACCGCGGCCTGCGGCAGCAGGCAGGCTCCGCCGGCCATCCCGGGCTCGGCCGCGTCATCCAGGAGCCGTTCGACTTCGACCTCGACACGGTCTTCGAGTACGGCCTGCAGCGCCTGCTCGACGGCATCGACGCCCGACGCCACGCCCTCGGATCATCAACAGCCTTATGCCGGCAATAGCCACCATGGAACCCGAGGGCACTCACCCGCCTAACCTGCACCAGCAACCCCACGGTCACGAACTACAGCTGCCGTATAGACGAACGGAATGGCCAGGCTGCCGCGCCCGGTCCAGGATCCGTGCCGCCTGTGACCCGGTTGGGAATGAAGACGCAGTGGCCGCATGTTGATCGTCGCCGACCGACTCTCCTACCCGTGGAAGGCAGAGCCCATGGCTTCCTCGCTGGCCACCATGCGCGCCGTCCGGCTCTCCGCTCCTGGCCCCGTGGACAACCTGCGGCTGACCACGCTCCCGCTGCCGCCCGAGCGGGACGGCTGGGTGCGCATCCGCGTCGAGGCGTTCGGCCTCAACCGCTCGGAGCTGAAGCTCCGGCTGGGTGTGAGTGTGGGCGCCAGCTTTCCCCGCGTGCCGGGCATCGAGGCCGCCGGCACCGTCGACGCCGCCCCGGCCGGCAGCGGGCTGGCTCCCGGGCAGAAGGTCGTCGCGATGATGGGCGACATGGGCCGCACCTACGACGGCGGCTACGCCGAGTACACCTCGGTGCCGCTAGCCCAGGTCATCCCCATCGACACCGACCTGCCCTGGGAGGTGCTGGGCGCCCTGCCCGAGATGGTGCAGACCGCCTACGGCTCGCTCACCATCGGCCTGGACCTGCAGCCCGGTCAGTCCGTGCTGATCCGCGGCGGCACCTCCTCCGTGGGCCTGGCCGCAGCCGCGCTCGCCAAGTGGCGCGGCGCCACCGTGCTGTCCACCACCCGGCAGGCCGGCCGCCTCGCCTGGCTGAAGGAGCACGGCGCCGACCACCCCCTGCTCGACACCGGCGAGGTCGCGCCCGCCGTGCGCGAGCTGTACCCGGACGGCATCGACGCCGCCCTTGATCTCGTCGGCACGCCGACCCTGCCCGACACTCTGCGCGCGGTGCGCGTGCACGGCACGGCCTGCTTCGGCGGCAGCCTCTCCAACCAGTGGACGGTGCGGGACTTCTCCCCGAACGAGTACCTGCCCAGAGGTGTGCGCCTGGCGGGCTACTTCGGCGACGCCGCCGACCTGCCGCCGGAGGCCCTCCAGGAGATCCTCGACGCGGTCGCGGCCGGCCAGCTCGCCTTCCCCGTGGACCGGGTCTACGACGGCCTGGAGCAGGTACCACAGGCCCACGACGACATGGAGCACGACCGCGCCACCGGCAAGCTCGTCGTCCGCGTCCGGCACTAACACGCCAGCCAAGACCGGGCTTCGCCGACCACGCCGAGCGGCTCACGGCTGGTCGCCAGGATCCGTACGTCGTCAGCGACCGGCAGCAGCGCCGCGCACATCTCGGCCACGGCCCCGGCCAGATGCTCGCAGTTGTCCAGCACCAGCAGCATCTGCTGGCGAGCTAGCAGACCGGCCAGCACATCCGTCACCGCAACGCCAGGCTGCTCACGAACGCCCAATACGGCCGCGGTGGCCGCCGGCACCTGGGCGGGGTCGAGTACCGTCGCCAGCTCCACCAGCCACACACCGTCGGCGAACCGGCCGCTCACCCGCTCGGCCACCTCGGCGGCCAGCCGCGTCTTGCCCACCCCGCCTGGCCCGGTCACCGCAACCAGCCGACACTCATCCAGCAGGCGAGCAACGTCGTCGGCCGCACCTGCCCGACCGATGAACCGCGTCAACGAGGGCGTGAAGCCGTGCACCCGGGACCGCGTCATCGGTACGCCGTCCCCCACGCCGATACCATATACCGCGCTTCCGTAGGCCCAGACCCCCTGACATAGAGCCTGTGGCCGACCAGCTCATGGACGGCCGGAGATCCCGAGCTTGCCGGAGCGCGGCATCGACTGATCCTTCAGGACCCTTCTCCCTGCGCCCGGTCCGGTCCTAGCCGGGTGACGGCTAGCACGCACATGTCATCGAGCTGGGGTTGGGTGGCGAGGGAAGCGATCAATTCGTCGCAACAGCTGCCGAGCGGCGCGGCGGGCTGCCATGTCTGCAGTCGTTCGGCGACACGGGCGATGCCTTCGGTGAGATCCTCGCCGCGCCGCTCGATCAGCCCGTCGGTGTACATAAGCATGATGTCGCCGACGTTCGAAACTCGTCTGGCCCTCGGTGTACTGCGCACAGCCTTGGTCGCTGGGCAGGCACAGGGCTGGCCCCTCGGCGGGCGGGGGGATCTCGACGGTCCCGGTTTTGGCGCGGCGGATGAGGATCGGCGGATGGCCCGCGGTGGCGTAGGTGACCAGGGACATCTCGGGCTCGATGACCGCAGCCGCCACGGTGGCGAACTTCCCGTTGGTCGCCCAGTCGGTGACACGCGCCAGTTCGTCAAGGATGCTGGCGGGCTGGTAGCCAGCCAGGGCCAGGGTACGCCCGGCGTTCCGCAGCTGTGTCATGTCCTCGGCGGCGGTCAGGCCGTGGCCGACTACGTCGCCGGCCGCCAGGTAGGCGCGCTTGCCCGGCAGGGCCATCGCGTCGTACCAGTCCCCGCCGACCTGCTGGGCCGTCCCGGCCTGCCGGTAGCTGGCTCCGATCTCCAGACCGGGAATCACGGCAGCAGTCGTGGGCATGACCGCACGCTGCAGGACCGCGGCGAGGGCGTGCTCATCGGCGTAGACGCGGGCGCGGACCTGAGCCTGCGCGACCAGGTCGGCGACGGCGGAGACGACGGCGAGCTGCCCCGGCTCGAATCGCTGAGGCTGCCTCCACATCAGGCCGATCGCGCCGACGGGTGCCGTGCCCACCCACAGCGGCCAGGTCAGCCAGCTCGATCCGTGCGCGACGACCGCCTGCGTATGGGGGCCCGGATAGAGCTGTTCATACTCGCCGGGCGTCCGGATGATCACTGGGCGGCCTGTCCGGGCGGCATCGGCCGCGGCCGCGGGGGCGTCCATCGGCAGGTCCGAGAACTGCTCGGGGACCTGCCCCGCGTCGCCAGCCGTGGTGATCCATACCAGCCGCCGGCTGTCCGGGCTGATAACGCCGAGGCATAGCGCGTCGGCGCCACCTACGGCCGCGCGGACGCGATCGGCCACTACTTCACCGATCGCTTCGGGGGTCAGCGCCGCGGCGAGCAGCCTGGTTAGTCCGGCGAGTGTCTCGACCCGTGCGTACTCGCGCCGCTCGGCCTCCCGCAGCCGGGCCCGCTCCAGGGCACGGCTCGTGGTCTCGGCCATGCTCTGCAGGTACTCGCGTTCCACGGCGGTCGTCTCACGCGGCCCGGCCCACCACACGCCGAGATAGCCAAGGGCGCCGACCTCGGTGAGCAACGGAAGTGCGGCCGTGGACCCGATCCCCGCGCCGGGTGCCTTTGGGCCGGCCAGGTACACAGGACGGCGGTCGCGGACCGCGCGCGGTCCCAGCGCGCCCGGATCGGTCATCCACTCCGCTGACATGACCGTCACCTGCGCGGCGGTATCGCCACCTGGGAGCGGCTCGAACCGATGCCCGTCGGCGGTCAGCATGCTGATCACCACATGCGCCGCGTCCAGCCGGGCTCGGACCGCGGCAGATACCTGGTCACCGACGGAATTGACGGTAGCGGCATCAGCGAGCACCGCACCCAACTCGGCGGCCTCCCGCCGGGCCTCGGCCATCGCTTGCTCCAGCCGGGCACTGTCCCGGTCCTGCACCGCTGACATCCGGCCCGCGACTTCCTGAGCTAGCACCCAGCCGACCAGGACGACCAGGGCGATATACGCCTGCGTCACGGCCACCGAAGCTGGGGGCGGCAGCCCCAGATGAGCGAACTCGCCGTACCCCGCGGCCGTCATGTAGTTGGCCACCGCCGCGAACGCCGCGCCAGCAAGAACCACACCCAGGTCCCGCAGCCGGAAGGCCGCCCACGCCAGGATCGGCAAGAACGGCAGGGTGGACAGGTCACCGAAGCGGAACGCCACGACCGAAAGCCCGACCGCGAACAGGACCACCAGTACCAGTTCGAGCCAGCGTGCGGACACCAGTGCCCGCCGCTGCGCCCAAAGCAGCACCGGGCCACCGATCACCAGCACCGCGATTCCGTCCCCAGCCCACCATTGCAATACCAGCCCCGGCCACCAGCCGCCCTGACTCGCCCAGCTGACAGAGGCCCCGATCAGCCCGCCAGCAAGCGGCCCGAGCACCGCAGCGCCCAGTACGAACCGGCCCAGCCCCAGGCGGGTCCCGAGGTCCGGCCGCCGTCCTCCGCAGAACCAGCGGACCAACGACGCGCCGGTCACCGGCTCCACCACGTTGGCCAGCGCCGCTCCCAACGCCACCGCGAGCGTCAGGTGATGCTGCAGATCGACACCGACCTCACTGACCGCCATCGCGGCGATCGCCACCGGCCAGCGCCGCCGGGCTATCAGCAGCAAGGCCGCCACATCGACCCCAGAAGGCGGGTAACCGAATGCTAGGCCCGAGCTGAAGTGGTGCCACGACAACTCCGCGCCCACCACGTACGCCGCGGCGATCACTGCGAACAGGCCTGCGGTACGCCCGCTCGCTGATCGGATCCAGCGTTCCAGCGTGGCCAGGAACGTCATTGCTCCAGAGGGTGGCCAAGTCGCGGGAATAGCCGGCCGCTGGCCCGCTAGTGCGGCCGCAGGAGTGAGCGGCTCACGTCGCAATCCGCCTCCCGCAGCCGCTAGTCCCGCCCGCGCCTGCGGCGGGTACGCCACGTCTGGGTCCTGTCGCCCTCATCCAGCCCGGCCTCACCCCGGGCCGCTGCTTCCACCTGCTCGGTCAGCTTCTCAGGGCTGCTGGCCGCGACCAGTGTTCCCTTGCCACGGACGGCCACCCAAACGCTTTCAAGTGGATCAAACAGGATGCCCCACCGGGGGAATTTGGCCCGGAGTTTACGCGTGTCATCAATTGCGTGAGTGTCGTCATCTGGCACGACATCCCCCCGATTGCTGAGCCAGCTGACTTTTCGGCGTAAGTCGGGGGAGCTGGCACCGATGGAGAATAGCCAGATCAGGGTTGGTTTGTCCATGCCGTGAACCTGGTCACGGTCAGGAAGCCAGGGCGTCACCATGCCGGAAAGACGCCTGCAGCGCATCGGTCAGCAATGCGGCCAGCGCCTCGAGCTGCACGTCGGCCGACGAGGAGACCTCCTGGTCTGAGCCGTCCAGCGCCCGGGCGGCAAGCCCTGACTTGCTGTCGATCAGCCCGGCGATCCGGGCGTCGATGGTCTGCGCGGCGATGATGCGCCACGCGGTCACCGGTTCGGCCTGCCCGATGCGGTGGCTGCGGTCGATGGCCTGGGACTGCTCCGCGTCGGTCCAGGACATCTCGGCCAGCACGATGTTCGAGGCGACCTGCAGATTCAGGCCCACGCCAGCCGCGGTCAGCGAGCACACCGCGATCGCGACGTCCGGGTCGTTCACGAAGGCTTCGACGTTCGCCTGCCGCGCCGTGGGCGTCTGGCCGCCACGGATCGACGAGAAGCGCACCCCCTGCCGGGAGAAGAGCTCTTCGGCGGCGTCCATCACGTTGACGTGCTTGGCGAAGAAGACCACCTTGCCAGCGCTGCGGGCCAGCTGAGCCGCGTAGTCCGCGGCCAGTTCGGCCTTCGCCTGGCCGATGCGCCGCATCATGGTGAACACGTTCTCGCCGGACTGCGCGGTCGTGGCCTCCTTCAGCTCCGACCGGGCCACCTGGCGGACGAGGTCATGGTCAATGCCCCCAGCGCCAACGTCGGAGGATCGGTTCGCGAGCGCGGTCTCGTACCGCGCCACCATCCGGCCAGCGAGTTTCCGTTCTGCCGCCCGGATCGACCGGCCGGCCCGTTCGTCCAGCTCAACGGGGAGGTCAGCGATACGGCGGGCGGGGATGTCGGCGGCCACGTCGAGCTTGCGCCGGCGCACGATGCCCAGGTCGATCACGCACTGGCGCGCGGCGGCGTAGAAGCTTCGGTCGGCGGGCGTCAAGCCGGTGTCCTCAAGCACGTCCATTAGCTCGTCGAGGGGCTTGCTGTCGTCGATCCAGCCGAGGAACTGCCAGATCGCCCGGAAGTCCTCGATGTCGTTGATCAGCGGGGTGCCGGTCAGCGCCATCAGCAGAGGCCGGTCCGTACGGGACCGGATGCGGTCGGAGAGCGCCAGGACGTTCTGCGAGCGCTGCGAGGCCTTGTTTTTTATGAAGTGCGCCTCGTCCACGACCATGCCGCGGAAGCCGAAGTCACCGAGCCAGCCCACGTGGCGGTCGAGAACCTCGTAGTTGAGCACGACGATATCGGCGAAGCCGTCGACAGCCTCGCCGTCGCCCTGCACCACCGTGGCCGTGCGGCGGGGAACCCAGCGGGCCGCCTCACGCGCCCAGTTGGTCTTGACGACGTTCGGCACGACGACGAGTAGCGGGTAGGCGTTCGCTGCCTCCGCGGCGAGCAGCGCCTGGGCCGTCTTGCCCAGACCCGGCTCATCGGCGAGCAGGAACGTCCGGTGACCGGCAGCGGCCGCGGCGACCAGCTCCCCCTGGTGCGGCATCAGTTCCAGGGCCGCCGGGGTGAACCGGGCCGTCGGCGCCGGGAGCGTCATGCACGCCGGGGCTCCCCGCCGGCCCGCTCGAAGGAACTCAGCAGCGGGCCGAGCAGCTCCCAGCCGGCCAGGTGGCGCGGACGGGCGATGCGCTGCGCGGCGGCTGAGAAGTCGGGAGCGAGAAAGGGGTTCGCCAGCTGCCGGGAGACCACCGACTGCGGCACGACCCCCCGCTCCGAACCGCCAGAAGCCGCAGCGGTCTGCGTAGGCGCGATCTCTTCGCGCGCCGCCTCGATGCCAAGGTCCCGCAGCATCTCCCCCTTGAGCGACCGGGCCGCGTCGGAGACGCCGGAGTCCTCGGCGAGCAGCGCCAGTAGCCCAGCGTCCTGGACGGCGGTCTTCGCGAGGACGGCCGCGACGCCGTCCAGGCGCTTGAGCTGCTCGGCCCGATGACGGTCGCTTCCGGCCGCCGCCCGGACGCGGGCACGCTCGTCCCGCAGCAGCAGGGCGGCAGCCTGGAACTTCGTGCGCACGGCAGGCGTCACGCGGCCACGCTGGGCAGCCGCCTCGACCTCACGGACGGTTCGGGCGAGTACCGGGACGACATCATCGCGGTGGTGGGCGCGCCGCTTCTTCGGCGAGGCGCCACGGCGAGCGCCCGTCTGGCGCTGGCCTGGTCGAGCCACAGACTTCTCCTCCAGAATGCCGGGACACGGTGGCCACGGCAGCATGCCGCACCGTCCCGCAGCCGGGACGAGGAACGTCCCGGGCACAGGGCCGCGCTTCGAACACCGAGCCGACCTGCGGATCTCCGACGATCAACACAGGCAGGGCCCCGGCAGGCCTGTTACACGGACCCTGAACCGCCGGTGGGTGTGCTGGTAACCACAACACGGGAAAGTCGTCCTCGGACGACCCGGCTCGGCTCTCGGGTACCGCCCATAGTAACGCGTGCGAGAGCGCATAATTCCCGGCCGCACCGCGGGGTGGACATCCTCAGCTGCGCATCCGGTATGGGTTCACCGACTTCACGGTCAGGTGGTGACCCCGCTGCTGCGATCGCTCGGCCCCGGGACACGCACGGTCTTGTCGCAAGTCAGGTGAGCTGATTCCCTGGTTCAGGGTGCCTCATGCGAGGCAAACGGCGTCACCGGAGGTAATCATGACCGTGGGTCAGAGCTCCCGAGGATCTGCCCAGGCCGACCTGGCCGGGGCGAGGGTCCCACCGTTTGCCTCGGCGTGGCGGCGGGCGCACCTGTCGGTGGACCAGCGGGTTGCCAGGGGACGGGACGCCCGGCGGGCGGCGCCACGGCAGGCCCATGGCCAGTGGGCACCCTCGCCAGGCCGTCCCGACCCGGTTGCCCTGCTGGCGGAGCAATCGGCCTCACGAGTGCCGTGGCTGGTCCCGATCCGGTACGGCCGGATGCTGATCTCGCCATTCACGTTCTACCGCGGGGCCGCCTTGATCATGGCATCCGACCTGGCGGCCAGCCCGGTGTCGGGAGTGACCGTGCAGTCGTGCGGTGACGCGCATCTGTCGAACTTCGGCCTGTTCGGCACCCCCGAGCGGCAGATGATCTTCGACATCAATGACTTCGACGAGACCCTGCCGGGCCCATGGGAATGGGATGTCAAGCGCCTGGCGGCCAGCTTCGAGATCATGGGACGCGACCGCGGATTCTCCCGGCCGACCGGCGCGCCATCGTCATGGCCGGAGTGGCCGAATACCGGGACCGGATGCGCCAGGCAGCCGGCATGGGAGCCCTGGACGCCTGGTACGACCATCTGGAAGCGGGGATGCTGCTCAAGCTGGTCCGCCAGGAAGTCCGGGTCAAACGGGTCAGCAAAAAGGAGGCCCGGGCTTTCGAGCGGGACGTGAGCAAGGCGCACACCCGGGACAACACTCGGGTGTTCACCAAGCGCGCAGCCGAGGTTGACGGTGAGCTGCGTATCGTTTCTGACCCGCCGCTGATCGTCCCGGTCGAGGAAATCGTCACGCCAGGGTCGGAGTGGGAGGACCCGGCGCCGCTGATCAAGAAGCTGCTCGCCACCTACCGGCGCACGCTGGGGAACCAGCACCACCCCCTGGAGGAATACCGCTACGTTCATGCGGCCTACAAGATGGTCGGCGTGGGCAGCGTAGGCACCCGCTGCTACATCTTGCTGATGCTGGGACGTGATCACAACGATCCGTTGTTTCTGCAAGTTAAAGAGGCGCAGGCCTCCGTGCTGGAACGGTTTGCCGGCGAGAGCACCTATCGGCACCACGGCCAGCGCGTGGTATCCGGCCAGCGGCTTATGCAGGCGGCGACCGACATCTTCCTGGGGTGGATCCGGATCAAGGGACTCGACGGCATGACTCGCGACTACTACGTACGCCAGTTCCACGACTGGAAGGGCAGCGCTGACGTAGACAGCATGCTGGTACCCGGCGCCACCCTCTATGCGCGGGTCTGCGGTGCCACCCTGGCCCGTGCCCACGCCCGTTGGGGTGACCGCATCGCTATCGCCTCCTACCTGGGCAAAGGAGATGCCTTCGACCGGGCGGTTGCCAACTTCTGCGCCGCCTACGCCGACCAAAACGAAAAGGACTATGAGGCTTTCGCCGCGGCCGTAGAGTCGGGACGGCTCCCCGCCCAGACCGGTGTGTAAGGGTCCCCCGCCGGTCAGCCGCTCCCCTCGTACTTGAACGAGAGCTGCAGCTTAGTGCGGTAGGTGATCGCCCCGCCCTCATCCAGGTGAATGTCCTGTTTGACGACTTCAGCCACTCGCAGATCGCGGAGGGTCGCGGCCGCGGTCCTGATCGCCTCCGCTGCGGCATCCTCCCAGGACGTGCCGCTCGTCCCGATAACCTCGGTCACCCTGTACACGCTCATGACACTCTCCTTCGAGGGCTGTCAGACCGGGCCCCGCCAGACCGGCGGTCCCACATCCGGCCTGGGGGGCTGGCCCCGGGCAGGAAGTGTTTTCCTACTACCAGGCCCGAGCCTGGCACTTTCCCCCGGCAACGTCCAGGACCGCTGCGCCGCAGACCACGCCGCACGCCCGTGAACGCGATCCTCGTTACAGAGGGCAGCCGCGAGCCAGGCAAGTTCAGCGGGTTCTTGGGCCGCCGCTTGCCTGATGGCCTTGGCTGTTGGGACCCGCTGGCTGGGGCGGAGGGATGGCGGATGTCAGCTGGTGGTCTTGGAAGGTTTGCTGGACGCGCCGCGCGGCGGGCGCGCCGATGCGCTGGTAGATGGTGAGTGCCTGCTGCAGGTGCGCGGCGGCTTGGCCGGGGTTGCCGTCGTGCAACTGGGCTTGTGCGATGCCTTCCAGGGCGCGTGCTTCCTCGGGGGCCGCGCCGAGCACGCGGGCGATGGCCAGCGCCTGCGTGTGACGCTGGCGGGCCTGTGCGGTGTTCGCGGTCCGGGTGGCTAGCTCGCCGAGGCGGTTGAGCGCCTCGGCCTGGCCGAGCCGGTTGCCAAGCTCAGTGAACAGGGTCAGGGCCTGCTGGTGGCTGTCGGCGGCAGCCGGGTAGTCCCCGGTCTCTTGCTGCACGAGGCCAAGGTCGTTGAGGGCTTGGGCCTGGCCGAACAGGTTGCCAAGGTCGCGGAACAGGGCCAGGGCCTGCTGCTGGCTGTCGGCGGCGGCCGGGTAGTCCCCGGTCTCTTGCTGCACGACGCCAAGGTCGTTGAGGGCGTAGGCCTGGCCGAACAGGTTGCCAAGGTCGCGGAACAAGGCCAGGGCCTGCCGCAGGCTGGCGGCGGCCGCCGGGTAGTCCCCGGTTAGGTGCTGCGTCAGGCCGAGGTGGTTCAAGGCGGCTCCCTCAGCTAGCCGGTCGCGGGCGCGGCGGGCCAGCGCCAGGGCCTGCTGCTGGCTGGCGGTGGCGGCCGGGTAGTCCCCGGTCAGTACGTGAAGGAAGCCCAGCTGGTTGAGGACGTTGGCCTGGCCAGGCAGGTCGCCGACGTTATCGTGGAGCGCAAGTGCCCGGGCCCAGCTGGCCGTGGCAGCCGGGTAGTCGTCGGTCTGCCGCTGCACGATGCCCAGTTCGGCGAGCGTGCGCGCCTCGCCGAGCCGGTCGCCGGCCCGGCGCGCCGCGGCCAGGGCTGTCCGGTGGAGGGCGGCGGACTGATCCCAGTGACCACGGGCGATCAGGAAGCCGCTCATCGCGGCGGGCAGGGCGAAGGCATGAGGGAAACACGCATGGCCGGCGGCGTAGTCCGCGGCGGCGTGCAGGTTCGCCCGCTCGGCTTCCAGCCAGGCGCCTGCCTGCTTGAGGGAAGACAGATCCGGGGCCTGGGCTGGCGGGCGGCTGGGCAGCGAGCGTCGGTAGGCGCTGGGCCATAGGGTGAAGTGCTGGCCAGCGGCCAGGGCTGTGTGCAGGTAGTAATCCAGCAGCCGCCCGGCCGCCTCGTCTGATTGCGCGGGGTCGTCAGCGGCGGCGAGGACGCGGGCATGCTCGCGGAGCAGGTCGTGCATCTGGTAACGGCCGGGAGCGGCCTCGGCGAGCAGATGCTGGTCATACAGCTCATCAAGCTGGCGGCGGGCCTGGTCCAGGCCCGTGCCGTCGAGGGCGGCGGCGGCGTAAGCGTCGATGTCCAGACCTGGGACCAGGCCAAGCCGGCGGAACAGCCGCCGCGGACCGGGGGTCAGGTCGGCATAGGACAGGCCAAATGCGGCACCGACCGACACATTCTCTGCGTGCATGAAGGCCAGCCGGTTCCGGGCCTCCGCCAGCTCATCAGCCAGGCGAGCGCCAGTCCAGGCGGGATGGTTCCGCAGCTGGCTGGCCAGCATCCCGATCGCCAGCGGCAAGTACCCGCACAGCCGCGTAATGTCGCCCACCGCAGCATCCCCGGCGTCCATCCCGGGCCGGGCCGCTAGCCGGGCGAGCAGGGCCGCCGCCTCCCCCGGGGACAAAGTGTCCAAGCTGATCTGAGCGGCATCCTCCAGCGCCGCCAGCCGGCGACGGCTGGTGATCACCACCAGGCTCCCGGCGGTCCCGGGCAACAGCGGCCGGACCTGCTCGTGCCCGGCCGCGTCATCCAGCAGTAGCAAGATCTTCTTGCCCGCAACGTGATCGCGCCACCGGGCCGCCCGGGCTTCCACGCCAGGCGGAATCTGCGGTGCGGCGACCCCAGCGATCAGCAGCAAGCTGGCCAGCGCATCGGCCGGCCCGACCGGCCGCTGCCCCGGGGTGTGCGCGTGCAGCGGCAAGAAGAACTGCCCGTCCGGGAAGCTCGGCGCCAGCCGGTGCGCCGCATGCACCGCCAAGGTTGTCTTGCCAATCCCGGCCATCCCGTCGATCGCGTGAATGCCCAGCACCATCCGGCCCGCGGCCGTGGGGGCCAGCGCCTCCAGCAGCCGCGCCAGTTCCTGCTCACGGCCAGTGAAGCTGACGGTATCCCGCGGCAGGGTCCTAGCCGCCGCCGTGAACGGTCCCGGTGCCTCTCCCCGCACGGCCGCCAGCACGTCCTCAGGCGCAGCCTTGCCCCTGGCCGCCGCGACAAACAGCGCGTGTACCGGCTCGGCCAGGCTCAGAGCATCGGCCAGCAGCCGCGCGGTGTCCTTACGGGCGGTGCGGTTAATACCCCGCTCCAGGTCACTGACCGACCGCGGGCTCACGCCTGCCGCCTCCGCCAGCTCCTCCTGCGTCAACCGGGCCTCCGCCCGCAGTTGCCGCAGCAACCCGGCGAAAGAAAGCGCAGGCTGCTCCGCCACCGCCGCAACCCCCTCGCAACCCGCCGCGCTCGCCGGCCCCGCACAGGCCGGGACCCCACGTTTCCAGCCTACGCAGCCCTGATCACCCCCCGGCTATCCCCGGTTACCCGGGCCAGCCGCGCCCGCTGGGGCGCCCATCACGGCCGTTCCACCCTCGTTCATACTCCACAGCGCCAGTCACGCGGCTCCGCCAGGTCGGGGGCTGCCGCGCGGGTGCGAGGCTGCCGCCCACACTCCATAGCAAGCCCTCCCACCGCCCTGCGGCCGGGTGCTCCGAACAGGACGATCTGCGTGCCACCCACCTTGCGTTCGGCGCAGCCGCCACCCCCGCCCGGAATCGGCGATAGGCGCGTAGTTCGGGGAGGCGGCTGGCCGGGCGCTAGAGTTGGTTAGGCGTGGCTCACGCCGAACCTCCAGGACTGGCTCCCAGCGCCGGTCGGTAGCCGGGGGCAAAGGGTCTCTCGTACTCGGGCCGCTTCTCATCACCCGCTCGTTGCGGTCGCGCCGCTGGGAGCCTGCGCCGCAACGCGGAGGTATGTGATGACCAGTAACCGCAACCTGAAGCGGCGGATCCGCGGACGCGTGGCCAAGACGGGCGAGTCGTACACCGCAGCTCGCCACCACCTGGTCAGCGGGCCGGGCCGCGGCACCCGGCAGCGCATGATCCTGGCGGTGGCGCAGATGCCGCTCAACCCCGACCCCGGTGACGTTCTCGCGGCTCCGGCAGAGCGGGGATCTCATCCGGGGGCTCATGCGGGAAGCGCGGGCAGCGGGTGCACAGCTGGTTCACTTCCCAGAGGGTGCGCTCACCTCGCCGCACAAGCGCGTCATGTCCAGCACCGGCCCGGAGGTCATCGGCCCGGCCAGCTGGGGACGCGCGGACTGGGGCGCTCTGAGCCGCGAACTCGGTCAGATCGCCCGCCTGGCCGGCCAGCTCAGGATCTGGGCCGTCGTCGGCGGCATCTGCTACACGTCGAGCGGTGAGCGCCCACGCAACTGCGTATACGTCATCTCCGGCAGCGGCAGGGTCGCCGGGCGTTACGACGAGCGCATGCTCTCCAGGACCAAGGCGACGCTGATGTACGCGCCGGGACGTGACCCGCTGGTCTTCACGGCCTGCGGCCTGCAGTTCGGCTGCGCGCTCGGCATGGAGACCCACTACGCCGAGCTCTTCTCCGCATACGAGGAACTTGGCGTTCAACTGTGTGCTGTTCTCCACTGCGGGCAACCCGGAAACTCCCGGTGTATTCGCCGTGGAAGCGGCCGGGCATGCGGCCGCGAATTCCATCTGGGTCAGCTACGCCGGTCCCGCCCAGGCCGGGGATCCCCGCCGGCATCGTCAGGCCCGATGGGACGTGGGCCTGCCAGTGCGGCACCGGCACAAGTGAACTCGTCATCGCCGGCCTGGATGCGGAGGCCGGCGCGCGCGCTCGGGCATGGCGGCGCACTGCACGCACCCTCACCACCAGCTGACTGCCCAGTGGGGGGTATCTGGACGCAGCTATGCAGGCAGCCGCGCAGACCAGCCCATTCCACATGCCCGCGGGCCCGGGTGATGCGGACGGATGGCACGGGGTGCCTGGCCTTCGTCAGGCACGCCGGCCGAAACGGGCGAGCAGCAGGGTCTGGGCGTCCGCATGGCCGGGCACCGGCGGCCGCTCGGCGATCGCACCGGCGCTGCGGTAAGCCTCCTCCACGGCTTCGAACCAGGTCGCGCAGGACGCGACGAGTTCGTCATCCAGGTGTTCGTCCGCGCCGATCGCACGGGCCAGGTCCCACGCGTGGATCACGTGGTCGGCGAACAGTTGCAGCGTGTACTCGCTGCCGGGGAAGTCGCCGAACGACAGGTGGACGATCCGGTCCATCGCGCCGTCCTCGCCAGCGGCGCGCACCGCCACGGCAGACGCCGCGGCCCAGGCGGCCTTGGGCTCGGCGCCGAGCACGTCGCCCCCGAAGCGGTCACCCACCCCGGCGATCGTGGATCCGGCCAGCAACGGCGGCGCCCACAGATCCTCGCCGACCAGATGGTTCACCAGGTCGCGGACCGTCCAGTCCTCGTCCGGGGTCGCGGCCTGCCACTGGTGGTCGCCGATCTGCCGGACGCGGGCGTCGAACTCCGCGACGGCACGGCCGAACATCGCGGGGATATCCATGTGCCCTCCCTGCGCCTGAAGGTATGCCACCCACCCTAGGCACAAGACCACGGTGGTGGCACGGCGAGCATGAGCCTGGACAGGCCGGGGGCGGGCGGTGACGAGCGGGACGATGAGTTCACCGAGATGCTCGACCCGTGCCTCCGCGAACCCCGGCGCGCCGCCCCGGCTCCCGCAGCAGGACACGACCGGCGAAGCTGGTTACGTCGCCGGGACAGGGCCGCAGCGCCGCCGCCGGCCCGGGGTTCTCCAGCGTGCGAGCCGTGGTGCGACTGCGGACGGCGGGCGTGCATGGCCGGCCTGTTGCCGCCTGAAGGGTCACGACGGCCAGAACGGCACCCGGGTCGCGGGCAGGCCCGGCATCGGCTGGTCAGCGCATCAGCCCGGCCGCGCCGCGCAGCCGGCCAGCCGCTGTGCCGGTAGCCGCGACGCTGCCGGAGTAGCCGCAATGCCTCACGGCGTGTCCTGACCTGCTCCCGGCAGCGGCTGGAAGGATGGCCGCATGCACACTGATGATCCCGTCCTTGATCTCATGGACCGCTTCACCGCCGCCCTCAACTCCCATGACCTTGATGCAGTCGCAGCCCTCGTTACCGACGACATCGTCTTCGAGTCCACCTCGCCACCACCCGACGGCACCCGCTACGAAGGCCGGGACGCGGTGCGCCGGATCTGGGGACAGATGCTGACGGCGACGCCCCAGGCCCGGTTTTCCGTCGAGGAGCAGTTCTCGGACGGCTCAGGACGCGCCGTCGTGCGCTGGCGCTACGACTGGGCGGACGGGCACGTGCGTGGCGTGGATATTGTCCGGGTCCGAAATGGCCAGCTCGCCGAAAGCCTGGCCTACGTCAAGGGCTAGCGCACCACCACCACAGGGCATCTGCTGATCAAGGTTCCGCCGCCCATGTAACCCTGCGTTGCCGCATAACCATGCACGCCGCAGAACACGGCGAACATCCTGATCTGCCGCCGGGCGGTATCTCCTGTGGTGGCGAGCCCGAATCTGAGGTCGTGTGACTGAGTGGACCGCTTCAGCGGCGGCGACTCAAGCGGGGCGAGAGGTGCTTGCCGCTCGCGGCGAACGGTAGCGCTCCTGCACGCACTGCTCCCCCCGGTCAGCTACCCGGCGTAGTTCACATCCAAGCTATGGTGTCCTCTCTTCTTATGGCTCCGCCGGCCCAATGCTCGCCGGGCGGTCGCGTTTTCTGCCATAAGAGTGCTCAGGACCGAGAAAGGTCAAAGGTCGACGCGGATCTTGCGCAGGCTGAGTTGCATCTCAGCGGCTGTGGGGAAGCGGTCAGCGTTGGCTGAGGCGCATGCCTTGATGAGAAACTCTGCCAGGTCGGGGTTGAGGTCGGAGCGGATTGTCTTCGGGTCGATTACGGGCTCGTCAACCATGGGCTGCTGGTTCGGGTACGGGTGCTGGCCATCGCACAGCAGCTGGTAGAGCACCACGCCGACCGCGAACAGGTCTGGCGAGACGTTCCACCGGGTGAGGTTCGCGTCGGGTGGCTGGTAGGGCGGCGTGCCAGAACGCGTCCTTACCTCGTCGCCGACCCTGGAAGCGATGTTGAAGTCAAGCAGTTTCGCTCCTGTGCGGGTGAGCATCACGTTGAACGGTTTGATGTCGCGGTGGACCAGCCCTTTGCCCGTCAGCTCCCGCCACTCGCCGAACTCGGCTTCGGACAGCTCGCCTTCGCGCCGTTTCGCGTCCAGCTCGGTGAGGCGCTCTGAATCAGGATGAAAAGCAACCAGCGCGTCTAGCAGGTCGAGGGCGACATCGGCCGCCTCCCGGTCGCGGAGGACCCTCTTGCCGCCGACGAACTCGCTGAGTGGCTCTCCCTCGATGAACTCGGTGATGAGGTACCAGTCGCCGGCGCGGGTCTTGCCCGCCCAGTAGACCTCCACCACATGTGGATGACGGATCTTGCGCAGGGCGCTGATCTCGCGGCGTATTGCCTCATAGCCCCTGGCGTTGTCGAAGAGCTTGAGCGCTCGCTCTTCATCTTCGACATCGTCGCGCACCTGGTAGACCTTCGAAAACCCGCCTTGCCCGAGTATGTCGAGGATCTCGAAGCGGTCGTCGATGACGTCGCCGGCAGCATAGTCAGCGGCCTTACCCCAGCCGACGCTTGCAGTTCTGCCGCGTCGGGTTGCGGCAGTGACTGGCTGTCACGTGGGGTCGGTCCGGTGGTCGGCGGCCCCCCGGTCCGGGCTGGTGCGAAGATCTTCCAGGCGCTTGACGACTTCGGCCGCGTTTGCTGGCCGCCGGTCGGGTTCTCGTTCAAGCAGGCAGAACACGAGATCGTTCAGTTCCCCTGGGAGGTCTTCCCTTTCCAAAGGCGGGGGCTGGCTTGTGCGGTGTGCCGCCAGGATCTCCGCGCGGGTCCCGGTGAAGGGCGGGCGTCCCTGGCACATCTCATAGATGGTTGCTCCCAGCGAGTAAAGGTCAGCGCGCTCGTCAGCGCTGTGGCCATCTGCCATCTCGGGAGCCATATAGTCGATCACCGGGCGGTGGGACACATCGCGCATCTCGTGATCATCGAGCGATACTGAAGTATCGAAGTCCACCAGGTGGACCGTGCCCCACTCATCGAACAGCACGTTGCAGGGCTGCAGGTCGCGGTACAAGATGCGGCGCCCATGGATGTGCTCAAGCCCGCTGGCGATTTCTATCGCGATCTGAAGGATGTCCTCGACCGGCAGGCCCGTGCCAGGATCTCGCGAGTCTGCGATGCGGTCGGCGAGGGTTCCGCCGGAGAGGTAGCGGCTGACCATGACAGCCGTTTCGCCGTCTTCCCAGTAATCCTGCGCGGTCGCGATGTTCGGATGGTCATCCAGCTTCCCCAGCACCCGCGCTTCCCAGGCACTCACAGTGAGTCCGTTCGGCATGATCGAGCCGTTGGCGAAGACGTCAACGACCACCGGGCGATCAAGTATCCGGTCGTGCGCGAGAAAGATGCCCTTGTCCGGGGCGGGCCGCAAGAGCCGCTGAATCTCGTACCTTCCGGCTCGCAGGACGTCCCCTGCCTGGATCTCCATGACCATTCCTAAGGCGACAGACCCAGGGCCTGCCCCCACCCTTCAGCCTCATGGCTGCCGAATGCGGCTCACCGGCAACTCGTTATCGGCCACACCCGAACCCCCGATATGCCCGAAATGGGAAAACCTTCCCCTCAGGCCCACGCGCTCCTGCGCCATATCGCGTCGCATGCCTGGTTCCTGGGTAATCCAGGCCCGCCCCTCCACAGGCCGACGGCATCCTCAGGAGCCGATACTTACTAGACGCAGAGCTTAGACCCTTGGATTACTTCCTGTGAAGGGATCTTGGCCTGCTACCCATATATGGCAGAACCCGGCAAACGGACGATCATGCGCATGCACGGAGCTAATGCCGAAGCTGGGCCCGGGAGCTCGCCCCCTTCGGGATCACTGTCAACACCGTCGCGCCGGGCTTTATCCCGGTCGAGCGCCACGCAGGCGTCACACCAGAAATCCGCGGCGCCTACCTCGCGTCCGTACCCGCCGGGCGGATGGGAACCCCCGACGACATCGCCCACGCCGTGAGTTTCCTCGCCTCACCGGGCGCCGGCTTCATAACTGGCCAGCGCATCATCGTTGACGGCGGGCGTGGTCTCAGCTGATTGCCGCGGCGACTCACAGGACCATCCGCAGTCACTCATACGGCCGCCCTATCCACGGCCTGCCATATATCAGCCATTTACCAGCGTGGACAACAGCTATGCCCGGCCCGGAACCGCGCCAGATTAGCCGGTACCCATAACCACCGCACACTTCTGCCGCTGTCAGGTGCTTGTTGACTGGCTGATCTCTACCAGGTGGCCATCGGGGTCTCGCAGAAAGCAGCGGATCTCCGAGCCCCAGTCATGCGGCGGGGTGAGGAACACCGCTCCGCGTGCCCGCAACGCGGCATAGACGGCGTGGCAGTCGCTCACCCGCAGCGTCATGGCATGACTGACCTGGTCAGGATCACGGGGCGGCGCGAACACCACGGCGGGTTTGTCGGCGGTCGGGCCGCCGCCGCTTACCAGCAGCAGCCAGGTCCCAGCGAACCGCAGCACCACGCTGGTTCCGCCATACTCCCGATACAGTTCCGCGCCCAGCACATTGACCCAGAAGTCCCGTGAGCGTACCGGGTCGCCGGCCACCAGGATGTGCGTGAGCGCAACGCCGGCGCCCAGCGGGTCTGTGGCCTGCTGCTCCATCTCGGCCTCCTGGCCGTGCACGCAAGGTATCCAGCAGATCGCTTCTACCACGCTGATGGCCAGGAGATCACCAGGCTGACCGCATCGCGCCACGTTGGATTCTTGGCCGGCAAACGCGCTGTCATGTCGCTGGTGTGGTGCTGGGTGATACTGGCAAGGTGGGTAAGGACGCGGCGCTCCCCGGTGGCTGGCGTGCGTTAGGCGGGTGCCTGTCCGGGCCGGGTGGTGACCTGGTGACAGGCCGGCCGCCTGAGTCGCTGGCTGGCATCGTGATGGCACTGCTGGGCCAGAATGCGGCGTCATGATCCTCGGGCGGCTGAGAGAGCACCAGGACAAGAGCAGCCTGGCCGGCGCGCTGGTCAAAAGCGGCTTGGTCGTCGTCAAGGCCGGCAAGCTGGTGCTGGCTCTGGTTTCCTTCGCGGCGTATGCGTTCCTGTTCACCTGGCAGTTCGCGGTCATCATCTTAGGCATGCTGGTAATCCACGAGGGCGGCCACCTGAGATGCATGAAGCACTACGGCATGAAAACCAGAGGTATCTACCTCATCCCGCTGCTCGGTGCCGCCGCCGTGGCCGAGGACAACTTCCCCAGCCGGCGGGCCGAGGCCACCATTGCCCTGGCCGGGCCACTGACCGGGGCCGTGCTGGCGGCCGGGACTGGGCTGCTGTACTTCGCCACCCGCAACGGGGACTTTGCCGCTGCCGCCGCGTGGATGGCGTTGATCAACCTGTTCAATCTGCTGCCGGTGGTACCGCTCGACGGCGGCCGGGTGGTGAAGTCGATCACCTTGTCCATCGGCTCACGGACCGGGCTGGCCGCGATCATCGCAGGGATGCTGCTGGGCGCGGTGCTCGCCGTCACCGCAGATCTGTGGATCTTCGTCATCCTCATCCCGCTGGGACTCCTCGACTACCTGTATGACCGCCATCAGGTGACGCAAGCACCGCGCCGAACCAGGCCCCGGGCAGGCAGGCACGCGCGCGTGCCTGAGGCCTGGACGGCGCCCGCCTCCGGTGACGGGCCGGCGCGCCGCGGACTGCCCGAAGACAGCCAGCACGGCAACGAAGACGATGACGAGCAGACCGGCGCTCGCATCCCCGCTGCCAAGCCGCCGCTCAGCCCGCGCGCTGCCCAGGCTGCTTTCGCCTGCTACGCGGGACTCGCCATACTGCTGTGGCTGTTCATGCTGGCCATGGGCCACCAGCCAGGAGCTGCGGCGGCGATGCACGCCCTGCAGGGCTGACATCCCGCGCCTCCTTTGACCCGTCATGCAGCGCCAGCACACGATGGGCGACGGCCCACGGTCCGCACACCAACGGCTATCGTGTTGCGCCGCGCGCCTTGATCAAGTCGGCGGCCGGCAGCGATCAGCAACTGCGCGGGTTACCGGGGCAGACGGCCCGAGCCGGGGCACGGCCGCCGGAGGTTTCAGGTGCCGGACTCGTCCACCGGGGTCACCCGGGCCAGGTACGGGCTTAGCCGCCGGCGATCGCGGAGGCTGAGACTGTCAGTTCGGAGGGGAGACACACTGAGGCTGGCGAGGACCGCCGGGAAGGGTGCAGCCGGTGCGGAATGAGGACGAGGGTCCTGGCTCGGTGCGGCTCGCTTCGGCCGCCGGTCGGTGGATACTCGCGGTGGCGGTGCTGGGCGAGGCGATGGTGCTGCTGGAAGCGACGGTTGTCAACGTGGCGCTGCCGGCGATCGGCCGTGATCTCGGCGGGGGCGTCGCGGGGCTGCAGTGGACGCTGAACGGTTATGTGCTCACCCTCGCCGCGCTTATCCTGCCCGCCGGTTCGCTCAGCGACCTTTATGGCCGGCGCCGTATGTTCATCCTGGGAGTGGCGGCTTTCGTGGCCGCTTCCGCGCTGTGCGCGGCCGCCCCGACGATTCAGTTGCTCGTCGCCGCCCGGTTTGTTCAAGGTGCTGGTGGGGCTCTGCTCACCCCCGGGAGCCTGGCCATCATCGACTCGGTCTTCCATCCCGATGACCGGACCCGGGCGATCGGCGCGTGGGCAGGCCTGACCGCGGTCGCAGCCGCAGTCGGCCCGCCCGTCGGCGGCTACCTGACCGATGCACTGTCATGGCGTGCCGTCTTCCTGATCAACCTGCCGCTGGGGGTGTTTGTCATCGCCGCCGCAGTCGCCCGGGTGCCCGAGTCCCGGGACCCCACGCGGGCTAGGGGCCTTGACCTGCCCGGTGCTGCGCTGGCCACGCTGGCCATCGCCGGTTTGTGCTTCGCGCTGATCCAGGCCTCTGGCGGCCTGACCCCCGCGGTGATCACCGCGGCGGCGGTCAGCCTGACCGCCGCCGGCGCCTTTGCCGCCGTGGAGCGGCGCAGCAGCCACCCGATGCTTCCGCTGGAACTGTTTCGCTCCCGCCAGTTCGCCAGCGCCACCGTGCTCGCCCTGGTGACCTATGCGGCCCTCGGCGGCGTGATCTTCCTGTTCGTCGCGTTCCTGCAGATCAGCCTGGGCTACACCGCCCTTCAGGCAGGCGCCGCGACGCTGCCGATCACCATCGGACTGCTGATCCTTTCCCGCCCCTCGGGGGCGATCACCCAGCGCATCGGCCCGCGCATCCCGCTGACCGCCGGAGCCGTCCTGACCGGCACGGGACTGCTGCTGATGGCGCGGATCCACCCCGGCGACAGCTACTTTGCCGAGGTGCTGCCTTCACTGGCTGTATTCGGGGCCGGTCTCGCCGGGCTGATCACCCCCATCACCGCGACTGTGCTGGCGAGCGTCGATGCACGCCACTCCGGGATCGCTTCCGCCGTCAACAACGCACTCTCCCGCCTCGGCCAGATGATCGCGGTCGCGGTTCTTCCCCTTGCCGCAGGGCTCTCCGGCGCTGACTTCGAGGACCCCGCCAAGCTGGCAGCGGGCTTCCCGGTCGCCATGACCATTGCCGCTGGGGCGTCGTTCGCGGCGGCGGTGCTCGCCTGGACCACGATCCGTGACGATGCGCTGAGGCAACCCGGAGCGGACACCACACCAGTAGCGAAGAAGCTGCCACCGTCTCTTCAGCGACACTGCGCGGTGGCCGGGACCCCGCTGGTCACGTCCTCCAAGCCGCGGCCCAACTCCGGCCCGCCGACGGCCAGGAAGCCGTGACCGCCTGCCAACGCGCATCAGTAGGAACGTCGCCTACTCGCCGGTAAACCGGAATTCTGCCTGCCATGGACCGTCGAGGTGGACAACCTCCCAGTAGCGTTCGGCGATGCGGGCCGGGTCAAAGGAGGTACCTGCAGCTATCTGCCCTGCGATCGTCAGTGTGGCCACACGGATGCCGTCCTGTTCCAGGTCAGCGCCGAGCATGGTCGCGGCCGACCGGAGAGCCGCCTTGCCGAGGGAAACGGTCGCCAGGGCCGGGATCGGGTGGTCGGCGAACCCGCCTCCGGTGACGAGGATGGTCCCGAAGCCAGCGGCCCGCATGGCCGGGGCGGCGACCTGCGCGACGACGATGGCGCCGATGACATCGACGGAATATGCCGTCTGGAGGTGGGCGGCACTTGAGGTCAGCAGCCGGTCTGGAGCTCCCATGACGGCGTTATAGACGATAACGCCCGGTGCGCCATTTCCGAGATAAAGCTGCCCCATCCGGGCACCCAGGCCATCGGGATCGCTGGCATCGGCCGCGATGGTGCTGATCTCGGCGCCGGTACCGGCCAGGGTGCCCGCGAGGTCGCTGAGGGCGTCCGTGTTACGCGCCACCAGGGTTACCCGGTAGCCGCCCACGGCGAAGCGACGTGCCACCGCCGTTCCAAGGCCAGGACCCGCGCCGACAAGCAGAAGGTGGCGGCCATCGACTGAGCCGGGACCTTCGGCCCCGGCGGGGTCAGCGGTCGTGCTTCCTTGGTTGCCAGGGTCGCCTGCTCGCTCGTTAGGCATGGGCGCCGTTCCCGCGCGTCGACCGGCTTGGGCCGGTGGCTCTGCCGGGCCCCTGGTTCGCATAACCATCGAGCCTACGGCGCGCGCCCACGCCACCTTCTACGGTGCTGCTATTAGCGCGCTGGGGCCTGCTCCGGGACCCTAGCCGGGCCTTCAGCAGACGATCGCAGCAGCTGCAGCGCGATGGTGGGGAAGATGATGACGCTGAAAAGCCCCGCGGCGACGAGTGCGGCCGCGTTGGCCGCACAGCGCGCTGACCCGCGAAGCCCGCCGGCACTTGTGCATACACTTACCCAAGATCGGCGTGTGCGGTAGCGCCCCTGCAGGCCTGGCAGCTCGTCCACATCGCCGGTAGGACCAGGGGTATCTGGCTATCTGGCCCGCCACCAAGTCGTCCGGGCCGAGCTATTGCGCCTAGCCCACGGTCTCCCTTAGTGTGCACACTTTAAAGTGTGCACACTTTAGCGGCGATAGGTCGGAGAGGGCGGCGAGTGAGCCATACGCGTTCGTCGGGGCCACTGCTCGGGATCCGGGTCCTCGAGCTGGCGGCGGTGGTGGCTGGTCCCACCGCCGGCCAGATCCTGGCCGACCTGGGCGCAGACGTGATCAAGGTGGAGCCACCCGGTGGCGACGCGGCCCGCCACATCGGCCCGGCCAAGGACGGCACCGCGCTGTGGTGGAAGTTCCTCGGCCGCAACAAGCGCAGCATCGCGGTGGACCTGTCCACCCCGGGCGGGCAGGGCGTCCTGCGTCGCCTCCTGCCTACCGCCGACGTGCTGATCGAGAGCTACCGGCCCGGCACGCTGGAGCGCTGGGGGTTATCGCCGGAGGAACTCCGGGCCAGGAACAGACGACTGGTCATCGCCCGGATCACCGGGTACGGCCGGCGCGGCCCGCGGGCCAGCCAGCCGGCCTTCGGCACGCTGGTCGAGGCGATGAGCGGGTTCGCCAGCCTCAACGGCACGGCCGACGGCCCGCCGACGCTGCCCCCGGTGGCGCTGGCCGACTACCTGACCGGGTTCGCCACCGCCATCGCCGTGCTGGCCGCGCTGCGCGCACGGGACTGCGGGCAGGCGGACGGCCAGACCGCCGAGGTCAATCTGCTCAGCCCGCTGCTCGCACTGCTGAACCTCCAGATCATCCAGTGCGACCAGACCGGAGTCACGCCGCGGCGGATCGGTAACCGGATGGCCACGACCGCGCCGCGCAACGTCTACGCCACCGGCGACGGCCAGTGGATCGCGGTCTCTGGCACCACGCCGAAGACGGCCGCCACGCTGCTGCACCTGGCGGGACGCCCCGACCTACCCGGGCAGGACTGGTTCGGGACTGGGGCCGGGCGCTACGCACACGCTGACGAGATCGATCAGGCCATGCAGGACTGGGCCGGGCGGCATTCCCTGGCCGACCTGCTGCACGCGGCGCGGGCGGCGGGCGCGACCGCCGGGCCGGTGTACGAGATCGGTCAGCTGCTGGCCGACGATCAGATCGCCAGCAATGGCCTGATCATCCCCGTGGACGACCCGGAGCTGGGGGCGGCCCGGATGCCGGGCCTGCTGTTCGAGCTGGACCGCACCCCTGGGTCGGTGCGGTGGCTGGGCGAGGAACTCGGCGCGTCCACTGAGCAGGTGCTCGGTGAGCTGGACGTGACGCCGGACGAGGTCACCGCGTTGCGCGCCACCGGGGCGATCCGGTGACTGGCGGCGATCGGCTGACCAGCACCGGGGCGGCGCCCCTGGTCCGCTACGAACGCGACGGCGGCGCGGTGGCCACGCTGGTGCTGAACCGGCCGGCCAAGCTCAACGCGTTCAACGACCAGATGGTCCGGGAGCTGGCCAGCGCGCTGCGCCGGTTCGACCTCGACGACGGCGCGCGGGCCGCGGTGCTGTGCGGCGCGGGCCGGGCGTTCTCCACGGGCGCGGACGTACGGGAGCGGCAGGGCCGTCCGGCCGCCGAGCTGGCCACCCTGCCCAGCCCGGAAGCCTGGGACGCCGACTCGGCCCAGCTGATGACCCGGGCCGTGCACTGGAAACCGGTCGTCGCCGCCGTGCACGGTTACGTGCTCGGCATGGCCGTGGGGCTGGCCCTGGAATGCGAGCTGACCGTCGCCGCCGCGGATGTGAAGTTCCAGGTCACCGAGACCGCGCGAGGGCTGTCGCCGACCCGCTACTGGGAACTGCTGTGCTGGCGGGCCGGCGAGGGATTCGCCACCAGGGCCGCGCTGCAGGCTGGCTACATCGAGGCCGGCGACGCGCTCGGCGCGTGCCTGGTGCACCGGGTGGTACCGCCGGGTGAGCAGATCGCCTCGGCCATGGAATTGGCTGGCCAGCTGGCCGGGCATCCCCCCGGTGGGATCCGGGCCATGGTCCGGGCCCGGCGGCACTACATCCGGGAGATCAACGAGCGCTGCCGGTACGACAACGAGCTGCACAAGTTGCATCTGACCAGCGACTTCACGGCCAGCGTGGCGGGTTTCCTGTATCGGCCCGCAGCCGGGCGGGAGGGCTGAGGCGATGACGCAGGCCCTACTGTCCGGCCTGGCCGTCGGCTCGGCCTACGCGCTGATGTCGCTGGGCTTCGCCCTGGATCTGGAGATCTGCGACATCGTCAACGCCGCGCATGGCGCGTTTGTCGTGCTCGGCATGTACCTGATGCTGGAACTGGCCGGCCTGGGCTGGCCGGTCCCGGCCGCGATCGCCGCGGCCACGGCCGGGGTCGCGCTGCTCTCGTTTCCGGTGTACGTGCTGCTGGTCGGGCCCGCGCGGGCCACCGCCGGGCACCGGATCCAGCTCGTCTACACGCTGCTGCTGCTGATCGCGTCGCCGGCCGTCTTCCAGATCTTCTTCGGCGGGGACATCCTGACCGTCGCGCACCACTTCGCCTCGGTGCCGATCGCCGGGGGCACGCTCAGCACCATCGAGATCGCCTCCATCGCGGCCGCGGTCTTGCTGACCTCCGGGCTCAGCCTGGCCGCCAAACGCACCGTGCTCGGCAAGCTGGCCTACTGCGCGGGCCGGTACCAGCTCGGCGCCCGGGCCATCGGGCTGTCCATCACCCGCGTCTACACCCTCGTGTTCGTGCTGGCCGGCGCGCTGGCCGGGCTGGCCGGCGGGCTGATCGTGTCGTTCCAGCCGGTCAGCCCGACGCTCGGTCTTGGCTTCGTCTCGGTGGTGTTCCTGGTCGTGATCGTGGGCCGGGCCACGCTGACCGGCTGCCTGGTGCTGGGTTTCGGCTACGGCGTGGCCGAGGCACTGCTCAACTACTTTGCCCCCGCCGCCATCGCCGCCACGCTGACGTATCTCGTGTTCCTGGCGGCGCTGGTGGTCGCGCAGCAGGGCGCGAGCCGGCGGGTGACGGCATGAACCGGGCGCTGGCGTTGAGAAAAAAAGGGGCTGGCAGTGACCTGTGGCTGCGGGCGCGGGAGCAGCGCGCTCAGCTGGCCGCGCTGGCGGCCGCCCTCGCGGTGCTGGCCGTGCTCCCGCTGGTCACCCCGGCCAGCCTGCTCAGCATCGCCACCACCGACCTGATCTTCTTGCAGCTGGCCTACGCGTGGAACCTGGTCGGTGGCTTCCTCGGCGAGCTGTCGCTCGGCCACATGATCTTCTGGGCGGTCGGCTCGTTCGGCGTGATCCTGGCCATCAACCACGGGCTGCCGGTGCCCGCCGTGCTGGCCGGCCTGGTGCTGGCGGGCGCGGCGGCCGGGGTCGGCATGGCGCTGGCCATCCGGCTGGCCCGGCTGGAAGGGCTGCTGTACGTGGCCATCTTCACCCTGATCCTGGGTGAGATCTGCGCCAGCGTGGCCAGCAACTGGCAGCCGTTGGGCGCGTCGACCGGCATCGTCGCGGTGCGGCTGCCAGGGATCGGGCCGGACGGGCAGTACGAGCTGCTGGCCGGCGCGGTCCTCGTGGCGGTGGCCGCGAATGTGTGGGTATCGCTGACCCGCCGGGGCATCCGGTGGCAGGCGATCCGGGATGACGCCGCCGCCGCGGAAACGGCTGGCGTCCGGATCACCCGGGAACGGGCCGGCGCCTACGCGCTCAGTGCGGCGTTGTGTGTGCTGGGCGGGGCGTTCCAGGGCTACTACACCGGCAGCGCCTCGGCCACCGTCTCGCTCGACGTGTCGGTGCTCATCACGGTCTCGCTGGCCGTGTTCGTGGGCGGGCCAGGCACGCTGCTCGGCCCGCTGGCCGGGGCACTGGTCATCTACGGGCTCGGCTCCGTGGTGACCAGCGTGTCGACCAGCGTCAACGCCTCGCTCTACGCACAGGTGGCGGAGTTCGCAGTCGCGCTGATCGCGCTGCGGCTGCTGGTGCCGCGGCTGGGGAACCGGGATCTGCTCAGCGGCATCGGCTGGCTGCTGGGCAGCCGGGTGACCAGGCTGCGCCGCGGCCGGGGGACCCGGCGGAGCGACGCCGACCAACGTCAGCCGGGCCCGGCCCAGCCCGGTACGAGGGCGGGCCAGGCGATCCTGCCCCCGCCCGGCAGTCCCCCGCCCGGCGGTCCCCCGCCCGGCGGCGGACCGCTGGTCATCGACGGCGTCGGTAAAGCGTTCGGCCACGTGACCGTGCTGCGCGGAGTCTCGTTCCAGGTCGAGCCGGGCCAGGTGGTCGGGCTGCTCGGGGCGAACGGGGCGGGCAAGAGCACGCTGTGCAACATCCTGTCCGGCCTGCTCCAGCCAGACCAGGGCGCGGTATTGCTCGGCGGCACCGACCTGGCGCGCATCCCGGTCACGGAGCGGGCCCGGCTCGGGGTGGGGCGGAGCTTCCAGACGCCACGACTATTCCCGACCCTGTCGCTGCGCGACAACCTGGCTGTCAGCACCGCGATCGGGCACGGCCAGGCTGGGGAGATCCTGCACGCGCTCGCGGTGGCCGGACGCCGACACGCGGGTCGCCCGGGAGAGCGAGTTCTTCGCCCGGCGGCTGGCTGAGGTGGCCCGCGCGGTGTTTCTCGGCCGCCAGCTGCTGCTGCTCGACGAGCCGCTCGCGGGCCTCACCGAGGACCAGCACACGGTGGTCCTCGGCCTGGCCCGGCAGGCGGCCAAGGGCGGGTCGCGGGTGATCCTGGTCGAGCATCTCGTGCCGGTGGTCGCCCCGGTGGTGGACAAGCTGGTGGTACTGGCCGGCGGCGTGGTCATCGCGGACGGGCCGCCCGCCGAGGTGCTGGCCGACGCGGCGGTCATCGACGCCTACCTGGGCAGCGCCCTGGTGGTGGAGTCGTGACGGCGCTGGCGGCCCGCGGCCTGGCGGCCGGCTACGGGCAGTTGCAGGTGCTGCGCGGGGTCGGCCTGGACGTTGGGGCCGGGCAGGTGGTGACGATCATCGGCCCGAACGGGGCGGGCAAGTCCACGCTGATGGCCACGCTGGCCGGCGCGTGCCGGGCCTGGGCGGGCCAGGTCACGCTGGGCGCGGACGATGTCACGCAGGCCTCCTGCGCCAGCCGGATGCGCCGCGGGCTGGGCTGGGTGCCCGAGGGGCGCAACGTGTTCGCCCGGCTGTCGGTGCGCGACAACCTCTACCTGAGCTGCTACATGGCCGGGCACAAACGCGAATTCGGTGACCTCGAAGCGCAGGTCCTCGACGAGTTCCCGGTGCTGGCCCGCAAGCACCGGTCTCCGGCCGGCGCGCTGAGCGGCGGCGAGCAGCAGATCCTGGCGCTGGCCCGGGTCCTGGTCCGGCGGCCCGCGGTGACGCTGCTCGACGAGCCGACGACCGGCCTGGCGCCCGCGATCGTCGGGGTGCTCGCCGCCGCGGTGGCCCGGCGGGCCGGTCAGGGCATGGCCTGGGTGATCACTGAGCAGAACATCGGCTGGCTGGCCGACCTCACCACGTCCGTCCAGGTCATGCTCGGCGGCCAGATC
The DNA here is from genome assembly GCA_963747705.1 of uncultured Actinomycetes bacterium. Taxonomy (GTDB): domain Bacteria; phylum Actinomycetota; class Actinomycetes; order Streptosporangiales; family Streptosporangiaceae; genus RYN-230. Next base: position 3,844 of record CAVVGF010000011.1, on the reverse strand, counting down.
GTAGGGACGGGTGGCCGGCCGCTGCTGCGCGACCGGGCCGCCCTCCAGGAGCTGTACTTCGGCGCCGGGCACCGGCGGCCGCAATAAGTCAACCCAGAGGAAGGGTACGACGATGTCCCGTGGGATCAGATTAGGGTCAGGACCGAGAGCCGGGCTGTCGCTGCTGACGGTGGCCGTGCTGGTCACCGCGTGCGGGGGAAGCACGGCCAAGAGCACCCCGGGCAGCGCGAACCCGCGGCAGGTGCTCATCGGCGCGCCGCTGTCGCTGACCGGGGTTGGCGCCGGCTTCGGCGTGCCCCAGCTGCACGCCGCGCAAGCCGAGGTGGCGGCCATCAACGCGGCGGGCGGGATCAAGGATCTCGGCGGGGCGAAAATCAAGCTGGATGTGGCCGACGACCAGAGCAGCCCGACGGTGGCCGAAACGCTGCTACGGCAGATGGCCGCGCAGGGCGCCACGGCGTTCATCGGGCCGGTGCTGAGCAGCGTGCTGACCCCGGACGCGCCGGTGATCCAGGAGCTGAAGGTGCCGCTGTTCACCCCGGCCGCGGGCGACGCGATCACCGACCACAACTCGGGCTACATCTTCCGGTCTATCGAACGGGCGTCCGGGTTCGCCGACAGCATGGCCAGCTACCTGAAGTCGCTGGAGGCGTCCCAGCACGCCCCCATCACCCGGATGGCGATCGTCAACGTGAGCCTGGAGCCCGGCCCGTCGGTGGCGAGTGCGTTCGAGGCGGCCGCGAAGGCGGACGGCTGGCACACCCAGATCGACACTTACGACGAGACCACGGCCGACTTCTCCCCCATGGTGAGCAAGATCGCCTCCTACAACCCACAAGTCGTCGTGGGCTACCAGGATCCTAATGACGCGGTGCTTTTCGCCAAGGCCGTCGTCCAGCAGAAATGGCGCCCGCACGATGGCTTTGGCTGGATATTCGGCGGGCAGGATCTCAACAGCTTCAAGACCTCACTTGGCCCTTCGGTCAATGGCTGGCTTGACGCCGCCTATACGGCCGGGCTGGACAGCTCCGCCTATCCCGCGTCGGTGCAGGCCATCGCCAAGAAATACATGAGCCAGTACAGTGTCCCGTTGAACGGCAATCAGGGTTCGCTCGCCGCTATTGTCGGCCTGGTCGCGGACGCGGTGTCCGCCGCGCACAGCACCAATCCGCAGAAGGTCGCGGCCGCGGCCAGGAAGCTGAGCTTCACGTCCTCAGACGGTTCCGCATATCCCTTCCCGCAGTCCGGCGGGGTAAAGTTCGACGCGAGCCAGGACAACGTGGGATTCATCCCGCCGATCATCCAGCTCGAAGGCAGCGCAACCGAGCCGGCCCAGGTCGTGGTGAGCCCACCCGCCCTGGCGACCGGGAAGGTCAACTGGCCAGCCGGAAGCTGAAGGAGAAACGAGCAGTGATTGATAATGGGGGGGACGGCGAGCCCGGTATCGGCAATGCCGTCCCCCTCAATCAGCGGGAAGAGCTCCGTGACACGGTGGTCCGGCGGCTCATCAAATGGCATGGCCGCCGGGAGCCTTTGGTATGCAACATCGCCGAGGTCATCGCCACCGACCTTATCTTTGGGACACTCAGACCCGGCGCAGAGCTGAACTCCGTTGATTTGGCCGAGCGATTCAACGTCAGCCGCACCCCGGTGCGCGAAGCCCTGATGCTGCTGGAGCAGGAAGGCCTGGCCGTGGTGAGCGCGCGCAAACGCGCCCGGGTCGCGTCGCCGAGTCAGGGCGAGATTAGGGAGATCTACGGCCTGCGCAGCCAGTTGCTGGCGCTCATGGTGCGCGAACTGGTCACGAAGGTGACCGGCGAGCAGGTGCGCGCGCTGGCCGCCTGTGTCAACCGGCTGGAAGCCCGGGTCGGCGCGGGCCAGGTGGACGGCTATTTCCGCAGCCATGTCGAGTTCCAGGACCTGATGGCCGAGTACGCGGGCAACCGCACGCTCAAGCGGGTGCTGGACTCGCTGGCGTTGCGCACCCTGGTGCTGCGCTACGTGAGCGCGTCCAGCCCTGGCCGGATGTACGTCGGCGCCCGGGAGCAGCGCCAGCTGGTGGAGGCCATCGCCAGCCGGGATGCCGATCTGGCCGCGGCCGTCATCACGCACTCGACCCTGCAGGCGCTGGCCACCGTCGAGCGGGCGTGGGGCGGCCGCCACACCCCGGCCGGCGGCGCGGACGACGACGGCGACGGTCAGCCGTGACCGCTCCGCTGGTGCTGCTGCACGCCATCGGGCTGGACCGCGGCCAGTGGCCGGGCCTGGCCGGCGATCAGCCCGGGGGCCGGCCCTTGACCGGCCCGGCGTCCTGGCCCTCGACCTGCCGGGTCATGGCGGCCAGGCCGGCCCGGCCATCACGCTGGGCAGCGTGGCCGACACGGTGGCGGCCTCGATACCGCCGGGAAGCGATGTGGTCGGGCTGTCCCTGGGCGGGATGGTGGCCCAGCATCTCGCCCTCCGGCACCCCGGTCAGGTGCGCTCCCTGGTGCTCGTGTGCACCAGGCCGTACGCCAGCCCGGCGGAAATGAACCGGCGGGCCGCGGCCACCGAGCAGGCCGGGATGCCCGGCGTGCTGGACGAGACGTTACGCCGGTGGTTCACCGCGGACGCGCTGGCCGACCCTGATCACCCTGGCGTCGGCTACGCGGCCCGGCGGCTGCTGGCCGACGACGCGGCCGTGATCGCCGCCTACTGGCGGGCCATGGCCCACCACGACCTGCGCCACGGCCTGCGCCGGATCACCCAGCCAGTGACCATCGTGGTGGGCCGGCAGGACGTGACCAGCTCGGCTGAGTCGGCCGCGGAGTTCCACCGGCTGATCCCCGGCAGCCAGCTGGTGACCTGCGAAGGACCGCATCTGATGGCCCTGGAACGGCCCGCCGGGCTGGCCCGGGCTATCCATGATCACCTCGGCCGGGTGGCGGAGTGGGAGCGTGCGGGCGGCGGAGTGGGAACGTGACGCGCGGGAGTGCTGAGGAGGCGGCCCGCGGCCTGCTCGTGGTGCGCAGCCAGGTGGCGCCCGCGCTGCACGCCGACTACCACGCGTGGTACGACAACCAGCACGTGCCGGACCGGATCCGGCTGCCAGGCTGGCTCACCGCCCGCCGGTATGTCGCGGTGCACGACCCGGAGCAGTTCCTGGCCTGCTACGACCTGGAGAACCTGGCCGTGCTGCGGCGGCCACCCTACGTCAGCCTGCGCGCCGACCGGCCCGCCACCGAGCAGGCCATCCTGGACCGCATCGGGCCGATGGACCGGCGGATCTACCGGGACCTGGCCGCACCCGCCGAGGGGCGTGCGGAGCTGGGCATATGCGGGGCGCTGCTGCTCTGCGTCTGGTGGCAGCCCGCCCCCCACGCCGCGGCGGCGTTCCACGACTGGTACTCCCGCGAGCACCTCCCGATGCTGGCCCAGGTCCCCGGCTGGCTGCGCAGCCGGCGCTTCGCACTGGCCGAAGGGGCCGGGCCGGCCTTCCTGGCCCTGCATGATCTGGCCAGCGCCAACGTCTTCGACCACCCCCAGTACACCCGGGCCACGGCCACGCCGCGGCGGGCGGCCGCGGTGGCCCGCCGGGCCGGCTACGAGCGGGTCCTGTATCAGCTGATCCGCCGCTTCGATCCTCCGGAAGACACCCTTCCTGCCTAACGCCACTGCCTGGTGATCATCCCGCGCCGGCCCGGGCGTCTTACCTGATCGGGGGAACGGCGGGTCACGGGGCGTCTTCCCCGCCGGCCGGTCGGAGCCGTCAGGTGGCCGGCACGGCCGCGGCTGCCGTCTCGATGAGCTGCGCCACGTCACCGGGGTGGGAGACCATCGCGACGTGGCTGGAGGGGATCTCGAC
>CAVVGF010000010.1:0-6237 GCA_963747705.1 uncultured Actinomycetes bacterium | reverse complement strand
CGTACGTCGGCAGCCGGGCTGCGGTAACGTTGCGTGACATATCGCCTGCGTTCGGGTCATCGACCTTAATGGCAGCGCAGTCTCCGATGATGATCACTCTCACCCGAAATGGCGCAGGCGCCAGATAGGCGCCAGACTTTCTGAGAAACCGCCATTCACGATGAGAACCTATAGGACAGGCCATAACTGCCCGCCGCTTTGGGTGGGTGCGATCGCGGCATGCCGGAATGGTAGCGATAAATCCGTTCCGGCTAGCCGCGGCTGCGGGCCGGGTGCAGCAGCATCCGCCAGATGAGGATCCGCAGCCGCCGGACGGCGGCCCGGTGACTGGCGCCGCGGAGTATCCGCTTGGCGGTGGGCCCGTTCAGCAGCGTCCATTCCCACCGGCTGACCAGCTGCCGCAGGGCCCCCAGCCGCCGCGCGCCCAGCCGCCCGCCCGGCCGTGGGGCGGCCGCCGGCGGTCCGCCCACCGGCGGCCGCCCGGTCGCGCCGCTCTTCTCCAGGTACATGTGCTGCAGCAGCGCGGCGGTCGCGTGCACCGCGGCATCCAGCAACTGCTCGGCCGGCTGCTCGGCCGGAGCGAAGTAGCTCCCGGACGCCGGCTGCGGGACGAGCTCGCCGAGGTCACCGACGATGTGGTACTTGGCGTCACGCAGCCCGGAGATCAGGATTTCCGATTGTTCCTGGGCCCACCCGGCCCGCCCGGGCGGCAGCGTCAGCGCGGCCTGCCGCGGCCGGGACCTGAGCAGGTCGAGGGCCAGGATCCGCTTGATGTCCCGGGTGTAGAACCAGTCCGGCACGTCGGCCGGCAGGGCCTGGTTCACCTGGCGCAGGAACTCGGCCTCGGCCGGCCCGAGTGAGGGATTGGCCCGCGTCCCGGTCAGGTCGAAGCGGCTGGGATCGACGCCGAGCACGGACGCGAACCGGCGCCAGAGCTGTTCGGTGCCGCCGCGTGACGGCACGGTGATCACGTGCACATGGTCCGGCGGGATGTGCTGCGACCACATGTCGAGGATGGCCAGCGTGTCGTGCACGGCCCAGAACCACGATTGCGCCCGGCGGTCGGCGGCCGGGGTGGTGGCGACGACGCTCTCCAGCCAGTCCGGCCAGCCCACGGTGTCGCGGCATTTGATCCTTTCCTGCCATTCGGCAGGCAGCACGCTGGCGAAATCCCGCACGGTCAAGATGACGTGCACGTCGGCGGACAGCAGGGACCGGACCGCGCGGTCGGCCTGCGGCGGGTTGCAGGCGGACAGGATCTCGTCCGAGATGACGGCGGCGCTGGGAGCGCTCAGCGCCTGGCCGATGAGCACATCCCAGTCGCCGGTCCACGGGTCGGTCGGGTCGGAAGCCTCGCGGAGCGCCTCGCGCATATCCCGGCTGGCCCGGTTATGATCCCGGTGGCTGTAGCCCGGCAGCAGCACGCCGTGGGCGGCCAGCCGGGCCCGGTTGGTCCACAGCGAACGCTGCAGGAACGACGTGCCGGTCTTCGGCTCGCCAATGTGCAGGTAGATGCGCGGCCGTGAGCCACTGAGCGCCCGGCTCCCCGGGCCTGCCGGATCCCGGCCTGGCATGTCGAACGATGTCACCCTGGCACCCGATTCGGGTCGATCCACCAGTTCCGTTGCAGTAACGACGTTGCTAACGACGAGCAAAGTAGCGGTAATGATACTGCTGCGCATCCGTTTCAGGAGTCGAATCGGGTAACGGTTCTGATGGCGTGTTGTCAAGCTCCGATCAAAGGTGCGATAACCGAACGAAAAGCCTGATACACAGCCAGGCTGACGCTGTGTGATACTCCCGTGGTGGCTAGCCAAGACCGGCGGACGTCCTACGACGTGACCGCGGAACCACTCCAGGTCCAGCTGGAGGCGTTCCTCGACGAGCACCGGGCCGCGCTGCGCGGCTGCCTGGACGGGCTGACCGAGGAGCAGGCCCGGCGTCACCTGGTCCCGTCCGAGACCACGCTGCTCGGCCTGGTCAAGCACGCGGCCTACGCGGAGCAGGTGTGGTTCGGCGAGGCCGTCACGGGCCGGTCGCGCCAGGAGATGGGCCTGCCGCCGAACGCGGCCGACGCTTTCATCCTCAGTCCGGGGGACACCATCGAGTCGGTGCGCCGCGGCCACGACCGGGCGTGCGCGGCGTCCCGGCGGGCCACGGCCGGCCTGGGCCTGGACGACGTGCTGACCGGGCACCGGTTTGGGCCACTGCCGCTGCGCTGGGTCTACCTGCACGCGCTGCGGGAGTTCGCGCAGCACTGCGGCCACGCGGACATCCTCCGCGAGCAGATTCTGGACGAAGCCGGGAAGGACCCGGTCTAGGCGGGCAGCGGGCGGTCCTGCACGATCCGCTTCATGACCAGCGTGGAGGTCATCCGCTGCACCCCGGGCAGCGCGGACAGCCGCTCATCCTGCAGCCGCTGGTAGGCGGCCAGGTCGGTGGTGACGATGCGGAGCAGGTAGTCAGGGTCACCGAACAGCCGCTGGGCCTGGACCACCTGCGGGATGCCGGCCACGCCTTCCTCGAAACCGATCAGCGTCTCCCGGTCCTCCTGGCGCATGGTGATGAACACCAGCGCCTCGAACGACAGGCCGAGCGCGTCCGCATCCACCACCGCGCGGTAGCCGCGGATGGCGCCGCTGCGCTCCAGCTCGCGCAGCCGCCGATGGCACGGCGAGATGCTCAGCCCGACCTGGGCGGCCAGCTCGGTGACGGTCAGCCGGCCGTCCTGCTGGAGCGCAGCAAGAATTTTGCGGTCCACGGCGTCCACAGAGAATATTCTTCCACTGACAGTGGGCTATACGCGAATACTTAGCAACACATTTCGGCTGTTCGCGGCTAGTTTTTCTGTCATGGCTGCTAGCTCTGTCGCCGCGTTCTGGGTGGTCGCCGTCCTGCTGATCATCGTCCCCGGCCCGGACTGGGCGTTCACCATCGGCGCCGGGGTGCGCGGCGGCTCGGTGGCCGCGGCCGTGGGCGGCCTGGCCATCGGCTACGCCGCGATCAGCGGCGTGGTCGCGGCCGGCGTTGGCGCCTTGGTCGCCCGGACCCCGGACGTGCTCACCGGGCTCACCGTGGCCGGCGGCCTCTACCTGATGTGGCACGGCGCGCGCACCCTGGCCCAGCCGGCCGCACCCATCGCCGCGGCCGGGGCGCCGGCCAGCAGCAACCGGGCCCTGCTGGTCCGCGGCATCGGCGTCAGCGGCCTGAACCCCAAGGGCCTGCTGGTCCTGCTCGCGCTGCTGCCCCAGTTCGCCAGCCCGCACGGCAGCTGGCCGCTGAGCGCTCAGCTCGGCCTGCTCGGCCTGGTCTTCACGCTCAGCTGCGCCCTGTTCTACCTGGCCCTCGGCTCATCCGCGCGCCGGGTCCTGCGCAGCCGCCCACGCGCCGCCGCGGCCCTGTCCCGCCTGTCCGGCGCGGCCATGTTCGTTATCGGCGCGCTTCTTCTGGCCGAACGGCTAGTGCGCTGAACTGCCGTCGCCCGGATCACGCGGCGTCGTGCATGACCAGGCCCAGGGTGAATCGCCGCCCGGACCGGATGGCGGATACGCCGTGCCGTACCGGTGCGGCGGCCCAGCCGCGGGTGGACCGGACCGGCCGGTCCCGGGTAGTGAAGACCAGGCCGTGACCGTGCGGGATGAGCACTGCGGTGCCACGGGACTGGGCCCGGGGCCGCTGCTCGACCAGCAGGAACTCCCCGCCGGTGTGATCTTCACCGGGCCTGCTCAGGTTGATCACCACTTGCAGCGGGAACACCAGGTCCCCGTACAGGTCGCGGTGCAGCGCGTTCCAGTCGTGCTGCTGGTATTTCAGCAGGATCGGCGTGGGTTTGCGCTGGCCCGCGGCGTGGCACATGGCCAGCCATTCATCGAGCGTGCCCGGCCACGGGGCGGGCCGGCCGAGCTTGCCGGACCAGTCCCGGGCGATGGGCAGCAGCCGCGGGTAGAGCGCCTGCCGGAGGTGCTCGACCGGTTCAGGGAACGGCCGCCGGAAATAGCGGTACTCGCCGGACCCGAACCGGTGCCGTCCCATGTCGATCGTGGACCGGAACCGGTCGTCCTGGTCATACAGCGCGGCAATCTGGCCGGTCTCCTCCGGAGTGAGCAACGGCGGGGTCAGCGCGCAGCCGTAGTCGTTGAGCTGCCCGGTGATCTCGTCCCAGTCGGCGGTGTCTACCCGCTGCTGCCACGACCCGCTGATCGTCAGTACTGGCTGATCGTCAGCGGAGCTGATCGGTCCGGCTCGCTGATCGTCAGCGGAGCTGATGATTGGTGCTGACTGATCGTTGGCTGGGCTGATCGTCATGCCGCCGCCTCCAGGTTCAGCAGCAGTTGCTTGGCGGCCGGGCCGCCGCGGTAGCGGCCGGGTGATCCGTCGGACTTGACCACCCGGTGGCATGGCACGACCAGCGGCAGCGGGTTGAGGGCGCAGGCGGTGCCGGCCGCGCGGAACGCGCGCGGGTGGCCGGCCGCGGCCGCGACCTGGGCGTAGCTGGCCGTCTGGCCGTAGCCGATGGTGGGCAGCTGGCCGAGCACGGCCCGGCGGAACCCGGTGGCCAGCTGAAAGTCCAGCGGCAGGTCGAAGTGCCGCCGGGCACCGGTGAAGTACTCGCCGAGTTCGCGGGCCACGTCGTCCAGCCGCTGCGGGGCGTTCAGTATGCGCGGGCTGATCTGGCTGGCCAGCGCGGCCAGCACGTGGTCGTGGTCTTCGCTGGCGAAGGCCACCCGGACCAGGCCGGCCGGGGTGGCCACCAGCAGCAGCGTGCCCACCGGGCTGTCGATGGTGCGGTAGGCCAGGTCGAGCAGGCCCGCGGACTCGGCTCGCGCGGCCAGCTGGGCGTGCAGCGCACCCAGCTCGGTGTCGCTGACCGGGTATGCGCCGGGCAGATCCGGCGGCCGTGGGCCGGGATTGGCGTTCATCTAAATTCTCCCGTCTTGGGGTAGCTGTGGCGCAGCCTGGCGATGCCGTCAGCCGCGGCCCGGCGGGCGGCCTCGGCGGTGCCGCCGAGGATGGCCGCGACCTCGCGGTAGGGCAGGCCGGCCAGGTAGTGGTAGGCGACCGCTTCCCGCTGCTTGCGCGGCAGGGCGGCCAGGGCGGCGTGCAGGTCCAGGTCGGCCGGGCCGGCCTGGGCCGCGGCCGGGTCCTCGGGCAGCTCGGCCACGGGGACGGCACGGCGGGCGGCGGCCCGGGTCACGTCGATCGCCTTGCGGTGCGCGATCGTCACCAGCCACGCCTCGACGTTGGCGCCGGCCGGCAGGTCCGGGTAGGCGCGGAGCGCGGCCAGGAACGTCTCCGACCACGCGTCGTCCGCGTCGGCCCGGCCCAGCACGGCCCGGCAGACCCGCAGGACCATCGGGCCGTGCTGGGTGACGATGGCCTCGAACGGCGGTTTGCCAGTCACTAGATTGCCGGTCACCAGAGGTGGTCGGCCCGCTGCTCCAGGTCCAGCAGGAACCGCTTACGGGCCAGGCCGCCCGCGTAGCCGGTGAGCTGGCCGTCCTTGCCGACCACCCGGTGGCAGGGCACGATCACCGACAGCGGGTTGCGGCCGACCGCCTGGCCGACGTTTTTGGCCAGCACACCGTCGCCGAGCTGCTGGGCCAGCTCGCCGTAGCTCGTGGTCTGCCCGTACGGGATGCGGCTGATCAGTTTCCAGACCAGTTGCTGGAACCCATCGCCGCGCGGGTCGAGCGGCAGGTCGAACTCTGTCCGCTCCCCGGCGAAGTACTCGCCGAGCTGGGCGGTCGCCTCGCCGAACCCGGCGTCGTCGCGGGGGCCGAAGCCGGCCGGGTCCGGGCGGTACCAGTGATGCGGGAAGTACAGGCCGGTCAGGCTGCCGTCGTCGGCGACCAGGGTGAGGTCGCCGAGCGGCGAGCCGACCACCGTGTGCGTGGTGCTCATCAGATTCCTCTCGGTTCGCGGCACACCTGGCAGACGTCCCGGACCGGCAGAACGTGAGGTTCCAGCGTGAGGTCAGCCTGGCACAATGCCGCCGCGGCCGTACTGCTGCCACCACTGGCCGATGAGCCGGGCCTTGTCGGCGAACTCCGGGTCGTCCTGGGTGGCCGTGACCACGGGCGCGCGCAGCAGCACGCTGTGACCATCGCGCCGGATCACCCGGATCGTGGCCAGCCTGGCCCGGTAGCCGCCCGACGCGAGGCCAGCCACGGTCAGCGACACCGCACCGCGGCGCACCACCGGGACCCGGTAGTCACGGCCAGGGGTGAAAACCACATC
>CAVVGF010000009.1:0-28133 GCA_963747705.1 uncultured Actinomycetes bacterium | reverse complement strand
CTCGGCCTGACCAAGATCCAGAGCCCGGCGGCCACCCCGCTGCCCGGCCACCTGCTGGTCGAGGCCGGGCACTGGGGGCACTACGCGGCGATCGCGCTGATCCTGCTGGCCGGCCTGGCCATCGCGGCCTGGCTGATCGTGGCACCGCCACGGAACGAGCGGGCGGCGGGCTGGCGGCTGGTCCTCGGGCTGACGCTGATGTTCGCGTTCGCCCCGGCCAGCCGCTTCGGCTACGTCGTCTACCCGCTCGGCCTGGCCGCGTGGCTGGCGCTCAGCAGCCTCCCGTCCCTGGACGGGAGGGACGGGAGACTGAGCCTGGCCCGGGTAGGCGCGGGCCACGCGCCCGGCTACCGCTAGCTAGCGGCTGGCCAGCACCAGTTCAGGCTGCCCGCGTCCAGCCGGCTCGCGGCCGGGGCGCCGGTCGCCGGCCAGAGGCGCAGCCTGGATCAGCTCTCCCCGGTCCGCTCGGCCGGCGCCGACCCCTGGCTGAGCCGGGCGCGGACCTGCGCGGCCTGGGGGTGCTGCAGCTCGTCCAGGATGGCCAGGGCCTGCCGCCAGGCCTGGCGGGCAGCTGGCAGGTCGCCCGCCTCGTGCCGCGCGTCGCCCAGCCGGGTCAGCACCCAGGCCTGGTAGTAGGCATGGCCGAGTTCGTGGGCCAGGCGCAGCGCCTCCTGAAAGCTGGCGATGGCCGCGGCGGTGTCGCCCAGGCCGAGGTGCGCTTCGCCCAGGTTTGCCCAGGACTCGGCCAAGCCGTCCTGGTTGCCCAGTTCGCGGTTCAGGTCCAGGCCCTTCGCGCAGTAGGCCAGCGCCTGCCGGTACTCACCCAGCTCGGCATGCATCACGCCCATCGTGGTGACCGCGACCGCCTGGCCCGCCCGGTGACCCACGCTGCGGAACAGCGGCAGCGCCTGCTCGGCGTGGGCCAGCGCTTCACCGGCCGGTTCTGCCCTTGCAAGGCCATGGCCAGCGCCAGATGACTGCGAGCCTGGCCGAGCTGATCACCCTCCGCGGTGAACAGCTCCATGGCCTGCCCGAGGTGGGTGTAGCCGTCCTGGTAGGCACCCAGCCGGATCAGCGACCGGCCGAGGAAGCGGTGTGCCCGGGCCTGGGCGGGCCGGTCGCCGCGGCGCTCGGCCGCGGCCAGCGACAGCTGATGCAACGCCTCGCTGTCCGCCGCGCGCCCGCGCCGGTCCAGGAACGTGGCCAGCACGTCGGGCAGATCCTGGGCGTGCTGGTCGAACCCGGCCTCGGCGGCCTGGCTGACCACCGCCAGCAGGACCTGGTATTCGGCGCTCAGCCAGGCCACTCCGGCCTGCGCCGAGGCCGGCTGCTCCGGCCGCACGCCGGGCGGCGGCACCGGGAACTCGAGCAGGTCCCGGGTGCCCGGGTAGACCTGCAACATGGCCGCGTACGCGCTGCGCAGGTAGTAATCCAGTATCCGGCGCGTGGCGGCCCCCCGCTCCGCGGCGCTGTCCTGCTCAGCGGCCAGTTCCGCGGCGTAGGCCCGTAGGAGGTCGTGAAAGGCGAACCGGCCCGGGGTGGACTCGGTCACCAGGTGCGTGCAGCTGAGCTCGTCCAGCGCCCGGCCCGCCGGGGCCGGGCCGAGCCCGGCCAGGCTGGCCGCGGCCGCTGCGCCGATGTCCGGGCCGGGGTGCAGGCTGAGCAGCCGGAACATCCGGGCGGCCGGTTCGCTGAGCTGCTGGTAGGACCAGGACAGCGCGGCCCGGACGCTGGTCACCCCGTCCCCGGCGTCCAGCGCGTCCAGGCGGCCCTGAACGTCTTCCAGTTCGGCGGCCAGCGCGGCCAGCGGCGACGACGGGCGCTGCGCGGCGCGGGCCGCGGCCACGCTGAGCCCCAGCGGCAGCCGCGCGGTGACCTCGATGAGCCGGTCTACCGCCGCCGGCTCGCGCAGCACCCGGTCGGCGCCCAGCCGGCCGCGGAGCATGGCCCGGGCCTCCGCCGCGGAGAGCACGTCCAGCGTGATCGGCACCGCCGCCTCCGCGGCGATGAGCCCGGTGAGCCGTTCCCGGCTGGTGACCAGGACCAGGCAGCCGCCCCCGCCGGGCAGCAGCGGCCGGACCTGGCCAACGTCCCGCGCGTTGTCGATCAGGATCAGCACCTGCTGGCCAGCCAGCCGGCTGCGGTACAGCCCGGCCTGTGCGTCCAGGCTGCCCGGCAGCTGCCCGGCCGGGACGGATAGCGCCTCCAGCAATCCCTGGATGGCCTGGGCCGGGCTGACCGGCGGCCCGGCCGGATCAAAGCCGCGCAGGTTCACGTACAGCTGGCCGTCCGGGAACCGGTCGGCGACCTGGTGGGCCCAGCGCACGGCCAGCGTGGTCTTGCCCACCCCGGCGGTGCCGTGGATGACCGAGATCAGCGTGGCGCCCGGTGTCTCACCGCGGTGCCGGTCCAGCAGCCGGGTCAGCTGCCTCAGCTCGGCGGCCCGGCCGGCGAAGTGCGGCACCGCCGCGGGCAGCATCCGGGGCGCCTCCGGGGCAGTCGACGGCACGGGGGCACCGGACGGCTCGGGGGTGCTAGACAGCCCGGACGCACCAGACGGCCCGGGGGCACCAGACGGCTCAGGGGCACGCGGCCCGGGCACCAGCCCGGCCTGGCCGGCCAGAATCCGCTCCTGCCAGCCGCGCAGTTCCGGCCCTGGCTCGATACCCAGCTCCTCGACCAGGGCCTGGCGGGCGTCCTGGTAGGCCCGTAGCGCCTCCGCCTGCCGGCCGGACTGGGCCAGCGCCTGCATGAGCTGGGCATGCAGGTGCTCGCGCAGCGGATACTCCGCGGTCAGGTCGCGTAGCTGCGGCACCAGCCTGCTGTGCTGGCCGAGCCGCAGATCAGCCTCGATCCGGTCCTCCAGCACCTGCAGCCGGAACTGTTCCAGCCGCGGCACGAACTCGTCCCGCAGCACCTGGCTGGGCACGTCGAGCAGCGGTTCCGCCCGCCACAGCCGCAGCGCCTCAGCGGCCGCGCGGGAGGCGGCCGGCCAGTCGGCCGCGCGCAGCGCGGCCCCCGCGTCCTGGCACAGCGCCTCGAACTGGAGCACGTCGAGGTCCGCCTCGGCCAGCTGGATCAGGTACCCCGGCTCGCGGGTCAGCAGGTGCGCCGCCGCTGGCCCCAGGGTGTGCCGCAGCCGCCGGACGTGGCTGCGTAACGTGACCCCGTACCGGGCGGGCGGCCGGCCGTTCCAGACCAGGTCGGCCAGCGTGTCGGCCGGGACCGGCCGGTTGGCATGCAGCAGCAGGACGGCCAGCAGCACCCGCTGGCGCGGCCCGGGCACGGTCAGCTGTGGGCCGGCCGGGTCAGTAACGGTCAGCGGCCCTAACAGAGCGAACCGTATGTTCAATCCCCAAGCACCAATCGCGCGGTCCCATCGCGGAGTCATCCAGAGCTGTCGCAGTGATGGTACTTGGCACGGGAATGCCACGGCGATGCCACGCGGGACTGTCAGCCTTTGTCCCGGTAACAGGCGGTACGAGGCCCGGCTTCTCCCCCCCGCCGGGCCTCGTGCCAAGGGGGAGCCCCGGGCCGCCCGCCGCGAGTCACCCCCCGACTGGGGGGCGGTGAGCGGCCCGGTACCCATGGCCGCACCGCCTATCATCGCCAGCATGATTGCCGCGTTCTCGATCACCCCGCTCGGTGTCGGCGAAGGAGTCGGCAGCTACGTGGCCGACGCCGTGCGGGTGGTCCGCGACAGCGGGCTGCCCAACCGCACCGACGCCATGTTCACCACCATCGAAGGTGACTGGGCCGAGGTGATGGACGTGATCAAGCGGGCGGTGGACGCGGTGGCCGCGCAGGCGCCCCGGGTCAGCCTGGTCATCAAGGCCGACCTGCGGCCAGCCGTGACCGACGGGCTGACCAGCAAGGTGGCCACGATCGAACAGCATCTGCGGGACTGACCGTCAGCCCGGCGCCGGGATCTGCTCGATCAGCCCGGCCAGGCCGGCCTCGTCCAGCAGGTCAGCCGGGCGGAGCGTCAGGTCCTGCCGGACGTAGTAGAACGCCGCCCTGACCTGGTCCGTGCGCACCCCGGCCAGCTGGGCCCAGGCCAGCCGGTACGCGGCCAGCTGGACCGCAGCGGCCCGATGTTCGCCGGCCGAGCTGGGCGGCTGGCCGGTCTTCCAGTCGACCACGTCGAACTTGCCGTCGGCCGCGTCGGCGAACACCGCGTCGATCCGGCCGCGCACCGGCCGGCCGGCCAGCAGCGTCTCGAACGGGACCTCCACCTCGGCCGGCCACCGGTGGCCCCACTCCCCCGCCTCGAACCGGCCCCGCAGCGCGGCCAGGTCGTCCGCGTCGCCGTCGGCCAGATCGCCGGCCGGGTCGTCAGCCGCGCCCAGCAGGTCATCCGGGTCGATCAGCCGCTGCTGGCTGAACCGCTCCTCCAGCCAGCGGTGGAACGCGGTGCCGCGGCGCGCCTGCGGGGCGGGCGGCCTGGGCATCGGCCGCCGGATCTGCTGGGCCAGCTCGGCCGGGTCACGGGCCATCACCACCAGCGAGGACACCGACAGCCGGGGCGGCAGCCAGACCGCGCCCGCGGTCTCTGCGCGCCGTTCTTCCCGCTCGGCCAGCAGCAGCCCGGCGTCGGTGGCCCAGGCCGCCATCAGCACCCGGTCCGCCTCGGTCAGCTGGCCCGCATCGGCCAGCCCCGCCCCCGCCAGCCCGGGCTGAGCCAGCCCCGTCCAGGCCGGCTCGGCAACGGCCGGCGCACTGCCGGACGGCTCAGCCTCGGCGCGCTGGCTGCGATCCGCCTCCCGGTCGGCCGCCATCGCCTGCCGGACCAGCTCGGCCGCTTCCCGTACCGCGTCATAGCCGGCCCCCGGGGCGCGGCGGGCCAGCTGGCCGCGGGCGGCTCGGCCAGCACCGGGTTTTCCGCACCATCCTCAGGGGCCGGCGCCCACTGGGCCACGATGCCGGCCCCGGCTTCGCACGCCGCGCGCACCTCGGTGAGGAACACGGACGGGCCCAGCGGGGACGACGCGTCCCCCCACCAGTAGCCGCTGCAGGCCAGCCAGAACGCCGCCCGGGTGGCGGCCACGTAGGCCAGCCGGCGTTCTTCCCCCAGGTCCCGGGCCGCGCAGGCGGTGCCGAACGCGGCCAGCGAGTCCGCGGTCAGGTCGGGCAGCGCGGGCAGGTCGGCGGCGTCCCCGCGGAGGCCGAAGGGCAGCAGCCGGGCGTTGTCCGTCCACCGGCTGGCATACCGCGGCTTGGCCGGGAACACCTGAGCCTTCTGGCCGGCCGCCAGCCCGGGCACCACGACCGCGGCCCACTGCAGGCCCTTGGCCGCGTGCACGGTGGCCAGGGTGACGCTGTCGCTGTCGCCGACCCGGCCCGCCTCCAGGCCGAACTCCTCTTCCTCGGCCGCGGTCAGGTAGGCCAGGAACGCGCCCAGCGTCGGCTCGTCCTGGTCCCCCGCGAAGGCCGCGGCGGCGTCCGCGAACGCATCCAGGTCGGCCCGGGCGCTGGCCGGGTCGCCCCGGCCGGGGCGCGCGGCCACCTCGATGTCCAGGCTCAGCATCCGCTCGACCTCGCCGACCAGGTCCGGCAGCGGCCGGGCCACCCGGGAGCGCAGGTCGCGCAGTTCCCCGCCCAGGGCAGCCAGCCGGGCACGCCCGGCCGGTGAATAGGCGGCCGGGTCGCCCAGGTCGTCCAGGGCCTCCACCAGGCTGCCCGGGTCAGCGGTCAGGTCGGTGATCGCCTTGGCCAGGGCGTCGCCCTCGGCCGGGATGGCCAGCCGGTCCTGGCCGGCCGGGTGCTGGCCAGGGTGGCACTGGCCGGGGTGGCACTGGCCGGGGTGGCACTGGCCGGCTCGCGCTGGCCGGCGCCCGCGGCGCGCTGCTCCCGGGTCAGCGCGCGGGCCCGGCGGCCCAGCGCGACCAGGTCCCGCGGGCCGACCCGCCATCGCGGGCCGGTGAGCAGCCGGGCCAGTGAGCTGGACGCGCCGGGGTCGTGCAGCACCCGGAGGGTGGCCACGATGTCGGCCACCTCGGGCACGGTTAGCAGTCCGCCCAGGCCGACCACCTCGACCGGGATGCCGCGGGCGGCCAGTGCGGCCCGCAGCGCGGGAAACTGGGCGCGCTTACGGCACAGCACGGCGATCTCGCGTGGGTGCACCCCGTCGGCGCGTCCATCCGGCCACGGCTCGCCGTCCGGGGCCAGCCCGGCGGGCAGCGCTAGCAGCGTGGCCACCTGCAGCGCGACCCAGTCGGCCTCGGCCGCGGCCGTCTCGGCCAGTGAGCAGATCACCCGGCCGCGCCCGGCCCGGTCCGGCGGCGGGACCAGCCGCGGCACTTCCGGGGCGGCCGCGCGCAGCCCTTCCTGCAGCACGGCCGCGACGTTGAGCACCCGGCCGGTATTACGGAAGCTGGTGGACAGCATCCGGACCGGGGCCGGGCGGCCCGATGGGCGCAGCGGGAAGTCACGGCCGAACCGGCGCAGGTTGCCCGCGCTGGCCCCGCGCCAGCCGTAGATGGACTGGCACGGGTCGCCCACCGCGGTCACCGGATGACCGCCGCCGAACAGGGCCCGCAGCAGCACCAGCTGAGCGTGGCTGGTGTCCTGGTACTCGTCGAGCAGCACGACCTGATACCGGCTGCGCTCGGCCGCACCCACCTCGGGATGCGCGGCCGCGATCCGGGCGGCCAGCGCCACCTGGTCGCCATGGTCGATGACCTCGCGCTCGGCCTTGGCCCTTGTGTAGCCGGCCACCATCGGCAGCAACTGCTCCCGGGTGCGCTGGCAGTCCAGGATCTTGCGCACCGGGGCGGGCAGCCGGCCGCCGCCCCGCGGCGCCGCGGGCAGCGTGGCGGCCTGGGCCTCCAGCCACTCCCCCACCGCCGTCACCTCGCCCGGCGTGCGCAGGTGCTCGGCCAGCTCACCGGCCAGCAGCAGCACCGCGGCGGTGACCGCCGGCGGCGACCAGCTGACCGCGTCCATCGGGCCGCCGTAGCCGGCCACCACCCGGGCCGCGAGCTGCCAGGCCACCGCGGGGGTGATGAGCCGCAGCGTCGGCTCCATCGCCTCGCGCAGCGCGTGGTCGGTGACCAGCCGGGCCGCGTAGGCGTGGTAGGTGGACACCACCGGCTCGCCGTCCAGGCCAGGCTCGCCGTCGGCGGGCTGTAGGCCGGCCTCGTGCAGGCCAACACGGCGCAGCCCGTCCAGCCGGGCCCGTACCCGGTCGCCGAGTTCGCCCGCGGCCTTCCTGGTGAACGTGAGGCCGAGCACCCGTTCTGGCCGGACCATCCCGTTCGCGACCAGCCAGACCAGCCGGGCCGCCATGGTCTCGCTCTTGCCCGAGCCGGCCCCGGCCACCACGGCCAGCGGCTGCGCGGGGGCGGCGATCACGGCGGCCTGCTCGGCGGTGGGCTCGGCCAGCCCGAGCAGCCGGGCCAGCTGGACCGGGCTGTAGGTCATGGAGTCACCTGGCCACCCTCGGGGTGCACCGGGCAGCAGGACCGGACCGGGCAGACCCGGCAGCCCGGGTTGGCGGTGGCGCCGAACACCGGCCCTGACATGCCCTCGGCCACCGTCTCGACCAGGGTGGCCGCCCAGCTCGGGTCGGCGTCGTCGGCCAGCGCCCGCTGCCGCTGCACCCTGACCTCGGCCTTCAGCCCGGCCTTGCCGACCTGGACCAGTTCCGCGCCGCCCGGGTCGGTCAGGCCGAACCGCTCGAACGCGCCGAGCAGCACGGCCAGCTGGTACACGCCCAGCTGGGGATTGCGGTCCAGGTCGGCGTCGGCGGGGCGGCCCGAGCCGGTCTTGAGGTCCACGATGACCCCGGCCCCGCGGTCATCCCGCTCCAGCCGGTCCACCCGGCCGGTGATCTCGACCTGGCCGATCCGCACCTTGAGCGCCTGCTCGACCGCGACCAGCTCACGTGGGTTGCTCCGGTGCCAGGCCAGGAACTTGGCCACCATCCGGTGCGCGAGTTCCCGCTGCTTGCCGCTGTACCAGGCGCTGCCGAAGTCCAGGTGATGCCAGATGTCGTCGATCCGGTCGCTGATGCCGGCCTCGCCGGTGCCCTCGGCGGCCAGCACCGCGGCGGCGTGGATCACCGTGCCGAGATGGCGCAGCACGTCGGTGCCGCCCGCGCCCGCCGCCGCTTCCAGCAGCCAGCGCAGCCCGCACCGGGTGAACGACTCGACCTGGGAGGGGGACAGCTTGATGATCCCGCCGGCCAGCGGGCCGGGATCGGACAGCGTGCTGAGCGCGTACCAGTGCCGTGGGTGGGCGCCGCGCACCCCGGCGGCGGCCAGCCGGGCCAGCTGGGCGGCGGCGGCCCGGCGCACCGGCATCGGCCGGTCTGGGTCCGTGGCGGCCCGGCGCAGCTCCGCGGTGAGCGCGGGCAGCGACAGCCAGGGCCGGCCGGCCGCCGTGACCTGCTCGACCGGGATCTGGTCGCCGGCCAGCTCGGTCAGGAACCGGGACGGCCGCTCGTCGGTGTCGTTGCCGCCCGCCGCGGTGACCACCAGGGTGTGCCGCGCCCGGGTCACCGCGACGTAGAACAGCCGGCGCTCCTCGTGCAGCAACTGGGAGGCCAGCGCGGCCGCGGCGGCGTCGTCCCCGCCCGCCTGGGCCCGGCCCGCGGCCGCCTCGACCAGCTCGTCCATGCCCAGCAGCGAAGAGCGCATCCGCAGATCGGGCCAGCTGCCCTCCTGCACGCCGGCCACCACCACCACGTCCCATTCCAGGCCCTTGGCCCGGTGCGCGGTGAGGATGCGCACCGCCTCGCCCTGCGGGGCCCGGTCGGCCAGCGTGTCGCCGGGGATCTCCTGGCCGCCCAGGCTGTCCAGGAACAGCCAGGGTGAGCCGGGCGGCAGCCGGGCCGCGAAGCGGGCCGCCGCGTCGAACAGCGCGACGACGGCGTCGAGGTCACGGTCGGCGGCCTCGCCGCGGGAACCGCCCGCCGCGCTAGCCGCCTGCCAGGCCGGGCCGAGCCCGGACCGCTGCCAGACGGCCCACAGCACGTCGTACGCGGTGCCCGGCGCGACACTCCCAGCCGCGGCACCCTGCCCCGCGCCGCCCTGCCCCGCGGCACCCTGGCCCGTGCTGCCCTGCCCCGCGCTGCCCTGCCCTGCGCTGGCCTGGGCCGCGCTGCCCTGCCCCGCGCCGCCCTGCGCCCGCGCTGCCCTGGCCCGCGCTGCCCTGGCCCGTGCTGCCCTGGCCCGTGCTGCCCTGGGCCGTGCTGCCCTGGGCCGTGCGCCGGGCCAGGTCGAGCAGTTCGGCCACCTGGCGGGCGGCGTCCGCCGCGGGCCCGCGGACCAGGTCGAGCTGGCGAGGGTCGCGCAGCGCGCTGGCCAGCGGCCGCGTGCCCGGCGGCAGGCCCGCCGCGGTGTCCAGCGCGTGCAGCGCCCGGCGCAGCCGGCGCAGGCCGAGCGCGTCGGTGCCGCCGAGCGGGCCGGTGAGCAGGTCGGCGGCCGTCTCCTCGTCGAGCGCGCCGGGCTGCAGCGCGCAGCGCAGCAGGGCCAGCAGCGGCCGCGCCCCGGGTTCCGCGGCCAGCGGCAGCTCGTCACCGGCCACCACAGCCGGCACGCCGCCAGTGGCCAGCGCCCGGCGCAGCAGCGGAACCTGGTGCACGGCCGACCGGACCAGGACCGCCATCGACGACCAGGGCACGCGGTCCACCAGGTGGGACCGGCGCAGCGTGTCGGCGATGACCGCGGCTTCCTGGCTGGCGCTGGCCGCGACGAGGATCCGGACCCGGCCCGGCGTCACGCTGGGCAGCGGCATCAGGTCACGGTGCCCGCGGCCGACCCGGGGCTGTGCTGGGCCGCCCTGTGCTGGGCCAGGCGGCCCGGTAGCGGGCGTGGTCGCGGCGAACAGACCGGCCGCCGCCGGCAGCCGACTGGCCACCCGGCGGGACGCGGCCAGCAGCACCGGGCCGCTGCGGCGGCAGGTGCGCAGTGCGATCACGCTGGCCGGCCGGTCGTCCGGGGTGCGGAACAGGTCCGGGAACCGGCCCATCGCGTGGGTGTCCGCGCCGCGGAACGCGTAGATCGACTGGTCCGGGTCGCCCACCGCGATCAGCTCCCGGCCGTCCCCGGCCAGCGCGTGCAGCAGCGCCTCCTGGGCTGGGTCGGTGTCCTGGTACTCGTCTACCAGCACGACGTCGTAGGCCTTGCGCTCCCGGTCCCGGGTGCCCGCGCGGCTCAGCAGCGCCGCGGCGATCCGGACGATCTCGGCGTAGTCGTAGGCGGGCACCGGGGCCAGGTCGAACCGGGCAGTGTACCGGTCCAGGAAGCCGCCCGCCGCGACCCAGTCGGGGCGGCCCTGGGCGCGGCCCAGCCGGGCCAGGCCCTGACCGTCCAGGCCGCGCTCGGCCGCGCGGAGCAGGAAGTCCCGCAGCTCGGTGGCGAACCCGCGGGTGGCCAGCGCGGGCCGGAGCTGCTCCGGCCAGTGTGCGGCCCCGGACTCGCCCTCGGCGCGCAGCATGCGGCGCACCTCGAGGAGCTGTTCCGGGCCGGACAGCAGCGTCGGCGGCGTGTCACCGGCCAGCACGAACTCCCGGCGGACCAGCGCGTACGCGTAGCTGTGGAAGGTCAGCGCCAGCGGCTGCCTGGTGGTGCGGTGCAGCCGGGTGGTGATCCGCTCGCGCAGCTCCTGCGCGGCCTTGCGGCTGAACGTGAGCACCAGCACCCGTTCCGGGTCGATCTGGCGCTCGGTGATCCGCTGCACCACCGCTTCCACGATCGCGGTGGTCTTGCCGGTGCCGGGCCCGGCCAGCACCAGCAGCGGGCCGCCGGGGTGGCTGACCACCGCCTGCTGGGCGGCGTCGAGGCGCGGCGGACCGGGCGGCGGCGCGGGCCGCCGCAGTAGCCGGTAACCGCCTGGCTGGCTGTCCATTTGGCATGCATTCCAGCAGAGGGCACCGACATTCGCAGCCGACTCGCCGGGCTGGGCGGGCTTATCCGGGCCGGGCTTAACCGGGCCGGCGTAACCGGGCCCCGGGTCCCGGCCGTCCCAGCGGGCCAGCCGCATGTCGATGCGCGGCGGCCCGCCGGCCCGGGAGGTGCGCAGCGGGGTGCCCTCGGCCCGGTACTCGGCCAGCGCCGCCCGCTCGTGCCCGGGCAGCAGCGACCCGTCCGCGTGCACCACCCGCCACCACGGCGCGCTGCCGCCCCACAGCGCCATCACCCGGCCGACCTGGCGCGGGCCGCCCCGGCCCAGGTACTCGGCCACGTCCCCGTAGGACATGACCCGGCCCGGCGGGATCAGGTCGGCGATGTCCAGCACCCGGCTGGCGAAGTCCGGCAGCGTGCCCGGGTCCGGCGGGCCGGCGTCCCGGGTCAGCCTGGCTCCTCGGCGTCCGGCCAGCTGGCCTGCACCCGGGAGCCTGACCAGGCCGGCGCGGCGGGCCGGGGCACCACGGCGTGCTGGCTGTGCGCACCGGGGCGGCGCAGCGTGGCCAGCGCGGCGGCGGCCAGGCCGGCCAGGGCCAGGCAGCCCAGCCCGGCCAGCGCGGCGGTGATCAGCCCGGTGCCCCCGCGGGGCCGGACCGGGACCGCCGGGACGGCCGCGCTGCCGCCGCCGAAGTGCGTGCTCACCGGCAGGCCACCGGCCGTCCGCAGGTGGCCGGCCAGCCGCCCAGCGGCGGTCAGCGCGGCGGCCGCGTCCACGGTGCCGAAGCCCACTTTGTCGTTGTACCCGCCGGGCGGCCGGTTGCGGGTGCTGGACGTGATGGCCCGTACGACCAGGGCCGGCGCCAGGCCCGGGTACCTGGCCTTGATCAGGGCGGCCACCCCGGCGGTCAGCGCGCAGGCCGGGCTGGTCCCGCTGACCAGCCAGTACTGCCCATCCCGGCCTTGCGCGGGCACGTTGACCCCGGGCGCGGCCACCTGGACCGAGAGGTTGTCGCTGGAGAAGCCGGCGGGCGCGCCGCTGCGGGACACCGCGGCCACGCCGAGCACGCCGGGGTAGTCGGCCGGGAACGAGTAGGGCGCCTGCCCCGTCGCGCGGGCACCGACGGATTCGCCGGAGTTCCCGGATGAGGCGACCACCACGACGCCGTGGTCCAGCGCGTTCTGCAGCGCGGTCCGTACGACCGCGCTCGGCTCGCCGTAGCCCAGCGACATGCTGATCACGCTGACCTTGTGAGCCACCGCGAACCCGACGGCCTGGGCCAGGGCGTTCTGCACCCGGCTGTCCGACTCGTGCTGGTAGGCCGGGTAGCCGGGATCTTTGCGGTCGGTGACCACCCGGATGGACAGCACCCGGGACTGCGGCGCGATGCCCATGATGCCGCTGCCGCCGCCCGCGTGCCCGTGCCCGGCGATGAGCGAGGCCATCCAGGTGCCGTGCACGCCCCAGTTCGGGTTGGCCACCGGGGTGTGCACCCCGGTCAGGTCGGGGCCGGTGATGACCGACCCGGCCAGGTCGGACACGTTCGGGTTGACGCCGCTGTCGATCACCGCCACGGTCGTGCCCTGGCCCTCGGTCAGCTGCCACGCCTGCGGCGCGCTGACCGCGTTGAGCACCCACAGCTGCGCGTCGCGCACGGTGTCCGCACGGGCCGGGACGGCGGCCGCGACCCACCAGGCGGCGACGGCGGCGAGCAGGCCGGCGGCGAGGATGCGGGCACTGGCGTTGGGCATGCGGAACGCGCGGAAGCGGGTACGGGCGGTCAGCATGCCGGCCCGCCGGGGCAGTGCGGGGCCGGCGGTACGGCGCCGATCCGGGCGCCGATCCAGGCTGAAATCCCGTTGGCCACGCTCAGCATCTCGTCCTTGTCGTACGGATCGGCGGATTCGCGGACGTGGTGCCGGCCATCCGCGTAGCCGACCGTGGACATGATCAGGTAGGGCCCGTCCGCGGTGGCCGAAGACAGCTGGCGCGCCGCGTCCCCGAACCCGGCCACCAGCGTATGGCCGAACCGGACCGCGCGCAGTCCGCTGCCCCGCGGCAGCTCACGCCCGGAACTGCTGGCCTGGCTCAGGCCGGGCAGCACAGCGACGCCGACGGTGACCGCGAACGTGCCGGTGGAGTCCTGGTAGGTCGCGCGCAGCACGGCCTGGCAGCCGTGCCGGGCCAGCACCCGGGAGGCGGCCGGGTCGGTGGCCGCCCGGCAGGACGCCTGCGGGGCGATGCCGACCCGGCGCGCGTCCAGGCGCACCACGGTGCCGCTGTCCAGCGCGGCCGCGGGCAGCTGATACGGGATGCTGGCCGGGAAGATCCGCCCGGCGGGCCAGGTCCGCCAGCGCTTGCCCATCTCCCAGCCGATGAGCTGCTGCTGCTGGGCGGTGCTGAACGTGCGGGGCAGCAGGTGCACGGCGACCGCGGCCACCGAGATGGCCACGCCGCCCAGGGCCGCGATCAGGCCGGCCAGCAGCAGCCGGTGCCGCCACCGGGCCGGGCGGGGTGGCTGGACGCGGGCCGCCGCGTGCCCGGTGCGCGGTGGGCCGCCGGCACCCGCTCCCAGCCGAACTGGTGGGCCGCGGCGATGTCCTCCTCCGGGGCTGGGTGGTCGCCGTCACCCAGACTCCCCGGAAGCATTGCCACACCGGCATGTTACGGCGGCGGCCGGGCCGGCACCGGGCGCACTGGGAGGTTGGCCCGATAACGCCAGCCCGGAACTGGCGGTACCGGCCCAGGGGGACTACCTCCCGATCGGCGCTACGCGCCGAAGGTCAGTAGGACGGCAGCGACGGGTCGATCTGGCTGATCCAGGCCAGCACACCGCCGCCGACGTGCACCGCGTCGGAGAAGCCGGCGTTCTTCACGATGGCCAGGCATTCCGCCGAGCGGGCGCCGGACTTGCAGTGCAGCACGACCCGGCGGTCCTGCGGCAGCCGTTCCAGCGCGGCGCCGGACAGGAACTCCCCCTTGGGGATCAGCGTGGCGCCGGGGATCGAGACGATCTCGTACTCGTTCGGCTCGCGCACGTCCACCAGGAAGATCTTCTCGTCGGCGTCCAGCATCTCCTTGAGCTGCTGGGCGCTGATCGTCGAGCCGGCCGCGGCTTCCTGCGCCTCCTCGGACACCGCGCCGCAGAACGCCTCGTAGTCGATCAGCTCGGTGATCGACGGGTTCTTCCCGCAGACCGGGCACTCAGGGTCTTTCCTGACCTTGACCGAGCGGTAGGTCATCTCCAGCGCGTCGTAGATCATCAGCCGCCCAGCCAGCGGCTCGCCGATCCCCGTGATCACCTTGATGGCCTCGTTGACCTGGATCGAGCCGATGGACGCGCAAAGCACGCCGAGCACGCCACCCTCGGCGCAGGACGGCACCATGCCGGGCGGCGGCGGCTCCGGGTACAGGCACCGGTAGCACGGGCCGTACTCGGCCCAGAACACGCTGGCCTGGCCGTCGAAGCGGTAGATGGAGCCCCACACGTACGGCTTGCCCAGCAGCACGCACGCGTCGTTGACCAGGTAGCGGGTGGCGAAGTTGTCGGTGCCGTCCACGATCAGGTCGTAGTCCGCGAAGACCTGCATCGCGTTGTCGGAGTCGAGGCGCTCCTCGTGCACGATCACGGTCACGTACGGGTTGATCTCGCGGATGCTGTCCCGGGCTGACTCGGCCTTGGGCCGGCCGACGTCGGACTGGCCGTGGATGATCTGGCGCTGCAGGTTGGACTCGTCCACCACGTCGAAGTTGACGATGCCCAGCGTGCCGACGCCCGCCGCGGCCAGGTAGAGCAGGGCGGGAGAGCCGAGGCCGCCCGCGCCCACGACGAGCACTTTGGCGTTCTTCAGCCGCTTCTGCCCGGTCATCCCGACATCCGGGATGATCAGATGGCGCGAGTAGCGGCGGACTTCGTCCACGGTCAGCTCAGCAGCCGGTTCGACCAGCGGTGGCAGCGACAAGGCAACTCTCCAAAGATGGCAGGTCCAGGCCTCGCATATTGGCCTGGCTTCACAGACAACCGAGTCCAGCCAGGCCACATTCCCCACCCTCGACCGGCGCCGCAGACCATGATGGCGCACGATCCGGGGCCACGGAAGGACCCGCCGGCGGCCAGCCGGAAATGTCACTGCCCGCCGGTACAAATCGGGGTACGGCGCAGAGTCCTTCCCCGGCCCTGCGCCGGGCCCGCACCTCGCCGCTGACCGCCAGGAGGTTCCATGCCCACACCGCCCGCAGCACCGCCCGGCGGCCAGTCTGGTGGCCGCCGGACGCCACGGAAACCGTGCCCCAAGGTGGCCGGGCCACCACTGCCCGATCCGGCCGCGGTGCGGCTGCACGCCGTGCCCGACACCGCCCCGCCCTACGACGACGAGTTAGCCCTACAGGACGCCGGCGCGATCGAGCCGGGAAGCCCAGGCCGCGCGGCCGCCCCGGCCAGGCCACCGCTGCGCCCGGCGGCCGTGGTACCGCTCACCGGCCACCCCGGGCCGGCGCTGCCCGGCCAGTTCGCCCGGGTGCTGGTCGAGACGCTGGCCGGCACGCGGCCGCCCCGGCAGCTGACCAGCTGGACCACCGAGCGGGCCCGGTCCAGGATCCAGCGGATGGGGCCGCTGCTCACCGCCGGCCAGCCCGCCCGGCTGCGCCGGGTGGTGGCCCGGCATCCGGCCGCGGACGTGATCGAGATGACCGTCCTGCTCAGCGTCGGCCCACAGATCAAGGCGCTCGCCGTCCGCCTGGAGCACACCGCCCCGCGGCCCGCGTCGGTGGGCCGCCCGGACCGGCCGGGCAGGTGGCTGTGCACCCAGGTGGAGGCGGCCTAGCTGGCCCGGCCCTCGGCGGTGAGCCCAGCCGCGGCGGCTCACCGCCACTCGCCGCGCAGCGGCGATCCCCAGCCCGCACGGCCGGCGATGCCCGCCTCGCCGCGCAGCGGCGATCCCCAGCCCGCACGGCCGGCCATGCCCGCCTCGCCGCGCAGCGGCGATCCCCAGCCCGCACGGCCATGCCCGCCTCGCCGCGCAGCGGCGATCCCCAGCCCGCACGGCGGCCATGCCTCGGCGCGGAGCGGCGATCGGGGGGTTCCGGGGGTCGTCCCCCCGGACTATCAGCGTCAGCCGTCGGCGCGGTTGCGCGGGTCCCCGTGACAGCGCTTGTACTTCCGGCCGGAACCGCACGGGCACATGTCGTTGCGGCCGACCCGGCTGAACGGGTCACCAGAAGCGGACTTGTCGGACCGCTGCTCCACCTCGCCTGGGCCGTCCGCCGACGGCGCGCTGTAGGACAGCTGGGCAGGCCGCTTCGGGCGCTGCAGCCCGGGCGCGACGACCGGCCCATCGTCGGGTCCGCTGGCCGGGGCGGGCCCGCCAGCCTGCGCCGCGCCGGTGCCGCGCCCCGCGGCCCGTGAGCGCCGGGAGCGGCCTGGCTGCTGTGCTCGTGCTGCCTGACCGGGCGCTGGCTGGGCCGCGGCGGGGGCGTGGCCATTGCCATCCGCGGCGGGCTTGGCGTGGGCGCCGCCGGGACCGCCCGGCTTGGCGTGCGCGCCGGTGGGGGCGGGGGCGATGGCGGCCGGGCCGTCGTCGGCATCGTTGACGATCGGGTTCTCCTGCACCTCGACCTGGAGGTTGAACAGGTTGCCGACCGACTCCTCCTTGATGCCCTCCATCATGGCGCCGAACATGTCGAAACCCTCGCGCTGGTACTCCACCAGCGGGTCACGCTGCGCCC
The DNA here is from genome assembly GCA_963747705.1 of uncultured Actinomycetes bacterium. GTDB lineage: Bacteria > Actinomycetota > Actinomycetes > Streptosporangiales > Streptosporangiaceae > RYN-230. The sequence continues at coordinate 11,561 of CAVVGF010000009.1, read as the reverse complement.
AGGCCCGCAGGCCGATGCCCTCGCGCAGGTAGTCCATCTCGTAGAGGTGCTCGCGCCACTTGCGGTCCAGCACGGAGAGCACGACCCGGCGCTCCAGCTCGCGCATGATCTCCGGGGTCAGCTCCTCCTCGCGCCGGTCGTAAGCCTGCTGCGCGTCCGCCCGCAGCGTCTCCACCAGGAACTCCTGTGAGAGCGCGGACTGCTCGCCGCCGGCCTCGTCGATCACCTCGTCGGAGGTCAGCGCGGGGTGGTACAGCGTGCGCAGCGCGCTCCACAGCTGGCTCAGGTCCCACTCCTCGGCGAAGCCCTCGCCGGTCGCCCCGGTGACGTAGCCCTCGATGACCTCGTCGATCATTTCCCGGATCTGCTCGTGCAGGTCCGCGCCCTCCAGCACCTGGCGCCGCTCGCCGTAGATGACCTTGCGCTGCCGGTTGAGCACGTCGTCGTACTTCAGCACGTCCTTGCGGATTTCGAAGTTCTGCTGCTCGACCTGGGTCTGCGCGGACCGGATGGACCGGGTCACCGCCTTGGACTCGATCGGCACGTCCGGCGGGGTCTTCAGCCACTCCATGAAGTGCGCGACCTTGTCCGCGTTGAACATCCGCATCAGGTCGTCTTCCAGGGACAGGTAGAACCGGGACAGCCCGGGGTCGCCCTGGCGGCCGGACCGGCCGCGCAGCTGGTTGTCGATCCGGCGCGACTCGTGCCGTTCGGTGCCGAGCACGTACAGGCCGCCTGCGGCCACCACTTCCTCGTGCTCCTCGGCCACCGCGGCCTTGGCCTTGTCCACCGCCTCAGACCAGGCGGCCTCGTAGTCCTCCGGCGTGTCCACCGGGGACAGCCCGCGCTGGTGCAGCTGGATGTCGGCGATGAAGTCGGGGTTGCCGCCGAGCATGATGTCGGTGCCGCGGCCGGCCATGTTGGTGGCCACCGTGACCGCGCCCTTCCGCCCGGCTTGGGCGATGATGGCCGCCTCTCGCTCGTGGTACTTCGCGTTCAGCACCTCGTGCGGCACGCCGCTGCGCTTGAGCAGCGTGGACAGCAGCTCGGACTTCTCCACGCTGGTGGTGCCGACGAGCACCGGCTGGCCGGCCTCGTGCCGCTCCTTGATGTCGTCGACGACCGCCTCGAACTTGGCCGCCACCGTCTGGTAGACGACGTCCGCCTGGTCGTCCCGGATCATCGGCTTGTTGGTCGGGATCGGCACCACGCCGAGCTTGTAGATCTGGGCGAACTCGTTGGCCTCGGTCATCGCCGTGCCGGTCATCCCGGCCAGCTTGTCGTAGAGCCGGAAGTAGTTCTGCAGGGTGATCGTGGCCAGGGTCTGGTTCTCGTTCTGGATCTGCACGCCTTCCTTGGCCTCGATGGCCTGGTGCATGCCCTCGTTGTACCGGCGGCCGTGCAGCATCCGGCCGGTGAACTCGTCCACGATCAGGACCTCGCCGTTGACCACGACGTAGTCCTTGTCCTTCTTGTACAGCTCCTTGGCCTTGATGGCGTTGTTCAGGAAGCTGACCAGCGGGGTGTTGACCGGGTCGTAGAGGTTGTCGATGCCGAGCCAGTCCTCGACCTTCTCCACCCCAGTCTCCATGATGCCGACGGTCTTCTTCTTCTCGTCGACCTCGTAGTCACCCTCGCCGTCCTCGCCGCGGCGCAGCCGGGGCGCGATCTTGGCGAACTCGGTGTACCAGCGGGCGCTCTGCTCGGCCGGGCCGCTGATGATCAGCGGCGTCCTGGCCTCGTCGACCAGGATCGAGTCGACCTCGTCCACGATGGCGAAGTTGTGCCCGCGCTGGACGCACTCCTCCAGGCCCCAGGCCATGTTGTCGCGCAGGTAGTCGAAGCCGAACTCGTTGTTGGTGCCGTAGGTGATGTCGGCCTCGTACTGCTTGCGGCGCTCCTCTGGCGGCATCTGGGACAGGATGACCCCGACCTCCAGGCCGAGGAAGCGATGCACCCGCCCCATCCACTCCGCGTCGCGCTTGGCCAGGTAGTCGTTGACCGTCACGACGTGCACGCCGTTGCCGGTGAGCGCGTTGAGGTAGGCCGGCAGCACCGAGGTCAGGGTTTTGCCCTCGCCGGTCTTCATCTCGGCGATGTTGCCCATGTGCAGCGCGCCGCCGCCCATCAGCTGCACGTCGAAGTGCCGCTGGCCCAGCGTGCGCCGTGCCGCCTCGCGCACCGTGGCGAAGGCCTCGGGAAGCAGGTCGTCCAGGGATTCGCCGTCGGCGTACCGCTGGCGGAACTCATCGGTCATCGCGCGCAGTTCCGCGTCGCTCAGCGCGGCGAAGTCTTCCTCGATCGAGTTGACCTGGCCCGCGATCCGCTTGAGCCGGCGCAGGGTCTTCCCCTCGCCCGCACGCAAGACACTGTCAATGATGACTGGCACTTCTCGTCGCGCTCCTCGCGGCTCATGGCGGGCACCCGCCGGTGCCTCGTCGTCACTGTCATGGTAGGCGAGACCGGCAACGAAACCGAGCCGCACGTGTCGACCTGGACCGGATCGTTGCCCAGCCGGAACTCGCCGATCCGGGTATTACAGGGGGCCGGGCGCAGTCCGCCTGGCGGTTCCGCCACAATATGGGGAAAGCGCGGGCCGCGCGCCCGCGCCACCGGGCGTGGGATACTGCGGCCAGCGGATCACGAGAGGAGCAGCGCCCATGGCGGACCAGGTGGGAACGGACATCAAGTCCGGTGCCCAGCCGGACGACGGCGCGCTCAGCGGGACGACGGTGGGCGGCACGGTCGCCGAGCCCGGTGCCCAGCCCGGGTACTACGAGGCGTTCCACGGCCGCCGGGTGTCCTGGGTGGCGGTCAGCATCATCATGGTGGGCTTCGTGGTGGGTGGCCTGGCGCTGATCTTCGGGCCGACCTGGTGGCTGTTCTGGGTGGCGGTCGGCGTGGTCGTGGTGGGCGGCCTGATCGCCCTGTCCACCAACATCTTCGAAGACTGGTATTAGAAGATTTGGTCCGGGGGGCGACCCCCCTGGACCCCCCGATCGCCGCTTCGCGCCGAACGCCTCGTCGGCGACCTGCCGGGCGCCCGGGATCCGCGCCAGGTTCTGTCGGTACCCCGCGCTAGGGTTTCCGTTTTGTGGTGAGCACCCTCCAGCCGGCCGCTGAGCTGTCGCTGTCGGCCGATGAGGCGCGGCTGATAACGCTCCGCGCCCAGGGCTTTCTCGGCGCGGACGGCCGCCGTGGCGGCGTCCCGGCCATGCTGCGCCGGGTCGGCGCAGTCCAACTGGACACGATCAGTGTGCTGGCCCGGTCGCATGAGCTGGTCGCGTACGCCCGGCTCGGCGCGGTGCCACGGCCGCGGATCGAGCGGGCCTACTGGCATCCTGGACGGCCGACCGCGTTCGAGTACTGGTCGCACGCGGCGTGCGTGCTGCCGATCGAGGAGTGGCCGTGGTACGCGTTCCGCCGGCGCGTCCTGCGCGGCCGGGGCCAGCGCTGGCACCAGAGCCACGAGCGGACCTGCGCCGAGGTGCTGGCCCGGCTGCGCGCGGACGGCCCGCTCAACGCGACCCAGCTGGGCGGGGCCAAGGCCGGTGGCCCGTGGTGGGACTGGTCCGACACGAAGATCGCCGTCGAGTGGCTGCTGGACGTGGGCGAGGTGGTCTGCGTCCGCCGGGACGGCTGGCGCCGGGTGTATGACCTGCCCGAGCGGGTCCTACCGGGCGAGCTGCTGGACAGCGAGAAGACCGACGCGGAGTGCCTGGCCCACCTGGCCGGGGTGGCCGCACGCGCGCTCGGCGTGGCCACCCGGGCTGACCTGATCGACTACCACCGGCTGCGCTGGCTGACCAGCGGCCAGGCCGAGCACGCGGACCTGGCCGCCGATTCCGCGCTGGCCGCCGGGCTGACGCCGGTCACCGTCGAGGTGGCGGGCAAAGCGGTGCCCGGCTGGGCCGACCCGGCCGCGCTGGGGGCGCCGCCGCGCGGCCGGCACCGGGTCACCCTGCTCTCCCCGTTCGACTCGCTGCTGTGGGATCGCAAGCGGACCCGGCGGATGTTCGGCTTCGAGCACAGCCTGGAAGCCTATGTGCCCAAGGCCAAGCGGGTGCACGGGTACTACGCGATGCCGCTGCTGGCCCGGGGCCGGCTGCTCGGCCGGGTCGATCCGGTGCGCCAGGGCCAGACGCTGGTGGCCCGCCAGCTGTCCCTGGACTCCGCCACGGCAGCCGGGCCCATGGCCCAGGCGCTGCGCGAGGCGGCCAGCTGGGTCGGCTGCTCCGCAGTGGAGGTAGGCCAGGTCAGCCCGCCGCAGCTGGCCGAGCGGCTGCGCTCTGAACTAAACCACGGGGAGCTAAACACGGGGAGCTAACCACGTGGAGCTGGCCGCGATCAGCTGAACTCGATCAGCTGAACTCGATCAGCTTTTCCCGGACCGCGATCATGACCGCTTCCATCCGCGAGTGGATCTGGAGCTTCTCCAGGATGTTCCGCACGTGGTTCTTGACCGTGTTCTCCGAGATGAACAGTTCCTTGGCGATGTCCCGGTTGTTCATCCCCTTGGCCACCAGCTTGAGAACCTGCATCTCCCGGTCGGTGAGCTTGGGCGGGGGTACCTGCTCGGCGCGCTCCTCCTGGTCCCCGCGCTTGTTCAGCGCGGCGAACTCGGTGAGCAGCTTGGCCGCCATCGACGGGTTGATCAGCGACTGCCCGCCGTGCACGGCACGGACCACGTCCGCCACCTCGTCCAGCGGGATGTCCTTGAGCAGGTAGCCACTGGCCCCGGCGCGGATCGCCTCGAAGAGGTCTTCCTCCTCGTCGCTGATCGTCAGCATGACGATCTTCGAACTGGGCGCCACTTCCTTCATGGCCCGGCACGCCTCGATGCCGCTGGACTTGGGCATCCGGATGTCCATCAGGACCACGTCGGGCAGCGACTCACCCGCCTTCTGCACCGCCTCCGTACCGTCGCTGGCCTCACCGACCAGCTCGATATCGTCCTCGGCGGCCAGCACCATCTCCAGGCCGCGGCGGAACAAAGCATGATCATCCACGATGAGGGCGCGAATCGGATCGGAGGCGGAGGAATCCACCGACCCCGAAGCCGCACCGGGATCTGCGGACACCGCGGGATCTCCGCGCATGGCACCTCCTATTGACCCTGCGTGCACTGCCGGCGCCGATGCCACCCGCCGCGAGCAGTGCTCAAACTCTGGCGCAGCGGGGGCAGCCGCGCAAACCGGTGGCTCCGGTGACCGTGCGCCGGGCACGGCTCGGGGACCGGATACGTCCTACCGGGTAACTCGATTCTCCCCTACTCGCTGGTTCACGCCGACCGGGGAGCGGGACGGCTGCCGTGACACCTCCTCGACCAGGCGGATGACCCCATAGTCATAGCCACGCCGCCGGTAGACCACGCTGGGCAACCGGGTCGTCTCGTCCCGGAACAGGAAGAAGTCGTGCCCCACCAGTTCCATCTCGTGCAGCGCCCGGTCGATGCTCATCGGCGTCGCGTTGTGGAACTTCTCCCGCACGACCAGCGGGCCATCCCCTTCCATCGGGATCGGCACCACGGCGTCGAGCTGTAGTTCGGTGTCCGGCCAGTAGTCCGGGCTGGCGCCGCCCGCGGGGCCCGGTGCCGCGCCGTCCGGCCCGCCGTCCACGGCCGGGCCCTCCGGGCGCAGGCCGTCCGCCGCGGCGGCCGCCACCGGGGCGGGCTCGGCGGGCACCCCGTGCCCGGGCTTGCGCGCCTTACGCCGGTCACAGGCGCGGCGCATGTGCGTCTCCAGCTTGGCCGCCGCCCGGTCAAGGGCCTGGAAGCGGTCGTCAGCGGCCCCTTCCGCGCGGATCACCGGCCCGCGCGAGTACACGGTCAGCTCGACCCGCTCCCGCTGCGCGGACTGGCGCGGATTGCGCTCCAGGGTGACTTCCACATCGATGCTTATCGTCTTCTGGTCGAGCTTCACGATCTTGCCAAGCTTGGCCGTCGCGTAGTCACGGAAGCGCTCTGGCACACCCGTCCGCCGACCCCTGAAGATGATGTCCACGTGGGATACCCCCTTCGACCCTCAAATGTGGGTGGCACCCGTCCGGCCGACCTGGTCTTCGTCCCCACATCCGCCTGCTGAGGGATTCGCGGGCCTGTTGCCACGAAGGCCCTTCTCCCGGTCCGGGGGACACCTGATCCCCCGGCGGGGCAGGACTTACCTCTAAGCCGCACCGTGATCGGTTGACGACAAGTCGCCTTACGTGGGCCGTTTCGCCTGCGGCTGGCATCGGCTTGCCAGGCCGGGCACCCCGATGCCGGGGTACCCCGCACGGCGCAACCACGGACCCGGACGGGTGCCATATGACGACGCTAGCCTGCCCGGGCCCGGATGTCAGGATCCCGGGCTGTCTTCTTGGCCACGTCGCGGCAGGTGGTCAAGGCCGCACTGGGAGGAATCGCGACAGCCCGGCGGAAATGGCGGGCCAGCTTCAGCCCGGGTAAGTAGCGTCCCGGCCCGCCAGCGGCGTGCTCCACAGCTCGCCCAGGCCGAAGGACCGGGCCAGCTGCCCGGTCTGCAGGCTGGCGAACAGGTTGTTGTGCGGCCCGGCCGTGGTAACCGAGACCATCCCTGCCTCGATGCTCTGGAACGTGGACCGGCCGCCGTTGACCGGCACCTCGAACAGCTGCGGCCCGCTGTCGGCCTGGTCCACGACCAGCAGGTGGTCGGCGTCGTACCAGCTCAGCGCCGTCGGCTGAGTCAGATCGGCGCCCAGTGTGCCGGCGCTGGCCAGGCTCACCTGGTTCCCGCTGTGCACCACGGCGGCCAGCAGCACGTGCTGGCCGGCCCGGGTGGACACGATCAGCGCGACCCGCACTCCGTCCGGGGCCACCCGGAATGCGCTGATCTGCTGGATGCCAGGCGGCAGCGTCACGATGAGCGGCGTGCCGCCCTTGCCCGGGAGCATCCGGACCGCCGGCCGGCCGTGGATGCTGCCCGCTACCCACAGGTTGTCCTGGTGGTCCCAGCTGGCCGCGCTGACCTTCATGCCGGTGAGCCGCACGTGCAGCGCCCGCGCGGACTGGCTGGCGTGCGACTGCGCGGCCGCGGCCAGGTCGCTGACGTATACCGTGCCGCCTGCCGATGGGCCAGTCCCGGCCAGGTAGTGCTGGTCCGGCGAGATCGCGATGGTGCTGAGCGGGATCTCGCTGGTGCCGGCCTGGCCGGGCACTGGCTGGCTGCTGCCGCTACGGGCGGGCAGCACCCGGGCCGCGCCGCTCGCGGTCAGGAAGTAGAGGCTCTGATGCCCGGACGGCGGCTGCAGGCACGGCTGCGGGTAGTCGCCCCGGTCCTGCACCGCGCTGGTGCTGCCCGGGGGCTTCCAGGCCCGGCCGTTGACCTCAAGCTTCACCGCCTGGATGGTCCGCGACCCGTACGAGGTGCTGGTCAGCGTCCAGACCAGCTGCGCGGACATCTCGGCCAGCGTGGTCGGGTCGGCGGCCGTCCTGGGCATGCTCACGTTGACGATGGCGGTCTTGCTGCCCGGCGGGACCTGTACCCGGACGGAGCGGCTGCCGGCCGGGAACCCTGAGTACGCGGCGCTCTCCAGCCAGCCCTGCGGCTCGGCCAGCAGCGCGTTGACCAGAACGGTGGCCGGGTCGGCCGTGTTGACCGGCAGGAACACCGGATCCGGCACCAGGTTCTTGTAGGACGGGTTGAAGTAGTACAGGTTCCGCGGCTGGTAGGCGAGCTGGAAGAAGTCCTTGCTGAGCAGCAGCTCACGGGACACCCGGCCGGCTCCGGGCAGGCTGTCGATCCGCCACTGGTGGCCCACCAGCTTCAGGCCGAAGCGCTGGGTCAGCGGTTTCTGCCCATCCGGGGCCGGGATGTACTGGCCGGTCGAGTTCACCGCACCCAGTTCCTTCGCGGTGATCTCGACGATCTCCGTCTTCTGCGAGTTCAGCTGGGGAGGCAGCTCCGGGGACACGTCCGGGGTCGTCGCGATCACGGTGACCGCCGGGCCAGGTCCAGGCTGCCACGACGCATTGGCCGCTGCGGTCAGGTACTGCCGGGCGATCGCGTGGTCCTCGGTGAAGTCCGAACCGGCCACGATGAAGTTCAGCACCATCTGGGTCGGAGACCAGCCCGGCTGGGGCGGGCTCATGATCTGGCCGCAGCACCGCGTGCCCTGCTGCTGGCCACCGACGCTGGCGGGCAGCTTGGAGGACTGCAGCGGCCCGCTGACCGGCACCTCGGCGCAGCCCGCCACCGTGGCCAGCGCAGCCACGGCGACCACCAGCCAGCGCAGCAGCGGGTGCCGCCTAGCCATGGGCGGGCCCGGCCGCGGCCGGGCCGTCCGGGTCGGTGGCGGCGAAGCCGGCGCGGGGCTGGGCCGGCGGAATGCCGTCGTCCAGATGCAGCACCAGCGGAGAATGAACCAGCTCCGGCCCGGGCTCCGCCGCGTCCGGCCCGAGCGGCAGCGGCGACCCGATCAGCTGCTCCCCGCAGACCCGGGGCAGGGTGAGCCGGAACACCGAGCCCTTGCTGTGCTCACCCCAGGCCTGCAGCCAGCCGTTGTGCAACCGGGCGTCCTCCAAGGCGATGGCCAGGCCGAGCCCGGTGCCGCCGGTAGTACGGGCCCGGGCCGGGTCGGCCCGCCAGAACCGGTCGAACACCAGCTGGGCCTCGTTCGGCCCGAAGCCGCAGCCGTGGTCGCGGACCGCGATCGCGACCGCGTCCCGGTCCCCGGCCACGGTGACCACCACATCGCGGCCCTCACCGTGCTCGACCGCGTTGTCCAGCAGGTTGCGCAGAATCCGCTCGACTCGCCGCCGGTCCACTTCGGCGACGCACGGCTCGGCGGGCAGCCGGAAGTCGATCCGGGTACCGCGCCGCGCGGCCAGCTGCTCAGCGTCGGCCGCGGCCCGCCGGACTAGGTCGCACACGTCGGCCGACTCGGCGTCCAGGGTGGCCGCGTTGGCGTCGTACCGGCTGATCTCCAGCAGGTCGGCGAGCAGCGACTCGAACCGCTCCAGCTGGCCTTCGAGCAGTTCCGCGGACCGGGCCGCGGCCGGCAGCAGGTCATCACGGGCGGCGAACAGCACATCGGCCGCGATCCGGATCGTGGTCAGCGGGGTGCGCAGCTCGTGCGATACGTCGGAGACGAACTGCCGCTGCACCTTGGACAGCTCCTCCAGCTCTTGCAGCTTCTCCTGCAGGCTGGCGGCCATGTCATTGAACGACCTCGCCAGGGCGGCCAGGTCGTCGGTGCCACGGACCGGCATCCGCTGCTCGAGCTGGCCGTCGGACAGCCGCTTGGCCGCCTCGGCCGCCTCCCGGATCGGCACGACCACCCACCGGGTGACCAGCGAGACGATGCCCACCAGGAGCACGACCAAGGCCAGCCCGCCGCCCAGCATGGCCCGCTGCACCAGGGCCAGCGTCTGCTGCTGCTGTTCCATCGGGAACAGGTAGTACAGCTGGTAGCGCGGACTGATCACACCGCCGATGGCCAGCCCGGGAACCGGCGCCCGGCCGTGCTGGTAGCTCATCTGCGTCGGCGTGGACACCAGGTCGTCCGTGCGGCCCTTCTGCTGCTCCTGGGTCACGCTGGCGATCAGTTTCCTGGGCAGGCTGTCCGAGTTGAGGTTGTGTTGCCGTACTCACCGCGGAGCGCGGAGCTGTCCGAGGTCTGGGTCAGGATCACCACATCGAACGTGTCTCCCGGCCCGCTCAGGCCCTGCAGGTCGCCGGTCAGCTGGATCATGGCCTTGGACTGGTCCCCGGCCGTGCCCTCCAGGCCCGCGTCGTTCTTGGCCGTGATCAGGCCCTCACTGATCTGATGCGCCGCGGCGGTCCGGGTACTGTTCAGCAGGCCGCTGGCGATCTGCTGGACCAGGAAGAAGCCGAGCACGGTCGCCACCACCACGCAGATGACCAGGGTGGTAGCGACCACCCGCAGCTGCAGCGAGCGATGCCAGCGGCGGCGCAGCCGGCCCGCCAGCAGCCGGGCCCGGCGGCGCGCGGCGCGGAGGGCCGAGCGAGCCTGCGGTGGCAGCCGCCGGGCCGCCCGCCGCACCAGCAAGGTCAGCCGGGAGCTACCGGCCGGCGAGTCCCGGCGCGGGCCTCGCCCTGCCTCGCTGCTGCTCGCTACCCCCTCCATGGCCCTTCTCCACGCTGCTGGGGATCCCGCCGGGTCACGGCGGACCGGCCCCCTGGTCAGGCAGGCCCTGCTTTGTAGCCCACGCCGCGTACCGTCACCACGATCTCCGGGTGCTCCGGGTCCTTCTCGATCTTCGCGCGCAGGCGCTGGACGTGCACGTTGACCAGCCGGGTATCCGCGGCGTGCCGGTAGCCCCAGACCTGCTCCAGCAGCACTTCCCGGGTGAACACCTGACGAGGCTTGCGGGCCAGCGCGACCAGCAGGTCGAACTCGAGCGGGGTGAGGCTGACCGGCCGGCCGTTGCGCTTCACCGAATGCCCGGCTACGTCGATCTCGACGTTGACGATCTGCAGCATCTCCGGTGCCGGGTCGTCGGTGCGGCGCAGCCTGGCCCGGACCCGGGCGATCAGTTCCTTGGACTTGAACGGCTTGACGATGTAGTCGTCTGCCCCGGACTCCAGCCCCAGCACCACATCGACAGTGTCGCTCTTCGCGGTGAGCATGACGATAGGCACGCCAGATTCGGTCCGGATCTGGCGGCACACGTCGATACCGTCCGCACCCGGCAGCATCAGGTCCAGCAGGACGAGGTCGGGATGGGTATCCCGGAATACCTCCATGGCCTTGTCCCCGTCGGCGACGAATGTGGGCTCGAAGCCCTCGCCGCGGAGCATGATACCGAGCATCTCGGACAGGGCAGCGTCGTCATCGACGACGAGCACACGACCTTTCATGGGCCTCATAGTTCCACGGAAACGTCAGGGACGGCACTCTTCCGCTGGGCGGAAAGATCGCCTAGCACACGCAGGGTACCGCTGTTCACCGGCTGAGCAACACCACGCTCTGTCACCAGAGCTGTGATCAGGCCACCCGGAGTAACGTCGAACGCGGGGTTGTACCCCGGGCTGCCGGCGGCGCGATGGCCTGCCCGGCCAGCGTGGTGACCTCGTCCGCCGGGCGGTGCTCGACCACGATCCCGCCGCCGTCGGCGGTGCCGAAGTCAATCGTGGATACCGGGGCCACCACCACGAACGGCACCGAATGATGCCGGGCCAGCACGGCCAGGCCGTAGGTGCCGACCTTGTTGGCCACGCTGCCGTCGGCGGCGATCCGGTCCGCGCCGGTGAGCACCACATCGACCGCCCCGCTGGCCAGCAGCCCGGCGGCGGCCGCGTCGGGCAGCACCGCGTAGTCGATGCCAGCCCGCCGGGCTTCCCAGGCGGTGAGCCGGGCACCCTGCAGCAGCGGGCGTGTCTCGTCCACCCACAGCTTGGCCAGCCGCCCCGCGCGGTGCGCGGCCAGGATCACCGCGAACGCGGTGCCCTCCCCGGAGGACACCAGCGCGCCGGTATTGCAGTGCGTCAGCACCCGGCCACCAGCCGGGATCAGCGGCAGCCCATGGACGGCCATGGCCGCGCTCGCCGCGGCTTCATCAGCCGCGATGGCCTGCGCAGCGG
>CAVVGF010000008.1:0-78124 GCA_963747705.1 uncultured Actinomycetes bacterium | reverse complement strand
TCCGCACTCAGCGCGGCCACCGTGGCCGCCAGCCAGTTGCCGTCAGGCGACAGCCGCAGCCCGGTCAGCCGGGGCAGCGCCATGTAGTCGTGCAGATCGTCGAAGGGTGTCACGCCTTTCGCCTCCGTGGACCCCCCATGGCTGCGGGCGCCTGGTCAGCGCCCTTCAGTGATCATGCCCGCGCCGACCGTGGCGTTGGTCGCCTCGTCGATCAGGATCAGCCCGCCGGTCTGCCGGTTGCGGCTGTACGGGTCGACGAACAGCGGCTGGGTCATCCGCAGGCTCACCCGGCCGATCTCGTTCAGGCCCAGCCGGTCCGCGCTCTCGTCCCGGTGCAGCGTGTTCACGTCGAGCCGGTAGTGCAGGTCGCGGACGATGGCCTTGACCGTGCGCGAGGTGTGCTTGACGATCAGCCGGTCCCGCGCGGCCAGCGGCCTGGTCTCCGACATCCAGCAGACCATGGCCTCCACGTCCTGGGAGACCGGCGGCTGGTTGTGCGGCCGGCAGATCATGTCGCCACGGGAGATGTCCAGGTCGTCCTCGAGCACCAGGGTCACCGACATCGGCGGGTAGGCCTCGGGCACCGGGCCGCGCGCGGTGTCGATCCGGGAGATCTTCGTGGTCAGCCCGGACGGCAGGTGCATCACCTCGTCGCCCGGCTTGAGCACGCCGCCCGCCACCTGGCCGGCGTAGCCCCGGTAGTCGTGCAGCGCCGGGTCGGTGGCCTGGTGCGGCCGGATCACGTACTGCACCGGGAAGCGCACGTCGATCAGGTTGCGGTCGGACGCGATGTGCACATGCTCCAGGTGGTGCAGCAGCGACGGGCCGTCGTACCAGGGCATCTTGTCCGAGCGCTGCACCACGTTGTCGCCGTGCAGCGCGGAGATCGGGATGAAGCTCAGGTCGCCGATCTCCAGCTTGGCCGCGAACGCGGCGAACTCCTCGCTGATCCGCTCGAACACGTCCTGGCGGTAGTCGACCAGGTCCATCTTGTTCACCGCGAGCACCAGGTGCGGCACCCGCAGCAGCGTGGTCAGGAACGCGTGCCGCCGGCTCTGCTCGACCAGCCCGTTCCGGGCGTCGACCAGCACGATGGCCAGGTCGGCGGTGGACGCGCCGGTGACCATGTTGCGGGTGTACTGGATGTGCCCCGGGGTGTCGGCGATGATGAACTTGCGCCGCGGCGTGGCGAAGTAGCGGTAGGCCACGTCGATCGTGATGCCCTGCTCCCGCTCGGCGCGCAGGCCGTCGGTGAGCAGCGCCAGGTTGGTGTAGTCCTCGCCGCGGGCCTTGCTGGTCCGCTCGACCGCGGCCAGCTGGTCCTCGAAGATCGCCTTGGAGTCGTACAGCAGCCGCCCGATCAGCGTGCTCTTGCCGTCGTCCACCGAGCCGGCGGTGGCCAGCCGCAGGATGTCCATCGGCCGCTGGTCTCCGGGGAGATGACGTCCTCCACGCGTGCGCCGTCATCAGAAGTATCCCTCTCGCTTGCGGTCTTCCATGGCCGCCTCGGTGATCCGGTCGTCGGCCCGGGTCTGGCCGCGCTCGGTGATCCGGGTGGCCGCGATCTCGGCGATCACGTCGGACACCGTGGTCGCGGTGGACTCGACCGCGCCGGTGCAGCTCATGTCGCCCACCGTGCGGTACCGGACCTGGTCTCGAAGACCGGCTCGCTCTCGTCCCGGGTGGTGAACTCGCTGTCGGCCAGCAGCATGCCGTCCCGCTCGAACACCTGGCGCGGGTGCGCGAAGTAGATCGACGGGATCTCCAGCTTCTCCCGCGCGATGTACTGCCAGATGTCCAGCTCGGTCCAGTTGGAGATCGGGAACACCCGGATGTGCTCACCCAGCCGGATCCGGGTGTTGTAGATGTTCCACAGCTCGGGCCGCTGGTTCTTCGGGTCCCACTGGCCGAACTCGTCGCGGAACGAGAACACCCGCTCCTTGGCCCGGGCCTTCTCCTCGTCCCGGCGCGCCCCGCCGAACACCGCGTCGAACCGGTGCTCCTCGATGGCGTCCAGCAGCGTGGTGGTCTGCAGCCGGTTGCGGCTGGCCCAGCGGCCGGTCTCCTCGGCGACCCGGCCCTGGTCGATGGACTCCTGCACCGACGCCACCACCAGCTGGACCCCGGCCTCGGCCACCCGGCGGTCCCGGTAGTCGAGCACCTCGGGGAAGTTGTGCCCGGTGTCCACGTGCATGACCGGGAACGGGATCCTGGCCGGCCAGAACGCCCGCTCGGCCAGGGCGAGCATCACGATGGAGTCCTTGCCGCCGGAGAACAGCAGCACCGGCCGCTCGAACTCGGCGGCCACCTCCCGCATGATGTGGATGGACTCGGCTTCGAGCACCTCTAGCTGGGACAGCGAGTAATCAGAACGCGTCACGGCCATCAAGCAAACTCCGGGTCGTCGGGCATCGGGACATGGTCAGCGCACTCTCCCATGGTGGGAGTGCCGCTAAACAGCCGAACAGTTGACTGCGCGCAGACAATCCAGCAGCGTGGCTGCGAGTCCCGCCGGGCAGATAAGGATATCCGGCAGGAAAGGGTCGGCCTGGTTGTACGCCAGCGGCGAGCCGTCCAGCCGGGAGGTGTGCAGGCCGGCCGCCTGGGCCACCGCCACCGGGGCGGCCGAGTCCCATTCGTACTGGCCGCCGCTGTGCAGGTAGGCGTCGGCGTCGCCGGTGATCACGGCGGCCGCCTTGGCCCCGGCCGAGCCCATCGGGACCAGGGTGAGCTCGATCCGCCCGGCCAGCCGCTCCAGGAACGCGGGCGGCCGGGTCCGGCTGACCAGCACCCGCACCGGGCGTGCCGGGTTCCGGCGCGGGTGGCGCGGCAGGTGGCTGCGCGGTGCTCAGCACCCGGCCCTGCGCGGGCAGCGCGACCGCACCGGCGGCCAGTGCCCCGGCTGCCTGTGCGCCGCGCTCCCAGAGCGCCACGTGCACGGCCCAGTCGGTCCGTCCCGGCTCGCCGAACTCGCGCGTGCCATCCAGCGGGTCGACGATCCACACCCGGTCCGCCGCCAGCCGGGCCGGGTTGTCCCGGCCTTCTTCGGACAGCACCGCATCGCCCGGGCGCAGCTGGCTGAGCTGGCTGGCCAGGAACTCGTGCGAGCGCCGGTCCCCGGCGTCGCGCAGCCCTACGGGATCACCGCCACCCGCGCGCAGCGCGAGCAGCAGTTCCCCGGCCTGGGCAGCCAGGTCATGGGCTAGGCGGTGATCGTCCATCATCATCAGGCAGGTGCCCCTCACTCCGGCGGCGGCCTGCACAGACTAGTAGGCTCCGTGGCCCCGGACGACCGCAGACCAAGTTTTCCACAAAATCTGCAGGTCGAGAGCAAGTGACCAGTTCTCCACATAGCGCAGATCGAGCCGGACCGCCTCATCCCAGGCCAGGTCGGAGCGCCCGTTCACCTGCCACAGGCCGGTGATGCCCGGCTTGACCACCAGGCGGCGGCGCATGTGATCGGCGTACCGGTCGGCCTCCGCGGGCAGCACCGGCCGGGGGCCGACCAGGGACATGTCCCCGGCCAGCACGTTGAACAGCTGCGGCAGCTCGTCCAGGGAGTAGCGGCGCAGCCAGCCACCGGCCTTGGTCACCCGGGGGTCCTTGCGCATCTTGAACAGCACGCCGGCGCCCTCGTTGAGCGCGGCCAGCTCGGCCTTGCGCTGCTCGGCGTCCACCACCATGGTGCGGAACTTCCACAGCGCGAACTGGTGGCCGTCCTTGCCCACCCGCATCTGCCGGAAGAACACTGGCCCGCGGTCGTCCAGCTTGATGGCCAGCATCACGAACGCGAACAGCGGGGACAGCAGCACCATGATGGTGGTCGCCACCACCTTGTCGAACACGCCCTTGAGCACCTGCTTGCCGCCGTCCAGCTCGGCGTGGTCCACGTGCAGCAGGGTCAGCCCGGCCACCGGCCGGATGGTGGTGCGCGGGCCGGCCACGTCGAGCAGGGCGGGCGCGACACACATGTCGGTGCCGGTCTTCTCCAGGTCCCAGGCCAGCTTGCGCAGCCGCATGCCGTTCATCTCCGGACACGCCAGCACCGCGACCGTGTCCGCGCCGAACTGGCCCACGGCGTTGGTCACGCTGTCCAGCCCGCCGTAGACCGGGATGCCGGCGATCTCGTGCAGCATGCTGCCGCCGGCCAGGCAGGCGCCGACCACCGACAGGCCGTGGTAGGTGCCCCGGCGCAGCTCGCCGACCAGGTCGGCCACGGCCGGGGCGTGCCCGACCGCGACCACCTTGCGCATGCACGCGCCCTTGCTGCGCAGCAGGTGCAGCCGCTTACGCAGCCGGTGCCGGATGACCAGGTCGAAGATGGTGGCGCAGGGCAGCGCGATGACCACATAGCCGCGGGCGGTCTGGAACTTCACCGCGTAGGACGCGATGGCCACGGTGGCGGTCAGCGCCAGCGCGCCGTTCAGCACCCGGCGGAACTCCTCGGAACCGACCCCGATGAAACGCCGGTCGTACCCGCCGGCCAGGCCCAGGGTGGCCACCCAGAGCAGCGGCAGCACCGCGGTGAACGCCAGGTAGATGGCGGACCTGTCGTTGGTCGCGTCGAACCGGATCTCATAGGCCAGCACGCTGGCGGCCAAGCCGCAGGCGAAGTCGACCAGGGCCACCCGGCGCAGGTAGGCACCGGTCCACGCGGCCGACTCTGGAGAGCCAAGCCGGGCTCGTGACCTGGTAACTTGCCCCGCTCTGCCCACCGCCGTGTTTCCCGACACGCGCCCCACCGTCCCTGTCCAACCCCCGCCCTCACCCCCGGGCACACTGGAAAGACGCCTAACCGAACCGGTTGGTTGACGCGCACTTCCACACTGACCAGCTGATGTCACGACAGACACAGTGTTGTGACATGTGTGCCACCTTCTGCTAGCTGCGGCTGCTCTCGTCGCGCAGCCAGGTCGAGTACTGGTTGCGCTGGACTTCGCGGCGGGCCCGCCGCCGCGCGATGACCGCCACGGCCAGGAACACGGCCACCCGCGGGGCGAGCAGCGGCTCGGCCCGGATCATCGCGAGCAGGTCCGCGGGCCGGGTCCGGGCCGAGGCTTCCGGGCCGCCTTCGGCCTGCTCGACCTGGTCAGTGCCCATCGCGGCGCGGACCCGGCGGCGGAGCAGGTCGCGG
Organism: uncultured Actinomycetes bacterium; assembly: GCA_963747705.1. Taxonomy (GTDB): domain Bacteria; phylum Actinomycetota; class Actinomycetes; order Streptosporangiales; family Streptosporangiaceae; genus RYN-230. The sequence continues at coordinate 72,990 of CAVVGF010000008.1, read as the reverse complement.
GTGGTGCGCGGGACGTGCACCACCACCTGGGCGCCGGGCACGATGACCCGTTCCTCCGGGGCGAACACCAGGGACGCGGCCAGGTCGTCGGCCAGCACCGGAGGCAGGCTGGCCATCCGGTCATGCCCGGCCTGGCTGACCGCGATGACGCCGCGGCCGAACAAGCCGCTGCGCACCTCGGGCAGCCGGGACCACACGTCGTAGTACCAGCGGACCAGCCACGGCGCCCCGGTCAGGGCGAGCACCCGGCGCGGGCCGGCCGCGAGTGCGCCGGGCTGGCCGAGCGCAGCGCCGAGAGCCTGCACGTCGGCCGCGCCCAGCTCGACGTCAGCGTCCACGTAGACGCGGGGGAAACTGGTCGCGGCGCGGTCGCCGGCCAGCAGCGCCTCGCGCTTGGACGGCACCGGGATGGACAGCACCCGCACCGGGGCACCGAACGCCGCGGCCACCTCGGCGGTGTCGTCGGTGCAGCCGTTGGCCACCACGATCACATCCAGACCGCCCGGCTCTGGCCCGGCGGTCAGCTGCCCGAGCAGCCGGCCGATCACCCGGGATTCGTCATGAGCGGGAACCACAACACTGATCACGTCGGGCAGTATGCAGGAAACCGGGCACCTGACATGCGGCGGAATGTCAGATCTGCCAGGGTGTCTGTCACCGCCCGGGCCGTCGTGCGCGTCCTATATGGGTAGCGCGCGGCAGATTAAGGGGAGCGATGGACAGCAGCGGGGCCGCCCCGGACGTGATCGTGGGTATCTGCTGGCACGGCGTGGGCACGCCAGCGCCGGGCCTGGACCGGGCCGCGCAGGAGTACTTCGTCAGCACCGACCTGTTCCACGCGGTGCTGGACGAGGTGGCGCAGCGGCCGTGGGTCCAGCTCACGTTCGATGACGGATACGCGTCCGATGTGGACGTGGCCCTGCCCGCGCTGCTCGACCGCGGGCTGACCGCCACCTTCTTCCCGCTGGCCGGGATGCTGGGCCAGCCGGGCTACCTGAACGAGGACGGCGTCAAGGCGCTGGCCGCGGCGGGCATGACGGTGGGCTCGCACGGCATGCGGCACCGGTCCTGGCGCGGCCTGGACACCGAGTCGGCGCACCAGGAGTTCACCGTGGCCCGGTCGGTGATCGGCACCGCGGCCCAGGCCCCGGTCCGGACCGCGGCCTGCCCGTTCGGCAGTTACGACCGGACCGTGCTCAGCGCGCTGCGGCGGCACGGCTACACCCAGGTGTTCACCAGCGACCGGCGGCGGGCCCGGGCCGGCGCCTGGCTGCAGCCGCGGTACAGCATCAAGCAGGGCGACACAGTCGGCTCGGTGCGGGCCGACATCCTGGCCCCGCGGCCGGTGCGAGAACGGCTCCGCGGCGCCGCGGCGGCCCGGGTCAAGGCGTGGCGATGACGCGCCCCGCAGTGAAGGGCACCGTGCTGATCGGCTTCGCCGACGCGCTGGCCGCCATCGAGTCCGCCTACTCGCTGGCTGATCACGGCTTCGAGGTGTGCGCGTTCGCCCGGGCCGGCACCCGGCCCGCGCTGGCCCGCAGCAAGCTGGTCCGGGTGGCGCCGATCACCCCACCGGAGCAGGACTACAGCCAGGCGGTGGCCGACCTCGGCGCGCTGATCCGCGACCTTGAGCCCGCGGCCGTGCTGCCGCTGGACGACCACGCGGTGTGGCTGACCGACCAGTACGATCGGCACGCCTCCCTGGGCCTCGCCGGGAGCCGATCATCGCCGGGCCGACGGGGAAGCTGGCCGAGCTCGCGCTGGACAAGCGGCAGCAGCTGGAGCTGGCCCGGACGGCCGGATTCGCGGTGCCGGACGTCCGCCGACGCGGCCACCGAGCGGCCGCCCGGCGACGGGCCGTGGATCGTCAAGCCCGCGCTGGCCGTGCAGCTGGCCGACGGGACGCTGCGCCGCCCGTCCGGCCGGATCGCCGCGCACGCTGCCCCAGGTACGCGAGATCGCGGCGGGCATCGGCGGCCCGGCCATCGCGCAGCCGCTGATCGACGGGACCGGCGAAGGCGTGTTCGGCCTGGCCACCGCGGCCGGGCCAGGTGCGGTGAGCGCGCATCAGCGGGTCCGGATGATGAACCCGCGCGGCTCCGGATCCAGCGCCTGCCGGTCCATCCCGCTGGCCGCGGACCTGGCCGGCCCGGTCCGCGAGTTCATCGCCGGCTGCGACTGGCGCGGCCTGTTCATGGTCGAGATGCTCCGGGACCGGGCCGGGCGGGCCTGGTTCATGGAGCTGAACGGGCGGACCTGGGGCAGCATGGCCCTGGCCCGCCGCCGTGGCCTGGACTACCCGGCCTGGGCCGTGCAGGCCGCACTGGACCCGGAGTTCGAGCCGCCCTACCCCGGGCTGGCCGAGATCCCGGCACCGCACCTAACCGTCCGGCACCTGGGCCGGGAGATCGTGCACCTGGGCATGGTGCTGGCCCGCGGCGACGCGCCGCGGCTGAGCACCGTGCGCGACGTGCTGGCCTGGCACCGGGGCGAGCGCTGGTACAACTGGCGGCCCGGCGAGCCGGCCGTGTTCGCCGCCGACACCTGGGCCACCGCTGTCCAGCCAGCTCGGCGGCAAGCTGCCCGGGCGGCAGCGGTGACCGTGCCGCGGGCACAGGACCGGCCAACACCGGGCCGGCCAGCACCGGACCGGCCAGCACCGCGCAGCGGGTGGTCAAGGCGACCGCCCACGTGCACTCGGAGTGGTCGGACGACGGTTCCTGGCCGCTGAGCCGGATCGCGGCCACGTTCGCCCGCCGCGGCTGCCAGGTGGTGCTGATGTCCGAGCACAGCCGCGGTTTCACCGCGGCCAAGTGGGACGACTACCGGCAGGCCTGCGCGGACGCCAGCACCGACCGGGTGGTCCTGGTGCCCGGCATCGAGTACGGCGACCTGGACGACGTGGTGCACATCCCGGTCTGGGGCCAGGTGCCGTTCTTCGGCGACGCGCCGCCCATCGGCGACCTGCTCAAGCAGGCGGCCGACGCGGGCGGCACCGCCGTCTGGGCCCACCCGTGGCGCAGGGCGGCCTGGCAGCGCTGCGACCCGGCCTGGTGGGACTACCTGGGTGCGGTCGAGGTGTGGAACCGGAAGTACGACGGCATCGCACCGAACCGCGACTCGCTGGCGCTGGCCCGGCAGCACGAGGCGGCCCAGTTCGTCGCGCTCGACTTCCACACCCGGCGGCAGCTGTTCCCGCTGTCGCTGGGGCTGTCGGTCACCGGCCCGGCCAGCGACGGCTTGCCCGGCTGCGACGAGGTGTACCGCGCGCTGCGCGACGGCGAGTTCACGGCACGGGCGTTCGGCATAAAAATCGGCCAGCTGACGACCGGTCCGGCTGCGCCGGCCCTACGGATGCTGGAGCGGGCCCGCCGCGCCGCCGCCCGGGTGCTGCACTGACCTAGTGCGCGTAGCGCGGCGCGGCCGCGTCCACTTCCCCGGGCAGGCCGGGCGGGCGGTGCACGGTGCCAGGCCGGGGGTTGCGCCGGATGTGCAGCACGCCGGTTTCCCGGCTGCCTTCCACCTGGCCGAGCACGTGGGCCAGGTTGCGCAGGTAGTTCACCCGGCGGAGCGGGCCGCGGGCCAGGTCCACCACGTGCACGGTCAGCCAGCCGGCGGTGCTGAGCGCGTCCCGCCACGACTCGGCGGGCAGCAGCCCGAGCGCCTGGTAGCGGGCGACCAGATGGGCCCGGCCCTGCCCGTAGCCGCGCCACTGCCGGAGCAAGGACCGCAGGCCCGGGCGGTGCCGGTAGGCGACCACCGCGGCCGGGGCGTAGCCGAGCCGGTAGCCGGCCAGCTGGATCCGCCAGAACATGTCGGTCTCCTCCCCGGCGAGACCCTGGAAATTCTCGGCGTAGCCGCCGACCTTCTCGTAGGCCTCCCGCCACACCCCGCAGTTCGCCCCGACCGGCGCCGGCAGCAGGCCGAACGGGACAGGCAGCTGGCCAGGAGTGCTCGTGGGGCGCCAGGCCCGCCTCGACGGCGGGTTCAGCGACTCCTCGTCAAGATGCCCGCCGACCGCCGGGTGCCGCCCGAGCGCGGCCACCATCTGCTCGATCCAGTCGTCGGCGACGATGTCGTCGGCGTCGCAGAACAGCAGGAGCCGGCCCCGCGCGATATGGGCGGCGGCGGCGCGCGCCCCACTCTGGCCCAGCGCCTCCCGCTGCGTCCACCATGTGCAGCGGGAGATGGGCCGCGGCGGCCTGGGTCACCTGCGGGCTGCTGTCGGTCGACCCGTTGTCGCTGACGATCACCTCCCAGGGCCCCTGGTAGGTCTGCCGGCCCAGCGCGGCCAGCTGCTCGCTGAGGTGCGGCATTCGCGTTACGCACCGGGATCAGCACGCTGACCTCGGGCTGCGCGCGGCGCGAGGCAGGCGCCGGACCGCGCGCCGCAGGGCCCGCGATCGGCCGGTCGCCGTCAGCTGTCACGCCATCCTCCGTAAGGTCCGCCCCCAGCGGCGCGCCCCTCGCTGGCCGCACCAGACACACTGAACTAGACGCACAGGCACAATTCGCCGTGGACACGAAGCACTGCGCTTTACCCTCGCTTTAACTTACTTTGCCGGTACCATACCCTTCCTTGGCCGGCGGCGCAGATCATCCCCGGGCCCACCCGGCCGGCCGGTACCGGAGATCTCCGCTCAAGTCAGCCAATGCCCGGCACAGCGGGCTAGCCGCGATTATGCGTCAACCATGCCGTTCGGTAGCGCGTCTTCCTTATGTCTCCCTGGGTGGTGGGACTGAGGATCAGCTTGGGAGGAAGAGGGGTGGGCAAGTCTGGGCCGCTGGCCGCGCAGGCCAGCCGACGCCAGACCGCCGCCGGCCGCCAGGCCGCAGGCGTGTCCGTGGTGATCGTGACGTACCGCAACGCGGCGGATATCGGCGGCTGCCTGGCCGCGGTCCGCAACGCGGCACCGGTCGCCCCGGTGGACGTCATCGTGGTGGACAACGCGTCCGGTGACGGCACCGTGGCCGCGGCGCGCGCGGTACCGGGCGTGACCGTGCTCGAGCGGCCGGACAACGGCGGGTTCGCGGCCGGGTGCACTGCCGGCGCCGCCGCCGCGTCCGGCGACTGGCTGCTGTTCCTGAACCCCGACACCGAGCTCGCCCCGGACGCCATCGCGGCCCTGGTCGGCTGCGCGCAGCAGCACCCGTCGGCCGGCATCGTCGGCGCCCGGTTCGTGCACGCCGACGGCACCAGTGATCCCCGCTCGTGCTGGGGCAGGCCCAGCCCGTGGTCGGCGCTGTGCTTCGCGCTCGGGCTGAGCAGCCTGCTGCCGGGCAACCGGGTGTTCGACCCGGAAGCCCCGCCGCCGTGGACGGGCGACCTGACCGCGGCCCGGGCGGTGCCGGTGATCAGCGGGGCGTGCATGCTGGTCAGCCGGGAGCTGTGGGACCGCCTCGGTGGCTTCGACCCGGTGTTCTTCCTGTACGGCGAGGACGCCGATTTCTGCCTGCGCGCCGCCGCGGCCGGGTACCGCCCGATGGTCACCGGCCGGGCCGTGTGCCAGCACCCGGGCGGCCGGTCCTCGTCCAGCGCGGGCAAGCTCGTGCTGCTGTTCACCGGCAAGGCACGGTGCTGCGGCGGCATTTCCCCCGCTGGCTGCGCGGGCCGGGCGTCGGCCTGCTGCTGGGCGGGGTGCTCCTCCGGGCCACGGCCAGCCGGGTCATCGGCACCGCATCGGCCGAGCGGCAGGGCCGACCCACCGCGCGCGGTGAAGACTGGCGTGCGCTGTGGGCGGCCCGCGATGAATGGCGGCGGGGGTGGACCGGATAGCCCGCCACGGAGCACGCAGGACGGTGCCCGACACCGTCCTGCGCGGCGTGTTCTGGGTACTCGGCAGCGTGGTGTCGGTCCGGCGCGGGACGCTGGTGCTGGGCATCATCGCCGGCCGGGTGTTTACCCCCAGCCAATTCGGCGCGGTAGCCGCGGCCATCGCGGTCGTACTGGCGTTCCGCAGCCTGGGTGAGTTCGGCGCGAGCCGGGCGCTGGAACGCTATGACGGCGACCCGCGGGCGCTGGCCCCCGCGGTGATGACGGTCTCCGTGCTCTCCGGGGCCGCGCTGGCCGCGGTCTGCTTCTCCGGCGCCGCCGGGCTGGCCACTCTGACCGGCACCCCGGCCGCGGCCCCGCTGATCCGGGTACTGCTCGCTGGACATCCTGGTCGGCGGGCTGGTCGCCGCGCCCGCGGCCATGCTGCGCAACCACCCGCGCGGGATCCGCCGCTCGATGGCCGACCAGTCCGGTAACTGGGCCGGCGTGGTGATCAGCTGCTGGCTCGCGTTCAGCGGCTACGGCATGCTCAGCTTCGGCATCGGCCTGGTCGCGGGCGGGCTGCTCCGGGCCATCATGGTCGTGCTGTTCGCGCCCACCTCGGTGCGGTTTGGCCTGGGCCGCGGCCAGTGGCGGCTGCTGGCCGGGTCCGCACTACCGCTGGCCGCCTCCGGCCTGGCCATGTTCGCGCTGACCAACGCCGACCAGCTGATCGTCGGGCATCTCAGCACGCCGCCGCGCTGGGCTGCTACGCGCTGGCCTTCAGCCTGGCCGCCTGGCCGGTCACGCTGCTGGCCACGCCGGTGCTGCGGGCCGCGCCGATCTCGTTCGCCCGGCTGCGGACCAGCCCGCAGCTGCAGGGCTCCGCCTACCTGTCCGCCACCGCGCTGATCGCCAGCCTGACCTTGCCGGCCAGTTTCCTGCTCAGCGCGGTGGCCACGCCGCTGATCCACGAGGCCTATGGCCCGGCGTGGGCGCCCGCCGCCCGGGTGCTGGCGTGGCTGGCCCCGCTGGTCGCGCTGCGCATCCTGTGCGAGCTGACCAGCGACTACTTGACCGAGCTGAAGTCCACCGTGTCCGCGCTGGTGTTCCAGCTGGTCTGGCTGGGCGCGATGATCCCGTCGGTCATCTACCTGACCATCCGGATGGGCATCGCCGGCGCGGCCATCGCCCAGGTGGTCATCGCCGGCGCCCGGCTGCTGCCTTGGTACCTGGTGGAGACCCGGTGGCTCAGCCACAAGCGTGGCCAGATCATGCGCATCGCCATCCCGCCGCCGCCGGGCTGACGGTGGCGTTCCTGGCCATCTGGCTGCGCCGGGTGGTGCCGGACGACGGGGCCGACCTCGCGCTCGGCGGGGCGGCCGGGCTGAGCGTGGTCGGCCTGCTGGTGTACCGGCTGCGCCGGTGCTGGCCGCGGTCCGCGGCACGGCCGCGGCCAACACCGCGCGGTCGTTCGGCCGGGCCGCCAGCCCGGTGCTGGAAGCGGTCATCGCTCCCCCAGGCGGCCGATCTGGGGAGTGCCGCAGCAGCACGACCAGTTGGCTGCCCCGGCCGCGGCCCTGGTCCCCGGCCAGGCAGGCCGCGCGGGCCAGCCTGGGCCGCAAGGTCGGCGCCGCGGCCCGCTGGAGCATGATCAACACGCTGGTGCTCCGGGTGGCCAACTTCGCGGTCGGCGTGATCCTGGCCCGGACCGTGTTCGGCCCGCAGGAGTGGGGTCTGTACGCGGTCTCCCAGCTCGTGCTCTCGGTGCTGCTGAGCGCGAACGAGATGGGCGTCAGCCTGGCCGTGGTCCGGCTGGAGGGTGACATCCGCGGCATCGCCCGCACCGCGCTCTCCCTGTCCCTGATGTCGAGTTCGGTGCTGTACGCGCGCTCTTCTTCGGCGCGCCCGAGCGTGGCCAACCTGCTCGGCTCCCCCGGGGCCACCAACCTGATCCGGCTGCTCTCCATCTGCGTGATCATCGACGGCTTCGTCTGCGTGCCGTTCAGCCTGATCAACCGGGAGTTCATGCAGGGCCGCCGGATGGTGGTGGAAGGCATCGGCTTCCTGGTGACCACCGGGGTCACGCTGGTGCTGGCCTTCTCTGGGCTCGGCGCGATCAGCTTTGCCTGGGGCAACGTGATCGGCAACGTGGTCACCCTGCTCGGCGCGATGATCGCCGCGCCGTTCTTCGTGCTGCCCGGCTGGGACCGCAGCCGGGCCCGCGAGCTGCTGAAGTTCGGCCTGCCGATGGCCGGGGCCAGCCTGCTCGTGCTGGGCACGCTCAACGTGGACTCGGCCATCGTCAGCGCCACCCTCGGCCCGGCCGCGCTCGGCTTCTACCAGCTCGCGTTCAACATCTCCAGCTGGCCGGTGCAGAGCATCTCGGCCGCGGCCCGCCGGGTGTCGTTCGCCGGTTTCTCCCGGCTGGCCGGCTCCCGCGAGGCGCTGGCCGACGGCTTCACCCGGGCCGCGGCCGTGCTGGTGGCGCTGGCCATCCCGGCCTGCGTGCTGCTGATCACGCTGGCCGGCCCGGTCATCGAGACCATTTACGGTGCGCGCTGGCTGCCGGCCGCGGACTCGCTCAGCCTGCTCGGCGTGCTCGGCCTGCTCCGGGTGTTCTACGAGCTGGCGTACGACGGGCTGGCCGCCGCGGAACGCAAGCAGACGCTGCTGGTCGTGCAGGGACTGTGGCTGGTGGTGCTCATCCCGGTGCTGCTGGCCGGCGCGCAGCTACGCGGCATCACCGGGGTGAGTGCGGGCCATGTGCTGGTCGCCGTGCTGGTGGTGGGGCCGGCCTTCCTGTGGTCGCTGCACCGGATCGGCATCACGCTGCGCGCCCTGCTGGCCCGCTGCCTGCGCCCGATCATCGGCGGCATCCTGATGGCGGTGGTTTCCCTGGCCATCATCCATGTCACTGGCCCGGGCCTGATCGGGCTGTTCGCGGCGGGCGCCGCGGCCGGCGCGGTGTACATCCCGCTGATCCTGCCGATGCGCAAGCTGATCAAGCCGGCCACCGAGCCAGCCCGCCGAACTCAGCCAGACCCGCGCGGCCGCATGATGGCCGCGCCCGGCGACCAGCCGATAGAGAAACGGAGCACTATGCAGATCAGCCAGGGCCGCAGCGCCGCGCGGTCCGCCGCCAAGTTCCTGCTCAGCCCGGTGATGCGGGGCAACAGCCTGGTGGTGTTCGAGGCCCGTAACAAGGTGGTCCGGTTCCGCACCGGGCGGGCCACGCATCAGTTCGAGGATGCCGAGGTGGCCCGGCTGACCAGGCAGCTCGGCGAATTGCCGCGGGCCAAGGTGGCTTCCGTGGTGACCACCTACCGCCGGCCGGAAATCGTGCAGCGGGCTATTCAGTCGGCGCTGGCGCAGACCGTCACGGATCAGGTGATCATGGTGGTCGATGACGCGGGCGGTATGCCCGAACTGCCCGACGACCCGCGTGTGTTCGGCGTTTCGCTATCCCGTAACGTGGCCATCGCGGGCGTGGTCCGGAATATGGGTGCGCGGCTTACCCGCTCCGAGTACGTGGCGTTCCTCGATGACGACAATCAGTGGGCGCCGAATCATCTGGAAACCGCACTCGCGGCTCTTGAAGACGATCACACCGGGGCCGCCGCCGGATCTCGTCTATACCGCCGTGCGGCGGGCGTTCCCAGATGGCCAGCTGATGGATGTGCTATCGGTCCCATTCGACAAGCGAAAACTGCGCGCCGAGGGATTCGTTGATGTTAACTCCGTAGTAGCCAGGCGCTTTCCCGGGCTCCATTTCAGCCGCCTGAACCGGCCGAAAGGCGGAACGCCCGCCGAGGACTGGGAGCTGATATTCCGGCTCAGCTACGTGCACCGGCAGCGGATCCAGCACCTCCCGGTCGAAACGGTCAATTACCTTGTCAATCCCGGAGGCGTACTGGTCGGACTGGCAGTGGTCGGAGATGCAGCCGCAGGCTTGACCGCGGTGGGCCGGCCCACAGCGGGCCCGCACCGGCCCAGGGGTGCGGGCCCGTTTTGGCTGGTCAGCTGGTCGCCGGCTAGCTAGCTGACCGCGGCCACGCGGAGTTTGCGGCGCTGCTGCCAGCGGGTGAGCACCGGGTCGCTCCATAGCGCCAGCGCCACCGCGGCCAGCACCCCGGCCAGCGCACACCGAAGTAGGCCTGGACGGCCGGCCGATGATCGCCTCTGGCACCGCCTGGGCCAGCCGGGTGACGGCGATCCGCGACTTGACCTGCACATGCCGGGCGACTGCATGCCGGCCAGTTAGCGTGATGAACTTCTGGCTGGCCATGGCGTTCGTGCCGATTACCGCCTGCTGGCTGGTCGAGCTCACGCAGATGTGCAGGGTGGGGCTGGTGTAGGAGGGGAACCGGGACTCACCGGTGTTGGTCATCAGCATGTTGTAGAACGTGGGGTAGCCCGCAGCCGCGATCTGCTGGCGCATCTGCTGCGAGTTCATCTCCTCGACGACCATGCCGGAGACCATGGCCACCGACGCGTTCTGCCCGGCGAGCACGTTCTTGTTCTACGGCAGCGGCGGCGCGCCCAGGAATAGCTGATCGCAGCCACGGTAGGTAATTGACCGGCCGTGCACCGCAAACAGAACGCCCACTGTGCACAGCAGAACGCCGACCATCACATACCAGCGCCGGCATAGCGTGGCGGCCCATTCCCGAGCAGTCATGACATCCCTCCCGTAGCTGATGGTGCCAGACTGCGACGCAAGCCCCACCACTTCGCCAGACCTGCCCAACTATATAACTATCTGCCCTAGATCCGAGGAAGTCCGGCCTAATTTCTTTATCTGGGACTATGCTTGGCGAGAGTACCTGCCGCGCGCCCCCGCAGCGGTGGCGGGGGGAAGTCATGAGCTTGGCTTAGATGCCGCTTTGCCGAAGGGTGGAACATGGATTTCGGGGAAATGCTGCGCATACTGCGGCGGCGCTGGATCGTCGCCACCGTCGGCGTGCTGCTGACTCTAGTCGCGACGCTCGGCGCCTACCTAGCGTGGCCCAACGAGTACCAATCAACCGCCGAGATCACCCTGGTTGGCTCAAAAAGCATGGCGAACGCCACCGGAAATGGCGGTAACCCCTACCTGTCGGTAGCCGACCTCGATCCGGTGGCCAGCATCCTGGCTGGCAACGTGTCCTCGGACCAGGCGATCAAGCAGTTGCGCGCGCTCGGGGTGACGTACACCTACACCGTCGTCGTACCGCAATTCGCGGCCGGGCCGTTCCTCCAGATCACCGTTACCGGCAAGCTGCCCGCCGAGGTCGACCCGGCAGCTGCCGATCGTGACGCGGTACACCGAGCAGCGGATGACCCAGCTGCAGCAGGAGACGGCCATCCCGACCCCGCCCAACGCGATCATCACCACGCAGATGATCGTGCCGCCGAGCACTCCGTCGAAGGTGCGCAAGACCAAGCTCGAGGTCGTGGCCGGCGTCTTCGTGATCTTCTTCGTCGGCACCCTGATCACCATCGCCATCGTGGACAACGTGCGGCGTCGGCGGGGCAGGCGGCACGCTGACGTGGACCAGACGCCGGCCCGCCCAGGTGACAGCGACGCCGACGTGGTCCTGGACGAAGGCAGTGAGCTGACCGAGGCGGGCCCGCCGTGGGCGCGGTACCAGGCGTATCAGGACCCCGCGTCGCCATCACGAGTGCGATGAGCACCGGTTCCGGAACGGGTACCCGGACGGCGGGCTGGCCGCCAGCCGCCCGGGTGCCGGGGGAAGCTCCCGGCACCAGCCCGGAGGCGGGCCAGCCGCCCCCGGGCGCGGCCAAGTCCAAGCTCAAGCGGCAGCCGCTTGCACGGCAAGCCCAGGTTCGGCTCCGTCACCTTGCTGACGTTTTTCCTGGTCCTGCTCATGCTCATCCCGTCCAACCTGGTGTTCGCCCCGCTGGGCGGGGTGGGCACGCCGGCCAACATGGCGGCGCTGGGCATCCTGCTGTGGTACGTGCTGTCCTGGATCACCGGCCGGATCGTGCCCACCGGCGCGGGACGGCCGGTTCGGATCGCGATCTTCATCTTCGGGCTGGCCGTGGTGGCCAGCTTCGTCGCGGCCATGACCCGGAGCATCGTCGAGTCGGAGATCCTGGCCGCGGACCGCGGGCTGATCCTGGTCGTGGCGTTTGCCGCGCTGATCGTGGTGCCTAGCCAGACCATCACCAGCTACGAACGGCTGGACACGCTGCTGCGCCGGGTCGTGATCCTGGGCGCGGTGGTCGCGGCCATCGGCATCGGCGAGTTCTACACCGGCCTCAACATCACCAACTACATCCACATCCCGGGCCTGAGCCCGGCCACGGACGTATTCACGCTGCTGGAGCGGAACGGCTTCAACCGGCCGTCCAGCACGGCGATCCAGCCGATCGAATTCGGCGTGGTCATGGCGATGCTGCTGCCGTTTGCCCTGCAGCAGGCGTTCGACCCGGAGCGCACCGGCAGGATGCGCAAGTGGCTGCCGGTCGCGCTGCTGTTCTTCGCCATCCCCATGTCGCTGTCCCGATCCGGCATCGTCGGGCTGGCCGTGGCCGTGCTGTGGATCATCCCGACCTGGCCACCCAAGCGGCGCAAGCCGGCCTGGGTCGTGCTGCTGCTCGGCGTCGCCTCGCTCAAGTTGGTGGCGCCCGGCTTGATCGGCACGTTCCTGGAGTACTTCGGCGGCCTGAGCGGCAGCGCGAACTCGGACGTCAGCGTGTCCACCCGCACGGCCGACTACGCCGCCGAGTTCAAGTACATCGTGGAGCGGCCGTTCTTCGGCCGGGGCTTCGGCACGTTCATGCCCGCGCTGTACCGGTACACCGACAACACCTATCTGCTCGGCCTGGTGGAGTTCGGCATCATCGGCGTCCTCGCGCTGCTGATCTTGTACTTCGCCGGGATGCACTGCGCGGCGGCCGGACGGCACCTGACCTCGGACCAGCGGCAGCGCGAACTGGGCCAGGCCATGATTGCCGCGTTCATGGTGGCGCTGATCAGCGGGGCGACGTTCGACGCGCTCACCTTCCCCATGTTCAGCGGGCTGCTGTTCCTGTTCCTGGGCTGCGCCGGCGCGTATCTAGGCCTGATGAGAGCGCAGAGCCGGGGCCTGACCGAATCCCGGCTTGGCACCATCCGGCTGACCAGTCCCAGGGGGGAAACCTGATGGCTGAATCGACCACATCCCGGCGGCCGGCCGCTCCGGCCGGCCGCCGGGGCCGGTGGACGGGGAGCATGCTCCTCGGCATCGTGGCGCTGGCCGCGCTGGCCGCGGCTGGCTGCTCCAGTGGAACGCCGTCCGCGCAGGGCACCGAGAGCCCGGTCTCGCATGGTACGTCGGCTCGGCGTCGGCCAAGGCCACCGAGACCGGATCGGCGGGCGGCACGTCGGCGGCGGCCAGCGCCACACCCACTCCCGGGGGCACCGCGTCGGCCAAGCCGGCCAACTGCCCATCCGCGCATGCCACCTACGCCTCGTGCGGCTTCCCGACCGCGCAGACCACGGGCTGGCAGTCGGCCGGGATGAAGAGCCTGAAGAACGTCACCTCGCCCGGGCCCACCGGGCAGGGCAGTTCCTACGCCACCGAGATCAAGACCAACGGCGCGGTGATCAACGGGCTGAACATTACCGGTGCGCTTGACGTCTACGCCAACAATGTCACGATCGAGAACTCCCGGATCATCACCCGGAACTGGTTCGGCATCAACCAGCGGAACGGCTACCACGGCCTGAAGATCATCCACTGCACGATCATCGGGGTGCCGGGCAAGGGCCTGGACCACGGCGGGGAAGATTACGGCGTCTCCGACGACGGCAACTGGATGACCGTGGCGTACAACGACGTCTCCGGCTTCGGCGAGGGCCTCACCTCGGGCGGGGGCTACTTTCATGACAACTACGTGCACAACCTGCAGTCCTACATCCCGCTCCGGGTCGCACTCCTACTTTCACACCAACGCGCTGATCGACTCCGGCGGGTCCGGGATCAAGGTGGTGCACAATACGTTCCTCAACTGGATGGCGCCGAGCCGCGGCGGATCGAGTTCGCTGATGCTGGCCTACGACTCGGCGCCGGTCACCAACGCGGTGGTCAGCGACAACTGGCTGGCCGGCGGATCGTACTGCCTCTATCCCGGTGGGGTCACCGGCTCGCACAACATCGTCGTCACCGGGAACTTCTTCAGCACCGAGTACTTCCCCAACTGTGGGTTCTACGGGCTCAACGCGTCCACGCACTGGCACTACGGTGGCGGCGACGTGTGGCACGGCAACATGTGGGCCAACGGCCGCCACGCCGGCCGCCCGGTACTCCCGGGCTAGCGCCCGGCGCCGCCCTGCATCAGCAAGCGGGCCCCAGCCACCAGGCTGGGGCCCGCTTCACGTTCTCGGTGATCAGGCTGGGCAGGGCTATCGGTCGGTGGGGCGGGGGTGGTGTGCCGGGCCGCCCCCCGCGAGCAGCGCGGCGGCGATGCGCTCGCCGGCGTGGCCGTCCCACAGTTCCGGGCGGCGCGGCAGGCGGCGGCGCGTCGAGCACGCTGACCGCGGTCTTGACGATCCGCTCCGGATCCCGGCCGACCAGCTGGTTGGTGCCCTCGGTCAGGGTGATCGGGCGCTCGGTGTTGTCCCGCAGGGTCAGGCAGGGCACGCCGAGCACGGTGGTCTCCTCCTGCACCCCGCCGGAATCGGTCAGCACCAGCCGGGCCGACGCCTGCAGCGCGATGAAGTCCAGGTAGCCCGCGGGCGGGATGACCTGGATCCGGCTGGAGATGCCAGCCTCGGCCAGGCGGCCCGCGGCGCCGCGGATGGGCGGGCAGCACGCACCGGGCAGCGTCAGCGAGATCTCGCCCAGCGCGGCAAGCAGCGCGGCCAGCGCGGCCGGGTCGTCCACGTTGGCCGGCCGGTGCAGCGTGACCAGCGCGTAGCCGCCCCGGGTCAGCCCGAGCCGGGCCAGCACGTCGGACGCCAGCGCCCGGTCCAGGTTGGCCAGCAGCGTGTCCACCATGACGTTGCCGGCCAGGTGGATCTGGTCCTCCCGGTAGCCCTCGGCGCGCAGATTGTCCACCGCGTCCGGGGACGGGGCGAACAGGTAGTCGCTGACCCGGTCGGTGACGACCCGGTTGATCTCCTCCGGCATGGCCCAGTCGCGGCTGCGCAGGCCCGCCTCGACGTGCGCCGAGCAGCGCGCCCGACTTCGCGGTGACCAGCGCACAGCCCACGGTGGAGTTCACGTCGCCGACCACCACCACCACGTCCGGCCGCACCGAGTCCGCCAGCGGCTCGAACGCCGCCATCACCCGGCCGGTCTGCACCGCGTGGCTGGCCGAGCCGACCTGGAGGAAGTGGTCCGGCTGGCGGATGCCCAGGTCGGCGAAGAACACGTCGTTCATGGCCGGGTCGTAGTGCTGCCCGGTGTGCACCAGGATGACCTCGGCGCCGCCGGCCTCCAGCGCATCCATGACCGGCTTGACCTTCATGTAGTTCGGCCGGGCGCCGGCCACGCAGATGATCCGCACGGCGGCTCAGAGCGTCTCGACGTTGGCGCCGGTGACCTTGCGGCGGCAGTCGAACACGAACGCCGCGTGCTGCACGACCAGGTCGTAGTCGAACGCGTCGTGGTCGGTGAGCAGCAGCACCGCGTCCGCGTCGGCCAGCTCGCCCGCGGTCAGCTCGACCCGGGTCACCAGGCCGTCCACCGCGGTGCCCTCGACCACGTGCGGGTCGGCCGCGCGCAGGTCGGCGCCCATCGCGCCGAGCAGCTGCGCGACCCGGACCGCCGGGGACTCCCGCGCGTCGCCGGTGTTCTTCTTGTAGGCCAGCCCGAGCAGCAGGATGCGCGAGCCGCGGACCGGGCGGCCGCGCTCGTTGAACGCCAGCATGAGCCGGTGCGCCACGTAGTCCGGCATGTGCCGGTTGATGTCGTCGGCCAGCTCGACGAACCGGAAGCTCTTGCCGAGCGCCCGCTCCACCCGCCAGTTCAGGTAGGACGGGTCGATGGGCAGGCAGTGCCCGCCGACGCCGGGCCCGGGCGTGAACGGCATGTAGCCGAACGGCTTGCGTCGACGCGGCCTCGATCGCTTCCCAGACGTTGATGTCGAGGTCGTGGGCGTACATGGCCAGCTCGTTCACCAGTGCGATGTTGACGTGCCGGAACGTGTTCTCGACGAGCTTGGCCAGCTCGGCCTCGCGCGGTGAGGAGACCGGCACGGTCCGGTCCACGATCGTGTCGTAGAACTCCTGGATCACCCGCAGCGAATCGGCGTCGATGCCGGACACGATCTTCGGCGTGGTGACCAGGGTCCAGGTGACGTTGCCCGGGTCGATCCGCTCCGGGCTGAAGCCGAGATGGAAGTCCCGCCCGCCCAGCAGGCCGGACCCCTCTTCCAGCAGCGGCTGCACCGTCTCCTGGGTGGTGCCCGGGTACGAGGTGGACTCGATGACCACGGTCGCCCCGGGCGCAGGTACCGGGCCAGCGTGCGGGATGCGTCCTCGAGGTAGGTCAGGTCGGGCAGCCCGTCGCGCAGCGGGGTGGGCGCGGCCACCACGGCGATGTCGAACCCGGCGCACGCGCGCCCGTCGGTGGACGGCTGGAACCGGCCGCTGTCCAGGGCCTGCTGCAGCTCTGCGCTGGGCACGTCCTCGACGTAGGACTCGCCGGCCGCCAGCAGCTTGACCCGGTCCTCGTTCACGTCGTACCCGATGACCCGGTGGCCGACCTCGGCCGCCCGCATGGCCAGCGGCAGGCCGACGTATCCCAGGCCGACTACGACGACCGTCGTCACGACACGCCCCCTTGTCCGGTCCCGGCGCAGTCTCTCCCGGCCCACCAGGATGATGAACGCCATGTTGGTGGTCAGGTACCGGCGGCCGAGCCGGACCGGTTCCTGCTAGGCGCGGTACAGCCATTCCAGGCCGCGCTCCTGTAGCCACAGCGGGGCCCGCTTGGTGACCCCGGCCATGATGTCGAACGACCCGCCCACACCGTGCACGACGTGCGCTTTGGTGGCTGCGCCCCACTCGTCGAGGAACAGTTCTTTGCGCGGCGACGACATGCCGAGGAACAGCATGTCGGTGCGCGAGCGGCGGATGTCCTCGGCGATCTCGCCCTCGGTACCCGCGGGGTAGTAGCCGTCATGCGCGCCGGCCACCAGAAGCTCGGGGAACCGCCGGCTGACCTCGGTGACCACCTTGGCCAGCACCTCGGGGCGGGCGCCCAGGAAGTACACCCGGTCGCCGCTGCGCTCCGCTTCGGCCAGCAGTTCGGGAACAGGTCGATGCCGGCCACGCGTTCCGGCAGCGGCTGGCCGAGCAGGCGGCTGGCCCACACCACGGCCTGCCCGTCGGCCAGGATCATGTCCGACCCGGCCACCGCCTCCCGCAGCGCCGGGTTCTTCCGCATCGAAACGATCTTGGCCGCGTTGAGCACGCCGATGGACAGCTGCTCGCCGTGGTCGATGGCCTCCCGGCAGCGCGCCACGGCCTGGCGCATCGTCACTGCGTCGATGGACAGGCCAAACAGGTTGCGCCGGGTCCAGCCGGCCGCGTCGTCGCTCATCCGTCCCCCTCGGCTGGCTCTAGGACAGCCAGGTCAGCAGCAGCCAGCCCAGCTCGTAGGGCCGGCATTCGTAGTCCACGGCACCCGGCGGGTACATCCGGTCCAGGACCGCCACCCGGCTGCGTGGATGCAGCCGGGTGGACGCGGCGCGCACGCCGCGGACCAGCTTGCGGTGATCAGTCCGGGCGATCTTCCGCCAGGTGATCGGGGGGTCCTCCAGGACCAGTTGCGCGGCGCTGGCCTCCGGCGGGGCGGCCAGCCAGCGCAGCCCGCGGCAGATCTCGGCCAGGTGGGCGTCGCCGCCCGCGCTCGGCCAGGTCGAGCAGCGCCATCGGGGCCATCGCGTGCTGGTGCACGGTGTACACCGGGTAGCCCTCGACGACCCCGCCGGTCCGCGAGTCGTAGTGCCACCACCACTGCCCGGCCGGTCCCTGCGCGTCGCAGATGACCTTGGCCACCGCGTTGGCCACCGCCAGCGCCTCCGGGTCGGCGGCGCTGCCGTGCAGCCGGGCCAGCGCCTGGATCGGGTAGACCTGGTCGGCGAAGCTGCCCACGTGCGCGCGGTACCAGGGCCCGGCGCCGGTCAGGTGCGGGTAGCTGGTGTCACCCCGGGCACCGAGCAGCCGCTGCCGTGCGGCCGCCAGCTGCTCCTCCACGTCGGCCTGCGTCCGGGCCGCGACCAGCGCGGACACCACCCACGAGGCCGATACCACATCGAGCTGGGGCCTGCCCGCGGTCCAGCTGGCCGAGCCGGGCCAGCGCGTGCGGCAGCTCACTGTGCCCGGCCTCGGCCGCAGCCCAGCAGATCAGCGCCACGTCGCCGGTGTTGCTCACGTCATCGAGCCGCTTGGCCAGCTGGCCGACCAGGTCGGCGGCGGTCTGGCCGTCCAGCACGGTGCGCTGCTCCGGCTCGCTGGCCCGTAGCAGGCCGAGCGCCACGATGGCGCCGTAGCGCACGCTCCGCCCGGCCGTCCGCAGCGTCCAGCCACCGCCCGCGTCCGCGCCGGTGGTGGTGAACACGAACTCGCCGTCCACGTACTGCTCGGCCAGACGGCTCAGCGCCAGCGGCAGGAGCGTCTCCAGCAGGGTGGCACTCTGGGTATCACGGTCGGCGACCAGGCCGAGCCGTGCCGTTGACGGGATCACTGCCGCCCTGCCGCGGGCCAGCCCGGGCCAGCGCTGGCAGTGGGGCAGTCCGCCCAGCCATGATTCGGTGCAACCCAGCCTCCACGATTGGCCCCACCCCGCCCGCCCGGTTCCGACACGCTTCCCGGCACAACGACCACCGGGGGAGCAGGCGCACCAAAGGAGCATGAAACTATCCGTAAGACGCCTACTCCAGCAGGCGCGATGACCGCATAGCGTCCGCTGTTACCGTTTTGTTATGTGATGCCCGGGGCGGGATTCGCGCTAAGGTCACGCCCTAGCACATCGAGGAGGAACCGGATGGAACCGCTCGGCATCCCTGGCGCGTGGGCCGTCACCCCGCGCATCCACACCGATGCCCGGGGCAGCTTCCACGAGTGGTTCCGCACCAGCGACCTGACCTCGGTGCTCGGCTACCGGCCGGACGTGACCCAGGCCAACTGCTCGGTATCCCGGCGCGGGGCAGTGCGCGGGGTGCACTTCGCCGATGTGCCGCCCGGCCAGGCCAAGTACGTGACCTGCGTGACCGGCGCGATCATGGATGTGGTGGTGGACCTGCGGGTCGGCTCGCCCACGTTCGGCCGGTGGGCGGCGCTCCGGCTGGACGACGAGTCGCGGCGCGCGGTGTTCCTGGCCGAGGGCCTGGGGCACGCGTTCATGGCGCTGACCGACCAGGCCACCGTGCTGTACCTGTGCTCCACCCAGTACGTGCCGAGCCGGGAGCACGGCGTGCACCCGCTCGACCCCGAACTCGGCATCGACTGGCCCGCGGACCTGGCGCCGGTGCTGTCCGCGAAGGACGCGGCCGCGCCGTCGCTGGCCAAGGCCCGGGCGGCGGCCTGCTGCCGGACTACGCCGACTGCCTGGCCTACGCCGCGTCGCTGCAGCAGCTGCCGAGCCGCGGCGCCGACTGGACAGTAGGGGGCAGGGGAGGCGGCGAGGAGCGACGAGCGACCTGAGCGACGAGGAGGAGGTGCCTTCAAGCAGCCCGGAGGCTAAAGCACACAGCTAGCGGCCGCGGCCAGGCTGGGGCAGTGCCCGCTGCAGCGCGTCCCGCCAGTCGCCGATCGGCGGGAGGCCCGCCTCCGCCCAGGCGGCATGGCCGAGCACGCTGTAGGCCGGCCGCGGGGCCGCCGCACCGTAATCGGCGCTGCGCATCGGCCGGACCCGGTCCGGGTCCGCGCCCGAGCAGCCGGTACACCTCCTGGGCCAGCTCGAACCAGGTGGTATCGGCTGAGCTGGTCGCGTGGTAGATGCCGCGGCCGCCGCCGCCGCGACCAGCGCCGCGATCTGCGCCGCCACATCGACCGTCCAGGTGGGCTGGCCGCGCTGATCGTCGACCACCTGCACGTCCGCGTGCGCACGGCGCCCGCCCGATCATGATTCCGACGAAACTCTTCCCGAACGCACCGTAGAGCCAGGCGGTACGCACCACGTACCCGGTCAGCCCGGGCTGGCCGAGCACGGCGTGCTCGCCGGCCAGCTTGGTCCGGCCGTACGCGGTCCGCGGTGCTGTCGGGCTGTCCTCCGGGTACGGCTGGCTGGCCCGGCCGTCGAACACGTAGTCGGTGGACGGCTGGACCAGCACCGTGCCCCGGTCCGCGCACGCCGCGGCCAGCCCCGTCACCGCCTGCCCGTTGACCAGCAGCGCGTCCGCTTCGCGGGTTTCCGCGCCGTCCACCGCCGTCCAGGCCGCGCAGTTGACCACGACGTCGGGCTGCCAGTGCCGCAGCGCGGCGCGCACCGCCGCCTGGTCGGTGATGTCCAGGTCGGTGCGGCGCAGCCCGGCTACCTCCGCGCCGCGGCGCTCCAGCACGCTGACCAGATCGCGGCCGAGCATCCCGCCCGCCCCGGTGACCAGCCACCGGTTCACCGGCCCGGCCCGCCCCCCACGGCCAGCGCGGCGCGCTGCTTGAGCGGTTCCCACCAGTCGCGGTGCTCCGCGTACCAGCGCACGGTGCCGGCCAGCCCGTCGGCGAACGCAACCTGCGGGGCGTAGCCGAGCGCGCGCAGCCTGGCGTCGTCCAGCGAGTAGCGCCGGTCGTGGCCCTTACGGTCCGGCACCGTGCGCACCATGTCCCAGCCCGCCTGGCAGCTGTCCAGGATGGCCTGGGTCAGCTCGAGGTTGGTCAGTTCCGCGTCGCCGTTGATGTGGTAGATCCCGGCCGGCTCGCCCTGCTCCAGCACGAGCTGGATGCCCCGGCAGTGGTCAGCCACGTGGATCCAGTCCCGGACGTTGCCGCCATCGCCGTACAGCGGCACCGTCAGCCCGTCCAGCAGGTTGGTCACGAACAGCGGGATGACCTTCTCCGGGAACTGGTACGGCCCGTAGTTGTTGCAGCACCGGGTGATGCTCACGTTCAGCCCGTGGGTCCGGGCGTAGGCCCGGGCCATCAGGTCGCCGCCCGCCTTGGCCGCCGAGTACGGGGAGTTCGGCTCGAGCGGCGCGTCCTCGGCCCACGACCCGGTCGCGATGCTGCCGTACACCTCGTCGGTGGAGACCTGGACCACCCGCGGCACCTGGGCGTCCAGGCAGGCCTGCAGCAGGACCTGCACCCCGGCCACGTTGGCCGCGACGAAGTCGGCGGCGCCGGTGATGGACCGGTCCACGTGGGTCTCGGCGGCGAAGTTGAGCACCGCGTCGTGGCCGGGCACGACCGAGCCGAGCAGCTCGTGATCGCAGATGTCGCCGCGGATGAAGCGCAGCCGCGGGTGGCCCGCGACCGGGTCCAGGTTGGCCAGGTTGCCCGCGTAGGTCAGCTTGTCCAGGACGGTGACCTCGGCCGCCTCGAAGCCCGGGTAGCCGCCGGTCAGCATGGTCCGGACGTAGTGCGAGCCGATGAACCCGGCGCCGCCGGTAACCAGGATCCTCATGAGCTGATCTGCACCTTGCTGTGATCGCCGAGAATGAGCCGGTGCGCCTTCGGCACCCGCGGCGCCGGGGTCACCTCCACATCGCGGCCGATGATGGACGCCTCGATTCGCCTGACCCCCCTGATAGACGCGCCGCGCAGCACGATGGAGTACTCGATCTCGCTGTCGGTGATGGCGCACTCCTCGGCCACCGAGGTGAACGGGCCGATGTAGGAGTTGGCCACCCGGGCGCCCGCCCCGATGATGGCCGGGCCGACGATGCGCGACCCGCTGACCTCGGCACCGTCCTCGATCACCACCCGGCCGATGAGCTCACACCCGGGCTGCACCACGCCGCGCCGCAGCGGCTCGACGGTCTCCAGCACCAGCCGGTTGACCTCGAGCATGTCGGTGACGTTCCCGGTGTCCTTCCAGTACCCGGAGATGGTGGTGGACGCCACCTTCCGGCCGTCGTCGATCAGCCGCTGGATGGCCTCGGTGATCTCCAGTTCGCCGCGCCAGGACGGCTGCAGGCTGCGCACCGCCTCGTGCACGCACGGGGTGAACATGTACACGCCGACCAGGGCCAGGTCGCTCTTGGGCTCGGCCGGCTTCTCCTCCAGGCCGACCACCTGGCCGTACTCGTCCAGCTCGGCCACACCGAAGTCACGCGGGTCAGCCACCTGGGTCAGCATGATCTGCGCGTCTGGCCGGGCCGCCCGGAACTCCTCGACCAGCTCGGCGATGCCGCCGACGATGAAGTTGTCGCCGAGGTACATGACGAAGTCGTCGTCGCCCAGGAAGTCCCGGGCCACCAGCACCGCGTGGGCCAGGCCGAGCGGCGCTTCCTGCGGGATGTAGGTGACCCGCAGCCCGAACGCCGAGCCATCGCCTACCGCTTCCCTGATCGCGGGGGCGGTGTCACCGACGACCACGCCGACGTCGGTGATGCCCGCGTCGCGGATGGCCTCAAGGCCGTAGAACAGAACCGGCTTGTTCGCTACCGGGAGCAGTTGCTTGGCCGAGGTGTGCGTAATCGGTCGTAGCCGTGTCCCCGCACCCCCCGACAGGACCAGGGCTTTCATGCAGCGAACTTAGCCTTTCCACCGATTGGGCGGTACCGAAACGCCCAATGCGCCCAACCCGGGACACCATGTATTCATCCCTCCGCCGTCACCGCCCGCCGCCGGGTGCTCGGTGTGGAACTCGTTCTGCGCCGCGGCCAGCCCGTCGCGCAGCAGCGCCTCGATCGCGTCCGCGGCCCGGTCCACCAGGAACGGCAGTTCCCCCCGCTCGGCGGCGCTGAAGTCCCGCAGCACGTAGGCGGCCGGGTCCATCCGCCCCGGCGGCCGGCCGATGCCGAACCGCACCCGGTAGTAGTCCCGGGTGCCCAGCGCGGCGGTGATCGAGCGGAGCCCGTTGTGCCCGTTGTCCCCGCCACCGAACTTGAGCCGGATGGTGCCGAACGGCAGGTCCAGCTCGTCGTGGATGACCACGATCCGGTCCGGCGGCAGGTGGTAGAAACCGCGCAGCCCGGCCACCGGGCCGCCGGACTCGTTCATGTAGCTGAGCGGCTTCAGCACCGTCACCGGCGTGCCGTCCAGCCGGCCCTCGGCCACGCTGGTACGGAACTTGCCCGGCTTGAACCGGCCGCCGATCCGCCGGGCCAGCTCGTCCGCCACCAGATACCCGGCGTTATGCCGGTTACCGGCGTAGCCGGCCCCAGGGTTGCCGAGGCCGGCGATCAGCCAGCGGTCATCCGGCATCGTTCGCGCCTCATCTGCCGCAGCCGTCCGCTTCCGCCACAGCCTGGACCACCACGCCGCACCCTGGCGGGCGGCCAGGTTACTCGCCGCCCTCCGCAGCGGAGCCTTCCGGCCCGGCCTCGCCCTCGGGCACCGGGGCAGGCTCGGCCGAGACGGCCGCTTCGGCCTCGGGCCCGCCGATCTCCGCCTCGATCTGCTCCGCGGTGGGCGCCGCGATCACGTGCAGCACCAGGATGTCCGGCTCCATCGCCAGCGACGAGCCCGCGGGCAGCTTCAGGTCCCCGGCGTGCACCGACGCGCCGATCTGCATGTCCTCCACGTTGACCTCGATGGCGCCCGGGATGTTGGTCGCCTCGGCCTCGATGGAGACCTGGACCAGCTGCTGGTCGAGCAGGCCGCCGGAGAACACCTCGCCGGTGACCTCGACCGGGACCTCCACCGTGACCTTCTCGCCCCGGCGGACCATGATGAAGTTGACGTGCTCGACGGAGCCCTTGATCGGGTCGCGCTGCACCGCCTTGGGCAGCACCAGCTGGTTGCCGCCGGGCAGCCCATCCAGCCGGATCAGCACGTTGGCCGTCTTCAGCGCCATCATCACGTCGTGACCCGGCAGCGTGATGTGCCGGGTGTCGGTGCCGTGCCCGTACAGCACGGCCGGCACGCGGCCGGCCTGACGCTCACGGCGGGCCGGGCCCTTACCGAATTCGGTGCGCGGCTCAGCCGCGATGCGGACCTCGGGCACGGTACTTGCTCCTTCTGGCAGCTGACATCACCAGCGTGGCGTCCCTCCGGGACCGCCGCCCAGGGGGCACCGGGGCCACACACGCCAACAGGCACGCTAAAGAGCGTGCAGGTCGGATTCTAGCCCAGATCGAGCACTCGGCCGACCTGACCACGGTAGGGCCTGAATCGTGGCCAGCGCGACACCGATGTCCAGCGCACCGGCCGCCACCGTGCCACCAGTAAACGCGGCAACCACCTCAGCGGCGGTGATGGTGTGGAAGGTGCCGCTGGAACAGCGGCTGGCCTTCGCGCGTGGGCATCCGGGCGCCGGTCACTGGCCCGGGCGGGCTGGCTGATGACCGCGCCGTACATAACGGGATCGTCCTCGCCAAGGGCAACTTTGCCCAGGCAGTAACACTGGCGAAATGGTGGAGGTTTGGCGGGTTCCTGTGCCTGGGAACCGTTTCATCACCTGGTATTCCGGCTTGCACGATCCTCGCGATACGCTTCCCCACCCGGGAACCGCACGTCAGACTGCCGATCACGGGACCCGGCCAGCCGCTCGCGGACCTGGTGTACCCGCGCGTCGTCGCCCAGCGCCTCGAAGATGGCTGAGGCCTGTGCCCAGGCTTCCGCCGCATCGCCGGCACGTTGCTCGAGCGCACAGACGTCGCCGAGGCATTCGAGTGCGATCGCCTCGCCATACCGATAACCGACAGCATGCTGCGTACTCGCGGCCTGGCGGAGATAATCCAGGGCATCAACGTGGTGTCCGCGGTTCATGCTCGCCCGGCCGAGATGGGTTAACGTATCGCCGGCCTCAGCCCTTACTCCGATCTCACGGTAGACATCAAGCGCTTGGCCCAGCCAATCAGCTGCCTCATCGGGCCGACCAAGCTCCAGCAGGGCTTCGCCTACATTGCTGAGCGCGATACCCTCACCAAACCGGTGATGGAGCTTACGTTGCAGTTCCAGCGCCAGGTATGCCCATTCGAGCGCCTCGTCAAATCGCTTCGCTAGCACAAGTGCGTACGACAGGTTATTGGCCACCTGCGCCTCTCCGGTCTGATCACCGATATCACGGCGGATCGCCAGGGCCTGCCGGAAGAGTTCGAGACTCTGCTCCTGACCCTGCCGGGCGAAGGCCATCCCAAGGTTGTTGCGCACCCAGGCTTCAGCCTGGCGATCGCCGAGGCGACAGGCGCTGTCCAGGGCGATCTGATGCGTTTCCACCCACTCCTCGCAGTACATCCGGCGATGGAAAAAGCCGAGCGCGGCGACCGGCAGCTGCCACGCCATATCGTGCATGCCTGCCGCCGCGGCCAGTCTGGTGGCTTCGACGAGGTTGCTTCGCTCCCGCTCACACCACCCCAGCGCCTCGTCTATCGACGAGAAGCTCACTGGCACCAAGCCGGGTTCGGGATCGCTGAGTGGGACCTGATTCCGGTGCGGCGAGATGAGCCGCGCGGCCGCAACCGTGCTGTGCAGGTACCAGGCGAGCAGGCGACGCACCGCCCGACCCCGCGTTTCTTGTGCTTCCTCGGCAATGGCGCGGTCCGCGGCGTGCACCCTGAGCAGGTCGTGGAACTGGTAACAGTCCGCGGCGGGTGATTGCAGCAACTGCGCGTTGACCAGGGCTTCCAGGGCATCCGCGACCAGTTCCCGGGCCCGCCCGAGCAGCGCCGCCGCCGCGTCCAGACTGACGGTCAGACCCGGCCACAAGCCCAGCATCCGGAAAGCGTGCGCCGGGTGCACTCCATCCGGACGATCGGGCGCCGGCAGCGCCGCCACCCCCACCTCGAAACTCGCCCGCACCGCCAGGCTGCCCACCGTCAGCTGATCCAGCCGCCGCCGCTCATCAGCCAGCCGGTCCGCCATCGTGCGCACCGTCCAGCCCCCGCGCGCCGCCAGCCGCGCACCAGCAATCCGGATCGCCAGCGGCAATCCGGCACACGCCCGCAGCACCTCCTCCGAAGCATCCTGTTCCGCTGCCACCCGCTCCGGCCCAACCATGCCGGCGAACAGTTGCCGTGCCTCGCCCGGGGTAAACACATCCAGGTCCACCACGTTGCTGCCCGCCAGCTCCGACAGCCACCGCCGGCTGGTCACCAGCACCACACACGACGCCGACCCCGGCAGCAGCGGCTGCACCTGCGCAGCATCCCGCGCATCATCCAAAAAGATCAGCATCCGCCGCCCAGTCAGCTGACTGCGATACTGCGCCGCCCGCTCCGCCCCGCCGGCCGGGATCCGGTCCGGCGGAACACCGAGATCTCGCAGGAACTGGGCCAGCACCTGTTCCGGCCCCGCCGGATGCAGGCCCGCACCGCCTAGTTCCGCGAAGAACTGCCCATCCGGGAACCAGTCCGCGGCCAGATGCGCCGCATGCACCGCCAGCGTGGTCTTACCCGTGCCCCCGCCCCGGTCACCACAGCCACCGTCACCGCACCCGGATGCGAAGCCGGCACTCCCGCGGTCAGCGCCCGCCGCAAACTGGCTACCTGCTCATGACGGCCGATGAAATCAGCGATATCCGCACGAAGTTGCGCCGGTGCCGACCGATCGGCACTGGCGGTCAGCGGCCCGGTACTGGCGCGCTCCTCGACCACCTGCCCAGGCGGCCGCTCCACCAACTCGGCCGGCTCCGCCACGCCGGCGGCTATCTGCTGCCGCACCAGATCCATCAGCTGGCCGTACGCGGGCCCGTCCAGCCCGAGCGCCCGCGCGAGTAATTTCACCGACCTGCTATGCGGGCGCGCCGTCCGGCCGCGTTCCAGATCACCGATCGCGCGGACACTCAAGCCCGTCCGCGCCGCTAGTTCCTCCTGCGTCAGGCCTGCCGCCCGGCGAGCCCGCCGTAAGACAGCGCCGACCGTGCTTTCGGCGGGGAGTCCAGGAGGCACGATCTCCACATTATTCGCACTCCCCGCCTGACCCCCTGGATCTCGTCCCAGCCAGTCATGCGAGCTGGGCCTCGATCTCCGCTACCGAAGCGTCTTCGTGTGCGACGCGGAACCAGGCAACGGACTGGCGCAGGCTGCTGCGCGCCTCGTCGTGGTTACCCAGAACCAGATGGGCCTGGCCGAGAGCCTGCCAGCTACATGCTTCATCGAACGGATCCCCGGAGGCCTGCGCAGCTTGACCGCACGTTCCAGCGCGGAGATCGCCGCGGCGCTGCGGCCCAGCCCGCGATAGGCCTGGCCGAGGTTGTGCATCGCGAACCCGGCCCCCCGGGTGTCTCCGACCTCGTCGAAGATCTCGCCTGCCTGCCGCAGGCACACCACGGCCTCACCGTACCGCCGCAGCATGTTGTAAGCCTCGCCGAGGTTGTTCTGCACGACCCCCTGGGCGTACCGCGTGATCAGCCCCGGGTCCATATCGAGGACCCCGCGCAGCAAGGCGATTGCTTCGTTGGGCCGGTTCAGCTGCAGATAGCAGTCAGCCATGGTGGTCAAGGACTGGACTTCCCCTACCGGATCGCCGATCTGCCGCCTGATAGCCAGCGCCTGCTCGAAATGGCTGATCGCTTCCGGGTACCTGGCCTGCCGCAAGCGCGTGATGGCGATGTTGTGCAGCAGCAGTGCCTCGGCCCGCATATTGCCGAGCAGGCGGGCAGCCGCCACCGCGACCTCGTGTGACTCCATGGAGTCGGCCAGGTACCTGCGCCGATTCAAAAAGACGCAGCTGGCTGCCGTCAGCTGCCAGGCCAGCTCGGGCAGCCCATTTGCGTCCGCCCCCGGACGCCGGCCACCAGGTTCGCACGCTCGGTCTCACACCAGTTCATCGCGTCGGCCAACGTGGCAAAGGCAAGCGGCGAACAGTCCGGGCCGAGCGGCGGTGTGGGGATCTTGTACCGGTTGGGGGACAACAGGTCTGCCGTCGCCTCAGCCGTGTACAGGTACCAGGTGAGCAGCCGGCGGATGGCCTCGCGCCGGTTCTCCTGGCTGACCTCGGCGATGGCCCGGTCGGCGGCATAGACCTTGAGCAGGTCGTGAAACTGGTAACGGTCGGGCGCGGGTGATTGCACCAGCTGAGCGTTGACCAGGGCCTCCAGCGCGTCCGCGACCGGTTCCCGGGCCTGCCCGAGCAGCGCCGCCGCCGCGTCCAGGCTGATCGCCGACCCCCACCACAGACCCAGCATCCGGAACGCGTGCGCGGGGTGCACCCCGTCCGGCCGATCCGGCGCCGGCAGCGCCGCCACCCCCACCTCGAAACTCGCCCGTACCGCCAGGCTGCCCGCCGTCAGCTGATCCAGCCGCCGCCGCTCATCAGCCAGCCGGTCCGCCATCGTGCGCACCGTCCAGCCACCACGCGCGGCCAGCCGCGCACCCGCAATCCGGATCGCCAGCGGCAGCCCGGCACACGCCCGCAGCACCTCCTCCGAAGCATCCTGTTCCGCTGCCACCCGCCCGGCCCACCATGGCGGCGAACAATTGCCGTGCCTCGCCCGGGGTAAACACATCCAGGTCCACCACATTGCTGCCCGCCAGCTCCGACAACCACCGCCGGCTGGTCACCAGCACCACACACGACGCCGAACCCGGCAGCAGCGGCTGCACCTGCGCAGCATCCCGCGCATCATCCAAAAAGATCAGAACCCGCCGCCCAGTCAGCTGACTGCGATACTGCGCCGCTCGCTCCTGCGCACTGTCGGGGATTCGCTCCGGGGGAAACCCAAGATCACGAAGAAACCGGGCCAGTACTTCGGCCGGCTCCGCCGGATGCACCCCCGCGCCACCCAGCTCGGCGAAGAACTGCCCATCCGGGAACCAGTCCGCGGCCAGATGCGCCGCATGCACCGCTAACGTGGTCTTGCCCGTCCCCCCTGCCCCGGTCACCACGGCCACCGTCACCGCACCCGGCTGACCAGCCCGCCCCCCCGCGGTCACCACCTGCTCCAAACGCGCCATCTGCTCAGCACGCCCGGTGAAATCAGCGATATCCGCCGGAAGCTGAGCAGGCACTGGCCGGGCGCCACCAGCCGCTGGCCGACCAGCACCGCCCTGGGCTTGAGTCACCTGCTCACCAGCTGGTGTGGCGGACCCGGCCGCTTCGCCACACCGGCCGCCAGCTGCTGGCGCAGCAGATCCATCAACTGCTCATACGCAGGCTCAGCCAGCCCGAGAGCCTGCGCCAGCACCTTTACCGACCGGCCATGCGGGCGCGCGGTCCGGCCCCGCTCCAGATCACCGATCGCGCGGACACTCAGCCCGGTCCGCGCCGCCAACTCCTCCTGAGTCAGCCCTGCCGACTGGCGGGCCTGACGTAAAGCCGCACCAACGCTGTCCCCAGCCGATGTCCCAGAGAGCATGGCCCCCACGATATTCCGGTTCACGGCTCAGCACGGGACTACTGACAGTCGGCAGGCGCGCATTGCTGCGTGCCTGCCGACTGGAACTCCCGCCGGGTACCCCGCTGAACCCCGCCCGGCTGACTGCCTACGAGGCGGCTACTTGGTGCCTTCCTCGGTCATACGCGACCGAGACTCCTCGGTCATCTCCGGGTCAGCCTCTTCGGTCATCTCCGGGTCAGCTTCCTCGGTCATCTGCGGCTGGACTTCCTCGGTCATCCTCGGCTGAACCTCTTCGGTCATGGCCGGCTGGACCTCTTCGGTCATCCTTGGTTGCACAGCCTCGTTCCCCATGATCGTCCTCCTTTGCACCCCTGACCCCCGTGAGTCAGGACGACGGAAAGGCCTTAATACGCATGCAGCATTTTACCGGAGTTACATGCGGTCATTAGCGGAAATGGGCCTGTTCACTAGGAACGTTAGCGGGAACAACGGTGCGTAACCGCCGTTGTGTGGCAGAATTGGTCGTTTTGCTCCGCTAGCCGTCCAGCCCGTCGAGCTGGGCGGCGATGGCCGCCGACTGCGCCTCGTCGCCCAGTTCCGCGAAGAGCGCAGCCGCCTTGGTGAGCACCTGACGCGCCTCGGCACGCCGCTGACCTGCCAGGTAGGCATGTCCGAGGTCACGCAGCGTGCGCGCTTCACCCAGTTGATCACCCAGGGTCTGGCGCAGGCCCAAGGCGCGCTGCAGGCAATCGACGGCCTCATCGACGCGGCCCAGCGCGAGGTATGCGGCACCCAGATCGGCCAGCGCGTATCCCTCACCGCGCAACTCGCCGATACCAGCGAAAATCTGCTGAGCCTGATTAAGCGATACAACGGCTTCCTCGGCGCGGCCCAAGGCCAGGTACGCCTCGCCCAGATTGTTCAGGGCCACCCCTCGCCGTACCGGTTCGGCCGCCTGTGCACGATCCAGAGCGCGCTTGAGCAGGTCAAGAGCTTCGTCACCGCGCCCTAGCGGGCAGGTAGGTGTCGGCCAGGTTGCTCGCCGTCTGCGCCTCGCCATACTCGGTCGCCGATCTCGCGGCGGATGTCCAGGGCCTGCTCGAAAGTAGCCGACCGCTTCGGCCATCCGCCGCCGTGCGTAACCATGCCGAGATTGTTCAGCACCAGCGCCTCGCCGCGCCGGTCGCCCGCTGCGCGCGCGCTGGCCAGCGCAATGCGGTGGGTTTCCACCCAGTCCGCCCAGTAGGTGCGGCGGTTGAAGAAGCTGAACGCGGCGACCGGCAGTTGCCAGGCGATCTCGTGCCAGCTCGCCTGCGGCCGCCTGCCGGGTAGCGGCCACCAGGTTCGCCCGCTCCGCCTCACACCAGTTCAGCGCCTGCTCGGAGTACTGAAGGTCAGCGGCGGTACCCCGGGCTGCGCGCGGGGCCAGCGGCATCTTGTACGCGGTAGGGCGACACCAGGTGCGCGACGGCATCCGACCGTGTGCAGGTACCAGGCGAGCACCCGGCGGACGGCATCGTCCCGGGCCGCCTGCGGCTCCTCGGCCATGGCCCGGTCAGCCGCAT
The DNA here is from genome assembly GCA_963747705.1 of uncultured Actinomycetes bacterium. Taxonomy (GTDB): domain Bacteria; phylum Actinomycetota; class Actinomycetes; order Streptosporangiales; family Streptosporangiaceae; genus RYN-230. Next base: position 42,355 of record CAVVGF010000008.1, on the reverse strand, counting down.
AGGCCTTGAGCAAGTCGTGGAACCGGTACCGGTCCGGCGCGGGCGCCTGCAGCAACTGCGCGTCCACCAGCACCTCGAGCGCATCGGCCACCGCGTCCTCGGGCTGCCCGATCAGCGCGGCCGCCGCGGGCAGCCCGATGGACGGCCCCTGCCACAGGCCCAGCAGCCGGAACGCGTGCGCCGGGTCCACCCCGTCCGCGCTCCGGCTCGGGCAGGCTGCCTGAAGCTCACCTCGAAGCAGGCCCGGACGGCCAGGTCGCCGGTCTTCAACCAGTCCAGCCGCCGCCGTTCGTCGGACAGCCGGCGTGGCCATGGTGCGCACCGTCCAGTTGCTCCGCGCGGCCAGCCGGGCCCCGGCGATCCGGATGGCCAGCGGCAGGCCCGCGCAGGCGGCGAGCACCCTTCGGTGGCCTCGGGTTCGGCCTGCGGCCCGGTCCTGGCCGATGATGCCGGCGAACATCTCCCAGCCTCGGCATGCTCCAGGACATCCAGATCAACGAACCGGCTGCCAGCCAGGTCCGGCATCCGGTTCCGGGTGGTCACCAGCACGGCGCACGAGGCCGACCCGGGCAGCAGCGGCCGGACATGCGCCGCGTCCTTGGCGTCGTCGAGGACGATGAGCACCTTGCGGTCGGTCAGCAGGCTCCGGTAGAGCGCGGCACGCTCCTCCTCGTCGGCCGGGATACGGGCCGGGTCCATGCCAAGGTCGCGGAGGAAGCGGGCCAGCACATCACTCGGGCGCGGCCGGATGCTCGGCGGCGCCCAGCAGGTTGGCGTACAGCTGGCCATCCGGATAGTTCGACCGCAGCAGATGGGCCGCGTGCACGGCCAGCGTGGTCTTGCCCAGGCCACCGGCCCCGATCACCGCCGCCACCACGACGGCCCCCGGGCTGTCCGGCCGGCGTGGGCCGGACAGCAGGTCGCGCAGCCGCTGGACCTGGTCGGACCGGCCGGTGAAGTCAGGGATATCGGCCGGGAGCTGGGCCACCCGGGGCAGCGGCGGGCCCGGCCCGGCGGCCTGGGTGGCCGGCTCCGCCGGCTGGCTCGGCGGCCTGGCCGGCCGCGGCCGGCTCGACCGGCGCCGTGGTCACCGGGGTGGCGAACGGCGAGTCCGCGGGCACTGGCGTTGAGCTAACTGAAGGGCCCGCCGGTTCGGCCCGCAGGATCCGCTCATAGAGCTGCTGGAGCTCGGCGCTGGGGTCCACGCCCAGCTCCTCGGCGATGACCTCGCGGGCCTGCGCGTACGCCTCGAGGGCCTCGGCCTGGCGGCCCGAGGTATACAGCGCGCGCATGAGCAGCGCCCACAGCTCCTCGCGCAGCGGATAATCGGCCAGCAGCCGGTGCAGCTGGCTCACCACCTGGGCGTGCCGGCCGCAGCCCAGGTCAGCCTGGATGCGCAGCTGCACCGCCTCGACCAGGGATTCCTCCAGCCGGTCGGCTTCGGCGCTGACCAGGGGGGATGGCGGCACGTCGGTCAGCGCCCGGCTGCCCTGCCACAGGCCGAGCGCCGCGCCGAGCACGGTGGACGCCTGCTCGAAGTCGCCGGTGGACAGCGCCTGGCGGCCCTCGCGGGCCAGCTGGGCGAACTGGCCCGCGTCGATGTCCTCGGGATCGACCAGCAGCTGGTAGCCGGGGGCCCGGGTGGTCAGCACCTTGCCCTCGGGGTCGCCGATCAGCCGGCGCAGCCGGTGCACGTAGACGCTGATCAGGTTGGTGGCCCGGTTCGGCGTCTCGTCCGGCCACACCTCGGTGATGAGCCGCTCGGTCGACACGACCTGGCCCGGCTGCAACAAGAGCACCGCCAGCACCGTGCGCCACTTGGCTGCGGTGATGCCGCTCCAGCTCCCGTCCACCTGGACCTCGAGGGGCCCAAGCATCCGAAACCGCATCGACTGCGCCTCACACTCGGGTGACTGCGTTACCCAATCATTAACCAATCCGGGCGTTCTGGGCAGCCACCGGCCGGGGGTGTCGCCGGGCCGCCAGGCGTCGCACGGCTCAATCACGGATCAATCGTGACGTAAGAGCCCGGCCCCATTCTCTTACTAAGACCCCGGGAGGAAGAAACCAGGAACCGGCAGGGGACCAGGACCGGGGGGCATAACCGGGATCGGCGCGGACCGCCAAACGGGGGCGCAGTCCGCGAAAACCCCTGGTCAGGGCTGGACCGCGTGCACCAGCCCTGGCCAGGGATGCCGGTCCTGGGAGAACTCGCGCGCCATAGTACGGGGGGCTCGGAGCGGTGGCCGCCGTCTTCGTCGCTTGCGGGGGCGAAGACAGCGGTCACCTCGGCTCCGCCCAGACGCCGCAGGCCGGTGCCGGGCCCGGGGGATGGCCTGGGCCGGTCTGCGGCCCACGCCGGACCGCCGGGCCAGCCCAATCAGTTCAGCCCGTCACCCAGGGTGGCGCAATCAGCTCTGACCGTCGAACAGGCTCGTCACCGAGCCGTCGCTGAACACCTCGGTGATAGCCCGGGCGATCAGCGGGGCGATGGACAGCACGGTCAGCTTGTCGAACCGGCTGTCCTGCGCGATCGGCAGCGTGTTGGTCACGATGACCTCGCTGATCCGGGAGTTCTTCAGCCCGTCCACCGCGGTGCCGGACAGCACCCCGTGGGTGGCGGTCACGATGACCTTGGCCGCCCCCTGCTCGAACAGCGCCTCCGCCGCCTTCACGATGGTGGCGCCGGTGTCGATCATGTCGTCCACCACGATGCAGGTCCGCCCGGCCACCTCGCCGACCACCTCGAACACGGCCACCTTGTTGGCCACGTCGGGATCACGGCGCTTGTGGATAATGGCCAGCGGGGAGCCAAGCCGGTCGGTCCACCGCTCACAGACCCGGACCCGGCCCGCGTCCGGCGCCACCACGGTGACCTGCGAGATGTCCACGCTCTGCTCGATGTAATCGGCCAGGATGGGCAGCGCGAACAGATGGTCCACCGGGCCGTCGAAGAAGCCCTGGATCTGCGCCGTGTGCAGGTCCACGGCCATGATCCGGTCCGCGCCCGCGGTGAGGAACAGGTCGGCCATCAGCCGGGCCGAGATCGGCTCCCGGCCGCGGCTCTTCTTGTCCTGGCGGGCATAGCCGAAGAACGGCGCGACCACGGTGATCCGCTTGGCCGAGGCCCGCTTGAGCGCATCGACCATGATCAGCTGTTCCATGATCCACTGATTGATCGGCGCGGTGTGGCTCTGCACCACGAACGCGTCGCTGCCGCGGACCGACTCCATGAAGCGGACGAAGATCTCGCCGTTGGCGAAGTCGAACAGCCGGGCCGGTGTGGGCTCTATGCCGAGGTGGTTGGCGATCTCACTGGTCAGTTCGGGGTGGGCCCGGCCAGAGAAAAGCATCAGCTTCTTCTCGCCGGTCGCGGTGATGCCGGTCACGCGTTCTGGGCTCCCTCACTCGGCGCGGCCTCCGGGCGGCCACTGGCCCGCTCTCCTGGAGCGACGCTGGTACCCGGGGGAAGGTAGGCGAAGGGTCCGACGACGGCGCCGGCCCCGATCTCGGCCTGCTGGCATACCGACTGGGTGACGGTCGCGCCCTCGCCAACGGTGGTGTCGCGGAGCAGGGATCCGGGGCCGACCCGGGCTCCCGCCGCGATCGTGGTGCTGCCCTCCAGCTGGGTGCCCGGCCCGATTTCCGCATCACGATCCAGGCGAACCCCGGTGTCGATCCAGGTCGTCGCCGGATCGACGATCGTGACACCCGCGCGCATCCAGTCACCGAGCAGCCGTGCGTTCAATATCTGCCGCGCCCGCGCCAGCTGGGCGCGGTCGTTTACACCAAGAACTTCCTCAGCGTCTTCCAGCGTAACGGACGCCACGTGATGGCCCTCGGCGCGCAAGATGGCGATAACGTCGGTCAGGTACTCCTCGCCCTTGGCGTTGTCCGTCGGCACCCGCTTGACCGCGTCACCCAGCAGGTGCGCCTCGAACGCGTAGACCCCGGAGTTGATCTCGTCCACCGCGCGCTGCTCCGGGGTGGCATCGACCTGCTCCACGATCTCCAGGAACGCGCCGGACTGGTCGCGGATGATCCGGCCGTACCCGGTGGGATCGGGCACCCGCGCGGTGAGCACGGTGGCCGCCGCCTGCTGGGCCTGATGCTCGCGGACCAGGGCGGTCAGCGTCGAGCCGCGCATCAGCGGCGCGTCGGCGTAGGTGACCAGGACCGTGCCGTGGTCCAGGCCGGTCTCCTCGATCACGGTGCGCACCGCGTGCCCGGTGCCGCCCTGCCGCTCCTGGACCACCGGCTGGGCGTCCGGCGCGTGCTCGGCCAGCCACTCGGTGACCTCCTGGCGGCGGTGCCCGACGACCACGATCAGCCGGACCGGGTCCGGTTCGCGCGCCGTGGCCAGCACATGCCCCAGCAAGGTGCTGCCGCAGATCTCATGCAGCACCTTGGGGGTGTCGGACTTCATTCGGGTACCTTCGCCCGCGGCAAGGATGATGACCGCAGCCGGACGGCTCACACTCACTAAGGTGCTCCTCGGTTGCTGCTCCCCGGTCTCCGGGATCACCCACCCCCGGCCATGCCGGCCACCCAGATCCTGGCCGCAGCAGGGATCGGCTGGCTGGCCAGTTCACGCGCCCGACCCCTGCAGGATACCGTCCGGCCAGCCGGACGGGTGCCGGTTGGGGCCGGCAAAGCAGCCAGCTCAGCGGAGCGTAGCGGGATCCATACAAGCCGCCAGAAACGTGGCGGACCGGCTGGCAGCAGGCGGAATTCTGTCGGCGGCGGCCGATAGTATTCGAATATGAATTCGACTGAATTACCGGGCACCCGGCCGGAACGCGGGACAGCATTCGAGCAGTTACGGGAGCGGGCCATCGCGCTGCGCCGGGCCGGCCACTCCCGCCGCGAAATCAAAGCCCTCCTCGGCATCACCAGCAACGCCACCCTGGACAGGGCGGTACGCGGCGAGCCACCCCCAGAGTGGACCCGCCGGCCGAACGCCAAAGATGAGGTGCGGGCCAGGGCGCGGGAACTCCGTGCGCAGGGTCTCGACTACGAGGAGATCGTGGCCGCGCTGGGGGTGTCGAAGAGTTCGGTCTCGCTGTGGGTCCGTGACATGCCCCGCCCGCCGCGGCTCTCCTATGAGGAGACACGCAAGCGAGCGGCCGAGGGAGTTCGCAGGTACTGGGCGGCGGAACGGCCAGCCCGCGAGGCCAGGCGGGAGGCGGTCAGAGCCGCGGCGGCCGCCGAGATCGGCGACTTGACCGACCGCGAGATCCTCATCGCCGGCGCGATCGCGTACTGGTGCGAGGGCACCAAGAGCAAGCCACACGTACTCCGGGAACGCATCCTCTTCATCAATAGCGATCCGGGGCTGATCAGGTTCTTCCTGCGCTTCCTCGTAACTGCGGGAGTCGAGTCGGCCCAACTGCGCTTCCGCGTCTACATTCACGAGACCGCGGATGTGGCTGCTGCCGAGCGGTTCTGGGCAGACATCATCTGCGCGGACCCGGCGAGCTTCTACAAGGCGGTGCTCAAGCAGCACAATCCCCGGACGGTACGCAAGAACGTCGGGGCGCAATACCACGGCTGCCTACGCATCGACGTGCTACAGAGCGCTGACCTGTACCGGAAGATCGAAGGCTGGGTCCGCGCGGCAACTGCGGTCGCGCTTGGGCAGCCTGCTCGATCGTGACGGGTAGACCTCGAACCAGGGCTGGCTCCCGGGGGAGGATTCGAACCTCCGTTGATCGGACCAAAACCGATAGTCATGCCACTAGACGACCCGGGATCGGATCCGCGGCAACTCTACCGGCCGCGCCGAAGCGATCTTGGCGGACAGTCCATTCAGCGCGCGATTGACGCCAACTGGGCCTCCCGGACCACATACAACGCGTGAGGAAGAACTACGCAGCGCAGCGCGTCTCGCTATCTGAGACGGTCCACCTGGCTACGGAGCGCTCTTAGGTCGTCCTACTAGGTGAAATCTTTCGCGGGGGATTGTGCAACTTACGGTTTCGTAGGTTACGGTGACGTAAGCGTCATGAAGTCGGCGGAGCTGGGTAGTGCCGTCGGGACCGAGACGCGAGGCCCACCCGTTGGCCCAGAGAAGCAGAGCGAGGTTCACCATGACTGCCTCCCCCGAGACCGTCAGCACGGGAACCGTCCCGAGCCCGGTACCGCAGGTCACCCGGCGCACCCCGCTGCCCGAGATCGAGCCGGAGCCGAGCGGCCCGCTGGAGCGCCTGCTGGTCGGCCTGTTCGTCGCTGTCCCGCTCCTCGCGCTGCTGGCCGCGGTCCCGCTGGCCTGGGGCCTGGGCTGGCTGGGCTGGCACGATGTGCTGATCGGGCTGGTCTTCTATGTGGTCTCCGGGATGGGGATCAGCATGGGCTTCCACCGGTACTTCACCCACTCCTCGTTCAAGGCCAACCGGGGACTGAAGATCGCGCTGGCCGTCGCGGGCAGCCTGGCCATCGAAGGGCCGGTGCTGACCTGGGTGGCTGATCACCGCAGGCACCACAAGTACAGCGACAAGGAAGGCGACCCGCACTCGCCGTGGCGGTTCGGCACCGACTGGAAGGCGCTGACCAAGGGGCTCGGTTACGCGCATATCGGCTGGCTGTTCAACCCGAACCGGACGTCGCAGGCCAGGTTCTGCCCGGACCTGCTGGCGGACAAGGATGTCAGCCGCATCTCACGATGGTTCCCCGGCCTGGTCGCCGTGTCGCTGCTGGCTCCCGCGCTGATCGGCGGCCTCTGGTCGATGTCCATCGCAGGCGCGCTCACCGCGTTCTTCTGGGCCAGCCTGGTCCGGATCTGCCTGCTGCACCACGTGACCTGGTCGATCAACTCGGTCTGCCACACGTTCGGCAACGAGGACTTCGAAGTACGGGACAAGTCGCGCAACGTGGCCTGGCTGGCCATCCCGTCGTTCGGTGAGTCGTGGCACAACCTGCATCACTCCGACCCGACCTGCGCCCGGCACGGCGCGCTCAAGGGCCAGATCGACCTCAGCGCGCGGGTCATCGCCTGGACGGAACGGCTCGGCTGGGCCCGCGACGTGCGCTGGCCGGACAGTTCCCGGCTGGAAGGCAAGCTCACCGGCCTGCGCGGCAAGCAGCTCGGCTCGATGACCGACCGGCAGGTGGCCGGGGCGGACGTCCGGAAGCAGGCGGCCAAGTCAGGTGACCGGAACGCTGCTTGATGGCCATGATGGGCTGGTGAGCAATTCGGACGCTGGCACCAACCACCGCAAGCGGATGACCGGAAGGGAACGCCGCGAGCAGCTGCTCGACATCGGCCGCCGCCTGTTCGCCGAGCGTGGCTTCGAAGGCACCTCGATCGAGGAGATCGCCGCCCAGGCGGGCGTGTCCAAGCCGGTCGTGTACGAGCACTTCGGCGGCAAGGAAGGGCTCTACGCGGTGGTGGTGGACCGCGAGGTGGAGCGGCTGCTGACGATGGCCACCGAGATCCTCGGCGGCGCGCACACCAAGGATCAGTTCGAGACCGCCGCGGTGATGCTGCTCAAGTACATCGAGGATGACGCGGACGGGTTCCGCATCCTGGTCCGCGACTCGCACCCGGCCTCGGGTGCGGGCACGTTCGGCAGCCTGATCAGCGACATCGCCAGCCAGGTGGAGTACATCCTGTCCGACTTCTTCGCCGCCCGCGGCTACGACCCCAAGCTGGTCCCGATGTACGCGCAGATGCTGGTCGGCATGGTCGCGATGACCGGCCAGTGGTGGCTGGACGCACGCAAGCCCAAGCTGGAAGAGGTCGCCGCGCACCTGATCAACCTGGCCTGGAATGGCCTGTCCCAGCTCGAAGCCAAACCGCGGATCTCGGCGGAGGTGGCCCGGCGCGCCCGCAAGTGATCGGCCGGCCGGAGCCGGCCGAGCTCGGGCCCGAGCGCCGGCTACCGGTGCGCGACCACGAAGATCCGCCGGAACGGCAGCACCGTGCCGTACGGGGCGGACGGGTAGGCCGCGCGGAGCTGGGCGCCGTACTCGGCGGCGAACTCGGCCCCGTCTTCCGGGGTGAGCGCGGCCAGCACCGGGCGCAGCCCGCTGCCCCGGTACCAGTCGAGCACCGCGTTCTCGCCGTGCAGCAGGTGCAGGTAGGTGGTCTCCCAGGCGTCCACCTCGCACTCGGCCGCGGTCAGCACGTCCAGGTAGGCGGCGGGGTCCATGGCCTGCCGGTTCAGCTGCACACCGGCCAGCAGGTCCCGCCACCGGGCCGACGCGGCCAGGTCGCGCAGGATGGTGTGGCTGGGCTGGTCGAAGTTGCCGGGGACCTGGAAGGCCAGCCAGCCGCCCGGGGCCAGCCAGCCCGCCCAGGTGGTCAGCAGGTTGAGGTGGCCGGGCACCCATTGCAGCACGGCGTTGCAGGTGAACACGTCCACCGGGCGGCCCGGCTGCCAGCTCCGGATGTCGGCCAGGGCGAAGGCCAGCCGGGACCCGTTGGATGCGGCGCGGCCGGCGCCGGCCGGGACCGGCGCGGCCAGCTCGGCCCGGGCCGCCTCGATCATTTCCGCCGAGTTGTCCACACCCAGCACGTGGGCCTCGGGCCAGCGCGCCGCCAGCAGCGCGGTCAGGTTGCCGGGGCCGCAGCCCAGGTCCACCACGTAGCCGGGTTCGGCCGCCTGCACCCGGGTGAGCAGGTCGAAGAAGGGCCGGGCGCGTTCGCTGCCGAACCGCAAGTAGGCGCCGGGATCCCACATGCCACGGCCCTCCTTTCTCTCGACGTCAAGGTATACGATCCACGTCGGCCGCTCACACTCTTGATGTCAAGAGATATGCTGCGCGCATGGATGATCGACCAGGCCACGCCGCTGAGCCGCGCGACGAGGTGGATGACCTGGTCGCCGCCTGGCGGGCCGAACGGCCCGACCTGGACGTTGAGCCGCTCCAGGTGCTCAGCCGGGTCTCCCGGCTGGCCCGGCACCTGGACCTGGCCCGGCGCGTCCGCGTTCGCCGCGCACGGCCTGGAGACCTGGGGATTCGACGTGCTCTCCGCGCTGCGCAGGAAGGGACCTCCTTATCAGCTCACGCCCGGGGCGCTACTACGGGCCACGTTGGTCACCTCCGGCACGATGACCAACCGGGTCGACCGGCTGGCCGCCGCCGGGCTGGTCCGCCGCGACCCGGATCCGCAGGACCGCCGCGGCGTGCTGGTCACGCTGACCCCGGCCGGCCGGGCCCGGGTCAACGCGGCCCTGGATGATCTGGTCAAGCACGAGCAGGCGCTGCTCGATGGGCTCAGCCCCGCCGACCGGGCCACGCTGGCCGGCCTGCTCCGCGTCCTGCTGGCACCGCTGGACGCCTAAACCGACATATGTAGGTTAACCGGACTGCTCGGCGGCCGCGAGCCACTCATCTTCCAGCCGGCTCTTTTCTTTCTGAACGCCCTTCAGCTGGTCACCCAGCTCGGTCAGCCGGACGTAGTCGCTGGCATTGGCGGCCAGTTCCGCGGTCAGTTCGGCTTCCCGGGTCGTTAGCCGCTCGAGCTGCCGTTCGAGCCGCTGCATTTCCTTGCGCGCGGCGCGCTGGGTGGCGGCCGAACCCGGCTGCGGCCCGGCTCCCGGTGGTCGCCGGGCCGTCCGGGACGGCCGCGGCGGCGGCGTCCGCGGCGGCGCGGCGGCGCTCCAGGTACTCGTCCACCCCGCCGGGCAGGTAGCCGAGCCGCCCGTCGCCCAGCAGGGCCAGCACGTGGTCGGTCACCCGCTCCAGGAAGTACCGGTCGTGGCTGACCAGCACCAGCGAGCCGGGCCAGCCGTCCAGCAGGTCCTCAAGCTCGGTCAGCGTGTCCACGTCGAGGTCGTTGGTGGGCTCGTCCAGGAACAGCACGTTCGGCTCGGCCAGCAGGATGCGCAGCAGCTGGAGGCGGCGCCGTTCGCCCCCGGACAGCTCGCTGGCCGGTGTCCACTGGGTGTCGCCGCGCAGCCCGAGCTGGTCCAGCAGCTGGCTGGCGGCCGCGGCGCCCTGGGCCGAGTCGAGCGTGCCGCGCACCTCGGTGACCGCCTCCCGGGGGGTGAGCGCCGGGTCCAGCTCGGTGTCGCTCTGCCGCAGGTAGCCCAGGCGCACGGTCTTGCCCTGGGTGATCCGGCCGACAATCGTCAGGCCTGCATCGGTGACGGTCCTCCCGGGGGGTTCCGGGTCGTCCCCCCAGTCCCGCGGCGGCTGGCCGCCGCTCGGCGCGGAGCGGCGATCGGGGGGTTCCGGGGGGTCGTCCCCCCGGGCTAGCAGAGTCAGCAGGGTGCTCTTGCCGCTGCCGTTGGGCCCGACCAGCCCGACCCGCTCGCCCGGGCCGAGCTGCCAGGTGACGTTGTTAAGCAAAATGCGCGGACCGGCGGTGACGGTCACGTCGGCGGCATCGATCACGGTCTTGCCGAGCCGGGCGGTAGCCAGCCGGGTGAGTTCCACGCCATCCCGGGGTGGCGGTTCCCCGGCGATGAGCGCGTTGGCCGCCTCGATCCGGAACCGGGGCTTGCTGGTCCGGGCGGGCGGGCCGCGGCGCAGCCAGGCCAGTTCCTTGCGCAGCAGGTTGCGCCGCCGCCGGTCGGTGGCCTCGGCGATCCGGGCCCGCTCGGCCCGGGCCAGCACGTAGGCGGCGTAGCCACCGTCATAGGTGTGCAGCTGCCCGCCGGCCAGCTCCCAGGTGCGGTTGCACACCGCGTCCAGGAACCACCGGTCGTGGGTCACCGCGGCCAGCGCCTCGGACCGCTGCACCAGATGCATGGCCAGCCAGTCGATGGCCTCGACATCCAGGTGGTTGGTCGGCTCGTCGAGCAGCAGCAGGTCGTGCTGGCCGATCAGCACCGCGGCCAGCGCGACCCGGCGCGACTCCCCGCCGGACAGCCGGCGGCCGGCTCGGCCAGGTCCACCCCGGGCAGCAGCGCGGCGAGGATCGAGCGGGTGCGCGGGTTCGCGGCCCAGACATGCTCAGGCGTATCGCCCAGCACGACGTTGTGCACCGTCCCGGTCAGCTCGCTGCGCTGGGCCAGCACGCCGATCCGGACATCCCGGGCACGGGTGGCCCGGCCGCTGTCCAGCGGCTCCCGGCCCGCGAGCACGGCCAGCAGCGTGCTCTTGCCCGCGCCGTTGCGGCCCACGATGCCGATCCGGTCCCCGGCCGCCACCCCGGCCGACACGCCATCAAGCAGCGGCCGCTCGCCGTACGCCTTGACCGCGCGTTCCAGGTTGACCAGGTTCGCCATCCGGGTTACCGCCGGTGGTCGGCGGCCGGGCTGAGCACGGTCGCCCCCGGCGCCGGGCCGGTCACGCTGACCACCGACCGGCACACCCCCGCGCTGGTCAGCGCGACGGCCAGGTCCCGGGCGTGGGCCCCGTCCCGGGCCAGGTAGGCGCAGGTCGGCCCGGACCCGGACACGATCGCGCCGAGCGCGCCGTGCTCCCGGCCCGCGGCCAGCGCCTGGCGCAGCCGGGGCAGCAGCGAGATCGCGGCCGGCTGCAGGTCGTTGACCAGCAGCGGGCCGACTTCGGCCGGGTCACCGCCGCGCAGCGCGGCCATCAGTGCGGTGCTGACCTCGGGCGCGGTCCACGGCCTGGCGGCCGACTGGCCGGTGCTGCCGGATCCGTCCCGGGCCGGCGCGGTCCGCAGCCGGTCGCAGGCGGCGTACACCGCGGCCGTGGACAGCTGTTCGGCGGCGAACGCGAGCACCCAGTGATAGGTGCCGTAGACCAGTGCCGGGGTGACCTGCTCGCCCCGGCCGATGCCGATCGCGGTGCCGCCGAGCAGCGCGAACGCCACGTCACTGCCCACCCGTCCGGCCACCTCAGCCAGTTCCTGCTGGCTCAGACCGGTGCCCCACAGCTCGTTGCAGGCGACCAGGGCGGCCGCGGCGTCGGCGCTGCCGCCGGCCAGCCCGGCGGCGACCGGGATGCGCTTTCTGATCTCGATGGCTACCCCGGGCTCGTCCCGGCAGCCCGCCCCGACCGCGTCGGTCAGCGCGGCGACCGCCCGGGCGGCCAGGTTGTCCCGGCCGAGCGGAACGCTGGCCGCGCCCTCCCCGCTGACCCGCACGCTGTCGGTTTCCGCGGGCGCCACGGTGACCTCATCGAACAGGGCCAGGGCATGGAACACCGTCACCAGGTCGTGGTAGCCATCCGCGCGTGGCGGCCCCACCGAGAGCTGGAGATTCACCTTCGCGGGCACCCGCGCAGTCACAGCGGTCACGATGATCCGATCGTAGCGGGCGTGGACTGCGCCGCTGACCATGACCTTGACGGACCTGCAGCCCAGAGCCATAGTGAGGGCGATTCCTCGGTCGCGTTCACAACCACCCGGAGGCCAAATACGGACAGCCTTTTGCGCATTTCTATTGTTAGCGCTCACACTAGCTCTGATCAGGCCCATCGGCACCTGAAACTTTCACCAGGAACAGAGAGGTTCACCATGGTCACCGGGTTAGTACTAAAGCACTTAAGAAAGGCCATGCTGGCGGCCGGGGCGGCCGCCGCGCTCACCGCCAGCGCGCTGGCCGCCGTGCCCGCCCCGGCCCAGGCGGCCACGTCAGGGCCGTGCGACATCTACGCCGCGGCCGGCACTCCGTGTGTGGCCGCCCACAGCACCACCCGCGCCCTGTACGCCGCCTATGACGGGCCGCTGTACCAGGTCAAGCGGGCCTCGGACGGCGCCACCACGGACATCGACCCGCTGAGCGCCGGCGGCTACGCCAACGCCGCCACGCAGACCAGCTTCTGCGCGGGCACCTCGTGCACGATCACCGAGATCTTCGACCAGTCCGGGCGCGGCAACAACCTGACCATCGGCCCGGCCGGCGGGAACGGTGCGGCCGACGTCGGCGCGAACGCGGCCGCGCTGCCGGTGATGGCGGGCGGCCATCTGGTCTATGGCGTCTACGTCAGCCCCGGGGTCGGCTACCGGGACGACTCCACCTCCGGGGTGGCGACCGGCTCAGAGCCGCAGGGCGCCTACATGGTGGCGGCCGGCACCCACGTCAACAGCGGCTGCTGCTTCGACTACGGCAACGCCGAGACGAACGGCGACGACAACGGCAACGGGCACATGGACGCGGTCTACTTCGGCAAGTTGTGCTGGTTCACGCCCTGCACCGGCTCGGGCCCGTGGGTCCAGGCCGACCTGGAGAACGGCCTGTTCACCGGCGGCAACGGCAACAACACAGCCAACGACGGCAACTCCAGCGCGTTCGTCACCGCGCTGGTGAAGAACAACGGGACCACGACCTACGCGATCAAGGGCGGCAACGCCGACTCCGGCGGCTGACCACCTGGTACAGCGGGGCGCTGCCGACCACGTCGGGCTACGCGCCGATGCATCAGGAGGGCGCCATCATCCTCGGCACCGGCGGCGACAACAGCAACAGCTCCGACGGGTCGTTCTTCGAGGGCGTCATGACCTCCGGCTACCCGACCGACGCGGCCGACAACTCGGTGCAGGCCAACATCGTCTCGGTCGGATATGCGGTGCCCAGCAACCCGGCGACCGGGATCGTCGCGGCCGGGGACAGCAACACCGCGTGCATGGACAACAACAACGCCAGCGGCACCGACGGCAACAAGGTGCAGATGTGGGCGTGCGACGGCAACACCGGCGCGCAGAACTGGACGGTGGAGAGCAACGGCACCATCCAGATCGACGGCGGCTGCCTGGACATCACCGGCGCCAACTACTCGAACGGCACGCTGCTCGAGTGGTGGTCCTGCAACGGCGGCGCCAACCAGCAATGGGAGGCGGAAAACGGCCAGCTGGTCAACCCGACGTCCGGCAAGTGCCTGGACGACCCGGCGTTCAACAAGACCAACGGCACCCAGCTCATCCTGTACACCTGCAACGGCGGCGCCAACCAGCAGTGGTCACTGCCCTAGCTCGCCAATCCATCAGTCGCGGTGCATTGTGCCTCGCTGGTGGGGCGACAATGCACCGCGCTAACAAGATCACTTGCCTGGACGTCCGCGATGCGGGCGAAATCGGCGACTGTGAGCGATTCGCCGCGGGCGCTGGGGTCCACCCCGGCGGCGCGCAGGATCCGCTCCGCGTCCGCGGCTGACCCGGCCCACCGGGCCAGTGCGGCGCGGAGCGTCTTGCGGCGCTGCGCGAACGCCGCGTCCACCACGGCGAACACGTCCGCCCGGGGCACATCAGCCACCGGCGGCTCGCGACGGGTGAACGCGACCAGCCCCGAGTCCACGTTCGGCACCGGCCAGAACACGGTGCGCGGCACCGGGCCGGCCCGGCGGGCGGCCGCGTACCAGGCCAGCTTGACCGAGGGCACCCCGTAGACCCGGCTGCCCGGGCCGGCCGTCATCCGGTCGGCCACTTCGGCCTGCACCATGACCAGCCCCTTGCGTAGCGACGGCAGCGTGGCCAGCAGGTGCAGCACGACCGGCACAGCCACGTTGTAGGGCAGGTTAGCCACCAGCGCCGTAGGCGTTTGACCAGGCAGGCCGGTGATCCGCAGAGCGTCGGCCGTCAGCACGTCTAGTCGTTCGGCATAGGAAGGGGCGTGGGCGGCGACGGTGCGCGGAAGCTCGGCGGCCAGCTGGGGATCGACCTCGATCGCGGTCACCTGGCGCGCGGCCGGCAGCAGGGCCAGGGTGAGCGACCCGAAGCCCGGGCCGACCTCCAGCACGACGTTGTCCGGCGTGAGGCCGGCCAGGGCCACGATGCGGCGGACCGTGCCGGGGTCGGTGACGAAGTTCTGGCCGAGGCGCTTGGACGGCCGGACGCCGAGCCGGGCCGCGATGCTCCGGATCTCAGCCGGGCCCAGGAACGGGTCGGTCTTCACCACGGGCCGAAGACGCGCTGGCCGGTGGCCTGGAGGATGGCGCACAGCTCGGCCACGTCGAGTTCCTTGATCTCGGCCAGCGCGCGGATCGTGTTCGCGACCTGGGCCGGGGCGTTCGACTTGCCGCGGTTGGGCACCGGGGTGAGGAACGGCGCGTCGGTCTCGGCCAGCAGCTGGCCGGGCGGCGTCAGCGCGGCCGCCTCGCGCAGCTGGGCCGCGTTGCTGAACGTCAGCACGCCCGCGAAGCTGAGCAGGTAGCCGGCGTCCACGCAGCGCTTGGCCAGCCCGGCGTCCCCGGAGAAGCAGTGGAAGATCACCGTCTCCGGCGGGCCCTCCTCGGCCAGGATGCGCAGGATGTCCTCGTGCGCGTCCCGGTCGTGGATCATCAGCGGCTTGGCCACCTGCTTGGCCATCGCGATGTGCGCGCGGAACCAGTCCTGCTGTACCGAGTGCGGCGCGTCGTCCCAGTAGTAGTCCAGCCCGGTCTCGCCGACCGCCCGGACCTCGGGCAGCGCGGCCAGCTCGGCCAGTTCGCCCAGCACCTGGGCGGGGTCTCCGGCCTTGGCCGTCTCGTTCGGGTGGATGGCCACCGCGGCGTAGACCGGATCGTGGTCGGCCGAGGTGGTCACCGCGGTGTAGCAGGACGGCAGGTCGGTGCCGACCGTGACCACCCGGGTGACGCCGGCCGCGGCCGCCCGGGCCAGCACGTCCTCGACCGGGCCGAGGACCAGGTCCAGGTGGCAGTGCGCGTCGAACGCGCTGGCCGGCAGTGGCGCCGGGTCGGCGGCGGGCGGCCGCCCGTACTGGTCACGGACCGGGGTGGTCACCGGTGGGTCCCGGTCACTGCTGCCCCAGCCGGGCCAGTTCCTCCTCCACGATGGACGGGTCCAGCTTGGTGAACAGCGGCACCGGCGGGCTCAGCGGCGTGCCCGGCTTGACCGGCTGGGACTCCCAGCGGGCGGCCGTGCCGTAGTCGCCGGTGATGACCGGGTAGGACGGGCCGCCGTCCTCGTCGACCTCCTCGATCCGGGGCGTGCCGGACCACTCGCCCGCGCCGCCCAGCATCCGGTACACCTTGCCCGACGACTCCGGCAGGAACGGGGTGAGCAGCGTCTTCGCGTCGTTCACCAGCTGCAGCACCACGTGCAGCACGGTGCGCATCCGCTCCGGGTCCGACTCGCGCAGCTTCCACGGCGCCTGGTCGGACATGTACTTGTTGGCCTCGGCCACCGCGCGCATGGCCTCGTTCACCCCGGCCTTGAACCTGGACCGGCCCAGTGCGGCGCCGACCTGGCCGAACGCCTGCCGGGAGCGCTCCAGCACGTCCCGGTCCCATTCGGTCAGGTGGCCGGGCTCCGGGATCGAGCCGATGTTGCGCGCGGCGAACGACACCGACCGGTTGACCAGGTTGCCCCAGGTCGCGACCAGCTCGTCGTTGTTGCGCCGGAGGAACTCGCTCCAGGTGAAGTCGGTGTCCTGGTTCTCCGGGCCGGCCACCGCCACGTAGTAACGCAGCGCGTCCACGTCGTAGCGGGCCAGGAAGTCCCGGACGTAGATGACCACCGCGCGGGACGAGGAGAACTTCCGCCCCTCCATGGTCAGGAACTCGCTGGATACCAGCTCGGTGGGCACGTTCAGCGCGCCGAGCTCGCCGGGCGTGCCGCCCTTGGCGCCCTGGCCGGAGTAGCCGAACAGCATGGCCGGCCAGATCTCGGAGTGGAAGACGATGTTGTCCTTGCCCATGAAGTAGTAGGACTCGGCCTCCGGGGACTGCCACCAGGCGCGCCACTCGTCCGGGTCGGTGCCGTACCGCCTGGCCCACTCGATGGACGCGGACAGGTAGCCGATGACCGCGTCGAACCAGACGTAGATCCGCTTGTCCGGGCGGTCCCGCCAGCCGTCCAGCGGGACCGGGACGCCCCAGTCCAGGTCCCGGGTGATGGCCCGGGGGCGCAGCTCGTCGAGCAGGTTGAGGGAGAAGTTGAGCACGTTGGGCCGCCACTGGCCCTGCTTGCTCTTCAGCCAGGTGGCCAGCACCTCGGTGAACGCGGGCAGGTCCAGGAAGTACTGCTCGGTCTCGACGAACTTGGGCGTCTCCCCGTTGATCTTGGACCGGGGGTTGATCAGGTCCACCGGGTCGAGCTGGTTCCCGCAGTTGTCGCACTGGTCGCCGCGGGCGTGCTCGTAGCCGCAGATCGGGCAGGTGCCCTCGATGTACCGGTCGGGCAGGGTGCGGCCGGTGGACGGGGAGATCGCGCCCAGCGTGGTCTGCGGGAAGATATAGCCGTTCTTCAGCAGGCCGAGGAAGATCTCCTGGGTCACCGCGTAGTGGTTGCGCGTGGTGGTCCGGGTGAACAGGTCATAGGACAGGCCGAGCGAGCGCAGGTCCTCCGCGATCACCCGGTTGTACCGGTCGGCCAGCTGGCGTGCGGTGACGCCTTCGGCGTCCGCGGCGACCTGGATCGGCGTGCCGTGCTCGTCGGTGCCGCTGACCATCAGCACCCGGTTGCCCGCCATCCGCTGGTACCGGCTGAACATGTCGGACGGCAGGCCGAAGCCGGAGACATGGCCGATGTGCCGGGGGCCGTTCGCGTAGGGCCAGGCCGGCGCGGTGAGAATGTGACGGGTCGTAGCGGACATGGTCACAGCCTAGGGCCAGCCTGGACAGGCTCCGAACCGATTACGCGGAGTCCGGGCCCGGTTCGCTGGCGCCGCTCCTACCAGCCCGTGCCACCCCTGCCGCCGTGCCGCTCCTGCCGCCCGTGCCGCCCTGGCCGCTTAGTCGCGGGCGCGGCGCGCGGCCAGCACGGCGTCGTAGACCTCGCCCCGGCGCAGCCCGGACTCCTGGGCGACCGCCACGATGGCGGCGTTGCGCGGCTGGCCGTCCGCGATCCTGCGTTCGACCTCGTCCGCGGCCTCGGCGGCGGTGCGGCCGGGCGGGCTGGCTTTGCTCCCGGCCGTCGGCGCGCCCGCGACGACCAGGGTGACCTCGCCCAGCACGCCGTCCGCGGCCCAGGCGGCGAGTTCGGCCAGGGTGCCCCGGCGCACTTCCTCGTGGGTCTTGGTCAGCTCACGGCAGGCCCCGCGCGGCGGTCCGGGCCGAACGCCGTGGCCAGGCCCGCCAGCGTGCTGGCCAGCCTGCGCGGCGACTCGAAGAACACCATGGTGCGCGGCTCGCTGGCCAGCTCGGCCAGCCGCCGCGCCCGCTCGCCCGGCTTGCGCGGCGGGAAGCCCTCGAAGCAGAACCGGTCCGAGGGCAGCCCGGACACGGCCAGCGCGGCGATCACCGCGGACGGCCCGGGCAGCACGGTCACCGCCGCCCCCGCCGCGGCCGCCGCCGCGACCAGCCGGTAGCCGGGGTCGCTGATCACCGGCATGCCCGCGTCGGTGACCAGCAGCACGTCCTGCCCGGCGAGCAGGGTCTCGATGAGCCGCGGCTCGCGGCTCTGCTCCACCGCGTCGTAGTAGGAAGTGATCTTCCCGGCTGGTTCGACGCCCAGCTGGGCGGCCAGCTTACGCAGCCGCCGGGTGTCCTCGGCCGCGATCACCGGCGCGGTGGCCAGCGCGTGGGCCAGCAGCGGCGACGCGTCACCCGGGCGCCCGATAGGCACGGCGGCCACGGTCAGGATCCCGGTGCCGGTGTCTGTGCCGGTGCCCGGGCCTGGACGGCTGGGGGGACCGCTGTCGCTGCTGTTCATGCCGGGGACCACGTTACGTGCGGGCCCGCCGCCGGGTGACCAGGCTGGCCGTTACGCCATGGCGTTACGTCGTGATCTGGCCCACCAGATGGTGTCCCGCACCCATACGATGTGACCGATGATTGGATCCCGGGCGGCCGCCGAGCCGGTCGCTGACACCACCACACCGGCGTCCACACTGCGCGCCCGGCTGCTCCCCGTCATGCCCGGGAGTGAGTTCTGGGGCTGGGCCGGGCCGGTGCTGGTCACCCTGTTCGGCGCGTTCCTCCGGTTCAGCCACTTGGGCACGCCGAAGAGCGTGATCTTCGACGAGACGTACTACGTGCCGGACGCGCTCGGCATCCTGCGCTTCGGCGTCGAGCACAACTACAGTGCCGGGCGCAACGCGCTGCTGGTCCGCGGCGATCCGCACATCTTCACCCACGGCGGCGAATTCGTCGTGCACCCGCCGCTGGGCAAGCTGTTCATCGCGTTCGGCGAGTGGACGTTCGGGCTTAACCCGTTCGGCTGGCGGTTCGCCACCGCGCTGATCGGGTCGCTGGCCATCCTGCTGCTGGCCCGGATCACCCGGCGGATGACCAGGTCCACGCTGCTCGGCTGCGTGGCCGGCCTGCTGATGGCGCTGGACGGGCTCGAGTTCGTGATGAGCCGGACCGCGCTGCTGGACATCTTCCTCATGTTCTGGGTGCTGGCCGCGTTCGGCTGCCTGGTGGTTGACCGCGACCTGACCCGGGACCGGCTGGCCGCGGCGGCCGAGGAGTCGCCGGGCGAGTTCACCGCGCCCCGGATCTGGGTCAGCCGGTGGCGGATCGGCGCCGGGGTGTGCATCGGGCTGGCCCTGGCATCCAAGTGGGACGCGATCTGGTACGTGCTCGGCTTCACTGCCCTGGTCCTCGCGTGGGACTGCGGCGCGCGCCGGGCGGCCGGCCTGCCTGGCGGGCTGCCCGCGGTGCTGAAGCAGAACCGCTGGCTGCCGGCCTGGTTCGGCCTGCTGCCCCTCGGGGTGTACCTGGTCACCTGGTCCGGCTGGTTCTTCACCAACTCCGGCTACGACCGGCAGTGGGCGGCGGCGAACGGCATCCACACCCCGGTGATCGCCGCGATCGCCTCGTTCCTGGAGTACCAGAAGCAGATCCTGCAGTTCCACCTCGGCCTGACCACCCACCACCCGTACCAGTCCCAGCCCTGGACCTGGCTGGTGATGAGCCTGCCGGTGGCGTTCTACTGGTCCTGCCCGGCGGGCGGCGGGAAGGGGGCCTGCGCCTCCAGCAACGCGCAGGAAGTGCTGGCCATCGGCACCCCGCTGATCTGGTGGGCGTCCATCGCCACGCTGATCGTCTGCATTGGCTGGTGGCTGACCCGGCGTGACTGGCGGGCCGGGGCGCTGCTGCTCAGCGTGGCCGTGGGCTGGCTGCCCTGGTTCTGGTTCGCGCTGCACGACCACCGGACCGAGTTCTTCTTCTACGCGCTGGAGTTCGAGCCGTTCCTGATCATCTCGATCACGCTCTGCCTGGGGTTGATCATCGGGTCGGCGCAGGCGTCCACCACCCGGCGCACGGTGGGCGCGGCGGTGGCCGGTGCGTACCTGCTCGGGGTGCTGCTGAACTTCGCGTACCTGTACCCGATCATCGCGGGCCAGGTCATCCCGTACTCGTCCTGGCTGTCGCACATGTGGTACCACGGCTGGATCTAGCGCCTGGACCGGGACGCGGCCGGTGATGACCGTGGTGCTGGTGTGACCAGTGGCAGCTGTCAACCAGAGAGCCTGCTTGTTGATGTTGAAGGAGCCGACACAATAGGGGCCGCTAAGTCAACATCAACAACAGAGGCGGTGATCTCCGCGACGCTAAGTCAGTGGCATCTACTAGCACCAGAGTCATGATCACGAGTCGGCGCATGGTGAGAACGTGCACCGGCCGTCACACTGGGCACTGCTGACCCGGGGCGGCGAGTAGGTCAGGCGCCGGGACGGGGAGGCGTTCCATTTCCCGCGGCTCGAACTTGACCAGGCCGCCGGCGTAGACCCGGCCCTGGCCGGCGGTCACCGACCGGCTGAGGTAGCCGGCCAGCGCGTCCAGCAGCCGCGGCGGCAACGACTCGCGCGGGTAGAGCCCGTGCGCGATGTTGACGAACCGGGCCCCGGCCAGGTTACGGACGAAGACTGGCGGCCGCCGGGCCATGTAGCTGGCCAGGATGGGCGGCGGTTCGGCCAGCCGGACCCGCCACCATGGGGTGCGGTGCCGGGCTACATAGCCGTCGGCGGCCCCGGCCGCCACCGCCGCACGGAGGAAGCGGGCCACCGTGGCTTGCTCGGCGGCGGACAATTCGGCCAGGTCGGCGGGCAGGTCAATGACCCGGCGCAGGGCAGCACCCGACGGCAGCACGGCGCCCGCCGCGAACAGTTCGCGCGCCCTGGTCACCGCGGCGAACTGGAAGCGGGCCGGGATCAGGGCGTGCGGGCCGGCGGTCACCCACACCGCGTTGGCCCCGGTCACCTGGCCGCGGTGTACCCGGCACAGTTCCCCCAGTTCGACGTACCCGGCGGGCAGGCCGCGGCGAGTGGGGCCACCGGGGCCAGCCGACCGGCCAGAGCCAGGCGGTCCGCCGGTCCCAGACGGCACACTCGCCGTGGCATGCCGACCGGAGGCCGCTGAGACGCGGGCCGGGGCTGACCCGCTGCCCGTGCCGGGCTCGCCAGCCGTGCTGCGGAGCAGAGGGCCCCAGCGCTGCGCGTCCCGCAGCAGGACGGCCGGCACAGGTCCACCACCCGCCAGGTTGCCCAGGTCAGCGGGGCTGGCCACCCGGGCCAGCCGGATCGCACCGACCGCCTGGCCGGTGCGGAAGCAGGTGAGGGCCGAGGTGGCGATGGCATCCGCGAACACCGGCACGGCCGGCTCCACCAGGTGCACCGACTCGCCGCCGAGCGGCCCGAGCAGCAACTCTCGGACCAGGCGGCCGTAGTTCACATCCAGCCACTCGGCCGCGGTGATCAGCGCACCGAGATCCCCGGGCTGAGCGTGCTGGGCGGTGGCCAGGAAGAAGTGGACATGCAGCCCCGCGAGCCCGCTGGCCGGCAGGTCGTACCCGGCCGCAGTGCGGTGCAGCCAGCTTTTCCAGTCCGGCGTGATCTGGTGATGCCGGACGTAGGGCGGGTTGCCCAGGAACAGGGTTGGGCCCGCACACGGCGGGAGGGCCACGGCCCGGTAGTCACCCAGGATGATCCGGGACCGTGCGGCAAGCCCGGCCGCGGCCAGGCTGGCCCGGCCGACGATCGCGGCCACCGGGTCAATCTCCACCCCGACCAGGTCGGCGCCGGGCCACCGGCGTCCGGCGGCGATGAGGAACCGGGCCGATCCGGAGCCAGGGTTGACGACCCGGGCAGGCCGGGATCCAGTGCTGGCCGCCCAGGAGATCATGCTCTCGATGACCCTCGGCGGGGTGAACGTCTGGCCAAGCGGACGCCGCCGGGCTGGTCCCCGCAGTGCGCAGAACGCCTCACCCAGCGGATCACCACCACGCCGGATCTCGTCCCGGGCCGCGCAGGCGCCGAACCCCGGCGCGGCCGGTCCAGCCACGCCAGCCGGCCCAGCCAGCTCATCCAGCCCGGCGCGCTCAGCCGCTCTGGCCTGCGCCACGAGTTGCCGCTCAGCATCCGACCAGCCCGCCACCGTGGCCGCGCCCAGCCGGTCGGCCAGCGCCACCAGGGCCAGTTCGCCATCGGCATCGTCGCCGAAGACTCGCTGGTCAGGCGGCATCCAGGTCATGCCGACGGCAGGCAATTCCGGTCTGCGCTGGGGCGGCGGATCACCGGCGAATCACTCCTGTATGCACCTGCGTTGCTCACAGCCCATCATCAGGAATCTTTCAGGTTGGCCAGGTAGGAATGAACCACGAACAAGCGGGGAAAAAAATGTGACCCGAGTCACCGAGCCGAGTGAACGCTCTCATCCGTCTCTACAGTTGACAGGGTAACGATCGAGTGGAGCAGCCGATGGGGACAAGCGAAGACGCGCCGGACCGGAACGAGCGGTTCGAACAGGACGTTCGTGCCGTTCCTCGGTCAGCTGTACCCGGCCGCGCTCCGGATGACCCGCAACCCCACCGACGCCGAGGACCTGGTCCAGGAGACCTCGGCCAAGGCTTATGCCGCGTTCCACCAGTTCCGCCCGGGCACCAACCTCAAGGCATGGCTGCACCGCATCCTGGCCAACACGTTCATCAACACCTACCGCAAGCGGCGCCGCGAGCCACGGCAGGCGTCCAGCGGTGACTTCCAGGAGTGGCAGCTGCCCGCCGACCCGCTGGCCCCGCAGGCCCGGTCGGCCGAGGCGGAAGCCCTCGACCGGCTGGCCGACTCCGAGATCCTGCGCGCGCTCCGTGACCTGCCCGAAGAGTTCCGCGTCGCGGTCTACCTGGCTGACATCGAGGGCTACGCGTACAAGGAGATCGCGGAGATCATGGGCACGCCGATCGGCACCGTGATGTCGCGTCTGCACCGTGGCCGCGGCCGGCTGCGGGACAAGCTCTCCGCTTACGGCCCGGGCAAGGGCCCCGGGTTCGCACCGGCCGGCTGAGAGCCGACCGGCTGGGGAGCCGACCGGCTGAGGAGCCCGGCCGCTACCAGGCCGCCCCCGGGCTGGGCGCCCCTGGGCTGGGCGCGCGCTCCCAGCCCAGCGCGGCCGGGTCGTACACCCGCTCGACGTAGATCTGGTGCCACAGCGAGAACACCAGCAGCACCCAGATGTGCCGCCAGCTGACCTCGGGGTCGCCGGCCCGGAACCGCTCGAGCATGCCCAGCGCGGCCTGCCGGTCGATCCACTGGTCGGTGCGGGCCTCACGGAGCAGCCGCTCCGCGTACCCATACATCTCGCCCTTCAGCCAGAACCCGATCGGCACCGGGAAGCCTAGCTTGGCCCGCTCCGCCGCGGCCTGCGGCAGCACCGAGCTCATCGCCTGGCGCAACGCCAGTTTCGTGGTTCCCGCCGCGATCTTCTCTTCGCGGGCTAGCCGGGACGCCACCCCCATCACCTCGCGGTCCAGGAACGGCACCCGCAGCTCCAGGCTGTGCGCCATCGTCATCCGGTCCGCCTTGACCAGGATGTCGCCGTGCAGCCAGGTGTTGATGTCCACCAACTGCATGGTGGAGGTGTCGTCCAGGCCCGCCTCGGCAGCCTGCTGGTAGACCGGCGCGGTGACCGCGTAGGCGCTGGACGCCGGCGTGGCCGGCGGCCGCGCCACCAGGTCGATCTGCGGCCCGGCGAACACGTGCGCGTTGCCGATGTAGCGCTCCCGCAGCGGGGTCGAAGTCCGCTCCAGGAACCCCTTGCCCTTGACTCCGGCCGGCATCATCGAGGCGGCCCGTTTCAGCGGCATCCGGGCCAGGTCCGGCAGCTTCTCCCCGGCCCGGACCACGCCTGGCTGGTGGTAGATCGCGTACCCGCCGAACAGTTCGTCTGAGCCCTCGCCGGACAGCACCACCTTCACATGCTTGCTGGCCTCCCGGGCGACGAACCACAGCGGCACCGCGGCCGCGTCCGCCATCGGGTCATCCAGATGCCAGATGATCCGGGGCAGGTGGGTGAAGAACTCCTCGGCCGTGATCACGTAAGGGATCGACTTGACCCCGATCGCGGCGGCCGTCTCCTGCGCCCGGTCGATCTCGCTGTAGCCCTCACGCTCGAAGCCGACCGTGAACGTCAGCAGGTCGGGACGGTGTTCGGCGGCCAGCGCGCAGATCGCGGCCGAGTCGATGCCACCGGACAAGAAGGCGCCCAGCGGCGCGTCACTGCGCAGGTGCACGGCGACCGAGTCCCGCATCGCGGCCAGGATCGCCTCGGCGCTGCCCGGGCTAGGCGCCGGGGCCGGCCGCAGGTCAGCCCGCCAGTAGCGGTACACGTCCACGGTGCCGCCCGGCCGGGCGATGATCGCGTGCCCGGGCGGCAGCACCCGGATCGGCGGGGTCAGCGCATCGGGTGGCGGGACGTATTGGAAGGCCAGGTAGCGGCGCAGCGCATCGCCGTCGAGCTGAGTCAGCTCACCCGGGCTGGCCAGGCACTTGCGTTCCGAAGCGAAGCGGAGCAGGCGGCCGGTGCCAGTGGACCGGGCCACGTCCCCGCCACCCCGGCCGAACCCACCGCCCACACCCGGCCCGCCGGTACCTGGCGCACCGGGCCCCGCCGGCCCCCGGGCCTGGCGGGCCACCAGCCGGCTGGCTCCGCCCGGCCGCATGCCGCCCGCCGCCGCGGCTCGGCGGGGCACTGGCGGTGACGGGCCGGGCCCCTTGGCTACCCGCGTGCCGGCCGCCGGACGGTGGCGCGTCCCACGCCGACTCCAGGACCGCCACGCCGCCACGCTGACTCGCCTGCTCGGCTGGACCGCCAGGCCACTCCGGCTGCTGCGCCGGGCCACTGGGCCACTCCGGCTGCTGCGCCGGACCGCCAGGCCACCCAGGCTGCTGCGCCGGGCCACCGGGCCACCCAGGCTGCTGCCCCGGGTCCCCGGGCCAGCCCGCCGGTTCGGCCGGACCATCCGGCCAGCCGGCCTGCTGCCCCGCACTGCCCGGCCAGCCCGGCTGCTCAGCCGCTCCGCCGAACCACTCCGGCTGCTCCGCGGCGGCCGCCCGGGCCGGGTCCGGCCCCGGGCCGGCTCTGTGTCGACCCGGTAGTAGAACGGCTTGATCCCGAACTGATCCCGGGCGCAGAACAACTCCCGGGTCCAGGTGTCCCAGATCGCGAACGCGAACATGCCGCGCAGCCGGTGCACCACGTCCTTGCCCACCCGGGCGTACATCTCTAGCAGCACCTCGGAGTCGGAGGACGAGCGCAGCGCCACGCCCTGCTGCCGCAGCTCCTGGCCGAGTTCCAGGTAGTTGTAGATCTCGCCGTTGTAGACCATCCAGTACCGGCCGTCCGCGGACCGCATCGGCTGATGCCCGCCCGGGGACAAGTCGATGATGGCCAGCCGCCGGAACCCCAGCGCTACGTCAGGGTCGGTGTAGAACCCTTCGTCGTCTGGGCCGCGATGGCTGATCCGCTCGGTAGCGGTCTGCACCCAGCCCTGGTCCGGGTCGGCCTCTAGGGCGAGGGCCAGGCAGCCGACGATTCCGCACATGGATGTTCCCCAACGAGAGTGTGGTCGGGTGGTTTCGGGCCGATCCTATGCGGCCTCGTGCCGCCCGCGTGGCCGGGCTGGCGAGGTGGATACCGCAAAGCGGAGGAAAAACCGCCAGGCCGGCGCTGGCCGGGCGAGCGAGCGCCGCTCACTCTCCGCGCCACACCGGAGCCCTTTTTTCTCCGAACGCCAGTGCCCCCTCCATGGCGTCGGCCGAGCCGAAGACGGGCCCCGCGATCAAGCCCTGGCGGGCAAACGCTTCGCTGGCAGGCCAGTCCGCCGACTCCACCACAACCCGCTTGGTGGCGGCCAGGGCGAGCGGGGCGTTCTGGCTGATCCGGGCCGCGAGCTCGCGGGCTGAGTCGAGCGCCTCACCGGCCGGTACCAGGCGGTTGATCAGCCCGGCCGCGTGCAGCTGGTCGGCGGGCATGCGGTGTCCGGTGAGTGCGATCTCCATAGCCAGGTGGTAAGGGATCCGCCGGGGCAGCCGGAGCAGGCCGCCCGCCGCCGCGACCAGGCCCCGGGTCACTTCTGGCAGGCCAAAACTGGCGTCCTCACTGGCCACGATCAAGTCGCAGGACAGGGCCACCTCGAACCCGCCGGCCAGCGCGTATCCCTCGACCGCGGCGATGATCGGCTTGGCCGGTGGCCGTTCCACGATCCCGGCGAAGCCGCGGCCGCCCGACGTTGGGTCTTCCCCGGCCAGGAAGCCCTTGAGATCCATCCCCGCGCAGAACGTGCCGCCCGCCCCGGTCAGCACGATGACCTGGACGTTTTTCCGCTCGTCCAGGTCATCGAAGCAGGCCGCCATGTCGGTCGCGACGGCCTGGTTGATGGCGTTGCGCGCCTGCGGCCGGTTGATCGTGACCACCGCAATCTGGCCGTCCACGGCGCACTCCACCACCGCCTCGGAATTGTCGGAACTCGGGTTGTTGGTCACGGAATTACCTTTCGCGTGTGTTCTGGTAACGCATGTGTCGTATTGCCCGCATTGTGCCGACGGTTCTGCCCGGACAGAACTGACGGGTAGGTATGGATGATTATCGGTACTCGGTGTAGTCTCCGTGCCGTGGAGGGGTCCGCAACTCTCTCACGAGCCTTAGGCCGGGCTCTGAGGGTTTTTCTATGCGCCTGCGGAGGGATTTCCGCAGCGCTCATTTTTGCATTCCTCCTCGCCGGCCGGGCGTCCGCCGCGACGGATCCAGGCTCACCGGGTCCCGGCGGTGCCGGGTCTGCGCTGAGCTCGCTGACCGGAGCGGCCAGCGGTGCTGTGCAGAGCCTGACCCAGCCCAACCCGGCGCCGGCGTCCGGCCCGGCCCAGTCCGCCTCGACGCCGCCCGCCGCGCAGCTGCCCAGTGCGTCGCAGCCCGGTGCGGCCCAGCCCGCGCCAGCCCAGTCCGGCCCGGCCCAGCCCGCGCCGGCTGAGACCAGCGCCGCGCAGCCGGCCAGCCAGCCCGCCGCCCCGGCCCAGCCCGCAGCGGCCCAGCCGGCCGCCGCGGTCAGCTCTAGCAGCGCGGGCCAGGCGGCCAGCTCGCCGCCCCCGGCCGCGAGTGGCCTGGCCGGGGCCGTGAGCAGCGCCACCGGAACCGTCAGCAGCGCGGCCCAGGGCCTCGGCAGCAGCCACGGGACCCCGGCCCAGACCCAGCCGGCCGCGGCCCAGCCGGCCGCCGCCCCGGCGTCCACGGTGGCCGGCGTCACCAGCACGGTCAGCCACCTCACGGCGAGTGCGCCGCCGGCCGCGACCAGTCCCGCGTCCGCCGTCACCGGCGCGCTAACAGGCAGCACCCAGACCGCCGCGGCCCAGACCGCCGCCACCCCGGCCGCGCCCGGGCCGAACCCAGCCAGCCCGCTGTCCGGCCTGACCGGCACGATCACCAGCGTCACCGCGCCCACCCAGCCGACCGTGACCGGCGCGGTCAGCGCAGTCACCAAGACCGCGCCCCCCGCCACCGCCACCGGCGGCACCGGGTCCGCCCTCCCTTCGGCCACCGGCACGGTCAGCGGGATCACCGGAGCCACCCTCCCAGCCGTCACCGGGTCCACCGGAAGCACGCTCCCCGCCGTCACCGGTACGGTCACCGGGACCACCAAGTCGGTCATCCCAGCCGTCACCGGCACGGTCACCGGCGTCACCGGCTCGGTCCTCCCGACCGTCACCAGCACCGTCACCGGCGTCACCGGATCCGTCGCCCCGACGGTCACCAGCACCGTCACCGGCGTCACCGGCTCGGTCCTCCCGACCGTCACCAGCACCCTGACCGGCGTCACCGGATCCGTCCTCCCCACGGTCACCAGCACCGTCACCGGCGTCACCGGCTCGGTCCTCCCGACCGTCACCAGCACCGTCACCGGCGTCACCGGCTCGGTCCTCCCGACCGTCACCAGCACCCTGACCGGCGTCACCGGCTCGGTCCTCCCCACGGTCACCAGCACCGTCACCGGCGTCACCGGCTCGGTCCTCCCCACGGTCACCAGCACCGTCACCGGCGTCACCGGCTCGGTCCTCCCCACGGTCACCAGCACCGTCACCGGCGTCACCGGCTCGGTCCTCCCGACCGTCACCAGCACGCTGACCGGGGTCACCGGCAGCGTCCTGCCGACCGTCACCAGCGTCCTGACCGGCGTCACCGGATCCGTCCTCCCGACCGTCACCAGCACGCTGACCGGGGTCACCGGCAGCGTCCTGCCGACCGTCACCAGCGTCCTGACCGGCGTCACCGGATCCGTCCTCCCGACCGTCACCAGCACGGGTCACCGGGGTGACCGGAGGCGTGCTTCCCGGCCTGACAAGCACCGGGACCGGCAGCACCGGGACGGCGGTCCCGAACCCGGCTATCCCAGCCGGACCGAGCGCGTCGGGCGCAGCCTCCGCACTGCACACCGGAACCGCCGCGGCGACCGCACCAGCCGAGGGCATGCGATCGCTGTCCACGCCGCTGAGTGACGGCACCGCCCCGGCGTCGCCGGCCTCCGCACTGCCCCGGCTGCCGGCCAGCCCGGGCGGCGGTGCGACCGGCAGCGGCGCTGGCGGCACCGTCGGCAGCAGCAGCGGCGGCGGGCTGCAGGCCGGCCTCAGCGCAGCGCTGATCTCCTTGCTCACCCTGGTTTTGCTGCGGCTGGCCCGGCGGGC
The DNA here is from genome assembly GCA_963747705.1 of uncultured Actinomycetes bacterium. GTDB lineage: Bacteria > Actinomycetota > Actinomycetes > Streptosporangiales > Streptosporangiaceae > RYN-230. The sequence goes on along the minus strand of CAVVGF010000008.1, from coordinate 13,667 downwards.
CGCCGCGAAGTCGATCTGGCGGTCTTACCTGCCCGAGGTACCGCCCGCGTAAGTCCTTTCCTTCCATACCGGCCCGTTCCTCCGGCGCCCGGACCTGCAGCGTTCGGCGCTGATCCCCTTGGAAGGAAAGTGAAGCATCATGCGTGCGTGGACCAAGTCCGCGTGCGTGGTGCTCGCCTGGAGCATTCTGCCGATCATCCTGCTGACGATCGTCAGCACGGGATCTGTGCACCCGGCTCACGCGAGCACGCGCACCGTAAGCAGTACCGAGGTCATCCTCACCAGCGTGCACAACGCCCCTGCGGCGCACCCGGCCGCGGCCCGGCCAGCCGTCACCAAGTACGTCGTCCAGCCCGGCGACAGCCTGTCCAGCATCGCCACCCGGTTCGCCCTGCACGGTGGCTGGCCCGCCTTGTACGCGGCTAACCGCCGGGCCATCGGCCCCAACCCGAACACGATCCACCCGGGCACCGTGCTCCGGCTCCCCGGCCGGAAGCTGCCCGCGCACTACACAGTCGCGGCCGGAGACACCTTGTCCGGCATCGCGGCCCAGCTGGCCCTGCCGGGCGGCTGGCTCGCCCTATACGAGGCCAATTGGCAGGCCATCGGCCCCAACCCGAACACGATCCAGCCCGGCACCGTGCTCACCGTCCCGCGCGCGACGGCCGGCACGGCGCCCAGCAGCAGGCCAAGCCCGGCCAGCAAGCCGAGCCTAGCCACCCGGCCGCCGCACCTGGCGTCACCGCCACCAACCCCAGTGGGCAGCACGCACCACGCCGCGCCGCGGACCATGCGCGCGCCGAGCCTCAACGGCATGCCGGCCTGGCTCAAGGCCCTGCTGCTGGCGGTGGGCCTGCTGGTCGGCCTGACCTTCCTGGCCGAAGCGCTGATGACGCTGCGCCGCCACACCACGGTAGGCACCATCGCGGTGCGGCCACCCATGGTTCCGCGGGACCCGGCCACCGTGCCGCCCAGCCCGGAACGGCCCGCTATCGTCCTCGCCGACCACGACCGGCTGGTGGTGACGTGCGACAAGCAGGCGGCCAGGGTCTTCGTGCTGCGGCCTCCTGGTGAAGACCCGCGGACCATCCTGCGGGTGGCCCGGGTGGTGCTGCCGGAGGGCCCCTACGGCGAGCTGGCCAAGCAGCTCGGGGTACCGGCCATGGGGCCGGTGGAGTAGCGGTGCGCGCGCAACTGGGCTGGGACAGCTTCCTGGCCCAGCTCGTGCGGCCGCGGGCCAGCCCACGGCCACCTGGCCGGGCGCTGGCGGCCGCCCTACTCCGGGGCGGCCCGGCGGCGCAGCGACTCGACGAGCGCGGCCACGTGCCGCCGCTCCTCGGGGGTCAGCTCGTCGATGCTGGCGATCAGGAGTTCCCGCTCCGGGTCGCCGGGGTGCTCCGGTGGGGCCGGGATGTCGTCGTAGTAGTGCAGTCCGGTGGACTCGGCGGCGGCGGCCCGGATGGCGGCGACCGGCACGTCGAGCCCCCGGGCCAGCCCGTCCAGCGTGGCTGGGCGGGGCGGCCGGGCCAGATTCCTGGTCGTGGCCAGGGTGTAGACGGTGGATCGGGGCAGCCCGCCGCGCCGGGCCACGTCGCCGTAGGACAGGCCCTTCTCGCGCATCTGGTCCAGGATCAGGCGCTGCAGGGGGTTGGTGCCATGCTCCATCGCTGCGGCGGCGGTGTGTGGTCGGGGCTCAGTGCGGGGCGCTCGTCCCCTGCCGCATCTACCGCCATGGCCAGCCTAACCGCCTCAATCCCGTGAACTCCGGTCGCGATCCGGAGTCCTTGCCTTACTCACCGGTAAAGATTACTGTACGGTCATGGCCGAACAGCATGTACGGCAGAAAGCGTACATCAGCTTCGGGCTCGTCACCACCGAGGTGCCGGGCGGTCCCTGCGACCCGAGCGCCCGCGACCGCGGGCACCCTGGTCGGCCCGACCGAGGCCGATCACTCCCGAAGGAGGCTCCATGTCCACCCGACCTGCCGTGACCATGCAGGACCTCGAGCTCGAGCAGGCCGAGCTGCTGCCCAGCCGGGAAACGCTCTGCTGTGCGCCGCTCCACGTCGGCGACGGCTCCAGCTCAACCCTCACCCAGAACGGCTACGGCAACACCGCCCAAGCCGGCGGTGAACATCGCCGTTGCCAACGGCAGCTTCGACAACATCCTCAGCTTCGGCTCCGGCAACATCCTCTAATACGTCTGGCCCGACCCGAATGCGCCCCATTGGGCATTCGGAGGGGAACTGCGCAGTGGGAGGGAGGGTCCGCCTGGGAGCCCCAGGCGGACCTTTCCCTGTCTGGGGAGGAGCAGCGGCATGACCGTAGCTCACCAGGCACGAGCCCACTGGACGCGCCCACCGAGGCACCAGCCGACCAGCGCGCCGGCAGCCGTGCCGTCCCCGGCCGATGCGGCCGCACTCCCGGCGGTGCCCCGGCTCGCCGACGGCGTGGAACTGCTCGGCGAGTACCAGAACTCTGGCTACCGGCAGCCGCCATCGCTGGTGCGGCGGGCCGACGGCCAGGTCATCCAGATGTCTCCGCTGCTGTACCAGGTGACCTCCCGGATCGACGGCTCCCGCGACGCGGCCACCATTGCCGAGCTGGTCAGCGCCGACATCGGCCGGACGCTTACCGCTGACCAGGTCCGCCATGTCGTCGCGGCCAAGCTGATCCCGCTCGGCATCGTGGCCCGGCCCGGCCGCCCCACCGTCGCACCGACCGCGAACCCGCTGCTCGCCCTGCGAGCCCGGGGCACGCTGCTGCCCGAGCCGGTGGCCAACGCGGCCGGCTGCTGCTCCGCCCCCTGTTCCACCAGCCGCTCGTCATCGCCGTGATCGGCACCGCGGCGGCCCTGGACTACTGGCTGTTCTTCAGCCACGGCCTGGGCGCCGGGCTCGCCCAGGTGATGCGCGATCCGCTGGACCTGCTCCTGGTGGTCGCCCTGACCGTGATCTCGGCCGCGTTCCATGAGTGCGGGCACGCCACCGGCTGCCGCTACGGCGGCGCCCGGCCCGGCCGGATCGGCGTCGGCATCTACCTGGTCTGGCCGGCGTTCTTCACCAACGTCACCGACTCGTACCGGCTCAGCCGGGGCGGGCGGCTGCGCACCGACCTCGGCGGCCTCTACTTCAACCTGGTCTTCATGCTGGCCCTGGCCGGCCTGTACGCGGTCACCTCAGCCCAGGTCCTGCTGCTGGTCATCGCGTTGACGCACCTGGAGATGCTGGAGCAACTGCTGCCGTTCGTCCGCTTCGACGGCTACTTCATCCTCAGCGACCTGGTCGGCGTGCCGGACCTGTTCGCCCGGATCGCCCCGGTGGTGCGGGGCGCGCTGGGCCAGGGCCCGCGGGACCCACGGGTCACCGGCCTACGGCGCCGCGCCCGGATCATCGTGACCGGCTGGGTGGTGTGCGTCATCCCGCTGCTCGCGGTGGGCCTCGGCTACCTGCTGCTGCATCTGCCCGGGATCAACCGGGCGCTGTGGCAGTCCGGCAGCCGTCAGGCGCACCTGATGGCCAGCGCGCTGGACGGGCACCGTTACCCGATGGCCGCGGTTGACGCGCTCAGCATCGCCCTGGTCGCCCTGTCGCTGGCGGGCACGCTGTACATCCTGACCGGGCTGGCCCGGCGGTTCGCCGTGGCTGGCCTGCGCTGGTCGGCCGGGCGGCCCGCCCGCCGGGTGCTGGCCGCCGCGGCCGGCCTGGCCGTGCTGGCCGCGCTGGCCGTCACCTGGACCGCACAGGGCCAGTTCCACGGCTGGTAGCCCGGGGTGGCTACTTCGGCTGGAAGCGGATCCCGCCGTCGAACCGGATGACCTCGGCGTTCATGTAGTCGTTCTCGATGAGCGCCTGGGCCAGCTGGGCGAACTCGTCGCTGGTTCCCATCCGCTTCGGGAACACGACGGGCGCGGCCAGCTTGGCCTTCCACTCGTCGCTGGTCGGGCCGGTCCCGTAGATGGGCGTGTCGATGATGCCCGGGCAGATGGTGTTCACCCGCACGCCGATGGCGGCCAGATCACGGGCCGCGGGCACGGTCATCCCGATGATCCCGCCCTTCGAAGCGGAGTACGCGATCTGGCCGGTCTGGCCCTCCAGGCCCGCCACCGACGCGGTGTTGATGACCACGCCGCGCTGGTTGTCCGCGTCGGCGGGCTCGGTCTGCGCGATGGCCGCGCTGGCGATCCGCATCAGGTTGAACGTGCCGATCAGGTTGATGTCGATGACCTTGCGGAACGACGCGAGATCGTGCGGGGCCCCGTCCCGGCCGACCGTCCGCGCGGCCCAGCCGATGCCTGCGCAGTTCACCACGATCCGCAGCGGCACGCCCTGCGACGTGGCCGCCTGCACCGCCGCAGTGACCGAGTTCTCGTCGGCCACGTCCGTCTTCACGAACAGGCCGCCGGTGGCTTCGGCCACCGCCTTGCCCTGTTCCTCGTTGAGGTCGGCGACGACCGGCTTGACGCCCGCGGCCGCGAGCCTGCGGGCCACCGCCGCGCCCAGGCCACTGGCCCCACCGGAGATGATCGCTGCGGTTCCGTTCAGTTTCATGGCCGGGAGCATACTTCGCGCCGGCCGGCGCGAACCGAACGGGGTTCGGATTGACCAAGTGGTCGGCCGTCCGGACGATGTGTCGGTGCCCCGGTCTACCATCGGGAACATTGGCACCCGCCTGCGCAGCTGGCGGGGAAGGGGCGGGCCAGCAGTACTCGAGGAGCAGTTGGTGACGAAATTCCGGGCGAATCCGTGGGCGGTCCTGCTGGTCGTCTCACTCGGGTTCTTCATGACCCTGCTGGACCTGACGATCGTGAACATCGCGATCCCGGACATGATCACCAGGCTGCATGCCTCGCTGGACGACATCCTGTGGGTCATCAACGCTTACGCGCTGGTGCTCGCGGTCCTGGTGATCACGGCGGGCGGCTCGGCGACCTGATCGGCCCACGGATCATGTTCGCCCTCGGCATTGCCGTGTTCACCGCCGCGTCGGCCGCGTGCGGCCTGGCGCCGAGCGCGGGCTGGCTGATTGGGTTCCGAGCGGTGCAGGGCCTCGGCGCGGCCATGCTGATGCCACAGACCCTGACCATCATCACGAATACCTTCCCGGCGGACCGCCGGGGCGCGGCGTTCGGAGTCTGGGGTGCGGTGGCCGGGGTGGCCACGATCGCTGGGCCGACGCTCGGCGGCCTGCTGGTGACGGCGTTCGACTGGCGCTGGATTTTCTTCGTCAACCTGCCGTTCGGCGTGGCCTGCCTGATCCTGACCTTTTTCATCATCCCGGACCTGCGGCCCGGCAGGCGGCACCGGATCGACGTGCCCGGCGTGCTGCTGGCCAGCGCGGCGCTGCTGGCCATCTGCTACGGCCTGGTCGAGGGGCAGAAGTACAACTGGGGGACGATCACCGGGTTCATCAGCATCCCGCTGGTGTTCGTGGTGGGCGTGGTGCTGCTGGCCGCGTTCCTGCTGCTGCAGTGGCGCACCCAGGACCGGGAGCCGCTGGTGCCGTTCGCGCTGTTCCGGGATCGGAACTACTCGGTGGTGAACTGGGTGTCCGGCACGCTGTCCATCGGCATGATGGGCATCTTCCTGCCGTTCACCATCTACCTGCAGTCGGTGCTGGGCTTCTCGGCGCTGAAGGCCGGCCTGACCATGGCGCCGGCCTCGGTGCTGTCGATGTTCATCGCCCCGGTGGCGGGCCGGTTCACCGACCGGATCGGCGGCAAGTACATCCTGATGTCCGGGCTGGTGCTGTTCGGCGCCGGGATGGGCTGGGTGGCCCTGGAGGCCACCACCACATCGGCCTGGTATGCCTTCCTGCCCGCGCTGATCGTCGCCAGCATCGGGATGGGCTGCATCTTCGCGCCGATGGTGACGGTGGCCATGCGGAACATCGACCCGCGGATGGCCGGGGCCGCCTCCGGGGTGCTGAACACCGTCCGGCAGTGCGGGCTGGTGATCGGCACCGCGGCGGTGGGCGCGCTGCTGCAGAACCGGCTGGTCTCGGCGATGCACGCGCAGGCCATCACCCGCTCCGCCGCGCTGCCCGCCCGGGTACGCGGCCCGTTCATCGCGCAGATCCAGCATTCGGCCAGCAGCGGCATCCAGGTCGGGGCGGGCCAGAACGGCGGAAGTTCGGCGCTGCCCGGGCTGCCGGCCCGGCTGGTCGCCGAAATCGCGCGGATCGGCCACGAGGTGTTCACGTTTGGCTACGTCACGGCCATGCGTTCGACCATGCTGTTCCCGGTCATCCTGCTAGCCATCGCCGCGCTCAGCTGCCTGCTGCTCAGGGAAGGGCGCAAGACGGCTGAGGACGTCGTGCCCGACCTGCCTGCGGGTGAGCGCACCCGCGCCTGACCCCGGGCCGCAGCGCCCGCCTGCGGGCCAGGTAAGCCCGCAGGCGGGGCGGCCGTACCAGCGCCCGCCTCGGCTGGCCCGCAGACGGCGGGGCCTTGGTTAGCTGGCCGCTCGAAGACCGCGGGCGACCACAGGCCGGGCAGTTCCTCGGGATCAGACTCGAACGGGAACCGCGCCGCGAAGGCCGGCTCGAGGTCTGAGATCCACGTGGCATCGGGGTTGTACCGGGCGAAGAACGGCTTGCCGACCAGGCTGGGATCGCGGGCCTGAATCATGTGCAGGACATACACCTGCTGGCCCGCGACCTCCGTGATTCCGTCGATGCACACCTTGCCCGGGGTGGCCGACATGGACGGCCCGCGTACCGTCCGGCACAGCCCGGAGACCTGCCGGTAGGCCTGGCGGTAGATGCGGTAGCTGCGGGCCAGCGGGACCGCGAAGTAGTCCTGCGGCCCGGTGTCCCGCTCTACGAACATGTAGTAAGGCACCATGCCCAGGCGCACCTGGGCCCGCCACATCCCGGCCCAGACCGCCGCGTCATCGTTGATCGTCCTGATCAGCGGGGCCTGGGTGCGGATCACGCCCCCGGCCGACCGGATCCGGCGCACCGCCTCGGCCACCAGCGGCGGCTCCAGCTCCCTGGGGTGAGAGAAGTGCGCCATGAACGCCAGGGCCCGGCCGGACGCAGTCACCTGCTCGAACAGCCGGAGGGTGTCGTCGGCGTCCGGGTCGGAGACGAACCGCTGTGGCCAGTAGGCCAGGGCCTTGCTGCCGATCCGGATCGACTCGATGTGCTCCATGCCGGGGGCCAGCAGCGGCTCGATGTACCGCCGCAGCACCGGGGCCCCCATGATCATCGGGTCGCCGCCGGTGATCAGCACGCTGGTCACCTCGCGATGCTGCCGCAGGTAGTGCATGACCCGGTCCACGTCGGTGGTGGCCATCTTGAGCTCGGGCTCGTCCACGAACTGGGCCCAGCGGAAGCAGTAGGCGCAGTACGCGTGGCACGTCTGACCCTGCTTGGGGAAGATCAGCACCGTCTCGGGGTACTTGTGCTGAACTCCGGGGAGCGGCTCGTCGCCCAGGTCAGGGATATTCAGCGCCAGCTGCCCGGCGGGGTGCGGGTTGAGCCGCATCCGGACTTCGTGCGCAGCCGCCTTGATCTCCGGCTCGGCGGCGCCGGCCGCCAGCAGCGCGGAGATGTGCTGCACGTCGGCCGCGGCCAGCATGTCAGCCTGCGGGAACACCAGGCGGTAGATGGGGTCATCAGGCGCGGCGGCCCAGTCGATGAGCTCCTCGACGACGTATGAGTTGGTGCGGAAGGGCAGCACGGCCCCGACGGCCCGTACTGCGAGCCGGTCCGCGGCGCTGAGACCAGCCCGCGCGGTCAGTGCGTCCAGGTGTTTAGCGGTGTACGCGCGGAACCGCCGTCCCGCCGCCGGTGCCGCCGGCAATGTCTGCCGAATCCCAGTCACGCGTCTCCCTCCGGTCGGTCGCGCTCCGGCGGCCCTGCCAGAGCACACGGATCGTTCAGGCCGGCGGCTGCGATCTGCGCGCCGCTGTCACCCCCTCAGACGCCCTAGGCAGGACTAACCCCACTACTCAAGACTCAATACAAGGGGATCACGTTGAGGAAACACTGAAGCGGCGTTGACGGTTAGCTCGTTACTCCCCGTCAGTCAGCTGCGCGCCAGGTGTCCGCTAGCTGTGACTCCCTCTCGGCACGTCCAGGGATGCGCGGAGCGCGTCGTCGCCCGGTTGCCCGCTCGCCAGCCCCAGATCGTGAAAGATGGTTACCCGGTAGGCCCATCATCAATCATGTCGAGTCCGCCATCAACCTATAACGCCCCTTATGCACCTTTAAACATTATTTGTGTCACGATTCTCAGCCGGGCGGCCGCCGGGCGGCCGGCGGCCCACCCCGGTCCGCACCGCTGCCCCAGGGCAGCGGTGCGGGCCACGTCCGGCAATGAGAAGCTTGGGCCCATGCTGGTCATTCGACGCACCTTGCCTGCCTGCCCGGCTGCGGCGGGCTGGCCGAGCCCGCCGCCAGCGGGCTGACCGGGTTCCGGACCCCCGCATGATTCTGGACGCGCCGGGCCAGGCCCCGGGCCGGGCCGCCATCGTCGTCAACGCGATGGGCGGTGATCACGGCCCGGCGCAGGTGGTCGCCGGGGCCGCGGCCGCCGCCGCCGCGCTGCGGGCCCCGGTCATCCTGACCGGCCGGCCCGCCGACCTGCAGCCACTGCTGGCCGCGCACCAGGACGTGGCCGGCCTCCTGCAGCTCGTCGCGGCGGAAGACGCGATCGCCATGCACGAAGGGGCGCTGGCCAGCTGGCGCCGCCCGCGGTCGAGTGTGGCCGTGGCCTGCCAGGTGATCCGGCGCGGCCAGGCCGCGGCGCTGGTCTCCGCCGGGTCAACCGGGGGCGTCGTGGCCACCGCGCGGCTGCGGCTGCGGTCGGTACCCGGGCTGCTACGGCAGGCCCTGGCCGTGGTGCTGCCGACCAGCCCCAAACCCACGCTGCTGGTGGACGCCGGGGCCATCGCCGACCCCAAGCCGGAGATGCTGCTGCAGTTCGCCCAGCTGGGCGTGGCCTACGCCCAGATCGCGCACGGCATCGCCGAGCCCACGGTGGGGCTGCTCAACATCGGCACCGAGCCCGGGAAGGGCAACAAGCTGACCCGGCGCGCATTCGAGCTGCTGAACGCGCCACCGCCGCACGGTGCGCTGCCGATCAAGTTCGCGGGCAACGTGGAGGGCGGCGACCTGCTGGCCGGCCGGGTGGACGTGATCGTGACCGACGGCTTCACTGGGAACGTCGCGCTGAAGACGCTGGAAGGCACCACCCGGTTCGCCGGCGACCAGCTGCGCTCGGTGCTGGCCGGCTCGCGGGCCGCCCGCCTCGGCGCGGTGCTGCAGCGCCGGGCGTTCCGCGAGCTGCGCGGCCGGATGGACGCGGAAAGCTACGGCGGCGCCGCGCTGCTGGGCCTGGAAGGCACCGTCGTGATCGCACACGGCGCATCCACCGCGCGCGGCATCACCTCGGCTTGCCTGCTGGCCGCGGACCTGAGCAAGGGCCAGATCACCGAGAAGATCCGGGCCCGGCTCGGGCACAGCCGCGGCGCGCACTTCCTGCGCCGGAGCTGACCCGGCGGAGCGCGACGCGGCGAATTCGCTCGACACGTCTCGCTACGCTTGAGGTATGGCTGATCCCAGGGAAGTGCTCGCGCAGCGGGTGCAGGATGCGCTCGGCGCCGCGTTCGGCACGGAATACGCGGCTGCCGACCCGGTGATCCGGCCGTCCTCGTTCGCCGACTTCCAGTCCAACGCGGCCCTGCCGCTGGCCAAGAAGCTGGGGCGGCCGCCCCGTGAGATCGCCGCGGAGATCATCGGCCACCTGGATCTGACCGGGGTGGCCGAGCCGCCGCAGGTCAGCGGGCCCGGCTTCATCAACCTCACGCTGACGCCGGAGTGGATCGGCGGCCAGGCCGGCAGCGAGCTGGCCGACCCGAAGCTGGGCACCCCGGCCCCCAGCCCGGCGCAGCGGATCGTGGTCGAGTACTCCTCGCCGAACGTGGCCAAGGAAATGCATGTCGGCCACTTGCGCACGACGATCATCGGGGATGCGCTGGCCCGGATCCTGGACTTTGCCGGGCACGAGGTAATTAAGGACAACCACCTGGGCGACTGGGGCACGCAGTTCGGCATGCTGATCGAGCACCTGCTCGACGTGGGGGAGGACTCGGCCGAGGCCGCCCTGCTGCACGACAACCCGAACGCGTTCTACCAGGCGGCGCGGAAAAAGTTCGACGGCGACCCGGCCTTCACCGAGCGGGCACGGCAGCGGGTGGTGCTGCTGCAGGGCGGCGACCCGGAAACGCTCCGGCTGTGGCAGCACCTGGTTGACTTGTCGCTGGATTACCTGCACCAGATTTATCAGCAGCTGCAGGTGACGCTGACCGACGCGGACATCCGCGGGGAGAGCTTCTACAACGCCATGCTGGCCGAAGTCTGCGCCGATCTGGAGGCCAGCGGTGTCGCGGTGATCAGCGACGGCGCGCTGTGTGCCTTCCCGCCCGGGTTCACCGGGCGCAACGGCGAGCCGCTGCCACTGATCATCAGGAAGAGCGACGGCGGCTACAACTACGCCACCACGGACCTGGCCACGATCCGGTACCGGATCCGGGACCGGCACGTGGACCGGGCCATCTACGTGGTGGGTTCGGCCCAGGCGCTGCACTTCCAGATGGTGTTCGCGGTAGCCAGGCAGGCGGGCTGGATCCCGCCGGGCGCCCAGTTCGAGCACGCCCAGGTCGGCAACGTACTCGGCCCCGACGGCAAGATCCTGCGCACCCGGGCAGGCGACACGATCAAGCTCAGCGAGCTGCTCACCGAGGGTGTCGAGCGGGCCAGGACCGTGGTTGACGAGCTGGGCACGAGCCCGGACCTGAGCGAGGCCGAGCGGGATGCGATCGCCGAGGCGGTTGGCGTAGGGGCGATCAAGTACGCCGACCTGTCCACCGCCCGGGACAGCGAGTACGTCTTCGACTGGGACCGGATGATCTCGTTCAAGGGCAACACCGGGCCCTACCTGCAGTACGCGACCACCCGGATCCGGTCCATCTTCCGCAAGGCCGGAATCGACCCGGCGGCCGTGGCCGGGCCGGTCAAGCTGGCCGAGCCGGCGGAACGGGCGCTGGCGCTGCGGCTGCTCGGCTTCGGTGCGGCGGTCCGGCAGGCCGGGACGAACGCGGAACCGCACCTGCTGGCCAACTTCCTGTTCGAGGTGGCCAGCTCGTTCACCACGTTCTACGAGCAGTGCCCGGTGCTGAACGCGCCCGGCGAGGTGGTGCGGGACAGCAGGCTGGCGCTGGCCGCGCTCACCCTGCGGGTGCTGGACACCGGGCTGGACCTGCTCGGCATCCCGGTCCCCGAGCGGATGTAGCGGCGCCGCCCTCCCCGGCCCACCGCAAGTCCGCAGCCCGGTCCCAGCGAAATCCCAGGTTTAGCGCGCTAATGTCCCAGGCCGGCCCGGAAAGCTCGGGGCCATGGACAACACGTACCCGCCTACCGGTGACGGCGACCCGCAGGACGCCCGCCGCACCGATCAGTTCTGGACTCCGGCGCCTGGGTCATCCGGCCACGGTCCGCACGACCCCGCAGGCCCGCACGACCCCGCAGGCCCGCACGACGCCGCGGGCCCGCCCCCGCGGCTGGGCTCAGTGGAACGGCACTACACCAGGGACCGCCGGCACAAACTGCGCTGGACCGTCGGGCTGAGCCTGGCCGTGGTGCTGGCGGCGGCCGGCGTGATCGGCGGGGTGGCGCTGGCCAGCCACACACCGAGCAGCAGCTTCTCGCAGGCCAGCGACAGCGCGGCCACTCACAGCGGCAGCAGCACCGGCGCGGCCGCCCAGCTGAACTCGGTGCTGAACGCGGCCGGCGCGCCGGGCACGGTGACCCTGGCCTCGGCCTCCGCGGTCAAGGGCAGCGCGGCCAAGCCCGCCGTCAAGGCCGCCGTCGCGGCCAAGGTCCGGGCCTGCCGGCGGGCCGTGGCTGCGCTCCGCGCCGCGCGGCGGGCGCACCGCCCGGCGCTGGTCAAGAAGGCCCGGGCGGTGGTCATCGCGCGCTGCCACGGCCTGCGGCGGCACCTGCTGCGGTTCGTCCTGCTCCGCGGCATCGCCGGCCAGTTCACCTTCCACACCAAGAACGGCATCCGCACGCTGGCCTTTGAGCGCGGCGTGATCCAGTCGGTGAGCGGCAACACCATCGTGGTCCGTGCCGTGAACGGCCTCACCGAGACCTGGCACCTGGTGAGCAACACCGTGGTCCGCGAGCACGGCGACAAGACCTCCGCCAGCGCGCTGACCAGCGGCGAGCCGGTGTGGGCCGGCGGGCCGGTGCTCCATGGGGCCAGGGACGCGCGGCTGATCGTGATTCGGCCGCCGGCCGCCCCAAGTGCACCAAACACCGGAACGCCAAAGCCAGCGCCGGCGGCATCTTCCGGCAGCTGACCGGCGCTGTTACCGGCTCCCGCAGGCCCGCACCTGCGGGAGCCGGTAGCCTATGCTGGCCCTCCAGCCGCCCGTGCCGCCCCCAGGTGATGACTGACAACGACCGGATTCCGCAGGTGCTCGTCGTGGACGACGAGCCGAACATCCGTGAGCTGGTCCAGGTCGCGCTGAAGTTCCACGGTTGTGCGGTGAGCACCGCGGCCAGCGGCAAGGACGCGCTGCGGCAGGCGGAATCGGGCGGGCCGGACCTGATCGTGCTCGATGTCATGCTGCCCGACCTGGACGGGTTCGAGGTGTGCCGGCGCCTGCGCGCGGCGGGCAACGAGGTGCCGGTGATCTTCCTGACCGCCCGGGACACCTCCTCCGACCAGGTGACCGGGCTGGCCCTGGGCGGCGACGACTACGTAACCAAGCCGTTCTCGGTGGAGGCGCTGGTGGCCCGGGTGCGGGCGGTGCTCCGCCGCGCCTCACGGGCTACCGCCGGTGCCGCCGACGAGCACGCCGTGCTGCGGGCCGGTGACCTGGAACTGGACGAGTCCCGCTGGACCGTGCGCCGGGGCGGCGTCGCGGTCGAGCTGTCCCCGACCGAGTTCCGGCTGCTCGCCTACCTGATGCGGCACCAGGGCCGGGTGCTCACCCGGGCTCAGCTGCTGGAGAACGTATGGGGCTGGGATTACGCCGGGCAGTCGCAGATCGTCGAGACTTACGTCAGCTACCTCCGGCACAAGCTCGACCCGCTCGGGCCGCCGCTGATTCACACCCAGCGCGGCATCGGCTACAGCCTGCGGCCGCGGCGCCGGGCCGGGGGGATGACCAGCGCCGGGCGGCTGTCCCTGCGCTCCCGCCTGCTCGTCCTGCTCATCGCGGTGACCGCGGCGTTCCTGCTCGTCATGGGCGCGGTCAGCACGTTCGTGCTGAGCAAGCGGCTGGGCGGCCAGTTCGACGGTGAGCTGCTGGCCGCCGCGCAGCACAAACCGCAGCAGATCGCCAGCAACCCAGGCGACTACGTGGCCGTCGAGGTCACCTTCCCGCCGGTGGCGGTGCAGCCGCTGACCGGCACCGGCGCGGCCACCCAGGAACTGGCCGCCGCGGTGCGCAACATGATCGCCGCCCACAACGCCCGGCACTTTCTGGGTGGCCATCCGTTCGGTGTGCCGGCCATGAACGGCGGGCCGCGGCTGCGGGCCGTCGGCATGATCCTGCACGGCGGTGGTGGCGGTGGCGGCGGTGGCGGCGGTACGCACGCGGTCATGTTCGTCGCCCGCCCCATCGACGCCATCACCGACCAGGTCCGCAGCAT
>CAVVGF010000007.1:0-54342 GCA_963747705.1 uncultured Actinomycetes bacterium | reverse complement strand
CCGGCTGCTCCCCGAGGGGTGGAACGGCGCGAAGTGGGCCACCCAGCCACTGAACAAGCAGCCCGCGAAGCTGTCCTGCCGTACGGCATCTCCTGCACCTGGGCCAAGGACTGCCTGGCGGTGGGCCTGCGCGGCAGTGGGGCCACCGTGGCCGAGCACTGGAACGGCAGGAAGTGGTCCGTGCTGGCCACCAAGCGGGACGGCCTGCTGGGCGCCGTGACCTGCCCGGGCAGCGGGAACTGCACCGCGGTCGGGCAGAGCGGGTCCGGCAAGGCGCTGGCCGAGCACTGGAACGGCAAGACCTGGTCAGTGCAGGCCACGGCCAGCCCGAACGCGTTCAGCCCACTGGTCGGTGTGTCCTGCCACCCGGCCGGCACGTGCCTCGCGGTCGGCACCACCAGCGCGAACGCGTCCACCCAGGCACCGCTGGCCGAGCAGTGGACCGGCACGAAGTGGTCGAACGTGCACGCCATCGACCCGTCGCCCGGTGACCTGGCCGAACTCGACTCGGTGTCGTGCGTCTCGGCCACCGACTGCGTCGCGGTCGGCGACGCCGGGCCCACCTCCGGCAGCAGCGTGTCGGCCCTGGCCGAGCAGTGGAACGGGACCTCGTGGACGATCCTGACCACGCCCAACCCGGCCACGTTCAGCGCGCTGGACTCGGTGTCCTGCACCTCGGCCAGCCACTGTGTCGCTGTCGGCGGGGACGCCGCCACCGCGACCGGGTCGATCCGCCCACTGGTCGAGGTGTGGAACGGCAGCACCTGGACGGAGCAGTCCGCGCCACGCTGACCGATAGCTAACCACCAGCCAAAACGCCTCCGCGGCGTGGCAGGTACCGCTTCCGGGCGGGCCCGCCACGCCGCGGAATGTTTTTGCGCGCAGAGAAGTTGAGCCCAATAGACTCAACTCTGATTTGCCAGGGGTCATCGGCTCCTGGTAGAACTTGAGCCGACAAGACTCAAGTCTAGGACCACAACCAAACCCAAGGACAATTCCATGGCACGTGCGGTAGGTATCGACCTCGGAACCACGAACTCCGTCGTCGCAGTTCTCGAAGGCGGCGAGCCGACGGTCATCGCCAACGCGGAGGGGTCGCGGACGACGCCGTCCGTGGTCGCTTTCGCCAAGAACGGCGAGGTGCTGGTCGGTGAGGTCGCCAAGCGGCAGGCGGTGACCAACGTCGACCGCACGATCCGCTCGGTCAAGCGCCAGATGGGCACCGACTGGACCGTCAAGATCGACGACAAGAAGTTCAACGCACAGCAGATCAGCGCGTTCATCCTGCAGAAGCTCAAGAGGGACGCGGAGTCCTACCTGGGCGAGACGATCAACGACGCGGTCATCACTGTGCCCGCCTACTTCAGCGATGCACAGCGGCAGGCCACCAAGGAGGCCGGGCAGATCGCCGGGCTGAACGTGCTGCGCATCATCAACGAGCCCACCTCCGCGGCGCTGGCCTACCACCTGGAGAAGGAGGGCGAGGCCACTATCCTTGTCTTCGACCTCGGTGGCGGCACCTTCGACGTCTCGCTGCTGGAAGTCGGCGACGGCGTGGTCGAGGTGAAGGCGACCAGCGGTGACAACCACCTCGGTGGTGACGACTGGGACCAGCGGATCGTGGACTGGCTGGTGCAGGACTTCAGGAACGGCTACGGCGTGGACCTGTCCAAGGACAAGATGGCGCTGCAGCGGCTGCGTGAGTCCGCGGAGAAGGCCAAGATCGAGCTGTCCGGCTCCGCCGAGACCACCATCAACCTGCCCTACATCACCCACTCCGAGCAGGGCCCGCTGCACCTGGACAGCAAGCTGACCCGGGCCGAGTTCCAGAAGATGACCTCGGACCTGCTGGACCGCTGCAAGGGCCCGTTCCAGCAGGTGATCAAGGACGGCAACACCAAGCTGAGCGACATCCAGCACGTGGTGCTGGTCGGCGGCTCCACCCGGATGCCCGCCGTGGTCGACCTGGTCAAGGAGCTGACCGGCGGCAAGGAGCCGAACAAGGGCGTCAACCCGGACGAGGTCGTCGCCGTGGGCGCCGCGCTGCAGGCCGGCGTGCTCAAGGGCGAGGTCAAGGACGTGCTGCTGCTCGACGTGACCCCGCTGTCGCTGGGCATCGAGACCAAGGGCGGCATCTTCACCAAGCTGATCGAGCGCAACACCACGATCCCGACCAAGCGGTCGGAGATCTTCACCACGGCCGATGACAACCAGCCGTCGGTGCAGATCCAGGTGTTCCAGGGTGAGCGTGAGATCGCCGCTTACAACAAGAAGCTCGGCATGTTCGAGCTGTCCGGCATCGCGCCTGCGCCGCGCGGCATCCCGCAGATCGAGGTCGCCTTCGACATCGACGCGAACGGGATCGTCAACGTCTCGGCCAAGGACCTGGGCACCGGCAAGGAGCAGCGGGTCACCATCTCCGGCGGCTCCGCGCTGGCCAAGGATGAGATCGAGCGGATGATGGCCGACGCGGAGAAGTTCGCCGCTGAGGACGCCGCCCGCCGCGAGGAGGCCGAGGTCCGCAACCGCGCGGACACGCTGGCCTACCAGACCGAGAAGTTCCTTGGCGAGAACTCGGACAAGGTCCCCGAGGACATCAAGTCCGAGGTCCAGGAGGCCATCGCCGAGCTGAAGAAGGCGCTCGAGGGCACCGACGTCGAGGCGATCAAGGACGCCACCGACAAGGCCGCCCAGGCCAGCCAGAAGATGGGCACCGCCATCTACGCGCAGACCCAGGCCAGTGCGGCCCAGGACACTGGCGCGCCGCAGGACAGCGCCGAGGACACTGCCGGTGACGACGAGGTCGTGGACGCCGAGATCGTCGACGACGACCGCAACGCCGGTGAAGGTGGCGCCGCCTGATGAATTCGCCAGAGGACACCAACGGGCCGGTGATCCGTGACCTCAGGCGCATCGACCCGGTAACGGGGCAGGTCAGGGATCCAGGCCAGCAGGGCCGACCGACTCCCGGCAAGCCGCGGCAGCCCGGCCGGCATGCGGCCTCCAAGCCCGGCGGGACGGGCGCACGGCCCACCCAGCCGGGTGGCGGCGGGCCGGCCAGCCCGGGCCCGGGCAGCCCGCCCGGTGGGCCGGGTGCGCCCGGCGGGCCGGGCATGGGCGCGGCGCCAGCCGGTAACGCAGGTGGCCAGGCAGCGGGTGTGCCCGGCGGGACTTCTCCCGCCGGGCCGCCTGGCGGCCCCGGCGCGCAGCTGGGGCGGCCGGACGGCACCGACCCGGTGCTGGCCGCGCAGCTGGCCGAGCGCACCGCGGACCTGCAGCGCATCCAGGCCGAGTACGCGAACTACCGGAAGCGCGTGGAGCGGGACCGGATGGCGGTCCGCGAGCAGGCGCTGGCCAACGTGCTGAGCTCACTGCTCCCGGTGCTCGACGACATCGGCCGGGCCCGCGAGCACGGCGAGCTGACCGGCGGCTTCAAGTCGGTGGGCGAGTCGCTGGAGACGACCGCGGCCAAGCTGGGGCTGGAGAGCTTCGGCGACGCCGGCGAGCCGTTCGACCCGCGGATCCACGAGGCACTGACCCACACCTATTCACCTGACGTGACCGAGCCGACCGCGGTGCAGATCCTGCAGCCGGGTTACCGGGTGGGCGACCGCATCGTCCGGCCGGCTCGGGTCGCGGTCGCGGAACCCAGCGACGGACCGGCGCAGGGCAGCCCGGACGAGCCACGGGGAACTCCGGCAGGAAACAACTGATCCCGGAGAGAGGCTAAGTGAGCACGAAGGACTTCCTCGAGAAGGACTACTACAAGGTCCTGGGGGTCACCAAGACTTCCAACGCGGACGAGATCAAGAAGTCGTACCGCAAGCTGGCCCGCAAGTACCACCCGGATGCCAACAAGGGTGACGCGAAGGCCGAGGAGCGGTTCAAGGAGATCTCCGAGGCATACAACGTGCTGTCCGACCCCAAGCAGCGCAAGGAGTACGACGAGGCGCGCTCGCTGTTCGGCGGCGGGTTCCGCCGTCCCAGCCCGGCTGGGGCGGGCGGCCAGGGCGGCTTCGGCGGCTTCGATCTCGGCGACCTGTTCGGCGGCGGAACTACCACCACCGGCGGCCAGGGCGGCGGCCTGGGCGACATCCTGGGCGGCGTGTTCGGCCGCGGCGGGACGCGCACCACCCAGGCCCGGCCGCGCCGTGGCACGGACGTGGAGACCGAGACGACGCTGTCGTTCAGCGACTCGCTGGACGGAACCACGGTGAGCCTGCGGCTGCCCGCCGAGGGCCCGTGCCCGACCTGTAAGGGCACCGGGGCCAAGGCGGGCACCGTGCCGCGGGTCTGCCCGAACTGTGAGGGAACCGGCCAGGAAAGCCGGAACCTGGGCAGCTTCGCGTTCTCCGAGCCGTGCCGCGAATGCCGCGGCCGCGGGCTGGTGGTGGACGACCCGTGCCCGACGTGCTCGGGCAGCGGCCGGGCGATGAGCACCCGGACCATCCAGGCCCGCATCCCGGCGGGTGTCGCGGACGGCCAGCGGATCAAGCTCAAGGGCAAGGGCGCGCCAGGTGAGCGTGGCGGCCCGGCTGGGGACCTGTACGTGCGGGTGCATGTCACCCCGCACCCGGTCTTCGGCCGGTCCGGGCACAATCTCACCGTCACGGTGCCGGTCACCTTCCCCGAGGCGACGCTCGGTGCCGAGGTCAAGGTGCCGGCCCACCGCGGGGCACCGGTCAGCGTGCGGATCCCGGCCGGGACGCCGACCGGGCGTACCTTCCGGGTCCGCGGCAAGGGCGTGCGCCGCACCGACGGCACCAACGGCGACCTGCTGGTGACGGTCGCGGTGCAGGTCCCGCAGCACGTGAACGGCCCGGCCAAGAAGGCGCTCGAGGATTTCCGCGAGGCCACGGCCGGCCAGGACCCGCGCGAGGACCTGCTGCAGCGGGCCAGGAGCACGTGATGTGCACGGTGACCCGATGAGCGCCGCGTTCGACCCCGGCGACGAGGCGCCGGTCTACATCATCTCGGTGGCCGCCCAGCTGGCCGGGCTGCATCCGCAGACGCTGCGTACCTATGACCGGATGGGGCTGGTCTCACCAGGCCAGCCCGCCGGCCAGGGGCGGCAGCGCCGCTACTCGCTGCGCGACGTGCTCGCGCTGCGCGAGGTGCAGCGGCTGTCCCAGGAAGACGGCGTCAACCTGTCCGGGATCAAGCGGATCCTGGAGCTGGACCGGGAGCTGCGGCGGCATCAGCAGCACCTGGCCGACATGACGGCCGAGCTGACGCAGCTGCGGATGGAACTGGAATCCACCCGCGCGGTCGCCGCCCGGCTGGCCGGCCTGCTGCGCGGCCGCTCCGGCGGCGGACAGCTGGTCCCGGTGCACGGCACCGGCCGCGCGGCGGCCAGCGCGGGCAGCCCGCCGTCACCGATCGAGCAGCGTGAGCTGCCCGCGGCCGCGAGCCATCCGCAACTCAACACCGACCGGATCACTGGAGATCCAGAAATATAGATATGGACGACAAGCTCACTCGTAAGAGCCAGGAGGCTATCTCCGGCGCGGTGCGCCTGGCCACCACCGACGGCAACCCGGCCGTCGAGCCGCTGCACCTGCTGGCCACGCTGATCGGCCAGGAGGGTGGCACCGCGTCGCCGCTGCTGCGCGCGGTCGGCGCCGACCCGGCGGCCGTACTGCGCAGCACCGAGAACCTGATCGCCCGGCTGCCCAAGGCAGCGGGCAGCACGGTCAGCGCCCCGGACACCTCGCGGGCGCTGCTGGCCACCCTGGCCACGGCGGCTAAGCGGGCCAAGGAACTCGATGACGAGTACGTGTCCACCGAGCACCTGCTGGTCGGCCTGGCCGCCGACGGCGGGCAGGCCGCTGACGTGCTGCGCAAGGCGGGCGCCGGCCCGGACGAACTGCTCGGCGCGTTCCAGAAGGTGCGCGGCAACGCCCGGGTCACCACCGAGGACCCGGAGGGCACCTACCAGGCGCTGGAGAAGTACGGCATCGACCTGACCCAGCAGGCCCGGGACGGCGCGCTCGACCCGGTGATCGGCCGCGACGCGGAGATCCGCCGGGTCATCCAGGTGCTGTCCCGGCGGACTAAGAACAACCCGGTGCTGATCGGCGAGCCCGGCGTCGGCAAGACCGCCGTCGTCGAGGGCCTGGCCCAGCGCATCGTGGCCGGCGACGTGCCGGAGTCGCTGCGCGGCAAGCGGCTGGTCGCCCTGGACCTGGCCGCGATGGTGGCCGGGGCCAAGTACCGCGGCGAGTTCGAAGAGCGGCTCAAGGCCGTGCTGAACGAGATCAAGCAGAGCGAAGGCCAGGTCATCACGTTCATCGATGAGCTGCACACGGTGGTCGGCGCCGGTGCCGCCGAGGGCGCGATGGACGCGGGCAACATGCTCAAGCCGATGCTGGCCCGTGGCGAGCTGCGCATGGTCGGCGCGACCACGCTGGACGAGTTCCGCGAGCGGATCGAGAAGGACCCGGCGCTGGAGCGGCGGTTCCAGCAGGTGTTCGTGGGTGAGCCGTCGGTCGAGGACACGATCGCCATCCTGCGCGGGCTGAAGGGCCGGTACGAGGCGCACCACAAGGTGCAGATTTCCGACGCTGCCCTGGTCAGCGCGGCCGCGCTGTCCGACCGTTACATCACCGCCCGGTTCCTGCCGGACAAGGCCATCGACCTGATCGACGAGGCCGCGTCGCGGCTGCGGATGGAGATCGACTCGCGGCCGGTCGAGATCGACGAGCTGCAGCGGTCGGTGGACCGGATGAAGATGCAGGAGCTGGCGCTGGCCAAGGAGGCCGACCCAGCCAGCAAGGAGCGGCGGGACCGGCTGAGCGCCGACCTGGCCGACCGGCAGGAGCAGCTGACTGCCCTGCTGGCCCGCTGGGACCGGGAGAAGGCCAGCCTGAACCGGGTCGGCGACCTGAAGAAGCGGCTGGATGACCTGGAGGGGCAGCTGGAGCGCGCGCAGCGGGACGCCGACCTGGGCACCGCGTCGCGGCTCATGTACGGGGAGATCCCGGCCTTGCAGGCGGAGATCGAGCAAGCGGTCGCCAGCGACCAGGCGGCCGAGGGCGAGGTGGCGATGGTCAAGGAGGAGGTCGGCCCGGACGACGTGGCCGACGTGGTGTCCTCCTGGACCGGCATCCCGGCTGGCCGGCTACTCGAAGGCGAGACCGGCAAGCTGCTGCGGATGGAAGATGAGCTGGGCCGGCGCATCATCGGCCAGGCCCGCGCGGTGCAGGCGGTGGCCGATGCGGTGCGCAGGTCCCGGGCTGGCGTGGCCGACCCGGACCGGCCGGCCGGGTCGTTCCTGTTCCTCGGCCCGACCGGGGTGGGCAAGACCGAGCTGGCCAAGGCACTGGCCGAGTTCCTGTTCGATGACGAGCGCGCCATGGTGCGCATCGACATGAGCGAGTACAGCGAGAAGCACTCGGTGGCCCGGCTGGTCGGCGCGCCGCCCGGCTACGTGGGCTACGAGGAGGGCGGCCAGCTCACCGAGGTGGTCCGCCGCCGGCCGTACAGCGTCGTGCTGCTGGACGAGGTGGAGAAGGCGCACCCGGAGGTCTTCGACATCCTGCTCCAGGTGCTGGACGATGGCCGGCTGACCGACGGGCAGGGCCGGACGGTGGACTTCCGTAACACCATCCTGATCCTCACCTCCAACCTGGGCTCCCAGTACATCGCCGACCCGGCGCTGAACGACGAGGCCAAGCGGGACGCGGTGATGAAGGTGGTCCAGGCCACGTTCAAGCCCGAGTTCCTGAACCGGCTGGACGACGTCATCCTGTTCGACGCGCTGACCACCGAGGAGCTCAGCCAGATCGTCGATCTGCAGGTCGCCCGGCTCAGCCGGCGGCTCGCGGACCGCAGGCTCACCCTGCGGGTCAGCCCGGACGCGCGGGAGTGGCTGGCGCTGACCGGCTTCGACCCGATCTACGGGGCCCGGCCGCTGCGCCGGCTGATCCAGTCCGCGATCGGCGACCAGCTGGCCAAGGCGCTGCTGTCCGGCGCGATCGCCGACGGCGACGACGTCCTGGTCGACCTGGACCCGGCGTCGGACACGCTAACGGTTCAAGCGCAGCGGGCTCAGCTGTCCCCGGCCGGCCTGACCGGCCCGGACGGCAGCTCGTCGAGCAGCCGGTCGTAATCGTCCTCGGGCAGCCCGAGGTCGTTGCGGATCCGGTAGCGCAGGGTCAGCAGCAGCCGTAGCTCGGTCGGATCACCGTTGGCGGTACTGATCACCGGGCGGGCCGCCAGGGCTGGCGCGCTGGCATCCCAGCCGGCGCCCAGCCGGCCCAGGCACAGCCCCACCCCGGTGGTGGCCCAGAGCAGCGCGCCGGTCAGATCCGAGCGCTCCATGAGCAGCTCAGCGACCAGGTCATAGATCCTCGGGTCGCTGGGCTGCTCTTTCTCGATCTGCCGGATCAGGCTCTCGGCCTCGGTGGGCATGTCCATCAGGAACAGCGCCCGGGCCAGCGGGACCCGCGGGTCCACGAAGGCCACGCCGCCATCCTCGAGGGCACGCCGGAACCCCTGGGCCGCGGCGGCAGGCTCGTCGGCCAGCAGCCATTGCTCACCGGCCCGCAGGTAGGCCTCGGAGCGAGGGAACTCCGCGGTCTGCGTGCCGGACGTGGCTAGATTGATCATCTGTTCCGCGGCCGCGCGGTGATCACCTGTGCACGCCGCGTCGAACTCGATCGCGTCAAACAGATCCCTGGTCAACA
This sequence comes from uncultured Actinomycetes bacterium, assembly GCA_963747705.1. Taxonomy (GTDB): domain Bacteria; phylum Actinomycetota; class Actinomycetes; order Streptosporangiales; family Streptosporangiaceae; genus RYN-230. The sequence goes on along the minus strand of CAVVGF010000007.1, from coordinate 45,655 downwards.
GCACCACGTCACCGGACGTACCCAGACCGAGACCGGTTTCAACGCCGCGAACGAACTCAGTCACGGGAGAATCGACGCTATCTGCGCGAACGCTCCAGCGCATCCCAGAAGCCACGGCGCAGCGCGTGCCGGGTCTCGTCGTGCAGCAGTGAATCGATCGGCAGTGCCGAGTCCTGGAGCAGCCTTGCTTCCAGATCTGACGGCATGCGGGGCTTGCGGGCAAGTACGGCCTCCAGCCAGAGCGCCGGCGCCTCGCGGGCTACCGACTGACCGAATTCGAACCCTTCCGCGTGCGCGGCCTGCACCGCGTCCGCGATGGGCAATGCCTGGCCCGGCGGGACAGGAGCAGCGGAGGCGGGCGGTGGCCCGCCGTACGGGGCCTGCGGCGGCACATAGGAGGCGGCCCCGCTGCCGCCGTCCTGGCCCGCCGGGGCCGACGGGTACTGGCCGGGCATGGGCTCGGCGGGCATCCCGTAGGGGCTCTGCTGGTACTGCCGCGGCGGCTCGGGGATCCCCTGGCCACCGGGCAGGGTCTGCCCCGGGGCGCCGGTCATCGGCTGGCGCACATCCTGCGCCGGCCCCCGGAACGAGTTGGCCGCCGGCGCCTGGTACGGATCCTGGTCCGCACCGGGCGGCTGAGCGTGGTGTGCGCCGCGGCTGCGCGGGTCAGGCAGCCCGGGCGAGGACGGCGACGACAGGCCGGACCCGCCCGGCTGGCCCAGTCCGCCGGCCCTGGCATGCTGTACGGCCCGGGCATGGACTGCTGCCCCGGCATGCTCTGCTGCCCGGGCATGGACTGCTGACCGGGCATGCTCGGCTGGCCCGGGTGGCTGGATCCGCCGGGCGGGTTCGGCTCCCTGGACGCCGGGCATGCTCGGCCGGGTGGGCAGGCCGTTCTGGCTGGGCACGCCGTTCTGGCTGGGCATGCCGTTTGGGCCGGGCATGCCGTTCTGGCTGGGCATGCCGTTCTGGGCAGGCACGCCATCGCTGGCCCGGCATTCCCGTCCGGCCCGCCCGGCATGGACTGCTGGCCGGGCATGGACTGCTGCCCCGGCATGGACTGCTGCCCCGGCATGCTCTGCTGCCCCGGCATGGACTGATGGCCCGGCATGGACTGCTGCCCCGGCATGCTCTGCTGGCCCGGCATGCACTGCTGCCGGGCAGCCATGCTGCCCCAGCAAGGTCTGCGGGGCGGCCATGCCCTGCCCCAGCAGGGTCGGCTGGCCGGCCATCGCCTCCTGGCCTGGCAGTCCGGGCTGGCGCGGCCCGGGCCCCGGCATCGGCTGGCTGGGCAGATCCGGCTGAACCGGGCCGGCCGGTGCGGGCCGCTGGGCCGCCGCCGGGGCTGAGCCCAGCGGATCGGCCAGCGGAGCTGACCCACCCGGCGCCGGCTCGGCCGAGTTCCCGGCTGAGCCACGGCTGCCCGGCACGGACTGGCGATCGGGGGCGGGCCCACCGGGCTGGCGCCGCGGCAGCGGCGGTGCCTGCACCGCGTTCGCGACTGGCTGGGCGACCGGCTGGGCGGCGGGCTGCGCGGCCCGCTGATACTCGGCCACCACCGGCGCGGTGTAGATGGCCGGCGGAGCCGGGTGCGAGCCCGCGGACAGGGCCTGCTGGGCGAGCGGGCCGACGACCGGCCCGTGCCCATTGGTCAGCACGCGCCCAGCCGACATGGCCAGCTGGTACGGTTCGTCCCCGCCGAGCGCGGCCGCCCCGGGGGTCAGTTCGGTATAGGGGCGCAGGTGCCCCTCGCCGATCTCGATGATGTCGTCACATTCCTGGCGCAGGCTGCGCGAGATGGTCCAGTTGCCGCCCACCGTGATGTGCACGATGAGCACCCGGACGCCGAGGTCCTGCACCTCGGTCACGACCTGGGCCAGATCCTCCTCCGCGCTGACCAGCAGCGCGTCACTGATCGCCTCGTTGCGGGCCAGCGTGGTCAGGTCGCGCCGGATCTCGCTCTCCACGCCTTCGCGGCGGCCCGGCCGCAGCCGGCCCAGCCGCAGCTTCAGCCCGGGAAGATCGGCGAGCGTGTCGTGTTCCGGGGCCCGGCGGCCCTCGACGGTAGCCTCATACCAGTAGCAGCGCAGCAGCGGGAGGCTGGTCCGCTCACGGGCGATGCTGCCGAAGAATTGGAGCAGACCTGCGTAATCCCAGGATACGGACTCTCGGTGGCGGGTTCCGTGGACGGCCATCGCGCCATCCGCCAGCACGTAGCCCGCGTCCACGAACAGCGCGCACCGGTCCACGCGACACCGTCCTTCCCTCGACGCGAGACGTTACCAGCGCCCAGCCGCCCGTGTTGTTGGATCTGGCGTGATGGATCGCGAGCAGGTCGCGGGCATCCGCGGGGAGAAGTCCGCTCTCGGCAGAAGCGTCCCCGCCGCTTGCTCATGGCCCGGCATAGTCTTCGGCCATGCGACTTCTTGTTCTCGGGGGTACCCGGTTCCTCGGGCGTGCCATCGTGGACGAAGCGATCAGGCGTGGCTATGACGTTACGACCTTCACACGGGGGCTGAGCGGCGAGCCCCGGCCCGGTACCGAGGCACTGCACGGAGACCGTACCAGTTCAGCGGACCTGGCCAGGCTGGGTGAACGAGATTTTGACCTGGTCATCGACACCTCGGTCATCGCACCGCGGCACGTGGCCGCGTCCGCTCAGCTGCTCGCCCCACGCGTCGGCCACTACACGTACGTATCCACAATTTCGGTCTATGCCGAATACCCGCGCGAGCCGGTTGACGAAGAGTCCGCGGTGCTGGACTGCCCGGCCGACGCGGACGGCACGATCGAGTCGCTCGGCTACGGCGAACTCAAAGCGGGCAGCGAGCGGGCGGTGGCCGAGGCCTTCCCCGGACGGCATCTCATCGCCCGCCCCGGGCTCATCGTCGGGCCGCACGAGACCACCGGGCGGCTGCCGTGGTGGCTGACCCGCATCGCCCGCGGCGGGATGGTCCTGGCCCCCGGTGATCCGGACCGGCCGGTCCGGCTAACCGACGCCAGGGACCTCGCCGCCTGGCTGATCGACAACTCCCGGCGGCGCATCCCGGGCATCATCAACGTGCCCGGGTCGGACGGCGCGAAGTTCGGTGACCTGCTCACCACCTGCGGCGAGATGACCAGGGCCGACCGGCGAAGCGGCCTGGACCTGCGCTGGGTGCGGGACCAGGTGCTGCTCGACGCGGGTGTCGAGCCGTGGACCGAACTGCCCATGTGGGCACCGGACACCCCGGACCTGGCCGGGGTGTGGACCGTCACCGGCGGCCGCGCGCTGCGCACCGGGTTCCGCTACCGGCCGCTCACCGACACGGTGCACGACACCTGGGCCTGGCTGCGGCTGGAGGCTTCGGCCCAGGGCACCGACCTCAGCAGCCTGGCCGTCGGACGCCCCGCGGCCAGCGGTGCCCCGCCGCTCGGCCTGGACCCGGCCAAGGAGGAGCAGATCCTAGCCGGGCTCGGCTGACCTGGCCGGCCGCTTAACCACTTCAGAGTGTTTTCAAGTGGTGACTCAGAGTACATGCCATCATGATCAGCCATGGCCCACGAGACTCCGCTGCGATCCTCGCGGCGCGGCTGGATACTGCTCGTGACGGTGGCACTGGCCGCCGCCCTGATCACCGGCATGGTGCCGGGCATCCCGGCCCCGGCCGCCCGGGCCGACGACGTCACCGCCTCGCAGAACGACCTGCGCGACGGATGGGACCAGGGCGAGACCGGGCTCACCCCGGCCGTGCTGGCCAGCGGCACGTTCGGCCAGCTGTTCTCGACCGAGGTTGACGGGCAGGTCTACGCGCAGCCGGTGGTGGTGGGGAACACGGTCATCGTGGCCACCGAGAACGACTGGATCTATGGGCTGAACGCGGCCAGCGGCGCGATCGAATGGTCCCGGCAGCTCGGCGCGCCCTGGCCCTCGTCCGCGGAGGGCTGCTCTGATCTGGCGCCGAACGTGGGCGTGACCGGGACGCCGGTCTACAACCCGGCCACCGGCACCGTATATATGGTGTCCCAGGAGGTGCCGACGGGGAACTCGGTCTACAACCCTGAGTTCTTCATGCACGCGATCAACCCGCAGACCGGGGCGGAACGGCCCGGCTGGCCGGTACCGATCCAGGGCTCGCCCGCCAACGACCCGGGCCGGCCGTTCAACCCGTTCACCGAGCTGCAGCGGCCCGGGCTGCTGCTGCTCGGCGGGTCGGTGTACGCGGCGTTCGGCTCACACTGCGACTTCACGCCGTATGCCGGGTACGTGGCCGGCGTCAACACCAGCACGCGGGCGCTCACCCTGTGGAGCGATGAGGCCGGGCTGACCGACAACCAGGGCGGCATCTGGCAGAGCGGCGGCGGGCTGATGTCCGACGGGCCCGGCCGGATCTTTCTGGCCACCGGGAACGGCGTGTCCCCGGCCCCGGGCCCGGGCACCAACCCGCCTCCGGAGCTGGGCGACGCGGTCGTCCGGCTCGGCGTGCAGAGCAATGGGACGCTCCAGGCCGCGGACTTCTTCAGCCCGGCCAACGCGCCGAGCCTGGACGCCACCGACACCGACTTCGGCGCGGGCGGCCCGGTCGGCCTGCCGTTCGGCAGCAGCGCTTATCCGCACCTGCAGGTCCAGGCGGGCAAGGACGGCCGGCTCTTCGTGCTGAACGACGATGACCTGGGCGGCCGCGAGCAGGGCCCCGGCGATACCGATGACGATGTCAGCCAGTCCGGGCCTTACGGCGGCCAGTGGGGGCACCCGGCCGCGTTCGGCGACACCCCGACGCTGACCGCCGGCAACGCGGCCAGTTCCGCCGACTACGTCTACTACCTCGGCGCGAACGACTACCTGCGGGTGCTCAAGCTTGGGCTGAACTCCGCGGGCCGCCCGGCGCTGTCCGACGTGGCCAACAGCGCCAGCACATTCGGCTACACGTCCGGCTCCCCGGTCGTCACCTCGAACGGGACCAGCCGGGCCAGCGCGGTGGTCTGGGTGGTCGGCGCGGCCGGGGGGAACGGCGCCCGGGGCACCCTGGAGGCGTTCGACGCGGTCCCGCCGGCCGGCTGCTCCAGCGCGAAGCCGTGCGCGCTCAGCCCGATCTGGTCGGCGCCGATCGGCACGGCCAGCAAGTTCGCCATCCCCGCCACCGACGCGGGCCGGGTCTACGTCGGCACCAGGGACGGCACCGTGGTCGGCTTCGGCAGCCCGAGCAAGGCGCCGCTGACCGCCTCCCCGGTGAGCTTCGGCCACGTTTCCGTGGGCGGGACCGCGGGCAGCGCGACCGTCACCGCCCGTGCTACCGCGGCGGTCACCGTGACCGGGGTCACCGCGTCCGGCACCAGCGCGCCCGACCCGTTCAGCACCGGCAAGGTGACCAGGACGCACGGCGGCGTCACCACCCCGGTCACGTTCCCGGTCAGCCTGGCCGCCGGGGACACGCTGCACGTGCCGGTGATCATGACCCCACGGCAGCCCGGCGGGCTCAGCGGCTTCCTCGGCTTCGCCACCAACTCGGCCAACTTCCCCACGGTGAGCGTGCCGCTGACCGGCGACGGGGTCGAGGCCGGGCTGTTCGCCACGGCCAGCACGCTGTCCTTCAGCACGGTGGCCGGGCTGAAGCCGGCCACCAGCGTGGACATCGCCAACTGGGGCGCGACCGCCGAGACCATCCAGTCGGCCACCGCGCCGACCGGGCCGTTCAGCGCGGCCGGGCTGCCCACCGCGGGGACCACGCTCGGGCCGGGCCAGTCGATCGTGGTCACGGTCACCTTCCAGCCGCCCGTGGCGGGCACGTTCTCCTCGTCGTTCGTGATCCATGGGTCAGCCGGTTCTGTCACCGTGGGGCTGACCGGCAAGGCGACGGCCGGGCTGAGCCGGATGTCGCCATCGGCCCGGCCGGTCAGCTTCGGCTCGGTGCCGCTCGGCCAGCAGCGCACGGCCACGCTGGACATCACCAACGCGGGCAACCTGCCTGCCAGCGTCCAGTCGGCCAGCGTGCTGGGCGCGCCGTTCGGCACCCCGGCCCCGGTCACCGCCGGGCTGCCGCTGAACCCCGGCTACGACCTGAAGATCCCGCTCACCTTCACCCCGTCCAGCACCGGCGTCGTCACCAGCAACTACCGGTTCACCTGGACAGACACCCTGGGCACGCACACGCTGAGCGTGCCGGTCACCGCGACGGGGGTGGCGGCCGCCGCCGGGCAGCAGGCGGTAAGCCCGCCCGGCGGCGGGTGGACCAGCAACGGCAGCAGCCGGATGTCCGGCACCAGCCTGGTGCTCACCCCAGCGGCCGCGGACACCGCCGGGTCGGCCGTGTACCCGGTGCCCGAGCCCAGCTCCAGCCTGCACGTGAGCTTCACGGCCAGCCTGGGCGGCGGCACCGGCGGTGACGGCCTGACGTTCAGCTTGCTCAATGCGGCCACGGAAGGGCCGAACGCGCTCGGTGGCGACGGCGCCGACCTGGGCTTCGGCGGGCTTTCCGGGGTCGCGGTCGGGCTCGACACGCAAAAGGGCACCGGCGACCCGTCGGACAACTTCATCGGCATCTCCACCGGCGCGACCGGTGGCCACCTTAATTACCTGGCCACCGCGAGCAACGTGCCCGCGCTGCGGACCGGCACCCACCAGGTCGGGATCACGGTCTCCGGCGGGACCATCACGGTCACCGTGGACGGCAAGCAGTACCTGTCCGCCAAGGTGACGCTGCCGCCGTCGGTGCTGCTCGCGTTCACCGGGGCGACCGGCGGCGCCACCGACCAGCACACGGTGTCCGGGGTCAGCATCACCGCAGGCGGCGGAGCGGTACCGCCGCCCGGCGGCGGCTGGTCCTACAACGCCGCGGCCGGCCTGTCCGGTTCGGACAGCGTGCTCACCCCGGCGACCGCGACCGTGGCCGGCTCGGTGGTCTACCCCACGCCGCTGACCGTCAGCGGGCTCAGCGCCACGTTCGACGCCCAGCTGAACGGCGGCACCGGCGCGGACGGGCTCACCGTGGCCCTGCTCGACCCGGCCAGCTCCAGCGCCACCTCAGTCGGTGGCACCGGCGCCGACCTGGGCTTCGGCGGCCTGACCGGGATCGCGGTCACGCTGGTCACACACCAGGACACCGGGTACCCGGCGGGCAACTTCATCGGCATCTCCAGCCGGGCTCACCAACCCCGGCCAGCTCGGGTTCCAGAGCTTCGCCCAGGGCATCGCGCCGCTGCGGGACGGTACGCACACCGTGGGGATCAAGGTGGTCCGCAGCAACGGGACCGACGTCCTGGTCGTGACGCTGGACGGCGAGCAGGTCCTGCAGTCGGCCGAGCCACAGCTGGCCAAGTGGGGCACCGCCCGGCTGGCCTTCACGGCCGGCACCGGCGCCCTCACCGACGTGCATATCGTCCGCGACGTGGCCATCTCCACGGCCAGCTGACCGGGGGCAGGTCTACGCCCAGCCGGTGGTGGCCGGGAACACGCTCATCGTGGCCACCACGAACGACTGGGTGTACGGGCTGAACCAGGCCAGCGGCGCGATCGAGTGGTCCCGGCAGCTCGGCACGCCGTGGCCGATCACGACGGCGGCGGGATGCTCCCTCGACATGCCGGACGTTGGCGTGCTCGGCAGCCCGGTCTACGATCCCGGCACCGGCACCGTGTACCTGGTGTCCGAGGTGCTCCCGACGGGGAACTCGATCAAGAATCCTGAGTTCCTCATGCAGGCGATCAACGCGCAGACCGGGGCGGAACGGCCCGGCTGGCCGGTGCCCATCAAGGGCGCGCCGTCCAACGACCCGGGCCGCCAGTTCAACCCGTTCAGCGAGCTGCAGCGGCCCGGGCTGCTGCTGCTGGACGGGTCGGTATACGCCGGGTTCGGCGGGCACTGCACCATGCAGCCGTACACCGGGTATGTGGCCGGGGTCAGTACCCTCACCCGGGGCCTGGGAGCACAAAGCCGGGTAGGCTGCTCAGCCGTGAGCGACCGCGATGACCTGCTGCGTTTGATCAAGGACAAGGCCGTGGTGCACGGCGACTTCGTGCTGTCCTCCGGGCAGCACGCCACCTGGTACATCGACTTGCGCCGGGTGCTGCTCAGCGGGGCGGGCGCCGCGCTGGCCGGGCGGGTGATGCGCGATTTGACCGCCGGGCTGGACTACGACGCGGTCGGCGGGCTGACCCTGGGCGCGGACCCGGTTTCGGCCGCCATGCTGCACACCGCGAGCACTGCGGGCCAGTCGCTGGACGCTTTCGTTGTGCGGAAAGAAGGGAAGGCGCACGGCCTGCAGCGGCGCATCGAGGGTCCGGACGTTGCGGGTCGCCGGGTTCTGGCCGTGGAAGATACGTCAACCACCGGCAATTCCGTGCTGACCGCGGTGGACGCGCTGCGCGAGGCGGGCGCGGAGGTCGTCGGCGTGGCCGTGGTGGTGGAACGCGGCGCGCGGGACAAGGTGGCCGCGCGCGGGCTGCCGTACCTGGCCGCCTACGACATGGGCGACCTGCGCCTGGGCTGATCACCGGCCTGGTCGTGGCCCGGGGCGTGCGCACCGGCCGCCGCGGCCTCGTGCCGGACCTCGCGCAGCCGGTGCAGGATCAGCGCCACGATGGCGATCACCACCACCGCGGCGATCAGGTACCCGGCCACCGCGATGCCGTGCGAGATGCTCTGCCAGGTGCTGCTCAGGCTGTAGCCGAGCAGCGAGATCACGGTCACCCAGATCGCGGTGCCGATGAGGCTGAGCACGCCGAACAGCACCGCGGGCATCTTGGTGAAGCCCGCCACGATCGAGATGAACGTGCGCACCACCGGCAGCGCCCGGCCGACCGGCACCGCCCACACGCCGCGCCCGGCCAGGAAGCTTTCAGCCCGGTCGATGTCCCGCTGAGTGATGAGCAGATAACGGCCGAACCGTGACACCAGCGGCCGCTCAGCCACCCGGCCCACGGTGTAGGAGACGTAGGAGCCGATGAGTTCGGCCAGCGTGCCGACGATGATGACCGCGACGATGTTCAGCTTGCCTTCGCCAGCCAGCACCCCGGCGAACCCGAAAGTGATCTCCGACGGGATCGGGATACAGCACGCTTCGAGGAAGCCGAACAAGAAGACGGCCGCCAGACCCCACTGGCTGAGAAAACTCTCCATAGCTCACTGTTGTACCGCATCCCAGGAGTGCCGCGGCCCCCCAGACGGCCAGCTTAAGAGACCCTTTACCAGCCACAGTCCCGCGGTGAGCCGCCGCTGCGATACTAGACAGCACTACGAGACAGGGAGCCGATCGACATGCCTATCGCCACTCCAGAGGTCTATGCGCAGATGCTGGACCGGGCCAAGGAGCGCGGTTTTGCCTACCCGGCCACCAATGTGACCTCTAGCCAGACGCTGAACGCGGCGCTGCGGGGATTCGCCGATGCGGAAAGTGACGGGATCATCCAGGTATCGACCGGTGGCGCCGACTATCTGTCCGGGGCGGCCGTCAAGGACATGGTGACCGGGTCGGCCGCGCTGGCCGCGTTCGCCCGCGAGGTGGCGGCCAAATACCCGGTGCAGATCGCCCTGCACACCGACCACTGCCCCAAGGACAAGCTGGACGGCTTCATGCGCCCGCTGGTCAAACTCTCACAGGAGCGGGTGGCCCGGGGTGAGGAGCCGCTGTTCAACTCGCACATGTGGGACGGATCGGCCGTGCCGCTGGACGAGAACATCGCGCTGGCCACCGAGCTGCTGGCCGAGTGCGCCAAGGCGCGCGCGGTGATGGAGATGGAGATTGGTGTCGTCGGTGGCGAGGAGGACGGCGTCACCGGCGAGATGAACGACAAGCTGTACAGCACCCCGGAGGACGCGCTGGCCGTGGCCGAGGCGCTCGGGCTGGGCGAGCAGGGCCGGTACCTGCTGGCGGCCACGTTCGGCAACGTGCACGGGGTGTACAAGCCGGGGCACGTCACGCTGCGGCCGTCCATCCTGCGCGACATCCAGGACGCGGTGGGCGCCAAGTACGGCGTGGACAAGCCGTTCGACCTGGTCTTCCACGGCGGCTCCGGGTCGGCCCTGGAGGAGATCCGGGAGGCCATCTCGTACGGCGTGGTCAAGATGAACGTGGACACCGACACCCAGTACGCGTTCACCCGGCCCATCGCGGACCACATGTTCCGCAACTACGACGGCGTGCTGAAGATCGACGGTGAGGTGGGCAACAAGAAGGCCTACGACCCGCGCGCCTACGGCAAGGCGGCCGAGTCCGGTATGTCCAGCCGGATCGTCCGGGCCTGCGAGGACCTGCTTTCGGCCGGCACCAAGCTCAGCTAGCCGCCTGAGCCGCACCGCGTTCCGCCGCGGCAGTGGACCGGCGGAACGCGGCGCGGATGGCGCTTACCACCTGGGCCGGCACCTTGGTGATCTCCGGCCAGGTGAAGTGCACCACCTCAAATCCGGCCTCGCGTAGCCTGGCATCGCGGTTCAGCTGGGCCAGCGCCCGGGCCGGCTCGGTGTACTTGAGGGCTCCGTCGGCCTCGGCAATCGTCCGGTACCGCCGCCACAGAAAATCCACCCGGCCGACGATCTCGTCCTCATCCCCCACCACGACCTGTAGCTCGGGTGGGGGCAGGCCGTGCTCATCGAATAAGGCCCGGCTGATCGACTCCAGCACCGACTCCGCCAGCGGATCCGCGAATGCCACCACCCGCCGCGCCCGCTGAACCCCGGGCCAGCGCGCGCACTCCGCGAGCACCGCTGCTAGTTCTTCCGGTGTCGTGTGCCGGCCCCGTAGCGCCGAGTCAGCGGCGGCCACCCCCTCCGCGAACGGCATCGTACGGGCCAGATCAACCACCGTCCTGGCCACCGACGTCACCGGCACCGCGCGGCACGTGGTCACATGCCCGGCCGGCAGCGCCGCCATATGCAGCAGGATGCCCGGGCGCCTGCTCTTGCTGCCGGGACCAGCGCGAGCTCTGGTCAGTTCGACCCGGCTCGCGGGCAGTCGGCCGACGAGGCCCAGGCCGTGCACGATCGCAGCCGACCGATGGCTTCCCACTGCAGGGGAACTGGCCGCTGCGATGGCTGCCGCCACCTGGAGCAGGTGAGCAGCCGCCGGTTCCCCGGCTACCGAATCGGCGAGCGCAGCAGGTGCGTAGACCCCGGTGCGCAGCCATCGCAAAGTTCCGTCGCTCGCCAGTCGGCGAATCTGGCCGGCTGACAAACCAGCCGCCCGCAACCCGGCTGCCGTGGTCACCCCTGAGATCTTGGCCGCTCGCCTGTCCACACCCTCAGCCTGCTGCGCAATACCGACGATTCGCGCATGGGTCCGTCGAGTGTGGCCGAGCCAGCCCACTTACCACCCCAGATGTGCGGCAATTTGTCCGTTTTGCCCGATCGACCGAGCACGCAGGGGTGGTAAGTCGCGGCGGTCCAGCGGAATGCGCGCTGCCGGGGCGGGCGAGCGGCACTGGTGGGGCGAGAGGGACCGGTGAGGGGCGCCGACGGTGGTGGGCGGAATCCTGGGCGGGCGCCGGGGCACAACCGCGCGCGGGCCGGGGTCGCGCGGCGGGGCAGCGGGTGGAGGGGGCGGGACAGGCTGGCGGCTGAGGGCCGATGGTGACGGGCGGGGCGCGGGTGCGGGACCGGTGCGGGGCGGGAGACCGGTACGGGACCCGTGTGGGGAGCGGGCGGGGCGCGGGGTGCGGTGCCGGGCGCGGGGTGGGGGCGGGGTCGGGCAGGATGGGGGTTATGGAGAAGGAGAATTTGCTGGGCGGGCCGCCGGCTACGTATTTGCCTGAGGATCCGGGGACGGCTGAGCTGGAAGAGGGCGCGGATCCGGCGGTGGTGGCGGCGAGCCACCCGGCCAGCCTGGCGGCGTGGGCGGCGCTGGCCGAGCGGGCGCTGGATCAGGGCGACTCGGTGACCGGGTACGCGTACGCACGGACCGGGTACCACCGGGGCCTGGACCTGCTGCGCAGGTCAGGGTGGAAGGGGCATGGCCCGGTCCCCTGGGAGCATCAGCCGAACCAGGGCTTCCTCCGCTCGCTGTACGCCCTGAGCCGGGCCGCCGGGGCGATCGGCGAGGCCGACGAGGAGGAGCGCTGCCGGGTGTTCCTGGCCGAAAGCAGCGCCACCGCCGCCGCCGTCCTGTCCGGCAGCTGACCGCGGCCGGTGAGCCAGGCCCGGGGGCGTAACAAAGTGGCCCGTAGCGTGGAGTAACCTCAACACCGTCAGCCGGGGTGAGGCCTGGAAGGGGCTGGTGGATGCCCGCCATTGTGCTCGTAGGCGCACAGTGGGGTGACGAGGGCAAGGGCAAGGCGACTGACCTGCTCGGGGACCGGGTCCACTACGTGGTCCGCTACCAGGGCGGGAACAACGCCGGGCACACGGTGGTCATCGGGGACGACAGCTACGCGCTGCACCTGCTGCCCTCCGGAGTCCTGTCACCCGAGGTCACCCCGGTCATCGGCAACGGGGTGGTGATCGACCCCGAGGTGCTGCTGCACGAGATCGACGGGCTGCGCGAACGGGGCGTGTCCTGCGAAAGGCTGCTCATCTCGGCCAACGCGCACCTGATCATGCCCTACCACCGGGCCCTGGATAAGGTCACCGAGCGTTACCTGGGCAGCGCCCGGATCGGCACCACCGGGCGGGGCATCGGGCCGACCTACGCGGACAAGGTGGCCCGCACCGGGATCCGCGTCCAGGACCTGCTCGACCCGGGCATCCTCAGCCAGAAGCTGGAACTCGTGCTACGCGAGCGCAACCAGGTGCTGACCAAGGTGTACAACCGGCGCGGCATCGAGGCCGACGTGATCGCCAAGGAGTACCTGGGCTACGCGGAGCAGATCCGGCCGTACGTGGCCGACACCGGGCTGGTGCTCAACCAGGCGCTGGACGAGAACAAGACGGTGCTGCTGGAAGGGGCCCAGGCCACCCTGCTCGACGTGGACCACGGCACCTACCCGTTCGTCACCTCCTCCTCGCCGACCACCGGCGGCGCCTGCGCGGGAGCGGGCATCGGGCCGACCCGGATCACCAAGGTGATCGGCATCCTCAAGGCGTACACCACCCGGGTCGGTGCCGGGCCGTTCCCCACCGAACTGCTCACCGAGCAGGGTGAATGGCTGCGTAAGGCGGGCGGCGAGTACGGCGTGACCACCGGCCGGCCGCGCCGCACCGGCTGGGTGGACACGGTGATCGCCCGGTACTCGACCCGGGTCAACGGGATCACCGACTACTTCGTCACCAAGCTGGACGTGCTGTCCGGGCTGGAGAAGGTCCCGGTCTGCGTGGCCTACGACGTGGGCGGCACCAGGCACGACGAGATCCCGATGACGCAGACCGAGTTCCACCACGCCACGCCCATCTACGAGTACCTGGATGGCTGGTGGGAGGACATCACCGCGGCCAAGGAGTTCGGCGACCTGCCGCCGAACGCGCAGCGCTACGTAAGCGCGCTGGAGGACATGATCGGCGCGCCGGTGGCCGCGGTCGGGATCGGCCCGCGCCGTGATCAGACCCTGCAGCTCCGTCCCCTCGTCTGAACTGGGCGAACGGCGCGAGCCGGGTGGGGGCTACCCGGCCGTACGGGTACTGGCACCCCCCTCAAGCCGGGCGTCCGCACTACTGACCTCCGCCCTGCCCCCGGGGCAGGCTGGGAACCGAGCCCAGCCACCCCTGGTACAGGAGGACGGCCCGATGCTGACCCTGGTGACCGCCGAGCCCGAGCACAGCCTGGAGGAACTGCCCGGCCGCCCGTGGGCGGTGCGCCGCGCGGCGGGCCCGGCGGGCCGCCCGCCCTGGAGATCTACGCGGCCGACGTGTTCACGGACCTGCTCGTGCTGCCAGCCGACTGGCCGCTCGCCCCGCACATCGTCCGCGGCGCGTGCTCGGCGACCTGGGCGGGCCAGTCCTACGTGGCCGCCTGGGGCATCCTCCCGGCGGCCGGCCGGGGCCTGCTGGTGCAGTTCGGCACCGGGCGGATCCGCACGCAGGCCTGCCCGGCCGAGCCGGTCCCGGTGGGCGGCGTGTTCTGGTTCGCCCACGCGGCCGGGCGGTTCCGGCACGTGCTGGTCACCCACGGCGGCGGCCAGGAGCGGCACGGCATCCGCCCGGCCCGCCCCTGCTGAGCCCCTGCCGCCGAGCCCTGCGCTGGCCCGACTGAGCCCCTGCCGCTGAGCCCCTGCGCCTGAGCCCCTGCGCCTGAGCCCTGCGGCTCACCGAGCCTGCTGACCCGGGCTGCTGACCTCGGCCAACCGGTAGGCTCGCGCCCGTGCGAGTCCTCCTGCTCGGCTCCGGTGGCCGCGAGCACGCGCTGGCCCGGGCCCTGGCCGCCGATCCCGACGTGACCGGCCTGCACGCGGCGCCGGGCAATCCCGGCATCGCCGCGCTGGCCCATCTGCATCCGGTGGACATCACCGATGCCGGGCAGGTGGCCGGCCTGGCCCGGGCGACCCGGGCCGACCTGGTCGTGATCGGCCCGGAGGCGCCGCTGGTGGCCGGGGTGGCGGACGGGCTGCGCGCGTCCGGCATCGCCTGTTTCGGGCCGAGCCGCCGGGCCGCGGCCATCGAGGGCTCGAAGTCGTTCGCCAAGCGGATCATGCAGGCGGCCGGCATCCCGACCGCCCGGGCGCGCACCTGCGCCGCCCCGGCCGACGCGGCCGCCGCGCTGGACGAGTTCGGCCCGCCGTACGTGGTCAAGGCGGACGGCCTGGCCGCGGGCAAGGGGGTCCTGGTCACCGAGGACCGGGCCGCGGCCGAAAAGCACGCGCAGGCCTGCGGCACCGTGGTCATCGAGGAGTTCCTGGACGGCCCCGAAGTGTCGCTGTTCGCGCTGGCCGACGGGGTCACCGCGGTGCCGCTGCTGCCGGCCCAGGACTTCAAACGGGCCAGGGACGGTGACCAGGGGCCGAACACCGGCGGGATGGGCGCCTACGTGCCGCTGCCCTGGGCCCCGCCCGGGCTCACCGACGAGGTGCTCGGCAGCGTGCTGCAGCCGGCCGTGGACGAGCTGCGCCGCCGCGGCACGCCGTACCGCGGGCTGCTCTACGCCGGCCTGGCCCTGACCACGGCCGGGGTACGGGTGATCGAGTTCAACGCGCGCTTCGGCGACCCGGAGACCCAGGTCATCCTGGACCGGCTGGCCACCCCGCTGGCCGGCCTGCTGGCCGCGGCCGCGTCCGGATCGCTGGCCGGCCTCCCGCCGCCGCGCTGGGCCCCGGGCGCCGCGGTGACCGTCGTGATCGCGGCTGAGGGCTACCCCGGAGCGCCCGCGCACGGCGATCACATCACCGGTCTTTCCGATGCCGAACGCCTACCCAGGGGCCTATGTGCTGCACGCCGGCACCCAGCTGGACGGGGCTGGTCAACTGGTATCGGCGGGCGGCCGGGTGCTCAACGTCGTCGGCACCGGGCCGGACCTGGCGGCGGCCCGGACGGCCGCGTACCAGGCGGCGGGGAAGATCAACATGCGCGGGGGCTGGTTCCGCACCGACATCGCCGAGCGGGCCGCGGCCCAGGCGGCCCGCGGCTGAGCCGATGGCGGCCGAGCAGACCCCGGACGCGCCGCTGCGGGTCAGCACGCTGGAACTGTTCTTCGACCTGGTCTTCGCGTTCACCCTGACCCAGCTGTCCGCGCTGCTCGACGACAACCACATCGCGGCCTTCTCGGTCGTCCAGGTGCTGCTGGTGTTCGGCGTGCTGTGGTGGATGTACGGCGGCTACGCCTGGCTGACCAACGCCCGCACCCCGGACCGCACGCCGGAGCGGCTGCTCCTGCTGGTCGGCATGGCCGGGTTCCTGGTCGTCGGGCTGGCCATCAGGAACGGGTTCGGTAACAGCCGGTCGGCCACCAGCGGCATCTTCCTCGGCCTCGGCTACCTGGTCGTCGTGTGCGTGCACGGCGGGCTCTATTACCGGGTGAACCGGAACATCGTCCGGGTGCTGCCGGTCAACCTGGCCTCGGCGCTGCTGGTCCTGGTGGCCGGACTGACCAGCGGCGCGGCCGCCTACCTGCTGTGGACGGCGGCGCTGGCCATCCAGGTGCTGTCACCGCTGGTGGTGCGGGTCGGCGGCCGGTTCGAGATCGCCCCGGCGCATTTCGCCGAGCGGCACGGCGCGCTGGTCATCGTGGCGCTGGGCGAGTCGGTGGCCGCGGTCGGCATCGGCGCCGCCCAGCACCCGCTGGACGCGCAGATCGTGCTGGCCGCGGTGCTCGGCCTGGCCGTGTCGGCCGCGCTGTGGTGGGTCTACTTCGGCGGTGCGGACGACGAGCGGGCCGAGGCCATGGCCGAGGCACCTCGGGAGCGGCGGCCCGCGCTGGCCTTGTCCGCGTACTTCTACCCGCACATCCCGATATTGCTCGGCGTGATCGGGCTGGCCGCCGGGGTGAAGTTGACCATCGGCCAGGCGGCGCAGTCCCATCCGGCCGGGCAGGCGCTGGCCATCGGTGGCGGCGCGGCCCTGTTCCTGGCCGGGCAGGCCGCGTTCCGCCGGGCGCTGCGGCTCGGCACCCCGTGGCCACGGCTGGCCGCCGCGCCGTTCGCCCTGGCCACCGCGGCGCTGGGCGCCACCGTCAGCATCGAGGCGCAGCTGCTGGTGCTGCTGGCCGGGCTGGTCGTCCTGCTCAGCCTGGAACGCCGCCGGGCGGCCGCGAGGGCGGGGACAAGCCAAGCGCTACCACAAAGCACCGCCCGGCCGCCGCGACGGGCCGGGCTGACCAGCCCAGCGCTCACCACCAAGCACCGCCCGGGCGGCCGGGCTGACCGGCCCAGTGCTGGCGTTAGGGAAAAATAGACCGTGTGATTGAGCGGTACACCCGGCCTGGGATGGGCAAAGTCTGGAGCGAAGCACACAAATACGAGCTGTGGTGCCAGGTGGAGACGCTGGTGCTGGCGGCGCAGGCGGCGGCCGGAACGGTGCCGGCCGACGCGGTGGAGCCGGTGCGCAACGCCAAGCCGCCCACGCCGGAAGCGGTAGCCGCGGTGGAGGCGGTCACCGACCACGACGTGATCGCGTTCCTCAGCGCGTGGGCGGACAACACCACGCCGCGCGAGGCGGCCGCCTGGGTGCACTACGGGATGACCTCGTCCGATCTGCTGGACACCGCGCTGGCGGTGCAGCTGACCGAGGCCACCGACCTGCTGGTGGCGGAGGCCACCCGGCTGGTGGCCGCGCTGCGCGAGCACGGCCTGGCGCACCGCGGCACGCTGCGGGTCGGCCGCACGCACGGCATCCACGCCGAGCCGGACGTGTGGGGGCACCGGGTGGCCGACTTCGCGTTCGCCATGGCCCGCAGCCGGGACCGGCTGCTCCGGGCACGCGACGCGGTCGCGGTGGGCAAGCTGTCCGGGCCGGTCGGCACGTACTCCAACATCGACCCGGCCATCGAGACCACGGTCATGGCCGAACTCGGCCTGCGGCCCGCCGACGTGGCCACCCAGGTGGTGTTCCGCGATGGCATCGCCGAGTGGATCAGCGCGGTCGCGGTGGCCGCGAGCGTGTGCGAGGCGATCGCGCTGGAGGTCCGGCACGGGCAGCGCACCGAGGTCCGTGAGCTGGCCGAGCCGTTCCGGGCCGGGCAGAAGGGCTCGTCCTCGATGCCGCACAAGAAGAACCCGATCCGGTCCGAACGGATCTGCGGGCTGGCCCGGATCGTCCGCGGCTATGTGACGCCGGTGACCGAGGGCATGGCGCTGTGGCACGAGCGGGACATCTCACATTCCAGCGTGGAGCGGATCGCGCTGCCGGACGCGGCCATCACGCTCGACTACCTGCTGTACCTGACCACCGGCCTGATCGAGGGGCTGGTGGTGGACCAGGACCGGATGCTGGCCAACCTGGAATCCACCGGCGGCCTCATCTACACCTCCAGCATCCTGCTCGAACTGGTCGCCTCCGGGATGTCCCGTGAGGATGCCTACGCCCTGGTCCAGGCGGCCGCGATGGTGACCTGGCAGGACGGCACCCCGCTGCTGCAGACGCTGCGCACCGAGGCGGCCGAGCGCGGCATCCCGCTGGACGACGCCCGGCTCGCCGAGGTCTCCCGGCCGGAGCGCTACGTGGCCCGGCTGGGCGGGGTGTTCGAGCGGCTGGAGCGGCTGAAGTGAGCGCGCCGGACCCCGGAGGCGCAAGCAGAACTGCAGCTTCTGTACTCGGGGAAGGTGCGGGACGTCTATTCGCTGGGCGAGGACGTGCTGCTGCTGGTGGCGTCGGACCGGGTGTCCGCGTACGACCACGTGCTGCCGACGCCGATACCGGACAAAGGGAAGATCCTGACCCAGCTGTCCCTGTGGTGGTTCGAACAACTCGCCGAGATGGTGCCGAACCATTTGGTGGACGCCGAGATACCGGCCGAGTTCGCCGGGCGGGCAATGGCCTGCCGCAAGCTGTCCATGGTCCCGGTGGAGTGCGTGGCCCGCGGCTACCTGGCCGGGTCGGGCTGGCGGGAGTACCGGCAGACCGGGTCGGTGTGCGGGGTGGCGCTGCCCGCCGGGCTGCTCGACGGCTCGCAGCTGCCCGAGCCGATTTTCACCCCGGCGACCAAGGCGCCGCGCGGGCAGCATGACGAGAACATCCCGTTTTCCGCGGTGGCTGCGCAGGTCGGCGCGGGTGTAGCGGATGACCTCAGGCGGATCACGCTGGAGGTGTACCGGCGCGGCGCGGAGGTCACCGCGCGGCACGGCATCCTGCTCGCCGACACCAAGATTGAACTGGGTTTTGACCCGGATGGCAGGTTGCTGCTGGCCGACGAGGTGCTCACCCCGGACTCGTCCCGGTTGTGGCCGACCAGCGAATGGTCGCCCGGTAAGCCACAAGTGTCATTTGACAAGCAGATCGTCCGGGACTGGCTAGACTCGCCCGAGTCCGGCTGGGCAGAGCGGGATCGCCAGCCACCCCCAGCACTGCCGAACCATGTGGTCGAGCAGACACGTGCTAGTTACATCGAGGCTTATGAGCGCATCACCGGACGGCAGTGGGTATGACTGCCGTGGAACTCTGCTCGACGACGCCGCAGGGCTGGCTGGGCATAGCACTGTGGGATATGCAGAAGGGCTGCCGCTGGCCCAGCGGCCCGCTGCCCGCCCAGCAGGGGGCAGCGCACTGCCAGGACCGCCGGCGCGCCGTGACGACGCGTTTACGAAGGACAGGAACTTCAGCCTCATGACCATTGGACCCGAGACCTGCTACCGCGTACGAGGCGGGATCCCGCTGCAGGGCACGGTCTTCGTCCAGGGCGCCAAGAACGCCGCGCTCAAAATGATCGCCGCGTCCCTGCTCACCGCGGAAGGCCGGACGGTACTGCGCAACGTGCCGCCGATCGAGGACGTCCGGCGCGCGGTCGAGCTAGCCCAGGCCGTGGGGGCCGTGGTCAAATTCCATGAGTCCGAGCGCACCCTGGTGGTGGACGCGTCCAACCTGACCAGCCCGGTGCTGCCGGCCGAGATCGCCCGGCGGTTCCGCGCCTCGGTGCTGTTCGTGCCGCCGCTGCTGCACCGGCTCGGCGAGGCGGTCATCGAGGGCATCGGCGGCTGCAACCTGGGCAGCCGCCTGCTGGACTTCCACTACCGGGGCTTCGCCCGGCTCGGCGCGATCGTGGACGAGCAGGGCGACAAGATCTACGTCAAGGCGGGCAAGCTGCAGGGCGCCCACCTGTACCTGGACACGCCGTCGCACACCGGCACCGAGAACCTGATCATGGCGGCCAGCCTCACGCCGGGCACCACGGTCATCGACAATTGCGCGCTCGAGCCCGAGGTGCTGGACGTCATCGCGTTCCTGACCAAGATGGGCGCGGACATCAGCGGCGGCGGCACCGGCTTCGTCACCGTACGCGGGGTGAGCGAGCTGACCGCGACCGAGCACACGGTCATGCCGGACCGGATCGACGCGGGCGTGTTCGCCATGGCGGCCGCGATCACCGGCGGCGAGCTGAACCTGGTCGGCGCGCAGCTGGAGCACTTCGGCGTGGTGCGCTGGAAGCTGGAGCAGATGGGCGTGGAGTTCACGGCCAAGGGCGCCGTGCTCCAGGTCCGCCGGGAGCGCACGCTGCGGCCGATCAACGTGATCACCAGCCCGTACCCCGGCTTCGCCACCGACCTGCAGTCGCCCATCATGGCGCTGAGCTGCCTGGCCGACGGCACCAGCTACATCAGGGAGACCATCTTCGACGGCCGGTACACGCTGGTCGGCGAGCTGAACAAGATGGGCGCCAAGGTCGAGGTGGACAGCGGCAACGTGGCCATCGTGCACGGCCCGTCCACGCTCAAGGGGACCAAGGTGGTCGCGCACGACCTGCGCAGCGGCATCGCGCTGATCCTGGCCGGGCTGTGCGCCGAAGGCGAGACCGTGGTGGCCCCCGGCTACCTGATCGACCGCGGGCACGCGGCGGTCGCGGAGCGGCTCACGACGCTGGGTGCGGACATCAGCATCGAGGCGAGCGGCTGAGAGGTAACGCCCCTAACGGGCGGTTTCTGGCCAGCCAAATGTGACGAAGCACGAAACTGCCAGCAGATTTGCCTACGTCCAGGTCGCTGGCGGGTTACGAACTATACGATCGTGCAATCGTCCTCGTAAGGGTCTCACTGTGACTTCTCACCACGAGCAGTACGCCGCGGCCGGCAGCGCGTTAGTGACTGCCGTCTCACGCCATGGCGAGCGGCGATGACCGGTCAGCGCCAGCCAGCAGGCGAGCTGACGATCGGCATTGTCGGGCCGCACGACCTGGTCGAACGCATCATGCTGTCGGGCACCGCGCAGCCGGGGATGCTGGCCGGCGGCCCGGGCCAGCCCGGCACCGGCCCGGCACCGTCCGCGAACGGATCGGCAGCGGCACCGCCGCGGCGGCTGGTCGCGGCCGCGTACCGCAGCGAGCAGGAGGCCGCGGACAAGGTGCTACGGCTCGGCGCGGGCATCGACGCCTGCCTGTTCGCCAGCCAGGTGCCGCATGAGTACGCCCGGCGGGCGGGCACGCTGCGCGTCCCGGCCACCTATGTGCCACTGGCCGGCAGCGCGCTGTACGCGGCGCTGCTGCGGGCCAGCCGGGAGCTGGGCCAGGACCTGAGCCGGGTCAGCGTGGACGTGCTCAGCCGGATGGACGTGGAAGACGCGTTCGGCGAACTGGGTGTACCCACCGACAACGTGCACGTCCGGGAGGACGCGGCCAACGCGGCCACGCTGGCCGCGTTCCACGAGCGGCTGTGGCGGCGCGATGAGATCAGTGTCGCGTTCACCTGCCTGCAGTCGGTGGCGCAGCGGCTGTCCGCGGCCGACGTGCCGGTCCGCATCCTGCGGCCGACCAACAGCGCGATCCGTTCCGCGCTGCGCACCGCCACCCTGCTGGCGGGCAACCGGCGGCTGGAGGAGGCGCAGCTCGCGGTGGCCCTGATCGAGGTGCCCACGCTGCGGGACACCACCCGCCGGGCCACGCCGCGGCACGCGCGCGAGGAACTGCGGCTGACCGTGCACCGGTTCCTGGTCCAGGAGGCGCAGCGGATGCACGCCTCGGTCAGCCCGGTCAGTGACCACTGCTTCCTGATCACCGCCACCCGCGGCTCGCTGGCCGCGGCCACCGACGGCTTCCGTGTACCCCCGTTCAGCGAGCGGGCCCGCACCGAGCTGGGCATCGCCGTCGAGGTGGGCATCGGCATGGGGCGTACCGCGCAGGACGCGGAGGCGCACGCGCACGCGGCCCTGTCCCGCTCGCACGCGGCCGCGGGCGGCCGTGGCTTCGCCCTGGACCGGGAAGGCATCGCCCTGGTGCCCGCACCGCGGCACCCGTCCGCGGCCGCCGCAGAGAGCACCAGGCCGCGCGGCCTGGAGACGCTGTCCCGGCTGGCCGACAAGCTGGCCGGCAGCGACAGCGCGCTGGTGGTGGACGCGGAGACCGCGGGCAAGGTGCTCGGGGTGACCGCGCGGACCGCGCGGCGGCTGCTGCACGGCCTGGTCGAGGAAGGCCTGGCCTGGCCGCTGCCACCAAGCCGCGCCCCGCAGCCCGGACGCCCCCGCCAGTTCTACCGCCTGGTCACCGAGAAGCTGGAACGCCGGCCAGCAGCGCGGTGAGGGAAGTGTCCCCGGCTGCGCCGGCGAGGCGAGGCGCGCCGAAGGCGTGTGCTCGCGGAGCCGACGTTCGGCGCGAAGCGGCGAGCGGGGGGTCCAGGGGGGCGTCCCCCCGGACTAGTCAGTGGCGGCGCGGGTAGGCCCTGGCGACCGCCAGGAATATGCCGTTGGCGTCGTGGTCGCCGATGGAGATGCGGGCGCCCTCGGCGCCGAACGGGCGGATGGCCACCCCGGCCTGCGCGCAGGCGGCGGCGAAGTCCTGGGTGTCCTCGCCCAGCCGGAGCCAGACGAAGTTGGCCTCGGTCGGCGGCACCGTCCAGCCCTGGGCCACCAGCTCGCTGCTGACCCGGGTCCGTTCCTTGACCACCAGATCGACCCGGTCCAGCAGTTCCGCCTCGGCGGCCAGCGAGGCCACCGCGGCCGCCTGGGCCACCGCGTTCACCGTGAACGGCAGCATGGTCTTGCGCACCGCCCCGGCCACCGGCGGCTGCGCGACCAGGAAGCCGACCCGCAGCCCGGCCAGCCCGTACGCCTTGGAGAACGTGCGCAGCACGGCCACGTTCGGGTACTCCCGGTACAGCCGCAGCCCGTCCGGCACGGCCGGGTCACGGACGTACTCGGCATACGCCTCGTCCAGCACGACCAGGCAGTCCGGCGGCACCTGGCGGAGGAACGCGGCCAGTTCATCCGCGTGCACCACGGTTCCGGTCGGGTTGTTCGGGTTGCACACGAAGATGACCCGGGTCCGGCCGGTGATGGCGGCGGCCATCGCGGTCAGGTCGTGCGTCTCGGCCCGCAGCGGCACGGTGACCGGTTCCGCGGCGGCCAGCGCGACCAGCGTCGGGTAGGCCTCGAACGAGCGCCACGCGTACATCACCTCGGCGCCGGGCTCGCCCGCCGCCTCCAGCACCTGCTGGGCCGCGCCGACCGAGCCGCAGCCGACCGCGATGTGCTCAGGCGGCACGCCGAACCGGTCCGCGATCGCGGCGGTCAGCGCGACCGCGCCGTTGTCCGGGTAGCGGTTGACCGCGCCTGCCGCGTCGGCGATCACCTCGAGCACTGAGGGCAGCGGGCCGAACGGTGACTCGTTCGAGGACAGCTTGTGCGACCGGCCGTCCGGCCCGCGGACCTCGCGGCCCGGCTGATACGGGGCGAAGCCGTCAAGCACCGCGCGGAACCGGGGCGATTCCTGGGCGGCCTCATCCGCACTGGTCACCGGCGTCCTCCCCTCGCTGCTGGCCACATCCTAGTCACCTGGCAGCGCGGCCAGCGCGGCCGCGAACACCTGGTGCATCTGGTGGCCGAACAGCACGAACTGGGCTTCCCGAACGGCCGTGTCCGCGCCGCGGACGGCCCCGAGCGCGATCCGGGCCGCGTCGTCCGCGGGCCAGCCGTAGATGCCCGCGGACACCGCCGGGAACGCGACCACTTCCGCGCCAAGCTCGTCGGCCACCCGCAGCGACTCGGTGTAGCAGGACGCGAGCAGCGCGCCGCGGTCCTCGCCCCGCGAGTACACCGGGCCGACCGTGTGGATGACCCACTGGGCCGGCAGCTGGCCGGCCGTGGTGGCCACCGCCTGGCCGGTGGGCAGGCCGTCCGGGAACTGGCTGGCCCGCAGCGACCGGCACTCGGCCAGGATCGCGGGCCCGCCGCGGCGGTGGATCGCGCCGTCCACCCCGCCTCCGCCGAGCAGCGACGAGTTGGCCGCGTTGACGATGGCGTCGGCCGCCTGCCGGGTGATGTCGCCTTCATGCAGCGTGATCCGGATAGTCATCTGGCTGACACGATAGCTGGTACGCGGCGGCGCGCCCGCGCCGCTATCCGGCGCCCAGCGGGGTCTGCGCCGCGGGTTCCATCCCGGCCCGCCGAAACTGTAACGTGTTCTAATCTGGGGTCAGCCGCCGTCGTGGTGGTCTCCATAACGCCGTGCTGGGAGCCGAGTTGGCCGTGCCCGCCGCGCCCGCCACCGTCACCGACCTGCTGCTGGCCCAGGCGGGCAATCCGCGGCCCGGGCTGTGCTTCGAGGATCAGCGGTGGACCTGGGCGGAACACGTCAGCGAGTGCGCGCGCTACGCGGCGGCGCTGCGCGCGCAGCGCCGGCCCGGCGGGCCGTTTCACGTCGGCCTGCTGGCCGACAATGGGCCCGAGTTCTCGTTCCTGCTGGGCGGGTGCGCGCTGGCCGGGGCGGTGCTGGTCGCGCTCAACCCGGTGCGGCGCGGCGCGGCGCTGGCCCGCGACGTTGCCCGCACCGACTGCCAGTACGTGCTGGCGCAGCCGCAGTACGCGCCGCTGCTGCCCGAGCTGGACATCCCGGTGCTGCCACTGGACCGGCTTGACCTGCCCGCGCAGGCGCCGCTGGACCCAGCGCCGGCCACGGCCGGGGACCTGCTCATGCTGGTCTTCACCTCGGGGACGAGCGGTGAGCCCAAAGCGGTCAGGTGCACCCACGGCAAGATCGCTGGCCCCGGGCAGTATCTGGCCAGCCGGTTCGGCCTGGGCAGCGCGGACACGGTGTACGTGGCCATGCCGATGTTCCACTCCAACGCGATCATGGCGGGCTGGGCGGTGGGCCTGGCGGCCGGGGCGGCCATCGCGCTGCGCCGCCGGTTCTCGGCCTCGGCGTTCCTCGGCGACGTGCGGGCGTTCGGCGCGACCTACGCCAACTACGTGGGCAAGCCGCTGAGCTACGTGCTGGCCACCCCGGCCCATGCCGATGACGCGGACAACCCGCTGCGCATCGCGTATGGCAACGAGGGTGCCCCGGCTGACCTGGCCCGGTTCGCCGCGCGGTTCGGCTGCCAGGTGATCGACGGGTTCGGGTCGTCCGAGGGCGGCGTGTCCATCGCCCGCACCCCGGACACCCCGCCGGGAGCACTCGGCCGGCTGGACGGCGGGGTGGCCGTGCTGGACCCGCGGACCGGCCGGCCATGCCCGCCTGCCCAGTTCGGCCCCGGCGGCGAGCTGCTCAACCCGGCCGAGGCGGTGGGCGAGATCGTGAACACCAGCGGCGCCGGAATGTTCGCCGGGTACTACAACGACGCGGCGGCGGAGGCCAGCCGGATGCGCCAGGGCATGTACTGGAGCGGCGACCTCGGGTATGCCGACGAGCGCGGGTTCTGCTGGTTCGCCGGGCGGGCCGGCGACTGGCTGCGAGTCGGCGGGGAGAACCTGGGCACCGCGCCAGTGGAGCGGGCGCTGCGGCGTCACCCGGCGGTCGCCGAGGCGACCGTTTACGGCGTGCCCGACCCGGTGGCCGGCGACCAGATCATGGCCTGCCTGGTGCTGCGGGACGGGGCCGCGCTGGCCCCCGCCGAGCTGGGCGCGTTCCTGGCCGCCCAGGCCGACCTCGGGCCTCGGCAGCACCCGCGTTTCGTCCGGCTCGCCCGGCAGTTGCCACGCACGCCCACGTTCAAGGTGCTCACCCGGGTGCTGGCCGCGCAGCGGTGGAACACCACTGACCCGGTGTGGTGGCGTCCGGCCCGGCGGCCCGGGCGGGACGGGCCAGGCCCGGACTACGCCGTGCTCGATGCGGAACAGGCGGCCGCGCTCGACGCCGAGCTGGGTTCATCCCGTGGTGCCGGCGAGCTGAGCGGGACCGTGACCGCGGCGTTCTGCTTGGGGTAGTAGGCGGCCACGTCCTTCGCGCCGTACTTGGCCCGGAACTTGTCCACGATCTCCGCGACCCGGGCCGGATCGGTGACCGGCGCCGCGCTGGCGCTGGTCTCGGCACCCCCGGCGGCCAGCCGGATCGTGGGCGTGCGCAGCACGTTCTTGTACCAGTTGGTGTCCGACCCGCTGACCGGGACCAGGTACAGCGTGCCGCCGTCCCGCGCGAACCAGACCGGGAGCGTGATCCCGCGGCCGGACTTGCGCCCGGTGACGGTGAGGTTGACTTCACGGCTGCTGTCCAGGGCCCGGGTGAACTCTTCGTCTGCCATCTGCTCTGCTTTCTTGCGCCTCCGGGCGCGCTATACCCACCGAGCTTCCCTCGTCGCTCGCTCGCTCGTTCCTCGCTCCCTCCCTCCTCAGTCCAGTCGGCGGCGCGCGCCCTTTGGCGCGCGGCTGGCCTCCATCGTTGCAGCCGGCTCAGCCCGCCACACTGCGCCCCCCCAGGACCCAGGCCCCCCGGGACCCCGGCCCGCACGGCGGACCTCAGAGCTGTTGCTGAGGTGGCAGGCATTGACCGGCTGGCTGCTGTGAGTTCTGATCAAAGTGGGTCTGGGCTAGCACGGAGGCAGCCGTGGTGGGCAGGCGGGCGGAACTGATCAGCAGGCGGGCGGTGCTGACCGCACTCGGCGGCGCGGCGGCCGGAGTGGCGCTGGCCAGCGCCATCCCGGACCAGCTGCACGCCGCCTCCGGTGGCTGGACCAGCGGGTACGTTCCGGACGGCACGGCCGGGCTGGCCCGGGCGTTCCCGCTCACGGCGGTGCACCTGCATCCCAGCCCGTTCCGTGCCAATCAGGCGCGCGAGATCAACTACCTGATGTTCCTGGACCCGGACCGGATGCTGCACACGTTCCGGCGCAACTTCGGCCTGCCGTCGCGGGCCAGGCCAGTCGGCGGCTGGGAGCGGCCCGGCTCCGAGGTGCGCGGCCACTGCACCGGGCACCTGATGTCCGGGCTGGCCATCACCTACGCCAACACCGGCCACCAGGCCGCCGCGGACAAGGGCCATTACCTGGTAGATCAGCTCACCCGGTGCCAGGCCCGGGCGCGGCGGGCTGGTTTCCACGACGGTTACCTGTCGGCCTTCCCGGAGAGCTTCTTCGACCGGCTGGAGGCGGCCGGCCGGTGTGGTCGCCGTACTACATGATCCACAAGATCATGGCCGGGCTGATCGACCAGCACGAGCTGACCGGCAGCGCTCAGGCCCTGGAGACGGCGGCCCGGCTGGGCGACTGGGTGAGCTGGCGGACCGGGCGGCTGTCCTACCCGCACATGCAGCGCATCCTCAACGTCGAGCACGGCGGAATCGCCGAGTCGCTGACCAACCTGTACCGGCTGACCTGGGATGAGTCCTACCTGCGCACGGCCGAGCGGTTTTACCACGCGGCGGTCTTCGACCCGCTGGCCCGGGGCCAGGACGACCTGCCGGGCCGGCACGCGAACACCAACATCCCCAAGATCATCGCGTGTGTCCGGGTCTGGGAGGAGACCGGCGATCCCCGCTATCACGACATCGCCCGCAACTTCTGGCGGATCGTCACCCAGCACCACAGCTACGCGATCGGAGGCACCAGCAACTGGGAGCACTGGCACGCGCCCGACGTGATCGCGGGCCAGCTGAGCAACCGTACCTGTGAGAACTGCTGCAGCTACAACATGCTCAAGCTGACCCGGCTGCTGCACTTCCACCAGCCGCACCGGGTCAACTTGCTCGACTACTACGAGCGCACGCTGTTCAACCAGATGCTCGGCGAGCAGGACCCGGGCTCGGCGCACGGCTTCAACATCTACTACACCGGGCTGTCACCGGCCGCTTTCAAGCGGCAGCCGCCATTCATGGGCAGCGACCCGGACGTTTACTCGACCAACTACCATAACTTCTCCTGCGACGACGGCACCGGGATGGAGACGCAGGTCAAATTCGCCGACACCATCTACTCCCGGGACCGGCACGGGCTATTCGTCAACCTGTTCATTCCGTCCGAGGTGACCTGGGGCGATAACGGGATGCGGATCCGGCAGGAGACCAGGTTCCCTGACGAGCCGGGCACCCGGCTGACCGTGCTGGCCGGCCGCGCCCAGATCGCCATCCGGGTGCGGATCCCCGGCTGGGCGGCCGCACCGGCGCGGGCCTGGCTGAACGGCCGCGAGCTGCGCCGGCTGCCGGCCGGCGCGCCGGGCAGCTGGCTGGTGCTGGACCGGGCCTGGTCGGCCGGTGACACGCTGCGGGTCAGCCTGCCGATGGAGCTGGCCAGCAGCCCCACCCCGGACCAGCCGGCCGTCCAGGCGGTGAGCTACGGGCCGGTGGTGCTCAGCGGCGGCTACGGCAGCCAGGCGGCCATGCCTATGCCCCGGCTGGACATCGGGTCGCTGACCATGACCTCCCAGCGGCCGCTGGCCTTCCAGGCGCGGGCGGACGGGCGCGCGGTCGAGCTCATCCCGATCGCCCGGATGCAGCACGAGCGCTACAACACGTACTGGCTGACCTGACCGGGCGGCCGGGGCGGCGGCTGACCTGACCGGGCGGCTGGGGCGGGCTGGCCTGGGCCGGGTGGGCTGGGTCTGTCCCGCCGCCAGACCGGTAGGTAGAGTGACGCCGTGAACCGACTGGGCGAACTCGAACGGGCCATCATGGACGTTCTGTGGGAAAGCGAGACTCAGCTCACCGTGCGCCAGGTAGGCAGTAGGCTTACCGACCGGGACCTGGCTCACACCACCGTGATGACCGTCCTTGACCGATTGGCCAAGAAAGGTTTCGCCCGGCGCGAGCGAGATGGCCGTGCCTGGCTGTACCGTGCCGCCGCGAGCAGAGAAGCATACGTCACCGAGCTGATGCTTCACGCGCTCGACCAGACCGGCGACCGGTCGGCCGCGCTGGCCAGCTTCGCGCGCCGTGTATCGGACACCGAAGCACTGGTGCTGCGGCGAGCCCTGGAGACAGGCGGGGATCCCGCCAGGAGTTGAACGTCCGTGCTGCCCCCTGTATTGGTCCTGGCGTCCGTAGCCATCGGACTGGTACCGGCCGCCACCGGCCTGGCCGCGGCCCACTGGCCGCAGCGGTCGCCCGCCGCGGCGATCGTGCTGTGGCAGGCGATGGGCCTCGGCTGGGGGCTGGCCGCCGTCGGCACGCTGGCCGCGCTCGGCACCGACCGGGGCAGGTCCGGGTGGGGCGTGGCCGGGGATGCGCTGGCGGTGCTGGCCCGGGCAATCCACGATCTCGTCGGTGAAGCGGCCCCGCCTGGCCTGCTGGCCGCGCTGCGGCTGCTCTGCCTGGCCGCGTCGGCCGCGCTGCTGGCGCTGCTCTGCTGGGTGCTGATGGCGGCGTCCACGGCGGTGCTGCGGGACCGGCGGCGGCACCGGGCGCTGCTGAGCCTGCTGGCGCACGGCGACCCGAAGGTGCCGGGCGCGCTGGTGGTGGACTACCCGGCCGCGGCGGCCTATTGCGTGCCCGGGCTGCGCTCACGGATCGTCATCAGCGCGGGCGCGCTCAACCTGCTGGATCAGGCGGAACTGGCCGCCGTGCTGGCCCATGAGCGGGCGCACGCCCGGGAGCGGCACGACCTGGTCCTGCTCCCGTTCACCGCGCTGTGTCGGGCCTTCCCCTGGTCCGGGTCGGCCCAGCGGGCGCACGCCGCGGTCGCGCTGCTCATCGAGATGCTGGCCGACGACCACGCACTCCGGCACCGTCCGGCCCGTGAGCTGGTCACGGCCTTGATCCGGGTCGGTGCGGCCAGCCCGGCCGGCGCTCCGGCGGGCGCGCTGGCGATGGCCGGCGGCCGGACTGGCGACAGTGGGGTGTGCGCCCGGGTGGAGCGCCTGCTAGCTCCGGCGCCGGGCCTGTCACTGCCCGCCCTGGCCCTGGTCAGCGGGGCCGCTGCCGCCCTGGTCGTGGTCCCGGTCGCACTGCTGCTGTTCCCGGTGTAATCGGCTCGTTTCCAGCGCGTATAGGCACAATTCACCGAAAATTTTCCCTCCCGGCCGTTCCGGTCCGAATGGATCCCCACAACTGCCGGCACCTCTCCTACTAGGCTGGTTACGCGCAGCCCTGGTTTCCCGGGGGAAATGGGGTGAGAATGGCCGCCGGGCCTGCACCCGGTTTCCTTGATCATCCTGTGCTGTGCCCTGCCCGCTAGCAAGGACGAGCCATGAGCCAGTCCAGCCCCGCCCATGCCC
Organism: uncultured Actinomycetes bacterium; assembly: GCA_963747705.1. GTDB lineage: Bacteria > Actinomycetota > Actinomycetes > Streptosporangiales > Streptosporangiaceae > RYN-230. The sequence continues at coordinate 15,836 of CAVVGF010000007.1, read as the reverse complement.
ACCCGCATGCCGCCCCGCACACCGCGGATTACGTCCCTGACCTGCCCGCCCCCCGGCCTGGCCGCCGGGCCCGGCCCGGGCTGCTGGCCCGGCCGAGACAGATGCTGGAGAACTGGCGGGTGTCCTGGCGGCTGATCGCGCTGATCGCCGTCCCGACCGCGATGGGGCTGGCCTTTGCCGGGATTCAGGTCAGCATGGCGGAGCGGAACGCGCAGACCATGGGGCGGGTGGAACGGCTGGCCGTGCTCGGCCAGCAGATCACCGGGCTGGCCCAGGCCATGGAGGACGAGCGGGACGAGACGGCCGGTTTCATCGCACGTAACCGGCCGGCCGCGGGCAAGCCCACGCTGACCCGGCAGTACGCGGTCACCAACCGCTGGGCGGCCCGGGTGCGGCCGCTCGTCCACCAGCTCGGCGCCGGCTTCCTGGCGCAAACATTAGCCAACGCCGGTGCGGTTCTGACCAGCATCAACGAGCTGCCCGCGCTCCGCCAGGACGCGGTGCAGGGCATCAGCCCCGGGCTGACCACGATCGATGCCTACACCGCGGCGCTGGCCAACTTGTTCTCGTTCAACGACGGCATCGCCCAGCAGACCGGGAACGCCGCGTTCGCGGATGACGTGCGCACGCTGAGCGCGCTGTCCCAGCTGAAGGATCAGGCATCCGAGCAGCGGGCCATCCTTTACACCGCGTTCATCGCGGGCCAGTTCACCCCGGCCGACCAGACCGAACTGGTCGCGGCGCAGGCTCAGCAGGCGACCCAGCTCCAGGCGTTCGACGCCTCGGCCACCGCACTGCAGGGCGAGCTGCTCAGCCGACCTGGTGGCCGGGCCGATGATGGACCAGGCCGATGAGCTCGAGCAGAGCACGGTGGCGAACGCCAGCAACGGGACCACGCTCACCCTCTTCCCGGGCACGAGCCATTCGTGGTACGCGGACATGTCGTACACGATCGGCCGGATGCGCCTGGTGGAGCAGGACCTGGCCGGCCAGGTCGTGGGCAGCGCCCGGGCGCTGCACAGCAGCGCGGAACGCACCGTGCTGGAGACCAGTGGCCTGGCGCTGCTCGCGCTGCTCCTGGTGCTGCTGATCACGGTGCTCATCGCCCGGTCCATGCTGGGCCCGCTGCGCCGGCTCAAGGAGGGCGCGCTCGACATCGCCGAGACCGGGCTGCCGGCTGAGGTCCGCGAGCTGACCGACGCGCTGGAAACCGGGCGCCCGGTGCACGTCCGCCCGATCAACGTGCTGTCCGACGACGAGATCGGCCAGGTGGCCAGAGCCTTCGACCAGGTGCACCGGGAAGCGGTCCGGCTGGCCGGCGAGGAAGCCCGGCTGCGCAGCAGCGTCAGCGCCATGTTCGTCAGCCTGTCCCGGCGCAGTCAGTCGCTGCTGGAGCGGCTGCTGCGGCTGATCGACAGCCTGGAGCTGGGTGAGGAGGACCCGGAGCGGCTGTCCAACTTGTTCCGGATGGACCACCTGGCCACCCGGATGCGGCGCAACTCGGAGAACCTGCTCATGCTGGCCGGCCACGAGGCACCGCGCCGGTGGGCCGAGCCGGTACCGCTGGTGGACGTACTGCGCGCGGCGTCGTCCGAGATCGAGCAGTACGAGCGGATGGTGCTGAACATCCAGCCCGATGTCGCGATCGTCGGCGCCGGGGTGGCCGACACCGTGCACCTGCTGGCTGAGCTGCTGGAGAACGCGACCACGTTCTCGGCCAAGACCACCAAGGTCACCGCGTCCGGGTACGCGCTGACCGGCGGCGGCGCGGTCATCGAGATCACCGACCGCGGCATGGGCATCCCGGACCAGGTGCTGGCCGAGCTCAACGCCCGGCTGGCCAATCCGCCGGTCGCGGACGTGGCGGTCTCACGGCACATGGGCCTGTTCGCCGTGGCCCACCTGGCCGCCCGGCACGGCATCGCGGTGCAACTGCAGTCGTCGGCCACCGGCGGTACGGCGGCGCGGGTGCACATCCCCGCGTCGCTGATCTCGCGGGGCCCAGCCGCCAACGGCGGGCGGCAGCGGGCTGGGTCGGGCCTGCGGCTGGCGCCCGGGCCACGCGGACCCCAGTATGTGCCGAGCCGGTTCGCATCCGGCCCAGTGCCGGATCCCCCGCTGCTCACCGCGGCGCTGGATCACGCCACGCTGACCGCCGCCGTGGCGGGCACCGGGCCGATGGCCGCCCAGACCGGGCCCAACGTGATCATTCCGCCGGCGGACGGCCCACCGCATGGCAGCGGCCTGCCCATCTACGAGTCGCTCGAGTCCGACTGGTTCCGGTCCCGTGGTCGCGGCATGACGCCGCCAGCCGAGTCCCGGGCCGCGGCGGCGGCCACCGAGGCAGCGGCCTGGACCTCTCCTGGCGACGACGGCTGGCGGGCCGCGGCGGCCACTGTCACCCCCAGGGTGGGCGGCACCACCCAGGCGGGCCTGCCGAAACGGGTACCCCAGGCCAACCTGGTGCCCGGCTCGGCCAGTGACCAGCAGACCCGGACCGCGAGCATGTCCGAGGCGGCCGAGATCGCGCTCAGCCGGCTGGCCAACTTCCAGCGCGGTTCGCGCCGGGCCCGGGCCACCCCGAGGCAGCTTACGCCCGGCGACTGAGCGGGGGCCACCACGCGATGCGCGCCCACGCAAGTAGGGCCGTGCAAGTGGGCCGCGCAAGTGGGGCCGTGCAGGTGGGACTGGGCAGGTGGGGCTGGACGGGTGCAAGCTGAGCCGGTTCGGGGCAGGATAGACCGCGCGGGGGGCAGCTTTGGCCGGGCATGGATGGAGAGTGGCGGGTTGTCTGTCGCAGATGGCCAGAAACAGAATCTGAGCTGGCTTATCACCGACTTCACCGAGCGCGTCACCGACGTGGCCCACGCCCTCGTGGTGTCCTCCGACGGCGTCCCGGTGGCGGTGTCCGAGGGAATCGGCCCGGCCCAGGCACAGCAGCTTTCCGCGATCACCTCGGGCCTGGTCAGCCTGGGCATCGCGGTAGCCAAGGTGGTCCAGTGCGGCAACGTCACGCAGACCCTGGTGGCCATGGCCCAGGGCACGCTGGTGATCATGTCGATCAGCGACGGGTCCAGCCTGGCCACGCTGGCCACCGCCGAGGCCGATCTGGACCTGATCGCCTACGAGATGACCATGCTGGTGGAAGCGGCCGGCGCCGTGCTCACCCCCGGCGTCCGCTGACCGCTTCCGCTGGCTAGGCTGCCCGCATGGACGACACGCAATGGCGCACGCACCGGCTCGAACTGGACGACCAGACGCTACGCGAGTGGGACGCGCACGTGCTGGCGGCCAGCCCCGACGGGATCGTGCTGGACCGGTCGGCCTTCTATCCGGGCGGCGGCGGCCAGCCGCCGGACTATGGCGTGCTGCTCTGGGGCGGGGTGCAGACCCGGATCGTGGGCGCCCGCCGGGGCGACGACCTGTACCTGATCCCCGCCGAGGGTGACCCGCTGCCGGCAGGCGGCACCCCGGTGCGCGGCGCGATCGAGGACGACCGCCGGACCGCGCTGATGCGCACCCATTCCGGCCTGCACGTGCTGTGCGGCGTCGTGTTCCGCGACTTCGGCGCGCTGGTGACCGGCGGCAACATGGAGCCGCTGACGGCCAGGATGGACTTCAACCTGCCCGAGGTGCCGCCCGGCTTCCGCGACGCGGTCGAGACCGCGATCAACGCCGAGGTGCAGGCCGACCGGCGCATCGACGTCCGGGTGCTGCCACGCGACGAGGCGTTCGCGCTTCCTGACATCATCCGGACCGCGACCAACCTGGTCCCACCCGAGGTCAAGGATGTGCGGATCATCGACATCGTCGGCCTGGACCAGCAGGCCGATGGCGGAACGCACGTCGCCTCGACCCGCCAGGTGGGCCGGATCGAGGTCGTCAAGATCGAGAGCAAGGGGAAAGGGTTCCGCCGCCTGCGGGTCCGCATCGCGGACTGACAGTCGCGGGCAGTAGTCGTTCAGCAAATGGCTCGCTGCCCAGGGCAGCGGCCGGGGCGGGCCAATCTACCAGGGGCCGTACGGACCTGAGCTGCTGCTGTTGCCGCGGAACTCACGGACCTTGGGCCGCACATCGGTGAGGTAGATGGCCGCGGCCACGAAGGCCGCGATGGGCAGGATGCCGACGGCGCCGAACCCGCCGGACAGCACGCCGAGGTACAGCCCGATCACCACGGCGACACCGAGGATGATCAGCCACAGCGGCTTGGTCTGCTTGCCCGCGGCGGTGAACGCACCCTTCGGGCGGCGCAGCGCATCCACGAGCGCCCACACCTCGGTGACCAGTGCGGCGATCGCGAGTATCTCGAGGAACCAGTAAAGCGGGCTCATCGCTGACATGTTCAGCAACACGATGCCAGGTTATCCGGTCCGGGCGGGAACCGGAACCAAAGCCGGAACCCGCCCGGGCCAGTGATCAGTTGCCCCGGCGTCAGCTGGCCGCGCCGGAGCCCTTCTTGCCGTTCAGCGCGGTCCGCTTGTGCAGCACCCGCTGGCCGTGCACGGCCAGCTTGTCGTACTCCTTGACCGCCTTGGTCCGGGCCGTGGTCACGTACCCGGGCATCTCGCTGCTCCAGCGGGAAATCCGCGCAGGCAGCTCGCGCAGGGCGGCGGTGGCCAGCGCGCCCGCGCCGGCCGCGGCGTGCACTGGCTTGCTGGCGGCCAGCTTGCGCACTTCCGTCTTCACCGCATCAGTACCGTTCATCACTTTTCTACCTCTCCTGGCCCGCCACTGGCGGCAGGCCCGTTGACTCAGACGCGGACGCCCTGTCCTGGCCCGCCGCGTCGGTGCGCGGCGGCTCCGGTGCCGCGAGCGGGTCGTCGTCCTCTTCTTCCGTGAGCCCCGCGGTGACCGCCCGCGCCTCACCGGCCGGCCCGGCCTCCGCCTCGGCCGCCTGCGCGGCGGCCTCCTTGCGGAACGAGTCGTAAATTTCCAGCAGCACCTGCTTCTGCCGCTCGGTCAGCACCGGTTCGGCCAGCACGGCCGCGCGGACGCCGGTGTCCGGCTCCCGGTCCTCCAGGATCCCGGCCTGCACGTACAGCGCTTCCGCGGAGATCCGCAGGCCCTTGGCGATCTGCTGGAGTATCTCGGCGCTCGGCCGGCGCAGGCCGCGCTCGACCTGGCTCAGATACGGGTTGGAGACGCCGGCCGCCGCGGCTAGCTGCCGCAGCGAGATCTTCGCCTGCTCCCGCTGCTCCTTGATGTACTCACCGATGGAGCTGACTCGACGCATAGGACTCACGAATCCAGTGAATCAAATAGTGCTTGCAATTGCAAACGCCCAGCAAGCACCCCCTAGCATGCCTAACGGCCAGCACCGCGGCTGCCGTCGCCTGGGTGGCCCGGCCGTCAGGCCGGGAGCGTGGCGCGGACCACGCCGACCTCCTGCTCCCCGCCAATGACCGGAACATGCGCGATCCGGTCCAGCGCCGCACCATCGGCGGCGGGGTCGCTGGTCACGCCGAGACGGCGGAGCACGGCCACGGCCACCGCGCGGAGGGGCCGCGACGCGCCGTCCTCGATCTTGTACGCGGCGGCCCGGCCGTCAGCCAGGGCGAGCCCCTGCACGCCCTCCGCCCCGGACTTGACCAGCAGGCCGGGCACGGCGGCCATCAATGCCCGCTCCGGGCGGTGGCTGCCCGAGGTCCAGTCCGGGTAGGCGCGCATCGCGTCGGCCACCCGGCGTTCCGGGGTGCCGGGCGGCGCGGTGACCAGCACGCGCAGCGCCCGGGCCAGGCCGGTCAGGGACAGCGCGAACAGCGGGGCGCCGCAGCCGTCCACGCCGACCGCCTGGACCCGCTCACCGGCCAGTTCCTCCAGCGTGCCGCGGATCGCGGCCTGCAGCGGGTGGGCCGGATCGAGGTAGCTGCCGGTCGGCCAGCCCGCCGATACGCAGCAGGCCAGCATGGCGGCATGCTTCCCGGAGCAGTTCATGTGCACCCGGTCCGGGCCGCCGCCGCGGCGCAGTACCTCGCGCTGGGCCTGCTCGTCCAGGGGCAGGGCGGGCGGGCAGCCCAGCGCGCTCTCGGCCAGCCCGGCCCGGGCCAGGATCTCGCGCACCCCGGCCACGTGGAAGTCCTCGCCGGAGTGGCTGGCCGCGGCCAGCGCGAGCAGCTTGCCGTCCAGGTCCAGGCCGGCCCGTAGCAGCGCGGCCGCCTGCATCGGCTTGTTCACCGAACGCGGGAACATCGGCCCGCTGACCTGGCCGGCCTGCAGCACCGGGGTGCCGTCGGCGCCAAGGATCAGCACCGAGCCGCGATGGCGCGACTCGGTGAAACCGGACCGGATCACCTCGGCCAGCACGGGCGGCGCGCCCGGCGCCGCGTTCTGCTCAGTTACGGCTGCTCACCCCCAGGAACGCGCGCGCCTCGCTGGGCGGCATCGGCGGCCGCTGGGCCAGCCCGGCCACCGCCGCGGCCCGCTCGACCAGCTCCGCGTTGCCGGTCACCGGGCGGCCGCGGGCGAACGAGGTGGTGTCCTCCATGCCGACCCGCAGGTGCCCGCCCGCGGCCAGCGCGCCGAGCAGCACCGGCAGCGACGTCCGGCCGATCCCGGTCGCGGACCAGGTGGCCCCGGCGGGCAGCGCGGCCACCGCGGCGGTCAGCGCGGCCACCGTGCCCGGCATCCCGCCGGGCACGCCCATCACCAGGTCACAGTGCACATGCCCGCCGTGCGGCGGGCCCAGCTCATCGAGCAGCCGGTGCAGCGACGCCACCTGTCCCAGGTCGAACAGCTCGAACTCGGGGACCACCCCGGCCGCCTGGCTGCGGGCGTACAGCTCACGCATGAACGGGTAGGGGTTGGCGAACACCTCGTCGCCGAAGTTGACCGTGCCGCAGGTCAGGGAGCAGGCGTCCGGTTCGGCGTCGAGCACGGCCAGCCGGTCCGCGAAGCTGTCGGTGACCGCGCCGCCGGTGGACAGCTGCACGATCAGGTCGGTGCTCTCCCGCAGCGCTCGCACGGTGTCCTTGAGCCGGCCCAGGTCGAGGGTGGGCTGGGCCTGGCCGTCCCGGATGTGCACGTGGATCACGGCGGCCCCGGCCGCGCGGCACTCAACCGCGGTGGTGACCAGCTCGTCCAGGGTGACTGGGAGCGCGGGCACCTTGGCCTTCTCGGACTCGGCACCGGTCGGGGCGACGGTGATCAGCGTGTTCGGTGTCATGACGGGCAGCATGCATCCTTGATCGTGCTCACGTCCAGCGGCCGGGGCGCGTTAGCGCTGGGCGGGTAATACGGAGCCGTGCGCCAGGTGGTCACGTCCAGTGCTGGCGGCGCCGGGGGTGGCGCCGCGTCCGGGCTGGCGCTGCCGGGGCTGGCGCTGCCTTGGCCGGCCTCGGCCGGGCGTGCGGCGCCGTCCGGCGCGGCCAGATTGGCCCGGGCGAACTCGAGCGCCTCGGCCAGGTCCGCCTGGCGGGCCTCCTGGGTCGGCGCCCGGAACGTCTTGACCTCCAGCACGACCATGCCCCGGTAGCCCGCTGGGCCCAGCTGGCGCAGCAGCGGCGCGCACGGCTGGGTGCCCCGCCCCGGCACCAGGTGCTCGTCGCGGTAGGCCAGCCCGGTGCCGTCGGCCAGGTGCACGTGGGCCAGCCGGTCGCCCAGCTCACCGGCCATGGCCAGCGCGTCGGAGCCGGACACCGCGGTGTGCGACAGGTCCAGGGTGACGTGCGGGTAGTCCATCTGCACCGGGTTCCAGGTCGGCGCGTACGGGGCCACCTCGGCCCCACGGGCGCGGAGCGGGAACATGTTCTCCACCGCGAACAAGACGTCGGTCTCCTGCTGCATCCGGGCCAGCCCGGCGCCGAAGTCCCGGGCGTAGTCGCGCTGCCAGCGGAACGGCGGGTGCACCACCACGACCCGGGCGCCGAGCTGCTCCGCCACTTCCTTGGCCCGGACCAGCTTGCCCCACGGGTCACGGCCCCAGACCCGCTGGGTGATCAGCAGGCAGGGCGCGTGCACGGCCAGCACCGGCATGCTGTGGTAGTCGGCGAGCCGCCTTAGCACGTCCACGTCCTGGCTGACGGCGTCCGGCGTGACCATGACCTCGACCCCGTCGTAACCCAGGCGGGCCGCTACCTCGAACGCGTCCGGTGTCCGGTCTGGGTAGACCGACGCGGTAGATAGTGCCACCAGAGGTCGCGGAGCGCTGTCCGCTTCGCTCACCGTGACTCCCTTCCGCACGCTGTTTCTACCCGCCCTGGTCAGCTTATGCGCCGCGGCGGGCGGCGGGGCTCACCCGCCACGGCGGGCCGCCGTGTGTCGCAGCGGCCGGCTGTCGGACCCGGCCAGTACCGTCCAGGCCATGGCGAAGTCATCGGCGGGCCAGGCGTTCCAGTGCTCCGAGTGCGGCTGGCGCACCACCAAGTGGACCGGGCGCTGCGCTGGCTGCCAGGCATGGGGCACGGTGCAGGCAGCGGCTGCGCCCCGGCTGCTACGGCCCGGGACCGGGCCGGCCGGTGCGTTCAGCCCGGCCGCCGAGTTTAGCGCCGCGGTCGCACCGGCCAAGCCCGCCATTTCGATCGCGGCGGTGGATGCCAGCGCGGCGGGCGCCCGGTCCACCGGCCTCGGCGAGCTGGACCGGGTGCTCGGCGGCGGCCTGGTGCCCGGGGCGGTCGTGCTGCTGGCCGGGGAGCCCGGGGTGGGCAAGTTGACCCTCCTGCTGGAGGCGGGCACGTTCGCCGCGCAGTCCGGGCCGGTGCTGTACGTGACCGGCGAGGAATCCGCGGCCCAGGTCCGGCTGCGCGCGGACCGGATCGGCGCGGTCGCCGAGAACCTGTTCCTGGCGGCCGAGACCGACCTGGCCTCGCTGCTCGGGCACGTCGCGGCGGTGCAGCCGCAGCTGCTGATCGTGGACTCGGTGCAGACCATCACGGCCGAGGGCGTCGAGGGCGCTCCCGGCGGCGTGTCCCAGATCCGGGCGGTCACCGCGGCCCTGATGGCGGTGGCCAAGCAGCACGCGCTGACCACCGTGCTGGTCGGGCACGTGACCAAGGACGGCTCGATCGCCGGGCCCCGGGCCCTGGAGCACCTGGTCGATGTGGTGCTGCATTTCGAGGGCGACCGGCACGCCCAGTTCCGGATGGTCCGCGCGGTGAAGAACCGGTACGGCCCCACGGACGAAATCGGCTGCTTCGACCTGGGCGAGCGGGGCATCACCGGGCTGGCCGACCCGAGCGGCCTGTTCCTGTCCCGGCAGCGCGACGCGGTGCCCGGCACCTGCGTCACGGTCACCCTGGAGGGACGCCTGCCGCTGATCGCCGAGGTGCAGACGCTAGTGGCGCCGTCACCGGCGGAGCTGCCCCGCCGGGTGACCTCAGGGCTGGACCCGAACCGGGTGGGCATGGTACTGGCCGTGCTCACCCGGCGGGCCGACCTGAAGCTGGGCAAGCAGGACGTGTACGCGGCCACGGTGGGCGGGGTACGGCTCACCGAGCCGTCGGTGGACCTGGCCGTGGCACTGGCCTTCGCCAGCGGGCTGATCAACCTGAGCGTGCCCGGGTCGGTCGTCGCGGTCGGCGAGGTGGGGCTGGCCGGCGAGGTGCGCCAGGTCAACGGCGTGGCCCGGCGGCTGGCCGAGGCCGAGCGGCTGGGCTTCCGGCTGGCCCTGGTACCGGCCGGCCAGGCCGACGGGACCGGCACCGCCCCGGCGGCCGGGCGGGACGACGGGACCGGGTCGATCGAAGTCCGCGAGGTGACCGACATCCGGGACGCGATGACGGCCGCGTTCAGCGGCTGAGCCGCTGACGGGTGGCCCGGCGGTAAAGCAGCGGTCAAGAACGCAGGCCGCCGATAAGCTGGTGGCCACCCAGTAACCTTCCCCGGGGGGCTTGTGCCGCCACAGTCAGCCCAGCAGGGGCACCACGCCCGGGACGAGCGCCGCCGGGCCGCCCTGGCCGCGCTGGCCCCGGGCACCGCGCTGCGCGACGGCCTGGAACGGATCCTGCGCGGCAACACCGGCGCACTGATCGTGCTCGGCGACGGCCCCGCGGTGGACGAGGTGTGCACCGGCGGCTTCGAGCTGCGGGTGGCGTTCTCGGCGACCCGGCTGCGCGAGCTGGCCAAGATGGACGGCGCGATCGTGCTGGACGCCACGGCCGAGTACATCGTCCGGGCCGCGGTGCACCTGGTGCCGGACCCGGCGCTGCCCACCGGCGAATCGGGCACCCGGCACCGCACCGCCGAACGTGTCGCCCGGCACACCGGCTGCCCGGTGGTCTCGGTCAGCAAGTCGATGCGGATCATCGGGCTGTACCTGGACGGCGCGCGGTACGTGCTGGAGGGCTCGGCCGCGATCCTGTCCCGCGCCAACCAGGCGCTGGCCACCCTGGAGCGCTACAAGCTGCGGCTGGACGAGGTGTCGCGGCTGCTGACCGCGCACGAGATCGAGGACGTGGCCACGGTCCGCGACGTGACCGCGGTGGCCCAGCGGCTGGAGATGGTCCGCCGCATCGCCGGGGAGATCGAGGGCTACCAGGTCGAGCTGGGCACCGACGGGCGGTTGCTGGCGCTGCAGTTCGACGAGCTCATCGCGGGCAGCGGTTTCGAGCGCCAGCTCATCGTGCAGGACTACCTGCCCGGCGCGGGCCAGGGTGACGAGGTCGGCGCGGTGCTCAGCCAGCTTGAGGAGCTCTCACCGGAGGAACTGCTGGACGCCGGGCGGGTGGCCGCGGTGCTCGGCCTGGGCGGCGCGGGCATGCTGGACGAGCCGGTTGAGCCACGCGGCTACCGGCTGCTGGCCCGGGTGCCGCGGCTGCCGGAACCGGTGGCGCAGCGGCTGGTCGCCCACTTCGGCGGGCTGCACAAGCTGCTGGCCGCGAGCGTCGCCGAGCTGCAGGATGTGCCCGGCGTGGCCGAGCCGGAGGCGCGCCGGGCCCGGGAGGGCCTGTCCAGGCTGGCCGAGGTGACGCTGCTGGAGCGGTACTCCTGAGCGCGGGTCAGGGCACTGCGACGCCTGGGCCGCCCAGCACGAAGATCAGCGACTGACTGTGCACCGGGCCGCTGCGCGCGGTGGCCGTGTAGGTGCCCGGGCGGGCGGCCTTGCCCGCCAGCCCGCAGCTGGCCGCCGCGGTCTTCCGGTCCCAGCTGACCCGCAGCACGTCGGGCACGCCCCGTGATAGCCGGGTCAAGTGGTGACCGGCCGCGGCACAGTCGGCGGAATCCCAGACCTGGCGCTCGCCGCCCGCCTTGATCACCAGCTGGACATGCTTCGCACCCAGGTCGAATGAGCAGGGCCGGGGCGCGGTGGAGACCACGTCCAGCTGGAACCGGGGTGCCTGGTGGGCCGGGTAGCGGTACTTGGTGGTGAACAGGCTGAGCACGACCGAGCCGCGCGGGCAGGCGGCGGCGCGGCCGCTGGCCGCGGTGCCGTGCCCGGCCTGGTGCCGCGCGGGTTTGGCCTGCCCGCGCTTGGCCTGCCCGCGCTTGGCCTGGCCATGCTGCCCGTGGGCTGATGCGGTGGGCCGGGGCGTGGCTGCTTCGGCCGCTGTCGGCGCGGCGCGGCTGGGCGATACCGCGGGCGAGGTGGCGGCCGCGGGCGCGATCCCGTGCTTGGCCTGCTGGCCGGTGTGCGTGATGTCCGCGGTCGTCTGCGCGTTCCCGGACCCGCCCAGGGTCCCGTTGACGGTCCAGGCGATCAGCGCCAGCACGCCGATCGCCGCAGCCAGCGCGATAACCCGCCGGCGCCAGTAGACATCGCTCTGACCTGGGCTTTGCCGGCTACCGGGTGTACTGCCAGACATGCGAGCAGTATGCGCCGCCCAGTCCGGCCAGGTCCGCCGACCCGCCGGCCGGGCCGGGCATTATTCCAGAGCGGAGCGATGCCCGGGAGGCTTTTGCCCACACCCGCACAAGATCATCCACCGGCCCCGCCGCAGGCATCCAGGCGGGCCGGGACGTCGTGGCGCACGTGCGAGGATCGGAGGGACATGCCGACCCCGAACGCCGCCGCCGTGCTGGACTGGTACGCCGGCCACCAGCGCGACCTGCCCTGGCGCCGGGCTGACGCGACCCCGTGGGCCATCCTGGTCAGCGAGATAATGCTGCAGCAGACCCCGGTGGCCCGGGTGCTGCCGGCCTACGCGGCCTGGCTGGCCCGCTGGCCGACGCCAGCCGCGCTGGCCGCAGCGGCCCCAGGTGACGCGGTACGGCAGTGGGACCGCCTGGGCTACCCACGGCGGGCGCTCCGGCTGCACCAGACCGCGCAGGCCCTGGTGGAGCGGCACGGCGGTGAGGTGCCGCCGGCCCTGGACGCGCTGCTGGCGCTGCCCGGAATCGGCGCGTACACCGCGGCCGCCGTGGCCAGCTTCGCGTTCGGCCAGCGGCACGCGGTGCTGGACACCAACGTCCGCCGGGTGCTGGGACGGCTGGTCAGCGGCCAGGAACTGCCGCCGCCCAGCGCGTCGGCGGCGGAACGCCGCCTGGCCGAGGCGCTGCTGCCAGAGCGGCCCGGGCTGGCGGCGCGATGGTCGGTCGCGGTGATGGAACTCGGTGCGCTGGTCTGCACCGCGGCCCGGCCGCGGTGCGCCGAGTGCCCGGTGGCGGGCGGCTGCGCCTGGCGGCTGGCCGGGCGTCCGGCCGGTAGCGGCGCCCGGCGCAGCCAGGCCTACGAGGGCACCGACCGGCAGTGCCGGGGCCGCCTGCTGGCCGTCCTACGGGACGCGGACGGGCCGGTGCCGGCCGCACTGCTCGACGCGGCCTGGGCCGAACCGCGACAGCGCAGCCGGGCACTGGACAGCCTGGTCGCCGACGGCCTGGTGGACCCGCTCCCCGACGGCCGCTTCGCCCTCCCCGGCGGGACGGGGAGATGATCACCTCCACGGCCACCCGCCAGCCCCAGGAACCGCGCGAATGTTGCATTCATGCACACCGGTGCGCATCAAAGTTTCACCCATGCGGCCGGGACAGCGGGCAGCGCCGGGGGCCGTGGACCGGGTGCCGGAAACACTGAGCGGCGGGCCGCGGATCCGGTGCCGGAAACCACTGAGCGGCGGGCTGTAGCCCGCCGCCGGAAACACTGAGCGGCGGGCCTTCGGGGACCCGCCGCTCAGCGTGTCGTGCTTCTGGTGATCAGTCCTGCTGCTGCGCGGACGCCCCGCGCTCGACCGAAGCACCGCTCCCGATCTCGGCCGGGGGCGCGTCAGGGACCGCGTCCGGCTTGGGCACGCCCTTGAACGTGAACTCGGCGTCCTCGCCGGTGCCCTTCACGTCCGTGATCACGATCTGGCCTGCCTTTAGCTCACCGAACAGGATCTTCTCGGACAGGGCGTCCTCGATCGACCGCTGGATGGTGCGCCGCAGCGGCCGCGCGCCGAGTACCGGGTCGTAGCCGCGCTCGGCCAGCAGCGACTTGGCCGCCGGCCGCAGTTCGAGGCCCATGTCCCGGTCGCGCAGGCGCTCGTCCACCTTGGCGATCATCAGATCGACGATCTCGACGATCTCGGCTTCGGTCAGCTGGTGGAAGACGATGGTGTCGTCCACCCGGTTGAGGAACTCCGGCCGGAAGTGGTGCTTGAGCTCCTCGTTGACCTTGGCCTTCATCCGGTCGTAGGAGCCCTTGGACTCACCTGACCGGGCGAAACCCACCGACACACCCTTGGAGATGTCCCTGGTGCCGAGGTTGGTGGTCATGATGATGACGGTGTTCTTGAAGTCCACCAGCCTGCCCTGGGCGTCGGTCAGCCGGCCGTCTTCCAGGATCTGCAGCAGCGAGTTGAAGATGTCCGGGTGGGCCTTCTCGATCTCGTCGAACAAGACCACCGAGAACGGCCGGCGCCGGACCTTCTCGGTGAGCTGGCCACCCTCCTCGTACCCGACATAACCAGGCGGCGAGCCGAACAGCCGCGACACCGTGTGCTTTTCCATGTACTCGCTCATGTCGAGCTGGATCAGCGCGTCCTCTTCACCGAAAAGGAACTCGGCCAGCGTCTTGGACAACTCGGTCTTGCCGACGCCGGACGGCCCGGCGAAGATGAACGACCCACCCGGGCGCTTGGGGTCCTTCAGCCCGGCCCGCGTCCGCCTGATGGCCTGCGACAGCGCCCTGATCGCATCGTTTTGCCCGATGACGCGCCGGTGCAGCTCGTCTTCCATCCGCAGCAGCCGCTGCGACTCCTCTTCGGTCAGCTTGAACACCGGGATCCCGGTGGCGGTGGCCAGCACCTCGGCGATGAGTTCCTCATTCACCTCGGCGACGACATCCATGTCGCCGGCCTTCCACTCCTTCTCCCGCGCTTCCTTCTTCCCGATCAGCTGCTTTTCGGTATCGCGCAGCGCGGCGGCCTTCTCGAAGTCCTGGGAGTCGATCGCCGACTCCTTCTCCCGCCGCACCTGCGCGATCTTCTCGTCGTACTCACGCAGATCCGGTGGCGCGGTCATCCGGCGGATACGCATCCGCGAGCCAGCCTCATCGATCAGGTCGATGGCCTTGTCCGGCAGGAACCGGTCGCTGATGTAGCGGTCGGCCAGCTGCGCCGACGCGACCAGCGCCCCGTCCGTGATGGACACCCGGTGATGCGCCTCGTACCGGTCACGCAGCCCCTTGAGGATCTCGATGGTGTGCGAGATCGTCGGCTCAGCCACCTGGATCGGCTGGAACCGGCGCTCCAGCGCCGCGTCCTTCTCCAGGTGCTTGCGGTACTCGTCCAGCGTGGTGGCACCGATCGTCTGCAGCTCACCACGGGCCAGCATGGGCTTGAGGATCGACGCGGCATCGATAGCACCCTCGGCGGCACCGGCGCCGACCAGAGTATGCAGCTCGTCGATGAACAAGATGATGTCACCACGCGTCCTGATTTCCTTCGTGACCTTCTTCAGCCGCTCCTCGAAATCACCGCGGTACCTGGACCCAGCCACCAGCGCACCAAGATCAAGCGTGTACAGCTGCTTGTCCTTGAGGGTCTCCGGCACCTCACCCTTGACAATCTTCTGGGCCAGTCCCTCAACCACCGCCGTCTTGCCCACACCGGGCTCGCCGACCAGCACCGGGTTGTTCTTGGTACGGCGCGACAGCACCTGCATGACCCGCTCGATTTCCTTCTCCCGGCCGATCACCGGGTCAAGCTTGCCCTCACGGGCGCCCTGGGTGAGATTCCGGCCGAACTGGTCCAGCACCAGGGAGGTGGACGGGGCCGACTCCGACGGCGCGCCCGCCGCGGCCGGCTCCTTGCCCTGGTAGCCGTGCAGCAGCTGAATCACCTGCTGGCGGACCCGGTTGAGGTCCGCGCCCAGCTTGACCAGCACCTGGGCGGCCACGCCCTCACCCTCGCGGATCAGGCCAAGCAGGATGTGCTCGGTGCCGATGTAGTTATGCCCGAGCTGCAGCGCCTCGCGCAGCGAAAGCTCGAGCACCTTCTTCGCCCGCGGCGTGAACGGGATATGCCCGGAAGGTGCCTGCTGGCCCTGGCCAATAATCTCCTCAACCTGCTGGCGTACTGCCTCCAGGCTGATCCCCAGGGATTCCAGCGCCTTGGCCGCCACGCCCTCGCCCTCGTGGATCAAGCCAAGCAAGATGTGCTCGGTGCCGATGTAGTTGTGGTTCAGCATCCTGGCCTCTTCCTGCGCCAGGACCACAACTCTCCGCGCCCGGTCGGTAAACCTTTCGAACATCGCCTCGCTCCTCACAGAGCGGTCGGGGGGACCCAGGTGTCCGGTGCTCCGGGGCCCGTCCCTTCCGCATGGTAGCCCGCATGCCGGACGATGTGCCGCGCGATATGCCGCACATGTCTAGACAGTTCCCCGGCAGTAGGACCTTCATCCCATCCAACCCCCCATGAGGGGGCAGGTGTTCCCTGTACGCCGCAAGCGAACGCCGCCCGACCAGCGGCGGCGTACCTCTGCTACCA
>CAVVGF010000006.1:0-165534 GCA_963747705.1 uncultured Actinomycetes bacterium | reverse complement strand
CGGCGGGCAGCGTCCGGCCGCCGTCACGTGCTGACCACGCCAGACGAGTCCCGGTCAGCCACGGGCGCGGCGGCGGCCGGAAGGTCCCGGCTGCGGGTGAACGACCGGCTGAGCAGGAGCAGGCCGGCCGCGCTGATCATCGCGAAGAGGACCCACAGCGCTCCGCGGGGGCTGATCACCGCGGCCAGCGCACCGCCCAGGAGGGCGCCCAGCGGGGCGGTCCCCGCGGTCAGGAATCTCATGCTCGCGCTGACCCGGCCCAGCATGCCCGGTGGCGAGTAGGCCTGCCGGAAGCTGCCCACGATGACGTTGACGGTCACCACGCCGACCGCGGTCATGAATATGCCGATCACGTAGAGCACCAGGCCGGGTCCACGGCTGGCCAACGGGGCGAGCAGGCAGAACGGCACGGCGCCCCATGCGGCCAGCAGCAGGCAGCGCGCGGTGCCGATCCGCTCGCTGAGGCGGCGGGCCACCATGGCGCCGGCCATGCCGCCCACGCCCTGGACCGCTACCAGCAGGCCGACCGCCACCGAAGGCAGTCCCAGCGTGCGCACCAGGAACACCACCTGGACGGCGATGAACCCGATGAGCGCGAGGTTGCCGGTCATCGTGTACAGGGTCATCCGGGCGAGATAGGGATCACGGGCCACGAAGCGCAGGCCGGCGGCGATGGTCCGGCGGAGCGCGGGGCGCGGCCCTGATGATGGCGGCCGGGGCGCGCTCCGGCGGATGGCCAGCAGGCAGGCCGCCGAGACCAGGAAGCTGGCCGCGTTGGCCAGCAGCGCCGCCGCGGCCCCCACCGCCTGGGCGATCAGGCCGGCCAGGCTGGGCCCGGCCAGCTCGGCCGCGGCCTCGCTGCCCTGGAGTTTGGCGTTGCCCTCCACCAGTGCGGCCGGGGGGAGCAGGGCACGCAGATAGACCTGATAGGCAGTGCTGAAGAAGACGTTGGCCGTGCCGGCCAGCAGCGCCACGGTCATGAGCTGACCGAGCGTCAGCCCGCCTGCCCAGGCGCTAACCGGAACGCTCGCGTACAGGGCGGCCGAGATGACGTTGCAGGTCACCATCACGCGCCGGGGGGGTAACTGGTCCACCCAGGCGCCCGCGGGCAGGCCGATGACCAGCCAGGGCAGGTATCCCGCCGCGACCAGCACGCCGACGGCGAAGCTGCTGGCGTGCAGCACGGTCACGGCCAGCAGCGGCATCGCGACGACGGCCATGTAGTTGCCCAGCCAGCTGACCGTCTCCCCGCCCCACAGCAGCCGGAAGTCCCGGTGCCAGAGCAAACCGCCGGGCCGGCGCGGCCGTGGGCCGTCCGTCACCTGCCTGCCCTCCCCTCTCCGTGGCATCGGCTCCAGCCACGCATGGAATGGGCACCAGAAGGGTCCAGGCCTGTACTGGGGTCAGGCCTGGACCCTGCTGGCTGGCTCGCCACTAGGCCCGGCTGGGCGCACCAGCAGGCCGCCGGGACCAGTGGGTGAACTAGCGTGATAGGCGGGCGTGCACTCGCCCATGGACCCGTGCGCCGGGAGTGCCCCGGTCGCACGGTCATCCAGGTGCGGGCGTAGACGGCGGCTGTCCTGGGGTAGATGGGTGGGGACCTGTGCGGCGTGGCCGCCGCAAGATCGGTGCGGGCACTTCTCAGAGATTGACGACGCCGGTCAGCCTCGTCAGTTGAAGGTCATGTTGCTGTGCGAGTTAAAGGTCATCGCCACAACGGGCGCACTAGGCACAGCCGCCACACTGGTAGCCGTTGCTGCGACTCCGAATAGTAGTGGAGTGGTTATACCGACAGTTAAGGCAATTTTTTGGGCAAGGGTCCGTGCAATTTGCATGGCCACTCCCTATACTTCTATTGGGACTGGAGATCCCGTGGTAACTGAGTAGGGGCTGGCCAGCCTCCGGGACACCGGTGCAGGTGGTATACCCGTCCGGTTAATTCGTCATGCACGCATACCCGGAAAAAAGAAGGCTTTTAGTAGGCGGGTCGCTAACTTGTCTATCGCCGTTAACTTGGATTGGGATAGTACTACTATCCGTAGGCTTTCCGCGACATTGGACAGCTTGCTGATCGGCCGCGACGACGAGCTGACGTTGCTCACGCGCTGCATGCGCGAAGTCGCCGCAGGCCAGGGCCGGGCTGTGCTGATCGAGGGTGAGCCAGGGATCGGTAAGTCAGCCCTTGTCCGGGCCGCCTGCGCGCAAGCGACTCAGTCGGATTGCCAAGTCTTCTGGGGCGCCGGTGATGAACTGGGGCAGACGTTACCGCTGTCGCCTTTCCTGGATGGCCTGCGGACCCGGGAGCCCATTCCCGGCCCGCGACGAGAAACGATCATAGCCCTGCTTCGCGGCGAACTCGGCTCCGGGCGTGGCGAGGATGTTACCGCCGCGCTGGCCGAGCAGCTGCTCGCGCTGGTGGACGAATTGTGTGCCGCCCAGCCGACGGTTCTGGTCATTGACGACCTCCAGTGGGCCGATCAGGCCAGCGTCGGCCTGTGGGAACGGCTGGCCCGGTCGGCCCAGCACCGGCCACTGCTGCTGATCGGCATGATGCGGCCGGTACCCCAGCGCGAGGACCTGCTCGCCCTCCGGCACACCGCCGAACTGGCCGCACGCCTGCAGCTCGAAAGTCTGCCTGAGCCGCAAGTGACCGAGCTGGTCGCGGCGCTGGCCGGCGGCAAGCCGGCCGGCGAGTTGCTCCGGCTGGCCGACGGCGCCGCGGGCAACCCGCTGTACCTCACCGAGCTGGTCGACGCGCTGGCCCGCAGCTGCGGCCTGACCATCACCGAATCGGGCGTAGCCGAGCTGACCAGCGACTCGGCGCCGGACTCGCTGACCGCGGCCATCACCGACCGGCTCCGCTTCGTGCCCGGCTGGGTGCGCCAGGTGCTACGCGCCGCCGCCCTGCTCGGTGTCGACTTCACCGTCTCGGACCTGTTCAACCGTACTCGGCCGGAGCGTGGTCCAGCTGGTCGCGGCGGTGGACGAGGCGTGCGCCGCCGGCGTGCTGATTGAAAGCGGCAACGGCCTGGCCTTCCGGCACCCGCTGATCCGCACCGCCCTGTACGAGGAGATGCCCACGTCGGTGCGGGCGGCCTGGCATCGCGAGGCCGCGCGGGCGCTGTCCGAGACGGACGCACCTGCCGACCGGATAGCCCGGCAGCTGCTGGCCGCTATCGACGGCTCCGCCGATACCGAGCCGATCGAGGATTGGATCCTGCGCTGGCTGGCCCAGACCGCCCGGCTGCTGACCGGGCAGGCGCCGCGGGCCGCGGCGGAACTGCTCAGCCAGGCCGTTACGCGGTCACCGGCTGGCTCGTCCCGGCATGACGCCCTGGTGTGCCGGCTGGCCGAGGCCCTGTTCCGGGTCGGCGACGGCGCCGAGGCCGAGCGGGTAGCCAGCCGCGCGCTGGCCGAGGTGGTGGAACCCGACCTGCTCGTCGACTTGCACTGGACGCTGGCCCAGTGCCGCGCGCTGGCGGGCCGGTCCACCGAATCCCTCACCGCGCTCACCGGGCGCTGGCTTACCCAGGGATTTCCGACAGCAACCGGGCCCGGCTGCTGGTGGCCACCGCACGGCGCACCGCGACCTGGGTCAGATCAAGATGGCCGGCCAGGTCGCCACCGAGGCGCTGGCCCAGGCCACCGAGGCGGCTGATGACTGGGCCATCGGCTGGGCGCTGCACGTGCTCATCCTCGAGGCCGTGATGCAGGGCCGGATGACGGAGTCGCTCCCGCTGTTCGAGCGGGCGCTGGCGGTGACCCAGGCCGATCCCTCGCTCATTGACCTCTGGCTGCTGCTTCAGGTCAACAAGGCGGTCACGCTGGGCGACCTCGACCAGTACGAGGGCGCGTTCACCGCCGCCCGCAAGCGCAGCAGCTGGCTGACCGGGCCGGCATCAAGGTCCGCCGCGCCCAGGCCCACTGCTGTCTCGGCCAGTTGCTGTTCAATACCGGCCGCTGGGCTGAGGCCATGGCTGAAGTGGCCGCGTTCGAGGAGGGCAGCAAGGACCCCAGCGTGGCCTGTTGTGACCATGGCGTCGCCGCTGTGATCAGTTTCCATCGCGGCGACGACGATGCCGCCCGGCAGCACCTCGACGCGGCCGCACCACACGCCAAGCGGATCGGCACCCGGGTCGTCAGCACCCTCACGCTGGCCAATAGCCTCGCCGCCGAGCAGGCGGGCGACCTGCCCGGCGCGCTGGACGCGCTGACCGCCGGGTTCACCAGCGACGCCGAGGAACTCGACGAAATCGAGGACCTGCTGACGGACGCCGTCCGGCTCGCGGTCGCGACCGGGGACACGGCCATGGCCCAGACGATCACGGAACATGCCGCCACGCTGGCCCGCGACACCGAGGTCCCGCACCGGGAGGCCAACGCGCTGTTCTGCCGTGGGCTGCTGGACCGCGATGCCGGGCTGCTGCTGCAGGCGGCGGACCGGTATCGCGACGCGAGCCGGCCGCTGCACGGCGCACAGGCGCTGGAGGCGGCGGCCGCGGTGTTCCTGGAGCGTGACGAGCGCGGGCCCGCCCGGACCGCGTTCACCCGGTCGCTGGACCTCTACACCGTGCTCGGCGCGGCCCGCGACGTGGCCCGGCTGCAGGCCCTGTTCCGGGCGCAGGGCATCCGCCGCGCCCCCCGGGTCAAGCACCGCAAGGCCCGCCGCGGCTGGGACAGCCTGACCCCGACCGAGGTCAAGATCACTGAAATGGTGGCCCAGGGCCTGTCCAACCCGCAGATCGCGGCCAAGCTGTTCCTGTCCCGGCGGACCGTGGGCACGCACGTGTCGCACATTCTCAGCAAGCTCGACGTGAACTCGCGGATCGACATCGCCCGCGAGGCGGCCAGCCGTCAGATGGCAGCCGGCTGAGCTGGCGGGAACGGCCTGAGCCCCGGACATGGGCTAGCCCAGGGCGTGTCCCGGGACACGCCCTGGGTGTCTTTCCCCGGTTTTACCTAGGAGTTCTCGCCCGCCCCCGGCTCAGTTCCCGGCCGCGAGCGTGAAGTAGACCGCCTTGCCGGTGACCGTCTGCCGCCAGCCCCAGTTGGTGCACAGGCTGGCCAGCAGCAGCAGGCCGCGGCCTGCTTCGGCGTCGCAGGGCGCGTCCACCAGCACCGGCCCGGACTTGCACCGGTCGTGCACCTCCACCCGCAGCTGGCCGTAGGCCCAGCTGATCACGAGCTGGACGCCATCGTTGCCGAGCTTGCCGTGCTTGATCGCGTTGGTCACCAGCTCGCTGGTGAGTAAAGCCGCGGTGTCGGCATCCACCGGCACGTCCCAGGCGGTGATGATGGCGCAGACGTGGCGGCGGGCTTGCGCCGCTGCCGCCGGGCCGGCGATCAGGGAGATACGGAAGGGACGCTGCAACGGCGTCCGGGCCGGCGCCACCATGTTCATCGTCGTTCCTTACCGGTCCTGGCCGGGCCAGTACCAGAAATGCAGGTTCCGCCGGGCATTGACGACCAGCAGCAGGTCGTCAGGTCCATCGGCCGGGTCCCGGGCGGGCCCCGCGCGCGGCGCGTCCGCCACGCCGGCCGGCGCAGCCGCCGGGTCCTCGCCCGCCACCGTGGACCGCGACGCATCGCGCACTTCCACACAGAACTTCCGGTCCACCCAACTGATCATGAGCTCAACCGCCGCATCTGGATCGCAGGTGATGACATCGGCCACCAGTTCGCTGGTGAGCAACGCCGCCGTGTAGGCGTCCAGGGGCACGTTCCACGCGTGGATGA
Source organism: uncultured Actinomycetes bacterium (assembly GCA_963747705.1). Taxonomy (GTDB): domain Bacteria; phylum Actinomycetota; class Actinomycetes; order Streptosporangiales; family Streptosporangiaceae; genus RYN-230. The sequence goes on along the minus strand of CAVVGF010000006.1, from coordinate 159,798 downwards.
GCGCCCACACGTGGCGGCGTGCCGCCATCGTGGCCGCCGAGCCCGCAGGCAGGGAGATGCGGTACGAACGCTGCGCCCTGGCGGGTACTTGCGTCATGAGCGTCATCTCGTCCTCTGCTGCGGCTTCGTCGGGTTAGGTGCCGGCATGTCCTGCCGTGCATACCGCTACGGTCGCCGACCGGCCGGGGGTAAGACATCGGTCGGGTGACGTACATTGCAAATTGCACGGCACAGCCGGCTGACCAGGTTGCGGCACCCCAGCGCTTCCGCTGCGCAGGCTGATTGGGCACGATGGGCCAATGACAACCACGGTGCGGGGCGTCGTCGCCCCAGGCAAAGGTGCCAAAGTCGAACTGACCACGATCGTGGTGCCGGATCCTGGCCCGGGCGAGGCCCTGGTCCGGGTGCAGGCCTGCGGCGTCTGCCATACCGACCTGCACTACCGCGAGGGCGGCATCGGGGACGACTACCCCTACCTGCTCGGACACGAGGCGGCCGGGGTCGTGGAGGCGGTCGGCGACGGAGTCACCTCGGTCGCGCCCGGCGACTTCGTCGTGCTGAACTGGCGCGCGGTCTGCGGCGAGTGCCGGGCCTGCCGCCGGGGCCGGCCCTGGTACTGCTTCAACACGCACAACGCCACCCAGAAGATGACCCTGGAGGACGGCACCGTCCTCTCCCCGGCGCTGGGCATCGGCGCGTTCGCCGAGAAGACGCTGGTCGCGGCTGGGCAGTGCACCAAGGTGGACCCGGCGGCCAAGCCCGAGGTGGCGGGCCTGCTCGGCTGCGGGGTCATGGCCGGCCTGGGCGCCGCCATCAACACCGCGCCGGTCACCCGGGGCGACTCGGTGGCCGTCATCGGCTGCGGCGGGGTGGGCGACGCGGCCATCCTCGGCGCCGGGCTGAACGGGGCGCGGACGATCATCGCGGTGGACATCGACCCGCGCAAGCTGGAGTGGGCCAGGCAGTTCGGCGCCACCCACGTGATCAACTCACGGGACACCGACCCGGTGGCCGCGATCCAGGAGCTGACCGGGGGCAACGGCGCGGACGTGGTGATCGAGGCGATCGGCCGCCCGGAGACCTACCAGCAGGCGTTCTACGCCCGGGACCTGGCGGGCACCGTCGTCCTGGTCGGGGTGCCCACCCCGGACATGCGCATCGACTTGCCGCTGCTGGACGTCTTCGGCCGCGGCGGCGCGCTCAAGTCGTCCTGGTACGGCGACTGCCTGCCGGAACGCGACTTCCCTGTGCTCATCGACCTGTACCTGCAGGGCCGCCTGCCGCTGGACAAGTTCGTCTCCGAGACGATCGCGCTGGACGGGGTCGAGGCGGCGTTCGCCAAGATGGAGCGCGGCGAGGTGCTGCGCAGCGTGGTCACGCTCGGATGACCGCCCGCATCGAGAAGGTCGTCACCTCGGGGGTATTCTCCCTCGACGGCCAGGACTTCAACGTGGACAACAACGTGTGGCTGGTCGGCGATGACCACGAGGTCGTGGTCATCGACGCGGCCCACGACCCGGCCGCGATCCTGGCCGCGGTGGGCGAGCGGCGGCTGTCCGCCATCATCTGCACCCACGGGCACAACGACCACATCAACGCGGCGCCGCGGGTCGCCGAGGCCAAGGGCGCACCGATCATGCTGCACCAGGGCGACGAGGTGCTGTGGCGGATGATCTACCCGGGCACCCGGGCGGATGCGGATCTCGGCGACGAGCAGGTGATCGAGATCGCCGCCACCCCGCTGCGGGTGCTGCACACGCCGGGCCACTCGCCGGGCAGTGTGTGCCTGTACGCGCCCGCGCTGGGCACGGTGTTCTCCGGGGACACCCTGTTCCACGGCGGCCCGGGCGCGACCGGCCGGTCCTACTCGGACTATGACACGATCATCGCGTCGATCCGGGGCAAGCTGCTCGGGCTGCCCCCGGAGACGGTGGTGCGCACCGGGCACGGCGAGGACACCACCATCGGCGCCGAAGCGGCACAGTTCAAGGAGTGACGCCGACACCAGCCGAGCCCGCCCGGATCGCCATGTGGTCCGGGCCGCGCACGGTGTCCACCGCGCTCATGCGGTCCTGGGAGAACCGTCCGGACACCGTCGTGGTGGACGAGCCGCTGTACGCGTTCTACCTGGACCGTACCGGGCTCGACCACCCCGGCCGGGAGCAGGTCATCGCCAGCCAGCCGGTCAGCTGGCGGGAGGTCCTACGGCAGCTGACCGATGACCCGCTGCCGCCCGGCCGGCCGGTGTACTACGCCAAGCACATGACCCACCACCTGCTGCCCGAGGTGGACCGGGACGCGCTGGCGCCGCTACGGCACGCGTTCCTGATCCGGGATCCGGCCGAGCTGCTGGCCTCGTACGCCCGGGTGCGGGCCACCCCAACTCTGGACGACCTCGGCCTGTGGCAGCAGGCCGAGATCTTCGACCGGTTCGGCGGGCCGGTGATCGACAGCCATGACCTGCTGGACCACCCCGAGGCGGTGCTGCGCGCGCTGTGCGCGGCGCTCGGCGTGCCGTTCTCGGCCCAGATGCTGCGCTGGCCAGCCGGCCCGCGGGACACCGACGGTGTCTGGGCGCCGTACTGGTACGAGTCGGTCTGGCGGTCCACCGGGTTCGGCCGGTACCGCCCGCCGGGCCAGGCGCTGCCCGCCCCGCTGGCCGAGCTGGCCGGGCAGTGCCGGCCGTACTACCAGCGGCTGTACGAGCACCGGCTGACCGGCCACCCCACCTGAACAATCCGGAGGCGTGATGCTGCAGCAGTTCGACGAGCGCAACCGTGACCTGATCGTCAACGTCGGCGGCAAGCTGACGCACCGGGACGAGGCCGGGGTCAGCCCGTTCGACTCGGCCGTGCAGGGCGGTGACGCGGTCTGGGAAGGCCTGCGGCTCTACCAGGGCCGGATCTTCCGGCTGGCCGATCACCTGGCCCGGCTGCGCCGGTCGGCGGCCGCGCTCGCGTTCACCACGGTGCCCTCGGACGAGGAGATCACCGGGCAGATCCGCCGCACGCTGCAGGCCAACCGGATGACCGATGAGGTGCACATCCGGCTCACGCTGACCCGCGGGGTAAAGATCACCAGCGGGATGGATCCCCGGCTGAACCAGTCCGGGCCGACCCTGATCGTGCTGGCCGAGCATAAGCCGCCGGTCTATGACCAGTCCGGGCTGACCCTGATCACGTCCAGCCTGCGGCGCCCGGCACCGGACGTGCTCGACCCCAAGATCCATCACAACAACCTGCTGCCGTCCATCCTGGCCAAGATCGAGGCGAACGTGGCCGGCGCGGACGACGCGGTCATGCTGGACAGCCGGGGCTTCGTGGCCGAGACCAACGCCACCCACCTGTTCCTGGTCACCGCGGGCGAGCTCGGCACGCCCGCGACGGTGGCCTGCCCGGAGGGCATCACCCGGGCGGTGGTGCTGGACATCGCGGCCGAGGCCGGGATCCCGTGCCAGGCCGGCGACTACAGCCTGACCCAGTTCTACGCCGCGGACGAGGTGTTCGTGACCGGCACCATGGGTGGCCTCGCGGCGGTGACCGCGCTGGACGGCCGGGTCATCGGCAGCGGCAAGCCCGGGCCGGTCACCGGCCGGCTGACCGGGCTGTTCGCCGAGCTGACCGCGCGGAGCGGCACCCAGGTGATCTAACCCCGGGTGATTGACCCAAGGTGATCTGAGCAGCACCGAGTACGGCCAGCTCAGTTGGGGAAAATGCCCGTTATGACGAAGGCGCCAGATATCCCATCCACGCTGCTGGCCGGCGGCGTCGCCATGCCGATGGTCGGGTTCGGCACCTGGCGGCTGCGCGGCTCGGCCGGCTACGAGGCGATCCTGATGGCCCTGCGCGCAGGCTACCGGCACATCGACACGGCCACCATGTACGGGAACGAGGCCGAGGTCGGGCACGCGCTGCGGGACAGCGGGCTGGACCGCCGGCAGGTGTTCATCACCACCAAGCTGCCGCCGGGCAAGGCGGGCCGTGAGCGGCAGACGCTGTGTGCCAGCCTGCGCGCGCTGGGCACCGACTACGTGGACCTGTGGCTGGTGCACTGGCCACCCGCGGCCCGGGCGCTGGCCCAGATGTGGCGCGAGTTCCTCGACCTCCGCGCGGAAGGCATGGCCCGGGCGGTGGGGGTGAGCAACTTCTCTACCGCGCAGATCGACACGCTGATCAGCAAGTGCGGTGAGGGCCCGGCGGTGAACCAGATCCCGTGGAGCCCGGCCCGCTACGACGCGTCCCGGCTGGCGGCCAGCCGGGAGCGGCACGTGGTGGTCGAAGGGTACAGCCCGCTCAAGGGCACCGACCTGGCTGACCCGGTGCTGGCCGGCATCGCCGGCCGGCACGGGGTGACCCCAGCCCAGGTCGTGCTGCGCTGGCACCTCGAGCACGGGATCCCGGTCATCCCGAAATCAGGCCAGCCGGCCCGGATCGCCGCCAACATCGACCTGCTCGGCTTCTCGCTCAGCCCGGACGAGGTGGCCAGCATCGACGGCCTGGCCCGCGGCTGAGCCCGGTCAGGACGCCGGCCGGGTGAAGTCCAGGCCGGTCAGGCGCCGGGTTCGCGGCGCGGCGTGCACCTGCTGAACTGCACCATGGTCAGCGTCCGCGACCGGGGCTCGGCCTGCACCTGGACCATCTCCCCGACCTGGATCCGCGCGAAGTCCACCTGGCTGACCTCGCCACACCAGGTCTGCTGGCCGTCGTCCACCGCATAGCGGTACACCCGCACGGTCGTGTCGTCGCCGCGCTCGAAGTCCTCTTCCCAGCGCGCGATCACCTGGGCCGTGAACGCGGCCTTGGCGGGCACGGCCAGGTAGCGGGACAGGGCGGCCAGGCCGTACACGGCCAGGGCGATCGCGATCAGCAGCGGGATCATCAGTACGCTCCACGGTGCGCCGCCAGGGAAGCCTCGCATCATCACGGCGATGATCACGACGGCCAGGGTGAGCGGCGCGGCCAGGGATAGCGGTATGAACGGATTGCTCAGCAGCGGGATCCCCGGGCTGCGGATCGGCACCAGCCGCCACTCACCGGACATCGAGGACCAGGCGGCCTTGGGCCGGCGATCGGGCTGGCTGGCCGATCGCTGGCCGCCGAGCTTGACGCCGGACTGGCCCCCTGGCTTGGCCCCGGCCAGCGGCACCGGGGCGTGCGCCGCGACCGCGACCGCGAGCATGTGCAGCGCCGCCGGCGCCACCCCGGCCCCTGGTGACCAGGTAGAGCGTGACCACGCGGCCCCGCTGCCGGACGTGGCCTCGGCGGCCAGGTCAGCGCCGGCCCGGCTGAGCCGGTCCTGCCGGGTCAGCGACCCGACGAAGCTGGTGAGCACGACCGCGACCACCGTGGCCGCGAACACCGGGGCGGCCAGCCCGATGTGCCGGGCGTGCTCGGCCAGGAAGATTAGTAACGCGACACCGGCCGCGCCCAGCAGCAGCCCGGTGAGCACCGGGCCGGGCAGCCGGGGGCGGGTCAGCCGGTGCTGCCGCCGGCCGCCCGCACCGCTTTCTCGAACGACACCCAGAGCCCGGGCGCATCGGCCGCGGCGCCCTCGGCCAGCACCTCGAACGGCAGTGGTCCCCGGGCCGCCTGCCTGCGCGCCTCGCCGAGCACCAGGTCCTCGAAGTCGGCCAGCCCGCTCGGCATCAGACCACTGGCCGTCAGACCACTGGGCGTAAAACCACTGGGCGCCGGGCCACCCCGGGCAGCCCGCATTCCAGCCTGCCCGGCGCCGGCTCGGTGATATCCAGCTGGCCGCGCGCGGCCAGGTCGAGGATCGTCGCGGCGTAGGCCGCGCCGTCCAGCCGTCCCCCGGTGACCACCAGGTTGACCAGGGCGGCCGGGATGCCAGCCAGGCCCAGGCCGGCGCCTGCCCGCCCCCGGAGCGCGATCCTGGTCTGCAGCGTGACGAGGACGAAGACGGCCAGCCAGATCAGCCCAGCACCGAGCGCGATTCTCAGCATGGTGATGACTCCCCCGCAGTGCGTGCTCGCCTAACCAGCACATCGGAGGGGAAATGAACGGAAGATGAACGACTCCGGCTGGTATGCCCAACCTGGTCACAAGCTGTGAATGTGCGCAGCGATGGCGTCAGGCGGTCCAGACCGGGCTCACCGGGCTGGCAGGATGGCAGACGTGCACGCCACATCGCCCGGCCAGCTGTGGCATCAGGTCCTGTCCGCGGAGCCCCTGCCGCCCCGGCTGCTGGTGCTGGGCTGCTGCGTGACCGCGCTGATCCTGGTCGGGTCCAGGCGGCTGTGGCCGGTGACCAGGACCGTGGTCACCATCGCGCACGAGGGCGGCCATGCCCTGGTCGCGCTGGCCGTGGGCCGGCGGCTGGAAGGGGTGCGGGTCCATCGCAGCACCGCCGGGCTGACCGTGTCGGCGGGCAACGCCTCAGGCCCCGGCATCGTGGCCACCGCAGCCGCCGGGTACCTGGCCCCGCCGCTGCTCGGGCTGGGCGCCGCCGCGCTGCTGGCCACTGGCCACCTGGTCGCTGCCCTGCTGCTCACCCTGGTCCTGCTGGCCTGCCTGGTATTCATGATCCGCAACGCCTACGGGCTGCTGGCCGTGTTCAGCGTGGCGGCGGTGGTCGCCTTCGTGCTGTGGCGCGGGGCACCGCTGCTGCAGGCGGCGTTCGGCTATGCGATGGCCTGGTTCCTGCTGCTCGGCGGGGTCCGGCCGGTGCTGGAACTGCAGCGCTCACGGCGCCGGGGCCGGGCCGGGCGGTCCGACGCGGACCAGCTGGCCGGGCTCACCGGGCTGCCCGCCGGGGCCTGGATCATGCTGTTCGCCGTGGTGTCGCTGGGCGCCCTGGGGCTCAGCGCGTTCTGGCTGGTGGCTTGATCACACGTCTGGTGGCCGGATAACCCCTCTGATGTACTGGGCGGGGCGGCAGACCTGCCCATAACGGCATACTTGATCAAGCTGATCGGGAATGTATATATTTCTCGCGGCCTGCGCCGACCTGGGAAGGGATCTCAGCTATGGCAGATGAGCATCACCACCACGACCCGACGTTCTACCGCACGCCGCGGGACGCCGCCGAAGCGCCGCCGGAGAAACTGGCCTATGTGGCCGCGTTCTCCCGGCCGGCCGACCAGCCGGACGCGATCGCGGTGCTGGACGTGGACCCGGACTCGGACCGCTACGGCTCGGTGATCGGCTTCACCGAACTGCCGCACCGCGGCGACGAGCTGCACCACTTCGGCTGGAACGCGTGCTCCAGCGCACTGCACCCGGGCGGCGGGCACGACCACGGTGGCCGCCGCTACCTGGTCGTGCCGGGCATCCGGTCCTCACGGGTGAGCATCCTGGACATCGAGCCGGACCCAACCGCCCCGGCCGTGGTCAAGGTGCTCGACGCCGACGACCTCGGCAAGCGGGCCGGCTACTCCCGCCCGCACACCGTGCACTGCGGCCCGGGCGCCGTATTCATGTCCTGCCTCGGCGGTTACGGCGAGGAGGGGCCGGGCGGCATCGCGCTGCTGGACCAGAACACGTTCGACGTGCAGGGCGCCTGGGAGGCCGACCGGGGCGACCAGTTCCTCGCCTACGACGTGTGGTGGCACGTGATGGCCGACGTCGCCGTCACCTCGGAGTGGGGCACCCCGGCCATGATCGAGGACGGGATCGTGCCGGAACTGCTGCTCGGCCGCAAGTACGGCCACCGGCTGCACTTCTGGGACATGAAGACCCGCACGCTGATCCAGACCGTGGACCTCGGCGACCAGCACCAGATGGCGCTGGAACTGCGGCCCGCGCACGACCCGACCAAGAAGTACGGCTTCGTCGGCGTGGTGGTCAGCGTGGAGGACCTGTCCGCGTCGATCTGGATGTGGCACGAGGACGGCGGCCAGTGGACCGCGACCAAGGTGATCACCATCCCGGCCGAGCCCGCCCCGGCCGAGCAGCTGCCCCCGCTGCTGCAGGGCTTCGGCGCGGTGCCGCCCCTGGTCACCGACATCAACCTGTCCGTGGACGACCAGCAGCTGTACGTGTCCTGCTGGGGCACCGGCGAGCTGAAGCAGTACGACGTGTCCGACCCGCTGCACCCGGTGGAGACCGGCTCGGTGCGGATCGGCGGGATCGCCGACCGGGTCCCCCACCCGGCCCGGCCGGACCAGCCGCTCAGCGGCGGCCCGCAGATGGTCGAGGTGAGCCGGGACGGCCAGCGGGTGTACTTCACCAACTCGCTGTACGGCGCGTGGGACGAGCAGTTCTACCCGGACGGGGTGGGCGCCTGGATGGCCAAGCTGGACGTGGCGCCCGGCGGCGGCATCGCGTTCGACGAGCGGTTCTTCCCTGAGGGGGACGCGTGGCGCGGGCGGCGCACCCACCAGGTGCGGTTGCAGGGCGGCGACGCGTCCAGCGACTCGTACTGCTTCCCGTCCGAGCCGTAGCGGCCAGGTATTACTGGGGCCGCTGGGCCGTCACCAGCGGCCCCAGTGCACCACGTCCTGGAACGGCCGCCGGTCCGGCCGGGCCAGCGGGACCAGCGGCCGGTCCGCCGGGTAGCCCAGCGCGATGAGGTAGGCCAGGAACCGGTCGGCGGGAAAGCCGAGCAGCTGGCGGGCCAGGTCCTGGTCGGCCACGGACGCGTGGCCGCTGCCGATGCCGAGATCAGCCGCGGCGATCATCATGCTCATCGTCGCCTGGCCCAGGTCGTAGCGCAGCCCTTCGCGGCGGCGCTCGTCGCCGAGCTGCGGCGCGACCAGCGCGATGGTGGCCGCGGACTGGGCCACGTGCCCGGCCGCCTGCCAGACCCGGGCCAGCTCGGTCAGCTCGGCGCGCCCGGTAACGACCACGAAGTCCCACGGCTGCGTGTTCCGCGCCGACGGGGCCCGGCGGCCCGCCTCCAGGATCCGGTCCAGGTCGGCCTGGCCGATCGGCTGGCTGGTGTAGCTGCGCACGTTGCGGCGTGCCCTGATGGCATCCCAAGTCTCCATCCGGCTTGTCTACCACGGGGCCCGGCGGCCCGGCCTAGGCTGGGGTTACGGTGCCGGGCGCGGGGAAGCACCGGCCGAGAGACGAATGTGGGAAATCGTGGTTACTCGTGATACTGCCTGGCCGGATGGCACGCCGTGCTGGGTGGACCTGGGGGTAGACGACATCGCGCGGGCGAGCGCGTTCTACGCGGGCCTGTTCGGCTGGGACATCCAGCCCGGGCCGGCCGAGGCGGGCGGCTACACAATGTGCTTGCTGAATGGCCGGCCGGTGGCTGGCATCGGCCCCAAGCAGGGACCGCCGGGCACGCCGCCGGTGTGGACCACGTATCTGGCCGCGGACAACGCGGACGAGACCGCAGCCAAGATCACCAAGGCCGGCGGCCAGCTGTTCATGGACCCGTTCGACGTCATGGACGTGGGCCGGATGGTGGTCGCGGCCGATCCCGGCGGCGCGGTCTTCGGCATCTGGCAGGCCCGGGCGCACACCGGGGTCGGCCTGGCCAACGAGCCGGGCACGCTGTGCTGGAACGAGAACCACACCCGGGACTTCGACCGGGACAAGGCGTTCTACCAGGCCGTGTTCGGTTACGAACTCGGCGACATGGACGGGGCCGGCATCCGGTACGCGACGCTCAAGCTGGGCGGCCGGGAAGTCGGCGGGATCATGGAGCTGGACGCCAGCGTGCCGGCCGGGGTGCCCGCCCACTGGGAGACCTACTTCGCCGTGTCCGGCACCGACGCCGCGGTGGCGGCGGTCCGGGCGGCCGGCGGCTCGGTCATCCGCCCGCCGTGGGACACCCCGTACGGCCGGATGGCCATCGTCACCGATGACCAGGGCGCCGAGTTCTCAGTGATCACCCAGCCGGGCTGAGCCGACGCGTGCCGGGTCAGCCGACCGGCACCGGCGCTTCCTCGGCCATCAGCCGGTCCGCGGTGCGCGCCGCGGTCCGCCGTGCCCACCGGCCGCTGGTCAGCCACCCGAGGATCAGCACGGCCAGCCCGCAGCCGGTGATGATCCACCAGCCCACATGGCTGGCCTCGGCGAACCCGGCGCGCAGTGGGCCGGCCAGCACCGAGATCACCGCGGACCCGACCACGGCCACGCCCAGCGACCCGCCCACCTGCCGGCTGGTGGATGCGATGGCCGCCGCCACCCCGGCCTGAGTGGACGGCATCCCGGACACCGCGGTGTTCGTGATCGGCGCGTTCACCAGCCCGAACCCGGTGCCGAAGAGGACGTAGGAGGCCAGCAGCCAGCCGACCGGGGTGTGCCCGGTCAGGCCGGTCAGCATGAGCCCGCCCGCGGTCATGCACAGCCCGGCCGCCAGCAGCGGCAGCCGCGGGCCGCGCTGGCTGATGATCCGCCCGGACAGCGGCGCGGCGACCACCGTGACCGCGGCCAGCGGCAGGGTGAGCAGTCCGGCGTGCAGCGCCGAGTAGCCGAGTTCGTCCTGCAGGTACAGCGTGTTCAGGAACAGGAACCCGCCGACGGCGGCAAACGCGCAGACCGCGATCAAGGTGGCCCCGGAGAACGGCGCGCTGCGGAAGAACCTCAGATCGAGCAGTGGTTCGGTGCGCCGCGGCTCGACCACCACCAGCGCCACCAGCGCGGCCGCGGACAGGCAGAAGCAGGCGATGATCTCGGGCGAGCCCCAGCCGTGCCGTGGTCCCTCGATGATCCCGTAGATCAGCGCGGTCAGGATGACGATGACCAGCGCCTGGCCGACCGGGTCGAGCCGCCGCGGGTGCGGTGCCCTGGACTCCGGGACGAACAGCGCCGTGAGCGCGATCGCGGCCACCCCGATCGGGATGTTCACCCAGAAGATCCCGCGCCAGCCCACCGTGGCGACGAGCAGCCCGCCGACCACCGGGCCGAGGGCCAGGCTGACCCCGAACGCCGCGCCCCAGACGCCGATGGCCCGTGCCCGCTCGGCCCGGTCGGTGAACGTGTTGACCACGATCGACATGGCCACCGGGTTGAGCATTGAGCCGCCCACCGCCTGCACGATGCGGAACACGACCAGCCAGCCCAGGCTGGGGGCCAGGCTGCACAGCAGCGAGCCGGCCGTGAACGTGGCCAGCCCGGCCTGGAACGTGCGGCGGCGGCCCACCCGGTCGGCCGTGGACCCGGCCAGCACCAGCAGGCTGGCCAGCACCAGGGTGTAGGCGTCCACCACCCATTGCAGCCCGGACACCGGCGCGTGCAGCTCTTTCTGGATCGATGGCAGCGCCACGTTGACTATCGTGTTGTCCAGCCCGACGATGACCAGGCTCATGCAGCAGATGACCAGGATCAGGTACCGACGGCGGCGGCTTGGTTGCGGCACAGCTCCCTCAAGGTCTCGAAAGCACCTGTACTTGCGAAAATACAACTAAACTTCTGACGGCATGAACGCCTGGCTGGCGTGGGGTATGCCGCCCGCGGTTACGGTCCGCTGACACCGCGGCCAGCGGCCGGTCCTGCACCGTACCCTTAGCCGGGGCAAGTAAAGTGCGCACGGGCCGAGTCACCGCTTCCCCCACCCCAACCTGGATGATCGCGATGCGAATGCCAATGACCGCAGGGCGTCCCGCCGTGGCCGCGGGCGCCGCGGATGCCGCCACGGCCGGCGCGGACGCCAGTGGGGACGCCCGTGCGAATGGAAATGCCCGTGCGAATGGAAATGGGAGCGTGCTGACCCGGCCCGGTGGCTGGCGGCTGGCCGTGGCCGCGCGGCGGCACTGGCTCATCTCGGTCGCTGCTGCTGGCCGGCCTGGTGCTGCGGGTACTGGCCCAGGTCGCCTACCGGCCCGCGCTGCTGTACATCGACAGCCTCAAGTACCTGTACGGCGCGTGGCCGGGCAACGACCCCATGGGCTACAACGTGGTCCTCAAGGGCCTGCTGCTGGTGGGGAACCTGGCCATGGTGGTGGCCATCCAGCACCTGCTCGGCCTGGCCATGGGGCTGCTGCTGTACCTGGTGCTGAGCCGCCGCGGCGTGCCCCGCTGGCTGGCCGCGCTGGCCGCCGCGCCAGTCCTGCTCGATGGTTATGAGCTGCAGATCGAGCAGACCATCATGCCCGACGTGTGGTTCGAGGCCTGCATCGTGGCCGGGCTGGCCCTGCTGCTGTGGCGCCCACGGCCCGGACCGCGGCTGATCGTGGCGGGCGGGCTGGTGCTCGGGCTGAGCGCACCGTTCGCCCAGGTAGGCCAGATCCTCATCCTGCCCGCCCTGCTGTTCGTGCTGATCGTGGTCACCGGGTGGCGGCGCAAGCTGATGCTCGGCGCGGCGCTGTGCGTCGCCTTCGCCCTCCCGATCGCCGGGTTCTCGATGCGCGAGTACATCGTCAACGGGCGCTTCTCGCTGGCCCCGGCGGCGGGCAACACCATCTACGGCCGGCTGGCCGAGAGCGCCGACTGCGCGACGTTGCGGCTGCCCAGCTACGAGCGGGCGCTGTGCCCGAACCGGGCGCTGGCCGTGCGGCTCGGCCCGGACGGGCTGGTACACAACGCCGCGTCCCCGGACAAGACGTATGTCGCGCCGCCCGGCCGGACGCACGCCCAGATGACCGACAACTTCGAGCACCAGGTGCTGGTCCAGCAGCCGCTCCGGGTGGTGGCGGGCATCCTGGGCGACTCGGTCAAGCTGTTCGCGCTGGGCCGGTACACCAGCACTGGGGACACGCCGATCTCCCGCTGGCAGTTCCAGACCAGCTACCCAACCTATGGCGACAGCATCTTCCTCGGCCCGGGCGGCACCATCAAGGTGGGGCTGCACTACGCGGCCAGCGGCGGTCCCACCACGGTCCAGACGCTGACCCCGTCCTGGGGCGGGCCGGCCCAGGTCAGCCAGGCGCTGGCCACGTTCCTGCGCGGCTATCAGCTGGACGGCGGCTATACGCCCGGGCCGCTGCTGGCCCTGGCCACGGTGTTCGGCCTGCTCGGCAGCCTGGCCGTGCTGCGCCGAAGGGGCCGCGCCGCCGACTGGACAGTGAAGGGGGAATGGGGAGGTGGGCGGGGAGGGGAGCGAGGAACGAGCGACCTGAGCGACGAGGGAAGCTCGGCGGGTATAGCGGCCCCGGAGGCGCAAAGCAAACAGCGCCAGCTCGCGGTGGCCTGTCTGCTGGTGTTCGGTACCGCGGTAGCCGTGCTGCTGGCCTCGGACGCGTTCGAGTTCTCCTGGCGCTACCAGCTGCCCGCGCTGGTCACCCTGCCGCCCGCGGGCGCGCTGGGCATCGCTGTGGTCATCGGGGCGCTGCGCCGGAACCGCCCGGCGGCCGCCAGCGCGCAGCTGCCGGCCGCAGGCGCGCAGCCGCCCGCCGCGGACGCCGCCCCAGCCACTGACACCGGGCTGAACGGGGCCCCGGCCAACGGGGCGCCAGCCCAGCAGCCGGACGAGGACCCGCAGATCCGGCACTGAGCCCGGCCCCTGACCCAGGCCGGGCCCTGCCCTGGCCTGTGGACCAGGCTGTGGACGTTGCAGTGGATATTCACCCGGTGCCGGGGATAACCATCCCTGCGCTGTGGAGAAGATGTGGACAGCGGTAATTTCTCAAAAATACTTGGTTGCACCTCTTGCGGACCCGGCGAGCTGGGAGTAAAAATTTCCTCACCACCGAATGTGGGGGTTAGCGGGAAACCCGCTTCCTGGATAGGCCGGGCAACCGGGCTTTCTGTGGAATGTGGTGAGACCGGGAAACCGGCTCTCCGAGTTGATTTCTTACTTAGGTGGGAACCGGCCTTTGCGGCCAATGGAAGCCGAGCAATCGGCGGCCGCTGACGCGCTGGCCAACGTGGGGCCCCTCCAACTCATACTTGGAGGGGCCCCACACCTTTGCCTGGGGCCTATCCCCTCCCCGCCAGCCACACCAGTACCGCGGGAGCGCGCCGCCCCACTCGTGATCAACCGATCGCTGCGGTTATCGCACAGCGGTTATCGCAACACCAAACGGTTGATCATGAGTCGCGGTGCACCGGGGGCGGCTGGCCGGCCTGGGCGTCCGGGCCGCCCTCGGTCCAGCTGCCGCCGCGATCACGCGCGTACCGGCGCTGCTGGCCCGGCGAGTCAGCATACTGGTCGTACATGCTCTCCGCGGTTCGCTTGCTACGGCGGCTCAGCCCGCGGGTCCGCCAGCCAACCATCTGGAGGAACGCGTAAGCGCCGAAGATGAACAGCGCCACGATCCCGATGTCCAGCCACATGTCTGATCACCTCATCCTGACCGGGACACCCTGTCCCCCTACCCACCCCACATCCGCCAAACCTGTGGATCACATTGTGGATACCACGGTGGACAGCCATCCGCTCCCGGGGGATAACAACCGCAATCTTGTGGATTTCATGTGGATAGCAAAAGAATCTTGAAATTGATGGCCACAACCTCTTGTGCGCCGCGCGCCGGCGGAGTAGAAATTCACTCACCGCTAAAGCGGAAGGTCTTCCCAGGAGGAAACTCCAGGGGCGGCAAGGGGAAACCCTAGGGACTACGGAAAGGCCGGGCAACCGGAATTCCCGCAGTACCGTGAAGCAAAAGCGGTATGCCGTTTAGCATAAGGTTAGCCGAGCAATCAGCAGGCCGGAGCGAAAGCGGCGGGCCGTAGCGCGCCAGGCAGCCGAGCAATCGGTGGCCGATGCAAAGCGGCCAGGTGAGGCCCCTCCAACTCATACTTGGAGGGGCCTCATTCGTTTGCCGGGCCTAATTCCTTGGCCGGCTAGTGACCTCAGGTCAGGTCGCGGCGGCGGAAGGCGGCCAGCCCGGCCGCGGTCAGCCCGGCCGCCACCACCGTCAGCCAGATCAGCGGCGTGGCCGTGAACGCCCCACCAGGCAGCGCGGGCACGTGGGCGAACGGCGTCAGATCCAGCAGCCACTGCGACAGCCCCAGCGATCGCCCGAGCAGGTCCACCAGCGCGACCACGGCCAGCACCGTCCAGGCGGCCGCCACCGTCACCCGGGGCGCCAGGCCGACCAGGGCCACGGCCAGCCCGGCCAGCACCCAGGCCGCCGGCACCTGGGCCAGCGCCGCGCCGAACTGACGGCCCACCTCAGTGCCGATCGCGCCGGTACGCGCGCCGTAACCCAGCCCGCTGCACACCCCGGCCACCGCCATCAGCAGCGCGATGCCGCCCATGGCCCACACCACCTCGGCCGCGGCCCAGCGGATCCGGCTGACCGGGCCGGCCAGCATGGCCTCGGCCCGCCCCTCGGCCTCGTCCCCGTGCAGCCGCAGCACGGTGGCCACCCCGAACGCCGCGGCCATGACGCTGAGCAGTGCGAACTCGATGGCCAGGTACGCGTCGACCAGCCCGGTGTGCCCGCCCGCCCGCAGGATGTCGGCCCGGGCCTGCGGGCTGCTGTTCAGCGTGGCCCCGATGCCCTTGGCCGCGGCGCCCAGCACCACGGCGGACAGCACGAAAGCCAGCACCCACCCGGCCAGCCCGGTGCGCTGCAGCCGCCAGGCCAGGGTGAGCGGGCTGCGCAGCCAGCCTGCGGCGCCGGCCCGCCCGGGCCGGGCCGGGACCAGCCCGGCACCCAGGTCCCGGCGGCCGGCCAGCACCGCCGCCGCCGCGGCCAGCGCCACGGTGACCGCGGCGCACACCAGCAGCAGCCACCAGCGGGGCCCGGCGTACGGCTGGACCCGCTCGATCCAGCCCAGCGGGGACACCCAGCTCAGCCACGACAGGGCGGGTGCCGGGTCGCCGACCGCCCGCAGCAGGTAGGCCAGCCCGAGCACGCTGATGGCCATCCCGCGGGCGGTCCGGGCGCTCTCGGTGAGCTGGGCGGTCACCGCGGCCACGCCGGCGAACATGCAGCCGGCCAGCGCGGTCGCCGCGCCGAGGGCCAGCGAGCCGGCCGCGGGCAGCCCGAACGCGATCTGCACCACCGCGAGCAGCAGGCCGACCACCAGGCAGGCGCCGATCGTCACGGCCAGCGCGGCGGCCAGCGCGGCGAACCGGCCGACCACGGTGGCGCCGACCAGTTCCAGCCGCCCGGCCTCCTCGTCCGCCCGGGTGTGCCGGATCACCGCGAAGATGCCCAGCAGCCCGGCGCCCACCGCGACAGAAAGCCCGATCTTCCAGACGATCAGCGCGCCCAGCGAGCTGCCGTACACCGGGCCGCTCAGGGCCAGGAACGACGGGTTGGCCTGGATGCTGTGCGCCAGCGAGGCCCGCTGGCCGGCCGCGGTGAACAGATGGTGGTAGCTGTACGCGGTGCTGGCCACGCTGCCGACCAGCGCGTACACCCAGATGACCAGGAAGATCCGGTCCCGGCGCAGCGCCAGCCTGGCCAGCGCCCCAGTACCCGGCCAGCGGGTGCCGCCTGCCGACCGCTGGGCGCCCAGCCCGCTGGCCCGCCCAGCTGCCCCGGCGCGCCATACCTGCGGTGCTCCGTGTAGTGCCGCAGGAACAGCTCCTCCAGCGTGGGCGGCTGGCTGACCAGGCTGCGCACGCCCGCCTCGGTCAGCCGCTTGAGCAGTTCGTCCAGCGCGCTGTTGTCGGCCTGGCAGCTCACCCGGGTGCCCTCAACGTCCAGGTCGTGCAGGCCGGGCAGCTGGTCCAGGGCCGGCGGCCGGGCCAGCTCGGCCCGCACCGAGGTGCGGGACAGGTGCCGCAGGTCGGCCAGCGCCCCGGTGTCCACCGTGCGGCCCGCCCGGATGATCGTCACCCGGTCGCACAGCGCCTCCACCTCGGACAGGATGTGGCTGGACAGCAGCACGGTCCGGCCGTCCCGGCGCTCCTCCTCCACGCACTCCCGGAACACCGCCTCCATCAGCGGGTCAAGACCCGAGGTCGGCTCGTCCAGGATGAGCAGCTCGGACCCGGCGGACAGCGCCGCGATCAGCGCCACCTTCTGCCGGTTGCCCTTGGAGTAGGCCCGGCTCTTCTTCGTCGGGTCCAGCTCGAACTTCTCCAGCAGCATGGCCTTGCGCTTCTCGTCAACCCCGCCGCGCAGCCCGGCCAGCAGGTCGATGACTTCCCCGCCCGACAGGTTCGGCCACAGCGTGACGTCGCCCGGCACATAGGCCAGCCGGCGGTGCAGGCTGACGGCCTCATGCCAGGGGTCCGCGCCGAGCAGCCGGGCGGTACCGCCGTCGGCCCGGATCAGGCCGAGCAGCACCCGGATCGTGGTCGTCTTGCCCGCTCCGTTCGGGCCCAGGAAGCCGTGCACCTCGCCCGGGGCCACGTGCAGTTCCAGCCCATCCAGCGCCTGCGTCCGGCCGAACGCCTTCCGCAGCCCGGTCACCTCGATCACCGCACTCATGAACCCCACACTAACAAAATTCACGAATCTCTGAAAGTTATGTATCTAGTAAACTGGGGCACACTAGCTGACGTGGGCGGCGGCGCCGCGTTCGTGATCATGACTTAGGTGCTGCTCTAGTGACACCAATGTCATGATCACAAACGAAAGCCAGCGGACGAACCGGGGGAAGCCCAGGGAGGAAGGTGACGGCCGGTGGCGGAGCGGGCAGCGGATGCGGGCCAGCAGGGTCAGCAGGGTCAGCAGGATGGGCACGAGCAGGCGGTGCGGCAGTTCATCGAGCGGTTCGCCACCATGCTGGCCCAGGCCGGGGTGCCGCTGATGCCGGCCCGGGTGTTCGTCGCCCTGCTCACCGCGGACGCGCCCCGGCTCACCGCCGATGACATCGCCGGGATCCTGCAGGTCAGCCCGGCCGCCGTGTCCGGCGCGGTGCGCTACCTGCTGCCCATCGGCCTGGTCACCAGGGAGACCCAGCCCGGCTCGCGGCGGTACTGGTACCAGACGCCCCGCAACGTGTGGGTCGAGATCTCCAAGTTCCAGGACCAGGTGATGAGCCGCTGGTCGCAGACGCTGCGCGACGGCCTGGACCTGATCAGCCCGGACTCACTGGCCAGCGGCGCGGATGCACGACTCGATCATGTATTTCGACTTCGTTCAGAAAGAACTGCCGCTGGTGTTCAGCCGCTGGGAGGAGTACCGCAACTCGCACCGCGACTGACCCAGCACCGCCCCGGTCCACCCCCGGATCTTCTTCGCTAGCCTGGCTCCATGGTCGAGACTTATGACCGCTCGTCCGACCCGGATGACCCGTACGAGTACGGCGGCGGCACCGGCGACTTTGAGCGCGGCGAATACAACCCAGGCGAAGGCGGCCTGGAAGACACAGACTCCGAAGACGATGGCGTGCTCGACTCCTCCGACACGCTGGAGGATCCCGAGGACCCTTACGACGACCCACTGGACCCGGGCATCCTGCCCGCGGACAAGTGGTCGGCTGGTGAGCGCTTCGGCGACACGCTGGAAGAGGAACGCGAAGGCGAGTCGCTCGACCAGCTGCTGGCCGAAGAGCAACCCGACGTCAACCCCTACCAGGCGGCGCAGGCCGACGGCGAGCTGCCCCGGGAGGGGTCCGAGCCGTTCGACGAGCCGCAGCCACGGGCTGGCCGCCTGGTGCAGGAGGACGAGGGCGCCCACCCGGACCGCGAGCCCGACCTGGTGGCCGAGGACGTCGGCATCGACGGGGGCGCCGCATCGGCCGAGGAAGCCGCCGTCCACCTGACCGACGAGGACGAGGACGAGATCGCGGGCGGTCCCGAAGGCTAGCCCGGCCAGGCCGCACAGAACTGAAGACGGAGGGACCCGAGCTGGCGGCAACGGAGCACCCGGATACGACGGAGCCGCGGCCGTCGCTGCTGTCCGGGCGGACCGCGTGGGCGCGGCACCGTGAGACCCAGCTGCGCCAGTTCCTGCGCACCGAGACGGGCAGTGCCGCGGTGCTGCTGGCCGCCACCGTGGCCGCGCTGATCTGGGCCAACGTCAGCATCGCCAGCTACGACTCGTTCTGGGCCACCGGGCTGTCCATTCACCTGGGCAGCACCGGCCTGGCCCTGGACCTGCACGGCTGGGTCAACTCGGGGCTGATGACGTTCTTCTTCCTGGTCATGGGGCTGGAAGCGCGCCGCGAGTTCGACATGGGCGAGCTGCGCGAGCGGCGCCGGCTGACCTTGCCGGTGCTGGCCGGCCTGGGCGGCATGGTGGTGCCGGTCGGCATCTTCCTGGCCTTCAACGCCGGCCACGCGAACACGGCGCACGGCTGGGGCACCGCGATGTCCACCGACAGCGCGTTCGCGCTCGGCATGCTGGCCCTGGTCGGCCGCGGGCTGCCCGACCGGGTGCACACCTACCTGCTCACGTTCTCGGTGGTGGACGACCTGGCCGCGCTGCTGGTCATCGCGGTGGCCTACACCCGGGGGCTGCGGCTGGACGCGCTCATCGCCGGGATCGGCATCCTGGCCGTGGCGGCTGGACTGCGCCTCATCGTGAACCTCCGGTTCGGCCCGGTGTACTTCCTGCTCGGGCTGGCCGCCTGGGTCTGTTTCGAGAAGTCGGGCGTGGACCCGGTCGTGGTCGGCCTGCTGCTGGGCCTGCTCAGCTACGCTTCCCCGCCCGCGCGCGGCGACCTGGAACGGGCCACCGACCTGTTCCGGCTGTTCCGCGAGCAGCCCACCCCGGAGCTGGCCCAGGAAGTGCGCGAAGGCGTGCGCACCGCGATCTCCCCCAACGAGCGGCTGCAGCAGATCTACCACCCGTGGAGCAGTTATCTCATCGTGCCGCTGTTCGCGCTGGCCAACGCGGGCGTGGCCATCAGCACCGGGCTGCTGGCTACGGCGTTCACCGCCCCCCTGACGCTGGGCATCCTGGTCGGCTACGTGGTCGGCAAGCCGCTCGGCACGACCGGGACCGCCTGGCTGGTGGGCAAGCTGACCAAGGGCCGGATCCAGCCGCCGGTCGGCTGGGCCGCGGTGCTCGGCGCGGGCACCATCGCCGGGATCGGCTTCACCGTGTCGCTGCTCATCGCCGCGCTGGCCTTCCACGGCACCCTGCTGGCCGAGGCCAAGCTGGGCATCCTGTCCGCCGCGCTGTGCTCATCGGCGGTGACCTGGCTGGTGTTCAAGGCCACCAGGCGGCTGCCCAAGCGGCTGAAGATCCGGGCCATCCTCGGCACCGCCGAGCAGGTCACCGACCTGGCCGTCCCGGTCGATGAAAGCCGGGACCACATCCGCGGGCCGATGAGCGCGCCGGTCACCCTGGTGGAGTACGGCGACTTCGAATGCCCGTACTGCGGCCAGGCCGAACCGGTCGTCCGTGAGCTGCTGGCCGGCACCGGTGACCTGCGCTACGTGTTCCGCCACCTGCCGCTGACCGATGTGCACCAGCACGCCCAGCTGGCCGCGGAGGCCGCGGAGGCGGCCGGCGAGCAGGGCGAACCGAGTTCTGGGAAATGCATGACATGCTGATGGAGCACCAGGGCGCGCTCACCAAGCGCGACCTGCTCGGGTACGCGACCGAGCTCGGCCTCGACCAGGCCCGGTTCATCGCGGACTTGCGCGACCACGTAGGAGCGGCCCATGTCGCCGAGGACGTGGACTCCGCCGATCTGTCCGGGGTGTCCGGCACGCCCACCTTCTTCGTCAACGACCAGCGGCACTACGGCGCGTATGACATCGACGCGCTGACCGAGGCGGTCCGGGCCGCCCGGGCCCGCGCCTTCATCACCGCCTGAGCAACCGGGCGACCTGAGCAACAGGAGGAGGCCGGCCGATGGGCATGGTCAAGACGGTGGGCCTGGTGCTGCACCCGGGCCGGAACTGCGACTCGGCGATGTTCACCATCCTGAAGTGGGCCAGCGAGCGCCAGGTGACCGTGCTCGGGATCGAGGGTGAAGCCGACCGGATACCCACCCAGGTCGACGCGGTCCCCCAGGCCGAGCTGGCCAAACGCTCCGACCTGATGGTCAGCCTGGGCGGGGATGGCACCATGCTGCGGGCGATGCGGATGTCGGCCGGCCCGCGGCCGCCGGTGCTCGGCGTCAACGTGGGCAAGCTCGGGTTCCTGGCCGAGATCGACCCGCCCGAGGTGGCTGACGCGCTGATCGCGATCGACGAGCACCGGTTCACCACCGAGCCCCGGTCGGCCGTGTGCGCCGAGTTCCAGGACCAGCGCAACCTCGCGTTCAACGACGTGGACCTGGCCCGCATCCCCGGCCTGAGCTCGTCGGCCGTGGTCGAGCTGACCGTGGAAGGGCACCCGTTCGTGCGCTACGCGGCGGACGCGGTGATCGTGGCCACGCCGACCGGATCGACCGCGTACAGCTTCTCCGCGGGCGGCCCGATCGTCTCGCCCATGGTCGAGGGCCTGCTGGTCACCCCGGCCTCGCCGCACTCCGCGTTCAACCGCGCGCTGTTCCTGAACGCCACCGAACGGCTCACCCTGACGGTGCTGCCGAGCAGCGGCGAACTGGCCGTGGAAGCGGACGGCCTCGTCGTCGGTCACGTCCGCCCGGGCGACGTGATCCAGCTCAGCACGGTCCCGGGCGCGGCCCAGGTGGTCCGGCTCGGCAAGACCACGTTCTACCAGCGCGCCCAGCGCAAGCTCCGGCTCACCGGTTCGGCCGAGGCTTACTGAGCCAGTACTGCGCCGCACAGGCGGTACCGTGGGCACAGAGATCGCCTGACGTGGGATGGATGGCCAGCCATTCTTCGTTGCTATCCAGTAAGCGGCAGGCGGACACCGCTTGGAAGGGCTGTGATCGTGGTGCGAGATCCGGGAGACCTCTACGAGGTGAGCCCAGGCGCGCCGGACCTGGACGGGGTAGTGATGCTGCACTACCTCGACGGATTCATCGACGCCGGGGCGGCGGGCAAGCTGCTGTCAGCCCACCTGCTGAGCACACTGGAGCACCAGGAACTGGTCCGTTTCGACATCGACCGGCTGATCGACTACCGGTCGCGCCGCCCGCCGATGATCTACTCCCGGGACCACTGGGAGAGCTACGAAGCCCCCGAACTCACCATGCACTTGCTCACGGACACCGCGGGCAGCCAGTTCCTGCTGCTCAACGGGCCGGAACCCGACCTGGAGTGGGAGCGGTTCACCCGCGCGATCCGGGACGTGGCGGCCCGGATGCACGTCCGGATGGCGATCGGCTATCACGGCATCCCGATGGGCGCACCGCACACCCGCCCGCTGGGCGTCACCGCGCACGCCACCAGCCCCGGCCTGACCACCGGGTACCCGCCGCTGGTGGACAAGCTGCAGGTGCCGGGCAGCGTGGCCGCGCTGCTCGAGATGCGGCTCGGCCAGGAGGACCGGGCCGCGCTCGGTTTCGCCGTGCATGTCCCGCACTACCTGGCCCAGGCCGCCTACCCGGCGGCCGCGGTGACGCTGCTCGGCTCGGTCGCACGGGCCAGCGGCCTGCAGCTGCCCGAGGAGGCGCTGCGCGAGGCGGCCCGGGAGACCGACGAGGAGATCCGCCGCCAGGTGGAAGGCTCCGAGGAGATCCTGGAAGTCGTGCAGGCGCTGGAGCGTCAGTACGACTCGTTCGCCGAGGGCCAGGCCCGGGACGGCGGCCTGCTCGCCGACGGCTCCGAGCAGATGCCCACCGCCGACGAGCTAGGCGCCCAGTTCGAGCAGTTCCTGGCCGAACAGCAGGGCCGGACCGACTCCGACTGACCAGGCCCGCACCCGGTCAGGAAACTTCGCGCAGCCTGCCGGTGCCCACGTCGAAGACGAACCCGCGTACCGAGTCCTTGACCGGGATGAACGGGCTGGCGTTGATCCGGTTGATCGACTGCCGGACGTCCTCGTCCAGGTCGCTGAACGCCTCGGCCGCCCAGGGCGGCCTGATCCCGGTCTCCTCCTCGATGGCGCCGCGGAAGCCGTCGTCGCTGAACGTCAGCATGCCGCATTCGGTGTGGTGAATGAGGATGATCTCGCGGGTGCCGAGCAGCCGCTGGCTGATGGCCAGCGAGCGGATCGTGTCGTCGGTGACCGCGCCGCCCGCGTTGCGGATGACGTGCGCCTCACCCTCCTGCAGGCCGAGCAGCCCGTACACGTTGAGCCGGGCGTCCATGCAGGCGACCACGGCCAGCTGCCGGGCCGGCGGAAGCGGCAGTGGCCCGCCGAACGCCGCCGCATACGCCTCGTTATTGGCCAGCAGCTCATCAGTAACGGTCATCGCACCAGTCCTCCTTGATTGGGTGAGGCCACGCACTCATCTTCTGCACCAAACTGGCCGCAGCTACACCAGACGGACGAAACATTCCCCCTGGATCCCCGGCCCCGCACGGCGTGTCACCCCGTCCGCACACTCAGATACCGGATCATTAGACTGAGCTGCGGGTATCGGGGACGTCGGGGGGAATGCGGCGATGAGCCGGTCGACTGCACGCGAGTGCCTGGCGCCAGGCACCGTGGTGGCACCGGGCGAAGTGCTGGTGGCCACCGAGATCGGTGACCCGGCGCACGGGCTGCTGCCCTGCCCGGCCGCACCGCTGGTGGGCGGGCTGCTGCACCGCCGCGGCATCCGGGTCCGCTACGCGCCCGTCCCGCAGTCCGCCGACGCGACGCAGTCCGACGACGGCGCGGCCCTGTTCGTCACCACCGCGCTGCACCGGGACGGCACCGCCACCGCCATCGGCGCGGCCACCGACAGCGTGGACGGGGTGGCCATGGCCGCGGCGCGCGGCGCGGTCGAGGAATGGGCCGCGGTCACCGCGAGCCGCCGCCTGCTCAGCGCGGTCAGCCCGTGGTGCCCGGGTGCGCAGCGCGCCCTGGACCGGGCCCGGCAGGCCACCGCGCGCGGCCCGGTGCACGTCCTCGGCCAGCTCATGGCCCCACCGCAGGACTGCGCTGAGCTGGAAAAGGCCGGTGCCGTCTGCACCACTTCTGTCTCCGATATTCCTAACGATGGCACCGTGCTGATCCCGGCCCACGGCGCGCCGCCGCAGGTGCGTGAGCAAGCCGCGGAACGCGGCCTCAACGTCATCGACATGACCTGCCCACTGGTCGCGGGGATCCAGGCGGAATGCCACCGGTTCGCGGAACGCGGCGATCAGGTCGTGCTGATCGGCCAGCATGGCCTGGCGGTGCTGCCCAGCGTGCTGGCTGAGGCGCCCGGGCACGCCATCCTGGCCGAGACCCGGGCCGGGGCGGGCGCGGTCCAGGTGGCCGACCCGCGGCGGGTGTCCTACCTGCTGCTGCCGGGCGTCCCGGTGGAGGACACCACGGTGGCCACCGAGGCGCTGCGCTCACGGTTCCCGGCGCTGCGCGGGCCGGACCCGGACGGGTTCTGCTACGCCGCCTCCGACCGGGCCGAGACGGTCCGCACGATGGCCGCGTCCTGCGCGATGGTGCTGGTCCTGGGCAGCGAGGATGACCCGGACACCCGGCACCTGCTGGCCCTGGCCCGGTCCAGCCACGCCAAGGCCAACGTGATCGGCGCGGTCACCGACATCGTGCCGTCCTGGCTGGCCGGGGCGGGCTCGGTCGGCCTGGTCCAGTCCACGGTGGCCCCGCCCGGCCTGGCCGGGCAGGTGACCGAGGCGCTGTCAGGTCTGGGCCCGCTCAGCGTGACCCAGCGGGTGGTGCACACCGAGGTGACCGGCCGCCCGGCCGACTGGTAAGGCGCCCTGCCCCGCTACCCTGGCCCTCCGCCCTGGCCCTCTGCCATTGTTGCCTCATGCTGTTTCCCACCTCGCTCGTTGGCAGTTACCCGCAGCCGGACTGGCTCATCGACCGGGAGCGGCTGCGGCACCGCTTCCCGCCCCGTGTGCGTGCCACCGAACTGTGGCGGGTCGCCCCTGAGTACCTGGCGCAGGCCCAGAACGACGCGACCGAGCTGGCCATCAGGGCCCAGGAACGGGCAGGCCTGGACATCATCACCGACGGTGAGATCCGCCGTGAGAGCTACTCCAACCGGTTCGCGACCGCGCTGGACGGGGTGGACATCGACAACCCGGGCACCGCGCTGGACCGCAGCGGCCATCCGAACCCGGTGCCCCGGGTGACCGGCCCGATCAAGCGGCGGCACCCGGTTGAGACTGGCGACCTGGAGTTCCTGCGCGGTTGCACCAGCAAGACCGTCAAGATCACGGTGCCCGGGCCGTTCACCATGGCCCAGCAAGCCCAGAACGACTACTACGACAGCACCGAGGCACTGGCGTTCGGATATGCGGAAGCAGTTAATGAAGAGGTCGCGGGCCTGTTCGCGGCGGGTGCGGACATCGTGCAGCTGGATGAGCCCTACCTGCAGGCGCGGCCGGAGGAGGCGAAGAAATACGGCGTCCGGGTGATAAACCGGGCGCTGGACGGGATCACCGGCACCACCGCGGTGCACCTGTGCTTCGGCTACGCGGCCATCATCCACGACCGCCCGTCCGGCTACTCGTTCCTGCCCGAGCTGGCCGACTGCACCTGCGACCTGGTGTCCATCGAGACCGCGCAGTCCGGCCTGGACTGCTCGGTGCTGACCGCGCTGGACGGCAAGACCATCATCCTGGGCGTGCTCAACCTGGGCGACGAGGCGGTGGAGAACCCGGCCCAGATCGTCGAGCGGGTCCGCCGCGCGCTGCCCTACGTGCCCGCGGAGCGGCTGATACTGGCGCCCGACTGCGGGATGAAGTACCTCCCACGGGACTCGGCCTTCGGCAAGCTGGTCGCGCTGCGGATGGCGGCGGCGCTGCTGCGCGCGGACGCCAGCGTGGCGCCTACACCACCGACAGCAAGCCGATAATCGAGCCGATCAGGCTGCCACCCGCGCTGCCCCCGCCTGGGGCCCCCGTGGCCGTGCTGGTGGGCGTGGTGACCGGGCTGCTCGTCGTGGGTGGCGGCGCGGGCGTGGTGGGCTGCTGCGAGGTCGGCTGGGTGCTGTGCTTGGCCGTGGTCGGCGTCGGGCTGGCGTGATGGCTGGTCTTCTTGCCCGCCTTGCCTTTGCTGGTGCCGGTGGCGTAGCTCGATCCGGGCGAGGCGGTGCCGTGCTGGCCCTTCCCGCCGTGCCGGTGGCCGGTGCCGGGGGTAGGCACGGTGGGCGCGGGGTGCGCGGCCGGGGTCACCGCGGCCGGTCCCCCGTACACGTGGTGCAGCGTGTTGGAGACCAGCACGGCACCCCCGCCGAACACCGCGACCAGCGCGATCAGCAGGCCTGCCGCCGGGATGAACGAGACCGGGCCGCGGGCCACGCTGGCCGGGGCCACCGCGGCCGGGAAGCCGGAGCGGGTGAACGGCTCGGCCCGCTCGGCCACCTCCGCGCGGTAGGCCACCGCGCCCGGTGAGCTGTCCCGTAGCAGCGACAGGACCTGGAAGCGCTGGCCGGACGGGGGCACCGGGGCGGGCTGCCCGCCGAGCAGGGCGGCCGCGTTGACCGCGGGACGCTGGTGATCGGTGCAGATGGGACAGGTGCTGAGGTGGCGGCGGACCAGCTTGCGCTCGGCCCCGGTCAGCTCGTCCGCGGAGTCGGTCAGCAGGCTGGCCAGCTCCGGGCAGGCACCCAGCCGGGGCCGCGCGGTCAGCACCGTGCTCAGCGCCGAGTCGAGCCTGGTCCGGGCGCGCGACGCCAGCAGCTGGGCCTGGTTGGGGGGCACCCCGAGCACGTCGGCCAGGTCGGCGCCAGACAGCTCGTGCCGCACGGTCAGCTCGATGATCTCCTGGTCTTCGCTCTTGAGCGTGGCCAGCGCGGACGAGACCAGTTCCTGCTGACCAGGCTCATCGGTTGGCGTGCCGGCGTCGGTGACCCGGATCCGCTCGCTGATCATCGTCATGTCGTCGTCATCGGCCGACCGGGAGACCCGCGGGCCGTCCAGCTGGTGCCGGCACTCGTTGCGGGCCACCGCGAACAGCCACGGCCGCAGCCGGCCCGGGTCGCGCAGCCCGCCGAGCTTGGACGCGGCCACCACGAACGTGTCCTGCACCGCGTCGGCCGCGTCGGCGGGGCGGCTCAGCATCGACCGGCAGTACGCGTACAGGCCGGGGGCGTACTGATCGTAGGCATCGATCAGTGCCGCTGGATCGCCGGCCAGCGTCGCGGCCACTATCTCCCCGTCACGCATGTCCTCACGCTATGGCTTTCCTGAGGGTTTTCGGACGGACTCCACAGGAATCGCCGCAAACCTCATATCGGCTGTCCACCCGCCCGGACCTGGCCGGGTGGGCGGGCTAAAGGTTCAGGTTGTAAGAGACGACGATGCTCAGGCCGCCCGGGTTGACATCGAGGACCACCGTGGAGAACAGCCCGCTGCCCGCCGCGGTCACCGTGATGTTGACGCTCTGCCCGGTAGCCAGCGAGCCCGAGGCCCGGCTCAGCGTGATGTTCTGCACCTGGGCCGCGGGCACGGTGATGTGGTAGTCGCTGACCGAGCCGCCGACCGCGGTCAGCGTCAGCGTCCCGGTCCACGAGCCCGTCAGCGACAGCCCGAGGCCCAGGTGGATCGGGGCCACCGACAGCGTTCCGGTCACGCCGACCGCGGCCGACGCCGACGCCGACGCGGATACGGCCGCCCCGGACGGCGAGGCGCCGCTGCCGGTCGTGCTGGTCGTGGCCGGGTGGCTGGTGCTGGCCGGGTGGCCGCCACCGGCCAGCGCGGCGGTGCCGCCGGACGGTGCGGACGCCCCACCAGGCCCGGCGCCGGGCGGCCGGGCGGGCCCGGCGGCCGACGGTTCCGGGTGCGCGCCAGGTGGGTTGTCCGGGTCCTGGCCCAGGTGATGGTGCAGCACGACGCCGCCAAGCAGGGCGCCGCCGACGATGATCGCGCCGCCGGCCGCCGCACCGGCCCGCGCATGCTGGCCGGCCAGCCGGAGCGAACTGGGCGGGCTGACCGGCCGGGGGAAGCCGCTGGGCCCGACCGGCCCGAGCCGCTGGCCGATGGCCAGCCGCCGGGCTACCGCGGCCGGCGAGGTATCGGCCACCAGGCTGAGCACCTGGTGCCGCAGCGCGACCGGCAGCACCGCCACTGGCAGCACGCCGAGCAGGCTGTCCGGGGTGAGCTCACGGCGCCGCCGCGCCCCGCAGATGTCACACCGCCGGAGGTGCCGGCTGACCCGCTTGCGCAGCAGCACGGTCAGCTTCCCGTCCCAGCCCGCCATGATGCTGGCCAGCTCGGCGCAGGCCTCCTGCCCGGACCGCGCGACCAGCAGCACGCCCAGCGCCGCCTCGAAGTGCATCCGGGCCCGTGAGGCCATGGCGTGCGCCTGGTTGCGCGGCACCCCCAGGGTGTCGGCCAGGTCGGCGCCGGTCAGCTCGTGGCCCAGGGTCAGCTCGATGATCTCCCGCTCGCTCTCGGTCAGGCCGGCCAGCGCCGCCCAGACCAGTTCGCGGATCTCGGCCTGTTCCAGCCCCGCACCAAGGTCAGCGGTGTCGTCGCTCACCTCAGCTGACTCGTCGAGCGGGGTGGCCGAATCGCGGCCCCGCAGCCGCCGGTGGCACCCGTTCCGTGCGACCGCGTACAGCCAGGGCCGTAGCCGGTCCGGGTCGCGCAGCGCGCCGACTTTCTCGGCCGCGATGACGAACGTGTCCTGCACCGCGTCCGAGGCGTCGGCCGGCTCGGTGAGCAGTACCTGACAGTAAGAGAAGAGATCCGGAGCGTAACGGTCATAGGCCGCAGCCAGCCCGGCCGGGTCGTTTGCAACGATCGCGGCGACAATGTCCCGGTCGCGCATGGGCTTACGGTAAGACCCGGTGGCCGACCGGGGGGCCATTTCCGGCCCATCACCGCGGTCGCCGCGGAATTCCGGCCGGGCAGTTAACCGGCTGGCCCGCCCGCCGCGACTGGCCCGCCGGCCCGTTGACTGCCCGCCCGCCGCTCAAGCCGGCACTATCCCCACCGGTGGTGGCCCGCCCAGTACTGCCGCGCCCGGTACTGCCGCGCCCGGTGCGGCCCGGGGTGGGGCAGCACTGGCCAGCACCGGCCCCGCCGGTGCGCGCCCGGCCGGTCCCGCCCGGCTGGGCGGTAACCAGCGGGCCGTGACGGCACCGGCGGCGCCCGGCAGTGGCTGCCCGGGTGCCGCCGGTGCTGTCTCCCGATACGCGGCAGTCCTGCGCCGGGGCGGCCGGCGGCTGGCAGCGGTGCGCCGCCCCGCCGAGCGCCAGTGGCTGGCCGGCCGGCGGCCGTGCGGTCGCCGAGGCAACCATGATCGCCGGTGTCATGCCCGCGCCCCGTAACGTCCGCAGCCGGGGGTGCGTGGGCAGCACCAGCAGCACGCTGGCTGTCGCCGCTACCAGCACGCTGACCGCGACCCCGGATACTTTCGTCAGTGAGTGCATGCCGCGTCCCCTCCTTACGACGGCGCCGGGTTACGCCGTCGCAGGTAGGAGTCCGCGCCCCGGCCAGCGCCAACACTTTCTGCCGGAATTTCTCATCCAGGACTTCCCGGGCACCCCGCACCGCGCCGCCGGCGCCACGGGCACCCCGTCACCGGCGGACCGCCGGACCGCACCCACACCACCGGCGCACCGCCGGACCGCTGGTGTGCCTGGCCGCTTCGGCACGCAACGCCGCCGCCCGGTCACCATGACCGCCTTTTTTGCTTACCGAAATACCCTCCACTTAAATACCTCCTAGGGGTATCTGGAGATACCCCTAGGAGGTTTATTAATTCAGGGCTTCAATCCCGCTCAGCGCACGTCAGTGCAGCTCAGAGCGCCGATCAATGCCATGTGCACCGGCATGTCTTGCCGTCGGCTAAGACCACATCTACGCTTTTTCTATTGCGTCCAAGCCAGGAGTCCCGGTTATGAGCGAGCTTGCCGTTGGCGGGGTGCCCGCGGCCGCCTGGCGGGCCCCGGACACCCGGCGGCTGCTGCAGCTGGCGCTGGGCGCGCTCTGGCTGCTCGACGCGGTCCTGCAAGCGCAGTCGATCATGTTCACCCGGGCGTTCGGCCGCATGCTGGCCGGCTCGGCCCCGGGCAACCCGGCGCTGGTCGCGCACCCGATCTCGTGGAGCGCCAGCCTGATCGCGCAGCACGGGATGGCCACCAATGCCCTGTTCGCCGCGGTCCAGCTGCTGCTCGGGCTGGGCATCGCCGGGCGGCGCACCGTCCGCGTCGCGCTGGCCGCCTCGATCGCCTGGTCGCTGGCGGTCTGGTGGCTCGGCGAGGGCCTGGGCGGTGTGCTCACCCCGGCGGCCAGCCCGGTTAGCGGCGCTCCCGGCGCGGTGATCATTTACGCGCTGCTCGCGGTGCTGCTGTGGCCGCACGACCGGCCCGGCCGGCCCCGTTCGTCGCGGCCCAGGCGGTCGGCGCACCGGCGGCCCGGGCGATCTGGCTGCTGCTCTGGGGCAGCCTGGCCTACTTCGCGGTCCAGCCCGGCAACCGGGCCCCGCAGGCCCTGGCCAACATGATCTCCGCGATGAGCGCCGGGGAGCCCGGCTGGCTCAGCTCGATCGGGCACGGCGTGGCCACGCTGCTGGCCGGGCAGGGGCTGCTCGCGTCGGTGCTGCTGGCCAGCGCGCTCGCCGTCGTGGCCGTCGGCGTCTACCTGCCCCGGCCGGTGGCCCGGGCCACGCTGCTGCTCGCGGTCGTGCTGGCCGCGGTGACCTGGGTGGTGGGACAGGCGCTCGGCGAGATCCTGACTGGCACGGGCACCGACCCCGGCACCGGCCCGCTGCTGATACTGCTGGCCGCGGCCTACTGGCCGGCCACCAGACTGGTACCGGACGAGGAGAGGAGGCGCGGATGGCTGGACCGGCCTGGCTCGCGGACGGCTTCGCCGCGCTGATGCTGCTGACCGCGCTGTACTGCGCGGGGCGGCTGGTCCTCACCTGGACCCAGCGGCGGCCAACCGAGCCGGACGTCGACCTGGTGCACGTGCTGATGGGCGTGGCCATGGCCGGGCTACTGGTCCCGCACCTGGTGCCGCTGCCCGGCCCGGTGCAGCCGGGCGGGGCCGTCTGGGCCGGCGCCTGGAGCCTGGTCTTCGGCCTGGCCACCGCGTGGTTCGCCGGGCGGGCCGCGCTGTCCTACCGTGCTACCGGGCGGCTCCGGCCCGCGGGCAGCCATCACCTGCCGCACCTGATCATGTCCGGGACGATGGTCTACATGCTGGCCACGGTGGCCCCGGCCGATCAGCCGGCCAGGACAGTGATGGATGCCACCGGGCCGACCGTGCACTTCCCGCTGCTGGCGCTGATCCTGGCCCAGTTCATGGTGGGCTACGTGATGTGGACCGCCGACCGGCTGCCCACCCTGGCCCGGATCAGCGCCTGGCGGCCCGCGGCGGCCGCGCTCGCCCCGGCTACCCCGGGCCCGGCCGCGGCACTGGCCAGCAGCACCGCCGGCCGTCCGGCCAGCGCCGTCCTGGCCGCCCCATGGTCGCCGGCTCCGGCCCTACCACGGCCCTCCGCCCGCCGCTCTCCCCCCGGCTGGCTTCCTGCTGCAACATCGTGATGGGCCTGGTCATGGCGTACATGCTGATCGTCAGCCTGTAGCCGCCGAGCGGCGGTGGAACGGGGACCCAGCGGCCCGCCGGTCATGCCGGAGGCAGGCCCAGTTCTACGTCGACCACGACCGGGGCGTGGTCGGACGGGCCCTTGCCCTTGCGCGCTTCCCGGTCGATGTAGGCGTCCTTGACCGCCGCGGCTACCGGCGCGCTGGCCAGCACCAGGTCGATCCGCATGCCCATGCCCTTGTGGAACATGCCCGCCCGGTAGTCCCAGTAGGTGAACGGCTGGCCCTTGAGGGCCCGGGCGGGCAGGTCGGTGAAGCCGAGCGCCAGCACGCCGGCCAGCGCGGCCCGCTCTTCCGGGGTGACGTGGGTGGAGCCCACGAACGCGGCGGGGTCCCACACGTCGTCGTCGGTGGGGGCGATGTTGAAGTCGCCGCAGACCACTAGCCGCGGGTGCCCGGCCAGCTCGGTGCGCAGCGCATCGCGCAGCGCGGCCAGCCAGCTCAGCTTGTAGACCAGGTGCGGGCTGTCCAGCGCCCGGCCGTTGGGCACGTACACCGACCACACCCGGCAGCCCGCGCAGGTGGCCGAGATGGCCCGGGCCTCCGGGTCGGGGAACCCGGGCTCGGCGGTGAAGCCGCGGCGCACGTCGTCCAGGCCGGACCGGGACAGGATGGCCACCCCGTTCCACCGGCCGGTGCCGTACAGCGCGGCCTGGTAGCCCAGCTCACCGACTTCCGCGGCCGGGAAGCCGCCGTCCGCGACCTTGGTTTCCTGGAGGCAGAGCACGTCCGGCCGGACCTCGTCCAGCCAGCCGAGCAGCCGCGGCAGCCGGGCCTGTACCGAGTTGACGTTCCAGGTGGCCAGCCGCACCGTCGTTGCTCCCGTTCTGTCAGGCGTTGGCGTGCAGCGCGGCGTTCAGCGCGATGCCGTGCCCGGACCGCTCGATGACCCGGACCGCGCCGGTCTGTGAGTCGCGCAGCCAGAGCAGGCCGGAGCGGCCGGACAGCGCGCGCGCCTTGACCACCTGCCCGTCCGGCAGCGCCACCTTGGTGCCCGCGGTCACGTACAGGCCGGCCTCGACCACGCAGTCGTCGCCGAGCGAGATGCCGATCCCGGCGTTCGCGCCGATCAGGCTGCGCTGGCCGACCGAGATCGTCTCCTTGCCGCCGCCGGACAGGGTGCCCATGATGGACGACCCACCACCCACGTCGGATCCGTCACCGACCACCACGCCGGCCGAGATCCGGCCCTCGACCATGGAGCTGCCCAGCGTGCCCGCGTTGTAGTTGACGAAACCCTCGTGCATGACCGTGGTCCCCTCGGCCAGGTGCGCGCCGAGCCGGACCCGGTCCGCGTCGCAGATGCGCACCCCGGTGGGCAGCACGTAGTTGACCATCCGCGGGAACTTGTCCACCCCATAGACGGTGACCGGGCCGCGGCGGCGCAGCCGCAGCCGGGTGGCCTCGAAGTCCGGCACCGGGCACGGCCCGTGGTTCGTCCACACCACGTTGGCCAGCCACCCGAAGACGCCGTCCAGGTTGCAGCCGCGCGGCCGGATCAGCCGGCTGGACAGCAGGTGCAGCCGCAGGTAAACGTCGGGCGCGTCGGCCGGGGCGATGGCCAGCCGGCCGATCGTGGTTCGCACCGCGACGACTTCCACGCCGCGATCGGGATCTTCCCCGAGCAGGCTCACCACGTCCGGGCCGAGTGCCTCGGTGGCGTCGGCCACCGACAGCCGCTCGGTGCCGCCCACCGTCCCCGCCGGGATCAGCTCCGGCGCCGGGAACCAGGTGTCCAGCACGGTGTCGCCGTCCATGGTGGCCAGGCCGGCACCCTGCGCCCCGGTCAGCTGCGGATCGAAGTCAGGCTCAGTCACGGGCCACATGCTAGCCGCCGCGGCGGCCCCGGGGCCGCCGCGGCGGAGTGGTGCGGTGCCGGGCTAGTTCACGTAGACCGCGGCGCCGCCGGCGGTGCTGTCCTCCACCGGCGCATAGGTGGCCGTGAAGAAACCGTTGGCGAAGCAGAGCGACGAGCCTGACTCCAGGTCGAACTGCTGATTAGTGAACGTGATCGAGTTGTCGGTGTTGGATACCGCGCCGGTCACGGTATCCCCGTCCGCCTCGTACACGCAGGTCGCCGAGCCCAGCAGGGTGCTCAGCACCACCGTGGTCTCGATCGGCGCCGCGTCGGTCCCGGTGATGGTGATGGTGTCCGCGGTGTCGTCCACCGCCGCGCTGAACGGCAGGTTCTGGACGGTCACGCTGGTCACGCCGAGCACGCCGAGCACGTTGGACGAGCAATCGCTGAACTCCTGATCGGTCACCGACTCGGTGGCCGTCCCGCTGGCCGCCGGGTTGGTCAGCACCGTCCCGGTGAAGCTGGACGTGCTGCACGTGACGCCGGACGTGCCGGTGCTGGAGGAGTAGAAGTTGGCCGTGGTCCCAGTGGCCAGTGAGGATGTGATCACGTCACCGACGGCCACGTTGGTCCCGGCCAGGCTGCCATAGGTCAGCACATCGGCGGTGTCTGCCGCCGCGGGCAGCGCGGCCAGCGCGCTCAGCATGGCGCCGGCCGCCACCACCGCGAAGTAGAGCTGTTTCCGCATGAAGCTCAACCCTCCATTGGGGATTTGGGCAATAGTTCAACCCCCCTCGGTTCAGCTTGGGCTGACACGCGGCAAAGGCCAGGGGCGGCTCCTTGACGTGCGGTGGTGCTGTCCACCGCACCAAAACAGGTCGCGG
Organism: uncultured Actinomycetes bacterium; assembly: GCA_963747705.1. GTDB lineage: Bacteria > Actinomycetota > Actinomycetes > Streptosporangiales > Streptosporangiaceae > RYN-230. Next base: position 125,932 of record CAVVGF010000006.1, on the reverse strand, counting down.
ATTGGTCTGGGTACCCGCCTGCCGCCCCGGCTAAGATGAATACCTAGGGATGTTGTAAACCCCGCGAGTTTTGAAGTCAAGCGTCCGGGAGGGGAACTTTGGCTGTGCCCAGCGATCCACCGCAGCCGCCATCGCGCCTGCCGGAACTCCCCGGCGCCCGGCACGGCCGGGACCCGTCCCGGGTGATCAAACGAGGGCCGAGCCGGGTCCCGCCCGAGGTCGTCGCGGCCACCCAGCGCGACCGGCTGTTCGACGGCCTGGCCCGGACGGTGGCGCTGAAGGGGTACGCGGCCGCCCGGGTGAGCGACATCTGCCAGGCGGCCGGGGTAACCCGGCCCGCGTTCTACGCCCTGTTCGAAGGGAAGGACGACGCGTTCCTGGCCACCTACCGGCACGGCATCGGCGTGGTGCTGCACCTGATGGAATCCGCGTATCAGCAGGCTAGCGACTGGCCCGCGGGCATCCGGGCGGCGCTCCGCACGCTGCTGGGCACGCTGGCCAGCGTGCCCGCGTTCGCCCGGCTGGCCATCGTGGAGATCGACGCGGCCGGCCTGGCCGCGCGCCGGGAACGAGACCGGATGCTGCGCCGGTTCGACCAGTTCTTCGCGGCCGCACCGGCCCAGCCCGGCCTGCCCGCCGCGGGCGAACTGGCCGGCTCCATCGTCGGCGGCATCCACTCCACGATCTACCGCTACGTGGCGCAGGGCCGGTCGGCCGAGCTGCCCAGCCTGCTCCCGGTGCTGACCTACTTCGCGCTGGTGCCGTTCCTCGGCCCGGCCGAGGCGGCCCGGCACAGCCTGGCCGACCCGGGCGATGACGGCATCGAGCCGGCCCCGTGCGTACCGAAGATTGGCTGAGCACAATGGCCCTGACCAGGACATCAAGCCAATCTTCCAGGTCATGAGCCAATCCGGAAAGATCAACAAGCCAATCCGCACGACGCCACCTTAGTGCGGCCTTGACTCGAATCTCTACTCTGCGGTAACTTCCTGTCACCTCGCCCCGCCCTTTGTCACCCGCCAATCTTGGTAGCCATTCGCCGATGCGCCCGCAAGGAGCGGAAATGATTCTTGACCGCGAAGCCGCGCCACCCGGCGCGTCCACCGCAGCGGGGCGCCGCCCGGGCCGGGTCCGCTGGCGCCGGTTCGGCGCGATGCTGGGCATCTCCGGTGCGATCACCGGCGCGCTGGTGTTCCTCACCGCCCAGGGCGTGCTGGCCGCCCAGTTCTCCATCTCCGGCCTGCCGTTCACGGTCACCGCGGACAAGCTCGACGGCACCGGATTCGAGCAGTTCGCCACGCTGGACTCGATGGTCCCGAAGAGCCCCAACGCGGGCAGCACCGGCGGGCAGCTGGTCCTGGTGGTGTCGGCGATCAAGTCGGCCACGCTGACCAACCTGTGCCAGAGCGTGAGCCTGGGCGGCAGCTACCTGAAGATCACCGCTGGCACCGGCAGCACGCCGGTCAGCGCGAGCACCCTGGTGGTGGATTCGAGCCAGCTGTCCGGCGATGCCACGTTCAACAACATCAACGTCGGCCAGGACGCCAGCACGCTCAACGAGGTGCCCGGCGTGACCGGCAACGCCGGCGTCTTCGCCCAGCAGGCCGACCACGTGACCATCAACAACCTGCGGCAGACCAACTACGCCACCACCGCCGCTACGTTCACCCTGCCCGGCCTCAGCCTGGGCTTCAGCTCCACTGGCTGCTAGGCATGAGCACGCCGTCTGAGCCGGGCCGCGCCGCCGCACCGAGGCTGACGCTGCCCGGCTTCCCGGCCGATACGGCCGACCTGGCTGGCCCGGCCATCCCGGCTGACCCAGCCGGCCCGGCCAGCCCGGCCCAGCTGGCTGACCCGGAACCAGCCCCCGCCCGGGTCAGCCAGCGCCGGCCGGTGCCCCCGGTCCGGGCCTGGCGCGCGTTCCGGGAGTGGCGCCGGCGCCGCCCGTTCTGGGGCGGGCTGCTCATCCTGCTGGCCGGCGCCGAGATGTTCCTGACCGAGATCGCGCCGCTGCACGTGGTCATCCATCTCGGCGTGGAAGGGCTGGCCGGGGAGGCGGTGCCGGTCGTGCTGGCCGTGTGCGGCCTCTTGCTGCTCTTCGCCCCCGAGCAGCGGCTGTTCTACTCGATCATCGCCGTGCTGCTGACCGTCGTCTCCTGGATCACGTCCAACCTGGGCGGCTTCATCCTCGGCCTGATCCTGGGCCTGGTCGGCTGCGCCCTGGCCTTCGCCTGGACCCCGCTCCCCGATCCGGCCCCCGGCGATCCGGCCGCGGCCGGGCTGGCCGCGGACGAGCGCTAGTCGCCCAGCTCGGCGCGGCGGCGGGTGACGAACTCTTCCAGCTCGGCGCGGATCGCGTCGTCCAGTGGCGGCGGCTGGTAGGCCTCCAGCGTCTTGGCGCAGATCTCGCTGGCCCGCGCGGTGGTGTCCTTGCCGCCCAGCTTGAGCCACCGCTCGTAGTTGGCCGTGGAGGACAGCAGCGGCCGGTAGAAGCACTCACGGAACCGCTCCATGGTGTGCGCCGCGCCGAGGAAGTGCCCGCCGTGGCCGACCTCCTCGTGCGCGCCGAACGCCAGCGACGCCTCGTCGATCTCCAGCGGGGTGAACTCGACCCGCAGCATGCGCAGCAGCTCGATGTCGATGATGAACTTCTCGTAGCAGCTGACCAGGCCGCCCTCCAGCCAGCCGGCCGCGTGCATGACGAAGTTGGTGCCGGCCAGGAATGTGGGCAGCAGCGTCATCAGCGCTTCGTAGGCAGCCTGCGCGTCCGCGGTCTGGCTGGAGTTCAGCCCGCCGCCGGTGCGGAACGGCAGCCCGAAGTGCCGGGCCAGCTGGCCGGTGCAGAGCAGCCCGATGGCCGATTCCGGGGTGCCGAAGCTGGGTGAGCCGGACTGCATGTCGATGTTGGACAGGAATGAGCCGAAGATGACCGGGCAGCCGGGCCGGATCAGCTGGGCCAGCGCGATGCCGGACAGTGCCTCGGCCAGCTGCTGCACCAGCGCGGCCGGGATGGACACCGGCGACATCGCGCCCATCAGCAGGAACGGCGTCAGCACCACGGGCTGGCTGGCCGCGCAGTACTCGAACTGGGCGTCCAGCATCCGGTCGTCCCAGCGCAGCGGCGAGTTGCAGTTGATCAGCGAGACGGTGGCCGGCGTCTGCTGGATGGCGGCCCGCCCCGCAGCGGCCCCCTGCCCACCGCCGAACAGGATCTCGGTCATCCGGATGGTGTCGGCCGCGTTCGGCCCGGACACCACGTTGCCCATGTAGATCTTGTCGGTCACCGTCTGCAGCGCGTAGATCATGTCCAGGTGCCGGGAGTCGAGCGGCGCGTCGTTCGGCTCGCAGATCACCCCGCCGGCCGTATCCAGCTCGGGGAACGACTGGGACAGCATGCACAGCTTGCGGAAGTCGTCCAGGGTGGCGTCCCGCCGGACCTCGCCCTCCCGGATGAACGGCGAGCCGTACACCGCGCCGAACACCATGTCGTCGCCGCCGATGTGCACGTTGTTGGCCGGGTTCCGGGCCTGCAGGTCGAACTCGCGGGGCGCCTTGGCCACCTGTTCCAGGACGAACTCCGGGTCGAGGAAGACCACCTCGCCGTCCACCTTCTGGCCCGCCTGGCGCAGCAGCTCCACCGCCTCCGGCTTGGCGAACTGGACGCCGATCTCCGAGACGATCCGCCGCCAGCCCCGGTCCAGCACGCCGATCGCGTCGGCGGACAGGATCTCGTAGCGCGGCATCGCGTTGCGGAACATCGGTACCCCAATCTTGACCCTCTGCCGGCCCGGTACGTAGCATCACATCGTAGAACAGAGTTCCGTAACATGGAACTCATGGGCGTGAGCAGAACAGGTACGGGCATGACGGCAACCCCCACCGGAACCCAGGCGGTGGACCGGGCGGCGCGGCTGGTCACCGAGGTGGTGCACGCGGCCGATTCGGTCACGTTCACCGAGCTGGCCGCGGCCACCGGGCTGGCCAAGAGCACCACGTCCCGGCTGCTCGACGCGCTGGAACGGGGCGGCCTGGTCCGGCGCACCGCGGATGGCCGGTTCTCCCCCGGCGAGGTGTTCGTCAGGTACGCCTGGCGCGGCGGGGCCGAGGCCGGGCTGACCGAGGTGGCCCGGCCGTTCCTGGACCGGCTCGGCGAGCTGACCGGCGAGACGGTGAACCTCGGGGTGGCCCGTGATGGCATGGTCGAGCAGATCGCCCAGGTAGACAGCCGGTACCTGATCGGCGGGACCAACTGGCTGGGCCGCCCGGTGCCGATGCACTGCGCCGCGCTGGGCAAGGTGCTGCTCGCCTACGGCGCGGCCGAGCTGCCGCCGGGCCGGCTGGAAACCCGCACCACGCGGACCATCACCAGCCGCGCCGCGCTGGACGACGATCTGCTCGACGCGCGCCGCCGTGGCTACGCGGTGACCGACGAGGAACTCGAGCCCGGCCTGGTCGCGGTGGCCGCCCCGGTATTCCGGGACGGCGCGGTGGTGGTGGCCGCGCTGTCGGTGTCCGCCCCGGCCAGCCGGCTGACCCCGGCCCGGCTCCCCGACGTGGCCAAAGCCTGCGTGACCGAAGCGGAAGGCCTGTCCGCCGCGCTCGGCCACCGCGCTACCGACCACGGGCCCACCGACCACGGGCCCACGGAAACAGCCCGCACGACGAAGGAAGGTGCCGCGTGACCCAGGAAGAGCTGCTCCGCCAGCTGTATGACTTCACGCTGGTCGGCAACGGGCCAGAGGTACTCAGCCTGACCCATCAGGGCCTGGACATGGGCCTGGGCCCGGAGATCCTGCTGTACGAGGCGCTCATCCCGTCGCTGGAAGAAGTCGGTGCCCGGTTCGAGCGCGGCGACTTCTTCGTGCCCGAGATGCTGATCGCGGGCAAGGCCATGGCCGGAGCGCTGGAGATCCTCCGCCCGCTGCTGGCCGAGACCGGCGCCGAGTCGATCGGCACGATCGTGATGGGCACGGTCAAGGGCGACGTGCACGACATCGGCAAGAACCTGGTCAACATCATGTTCGAGGGGGCCGGGTTCCAGGTCATCGACCTCGGCGTGCAGGTCGCGCCGGAGAAGTTCGTGGCCGCCATCCAGGAGCACAAGCCGGACATCGTCGGCTTCTCCGCGTTCCTGACCACGACCATGCCGATGTTCAAGGCCAACATCAACGCGCTGCAGAAGGCCGGGCTGCGCGACCAGGTGATCGTCATGGTCGGCGGCGCCCCGGTCACCCAGGAGTACGCCGACGTGGTCGGCGCGGACGGGTACGCCTCGGACGCGTCGGCCGCCGTGGTCCGGGCCAAGGAGCTAATAAAGCAGCGCCGCGCGACGATCCCCGCTTAGGGAATTTGACCGGGGGCTCCGGGGGTTTCCCCCCGGGCTAACACAGGAGCCAGTATGGAGACAGTGCTCAGGTCGGCGACGAAGACCGTCACGATCAGCCCCGCGCAGCCGTTCTGCATCATCGGCGAGCGGATCAACCCGACCAGCCGGAAGATCTTCCAGGAGCAGCTGCGCCGCGGCGACCTGTCCCGGATCGAGATCGACGTGGCCCAGCAGCTGGCCGGCGGGGCCATGGTCCTCGACGTGAACATGGGCGCCCCGCTGGCCGACGAGAAAGAGCTGATGGTGGCGGCGGTCAAGCTGATCCAGGGGGTGACCGACCTGCCGCTGTGCATCGACTCCTCGATCATCGAGGTGCTCGACGCCGGCTTGGCTACATATGTAGGAAAAGCCTTGGTGAACTCGGTGACCGCTGAGGACGAGCGGATGGAAGCGATCCTGCCGCTGGTCAAGCAGTACGGCGCGGCGGTCATCGCGCTGCCCAACGACGAGGAGGAGATCCCGGACGAGCCGGCCCGCCGGGTCGAGCTGGCCCGCAAGATCATCGACACCGCGACCGGCCGGTACGGCATCCCGGTCGAGGACATCGTCATCGACCCGCTGGCCATGCCGGTCGGCGCGGACACCTCGGTGGTGGTCAAGACCATGGAGACCATCGAGCTCCTACGCGAGGAGTTCGGGGTGAACACCACGCTGGGCGCGTCCAACGTGTCGTTCGGCATGCCGGACCGGCACACGCTGGGCGCGGCGTTCCTGCCGATGGCCATTCACAGCGGGCTGACCAGCGCCATCCTGGACGCTCGGTCGCCGCAGATCGTCCGCGCGGTGCAGGCCGCCGACCTGCTGATGAACCGGGACGAGTGGGGCGCGGCCTGGATCGCCACGCACCGAGCCCAGCAAGCACAGGCCCAGCAAGCACAGGCCCAGCAGGCCGCGCAGGCGCAGACATGACATTGCCGGCCACCCAGGATGCGGACGGCCTGGCGGCCGGCCCGGTCCGGGTCAACCTGCTGTATGAGCCCAGCGGGCGCAAGGTCCGGGTGCCCGCCGGGGTCACCCTGTTCGACGCGGCCAGCTGGAACGGCATCGCCATCGACTCCACCTGCGGCGGCCACGGCACCTGCAAGAAGTGCAAGGTCCGCGTGCTGGACGGCGCCGCACCGCCGACGGCCCTGGACGAGCGCGCGTTCCGCCCGGACGAACTGCAGGACGGCTGGCGGCTGGCCTGCCGCGCCGAGGCGGCGGGCGACACCACGATCCACGTGCCGCCGCTGGTCACCCGGCCCAAGGCGGCCACCGTGGGGGTGGGCCGGCAGGTCATCTTGCGGCCCGCGGTGCAGAAGCGCTACCTGGAGCTGGATGAGCCCACCCTGGCCGACCAGCGCAGCGACCTGGAGCGGCTGCTGGCCGGGGTGGACGACCTGGAGCTGCGCGCCGACCTGCACGCGCTGCGCGCCATCGGCCCCGCGCTGAGGCAGGCGGACTACCAGGTCACCGCGGTCATCGTGGACGACGTGCTGATCGACGTGCAGCCCGGTGATACCAGCGGGCGGATCTTCGGCATCGCGTTCGACCTGGGCACCACCACCGTGGTGGCCACCCTGCTCGACCTGGCCACCGGCACGCCCGCCGCGGTGGCCTCGGCGCTGAACGCGCAGCAGCCGTTCGGCGCCGACGTGATCACCCGGATCAGCGCCACCATGCTGGACCCGGCCACGCTCGGCAAGCTGACCGAGCTGGCCCACCAGACCATGGCCGAACTGGCCGCCGAGGTGTGCGCGGAGGCCGGCGTGGACCCGGCCGAGGTGTACGAGATCGCGCTGGCCGGCAACGCCACCATGACGCACATCGCGCTGGGCATCGACCCGGAGCCGCTCGGCGTGGCCCCGTTCATCCTGGCCACCCGGCTGCTGCCCGAGGTGCTCGCGGCCGACCTCGGGGTGGCCGCGCACCCGCGGGCCCGCGCGGTGGTGTTCCCGCCGTTCGGCGCGTACGTCGGCGGCGACATCACGGCCGGGCTGCTGGCCTCGGGCATGGACCGGGACCAGCGCACCCGGCTGTTCATCGACATCGGCACCAACTGCGAGATCGTGCTGGGCAACCGGGACTGGCTGCTGGCCACGGCCGCGCCGGCCGGCCCCGCGTTCGAGGGCGCGGCCATCCGGTGCGGGATGCGCGCCGCGGACGGCGCCATCGAGGTGGTCACGATGACCCCGGAGGCACTGGACCTCAAGGTCATCGGGGACGCCGAGCCGGCCTGTGCGGCTCCGGCCTGGTGGACGCGGTCACCGGCCTGGTCCGGCTGGGCCTGCTCGACTCCTCCGGCCGCCTGGTCCCCGAGGAGCGGGCGGCCGAGCTGGCCCCCGGCCTGGCCCCCCGGCTGACCACGCTCGGGGCGGAACGCGTGTTCGTGCTGCACTGGCTGGGCGAGCCGGGCGACGTGGCCCACTCCGTATACCTGTCCCAGCGGGACGTGCGCGAGCTGCAGTTCGCCAAGGCGGCCATCGCCACCGGCTGGCGCATCCTGCTGGAGGAAGCCGGCCTGCAGCCCGCCGATGTCCAGCAGGTGCTGCTGGCCGGCTCGTTCGGCAGCTACCTGTCCCCGGCCAACGCGATCCGGCTCGGGCTGGTGCCCGCGGTCGGCGTCCTGCGCGTGGTCAGCGCGGGCAACGTGGCCGGCGAGGGGGCCAAGATGGCCCTGCTCAGCGTGCGCGAGCGGGCCGGCGGCCTGGCTCTGCTCGAGGAGGTGAGATATGTCGAGCTCTCCGACCGCGCCGATTTCAACGACCGCTTCATCGACCAGCTCGCCTTCCCTGCCTAACGCCAGTACCCGCCCCGCACCGCCAGCCGACACCGCGGCCGATGGCGGTGTGCCGAGTGGGACGCGGCCAATCGGATACGCCGTCGTGATCGCGTGCGGGGCGCTGAGCGGCCCCATCCGCGAGATCGCGCGGCGCCGCAACTGGCCGGTCGAGTTGCACAGCTTGCCGTCGCTGTTGCACAACCGGCCTGCCCAGATCGCGCCGGAGGTCGAGCGGCTGGCGATGGCCGCGCGCTGGACCGCGGCCTGCCGGTAGCGGTGGCCTACGCGGACTGCGGGACGTACGGCGCGCTGGACGAGCTGTGCGGCCGGCTGGGCCTGCGGCGGCTGCCCGGGCTGCACTGCTATGACCTGCTGGCGGGGCCGTCCCGGGTGGCGGAACTGTTCGCCGCCGAACCGGGCACGTACGTGCTGACCGACTTCCTGGTCCGTTCGTTCCGCCGGTCGGTGCTCACCGAGCTGGGCCTCGACCGGTACCCGGAACTGTGGCCGGACTACTTCGGCCACTACCGCCGGCTCGTCTGGCTGGCCCAGCAGCCCGACCCGTCGCTGCAAGCGGAGGCCGAGGCGGTGGCCGCGATGTTCGGGTTGCCGCTCACGGTGCTCGAGACCGGCACCGCCCGCCTGGAACACGAACTGGAAAACCTCATCCGCACCACCAGCGACATTGATCATGGCTTCTCCCCACATAGCATGCGTCCGGTACGCGCGGCTGGGCGTTTTGTCACGAATTGTGCGCACGGGACGCATGCTAAGAACTCGGTGCCAGGCGTGTGGCGGAAGGGGACGCAGCCATGCGCGGTGGGCTAGCTAGCGTGGCGCCGTTGCTGGCGCGGCCGCGGTATGAGGTGTTCCCGGCCGCGTCGGTCGAGGACCAGGTGACCGAGTGGGTGCCGCGCGGGATGACGGTCACCGTGACCGCCTCGCCGGCCAAGGGCCTGGCCGCCACGCTCGACCTGACCGAGCGGCTGGCCGGGCACGGCTACCAGGTGGTGCCGCACGTCTCGGCCCGGCTGGTCGCCGGGGACGCGCACCTGGCCGAGATCGTGGCCCGGCTGACCGCGATCGGGGTGGACGACATCTTCGTGCCGGCCGGCGACGCCGACCCGCCGGCCTGCCCATTCGACAGCGCGCTGTCGCTGCTCACCCGGCTGACCGAGATGGGCCGCCCGTTCGCCCGGGTAGGCATCACCGGGTACCCGGAGTCACACCCGCACATCGACGACGACATCACCATCCAGGCCATGTGGGACAAGCGGCAGCACTCCTCCTACATCGTCAGCAACCTGTGCTTCGATCCGGCCGTGCTGCGCAAGTGGATCAGCCGGATCCGGGCCCGTGGGGTGACACTGCCGTTGTACGTGGGGCTGGCCGGGCCGGTGGAACGGGCGAAGCTGCTGCGCATGGCGGCCAAGGCCGGAGTGGCCGAGTCGGCGCGCTTCCTGGCCGGGCACACCGAGTGGTTTCTCCGCCTGGGCACCCCCGGTGGTTACCGTCCGGAACGGCTATTGGACCGGACCGGAACTGCCCTTACCGACCCGGCCGCGGCCGTGGCTGGCCTGCACCTTTTCACGTTTAACCAGGTCAAGCAGACAGAGCAATGGCGGCAGAGCCTGCTGGCGCGGCTGGCCGGGCCAGGCCGCGCCACGTGGCCATATGACCGACCGGGACGCCATTTAGCTGCGCCAATTACGCTGCGCCGGCAGTGACAAAACTTACTGTACTAAGCGAACAGCACCCAATTTCGGTCGCACCGGCATAGGCTGTGCACTGCAACTCTGTGGCGGAGTTGTCGTGCCTAACCGGCCCGTGCAGTACTACGGATCTTCGGAAGCATCGTCCGGATCGGCGACGGGAGATATCCGTGACCGTGCGCTCAGCAGCAACCCGGCCAGTTGGACCCGGAGCGGCCTCGTGCCCGGCCAACTTATCGAGTGGCCGCTGCGCTGCGGCCCGGTCCCGCCGCTGGCCGATGCGACCAGCCCACGTCCGGAGAGCGGGCTGGGGCTGGTCGGGAAGCTGGTCCCGGGCGACACGCTGATCCTGACCCCGGACGGCGAGCCGGGCTCGCCCCGTTCCCGGAGCACGGCGGCAGCGGGAAGACCCAGCTGGCCGCCGCGCTGGCTCACGGGCTGTGGGATAACCGCTCGGTGGACCTGCTGGTCTGGGTGGGCGCGGCCAGCCGGGACGCCATCCTGACCGGCTACGCCGGCGCGCTCGCCGACCTGGGCGCGGCCGACCCGGATGACGACCTGCCGGCCACCGCGCAGCGCTTCCTGACCTGGCTGTCCCGTACCGAGCGGCGCTGGGTGGTGGTGCTCGACGACCTGACCGACCCGGCCGACCTGGACGGGCTGTGGCCGGAGGGGACCGATGGCCGGGTGGTGGTCACCGCCCGGGAGGGGAAGTCACTGGACGGGCCGAACCGGCGGGTCGTGCCGGTCGGCTCGTACACCATGCGGGAAGCGCTGGCCTACCTGACCGCCCGGCTCAGCACCGACCCGGGCCAGCGCACCGAAGCGCTCGACCTGGCCACCGACCTGGACCGCCAGCCACTGGCGCTGGCCCAGGCGACCGCCGCGCTGATCTGCACCGGGGCCAGCTGCCGCGACTACCGGGGCTGGTTCCATGACCGGCGGCGGCGGCTCGGGCCGCCGGCCACCGACACCGAGCCCGGCATCGTCGAGGTCACCTGGTCGCTGGCCATGGACCTGGCCGACCAGATCGCGCCCGCCGGGTTGGCCCGGCCGATGCTGGCGCTGGCCGCGCTGCTGGATCCGGCCGGCATCCCGGGCGTGGTGTTCACCAGCCAGGCGGCGTGCGGGTACATGACCGGGCACCCGGCCATGCCCGGCGACCCGGCCCAGGCCCGGGAAGCGGTGCACAACCTGGCCCGGGCCGGCCTGGTCACCATCAACCCGGCCAGCACCACCCGCACGGTCCAGGTGCACCCACTCATCCAGGCGCTGACCAGGAAGGTTATTCCCGCGCCGGAGTTCGAGCGGGCCGCGCGGTCGGCGGCCGACGCGCTGTCGGCGGCGTGGCCAGGACCGGATGTGCCGCCCCGGCTGGCCCAGGCGCTGCGCGACTGCACCACCCGGCTGCGGGACTGCACCGGGGACCTGCTGTGGACCCCCGAGGCCCACCCGGTGCTGCTGCGCGCCGGGGAGAGCCTGTCCAGCGGGCAGATCAGCGGCCCGGCCACCGCGTACTGGCTGTCCATGCTGGACACCGCGGCCCGGGTGCTCGGCCCGGGGCATGCCCAGACGCTGCGCTGCCGGGATGGCCTGGGCGCCGCGTATGAGGCCGCGGACCGGCTCGGTGACGCCATCGAGGTGTATGAGCGCACGCTGGCCGAGCGGCAGCAGGCGCTGGGCAACGACCATCCGGACACCCTGGCGTCCTGCGCCCACCTGGGCCGGGTCTACGCGGCCGCGGGCCGGCACGGCGAGGCGCTGCCGATGTACGAGCGGGTCGTCGCGGACCGGGAGTGGGTGCTCGGCGCCCGGCACCCGGAGACGCTGACCGCCCGCGGCGACCTGGCTGCCGCCTACCTGGCCGCGGGCCTGCCGGACCAGGCCCTGCCGGTCTACGAGCAGACCCTGGCCGACCTGGACCGGTCGCTGGGCGCGGCCCACCCGGACACGCTGAACGCCCGGGCCGGCGCTGGCCCACGCCTACCAGACCGCGGGCGAGCTCAAGCAGGCCGTCCCGGCGTTCGAGCGCACCCTGGCCGAACGGGAGAAGGCGCAGGGCCCGGACCACCCCGACACCATCGGGGCCCGGGCCGACCTGGCCTACGCGTACCGGAACGCGGGCCGGATGAAGCATGCGATCCCGACATACGAACGGGTGGTCGCGGACCGGGAGCGGGTGCTGGGCACGTACCACCCGGACACGCTGACCGCGCGGGGCAACCTGGCCAACGCCTACCTGGCCGCCCGGCGGCTCAAGGACGCGCTGCCGGTGTACGAGCGGACCCTGGCCGACCGGGAGATGGCCCAGGGCGCCGACGACGTGGACACGCTGACCGCGCGGGGCAACCTGGCCAACGCCTACCACTCGGCCGGGCGGCTCAAGGACGCGCTCCCGCTCTACGAGCAGACCCTGCACGACTGTGAGCGGGTGCTCGGGCCGACCCACCAGGCCACGCTGACGTCCCGGGCCAACCTGGGCTCGGCCTACCACGCGGCGCTGCGGCTGACCGAGGCGATCAAAGTGTTCGAGCGCACGCTGGACGACTGTCAGCAGGCACTCGGTCCCGACCACGCGCTGACCCAGGCCGTACGGGAAAACCTGGACGCCGCCAACAAGACGTGATTATTCCGGGGGGACGACCCCCTGGACCCCCCGATCGCCGCTTCGCGCCGAACGCTGTGTTAGCCGGGGGGACGACCCCCCGGACCCCCGATCGCCGCTTCGCGCCGAGCGCCTTCTCGGCGAGGACCCGCCTGCGGCGGGCCTCGCCTCGTCGGCGCGGGTTGCGGGCTGGGGATAGCGCGCCGCGGGGGGTGCCCCTGCGGGGCACCCCCGGGCGCCCTAGCGCTCCTTGATGGCGGCGATTAGGGCGGGGATGACCTGGGCTACGTCACCGATGACCGCGTAGTCGGCCCGGGCCAGGATGGGTGCGCCCGGGTCGGTGTTGACCGCCACGATGTGCTTGGCGCTGGCGCAGCCCGCCATGTGCTGGATCGCCCCGCTGATCCCGCAGGCCAGGTACAGCTCCGGAGTGATCTTGGTACCGGTCTGGCCGACCTGCTGGGTGTGCGGGCGCCAGCCCTCGCTGGTGACCACCCGTGAGACCCCGACCACGCCGCCGAGCAGGCTGGCCAGTTCCTCCAGCGGGGCGAAGCCGTCCGGGCCGCCGACGCCGCGGCCGCCACCGACCACCACCCGGGCGGTGGCCAGCGACACCCCGCCGCCCGCGGCCGCCGACACCTCGGCCCGTACGGCCAGGTCGGCCGGGGCCAGTTCCGGCTCGTGCACGCGCACCTCCGGTTCGGCCGCGGCCGCCGCGGGCACCGGCGGCACCGCGTCGGTGGCCACGGTGAGCAGCGCGGGCGAGCCGTCCAGCACGGCGTCCTCGATCAGCAGCCCGGCCCACCGCTGCCGGGCCACGGTCAGCGGGCCGTCAGCCGCGGCTTCGGCCGAGATGCAGTTGGCCGCCATCGGCTGGCCGGTCAGCGCGCCGAGGTGGGCGAGCACCTCGTGGCCGCGTTCGGTGCCCGCCGCCAGCACCGCGCTGGCCACCGTCACGCTGGCCAGTCCCTCCAGGGTGCGGGCCCAGGCCTGGGGCGCGTACCCGTCCAGCGCTTCCGGCTCGATGACGTACACCTCGGTGACGCCGTAGCTGCCCAGCGGCCCGGCCGGCACCTGGTCGGCCGGGCCGAACAGCACCGCGCACAGCTGGCCACCCGGGCCGGCCAGCGTCCGGGCGAACGTCAGCGCGCGCAGCGACGCATCGGAGGGTCCAGCCGCGTCCGTCTCAACCAGGCACAGCACGGTCACTTCAGCACTCCCAGTTCCTCCAGCACGCGGACCAGGGCGGGCACGGCGTCCGCCCCGGTGCCGAGCACGGTGGCCTGGTGCTGCTCGGTCTCTGGCACCCGGAGCAGTTCCTTGCGCAGGCCCTCGGGCTGCCACTGCGGCTGCTGCTGCTCGATGACCGCGCGCTTGGCCCGCAGCCGGCCCGGCAGCGACGGGTACCGGGGCAGGTTGATGCCTTCCTTCACGGTGATGACCGCGGGCAGCGGCACCTCGAACGTCTCCTGGCTGCCCTGGTACTCCCGGCTGGCCCGGGCCCGGTCCGCGCCGATCTCCAGGTGCTTGATCCCGGTCACGCAGGGCCAGCCGAGCAGGTGGGCCACCCGCACGCCGACCTGGTAGTCGCCGGTGTCGGCCGCCTCGTTGCCGAGCAGCAGCAGGTCATAGCCGGGGCCGGACCCGGCGTGCTGGCGGGCCTCGGCGACGATCGCGGCCGCGGTGCCGATCGGGCCCCACTCCCGGCCATCGGTTTCCAGCAGCACGGCCCGGTGCGCGCCCAGGGCCAGCGCGTCCCGCAACTGCTCGGCCGCCTCGGGCGGGCCCAGCGTGAGCACCGAGACGCTGCCGCCGAGCCGCTCGGTGATCTGCACCGCCTCCTCGACCGCGCACTCCTCGTGCGGGCTCATCGCGAACCCGGACATCCGGGTATCCACGTCCTGCCCGTCCGGGGTGACCACGATCCGGCCGCCCACCTGCGGCACCCGCTTGACGCAGACTCCGATCTCCATCCCGGTCAGCTCCGGATCCGGCTGTTGTCCGGGTCGAACAGCGGCGTGCTGCCGGCCATCGCCACCGTCACCGGGTACGCGTCGCCGAAGCACTCCACCTGGAGCTGGGTGCCCGCCGTGGCCTGGGCGGGCGGCAGGTAAGCGAGCAGCAGGTGCTTGCCCACCGACGGGCCGGACCCGGCGCTGGTCACATACGACGGCCGCCCTTTGGCATCTATCAGCCGCTCCCCGGCCGGGGTCAGCACCGGCTCGCCACCCAGCATGTACCGGGCTTCCACCGCCGCCCGCGTGGTGGTCGTCCACGGTGAGCGTGCACAGCACGGCGGCGGGCGGCTCGTCCCGCTGGGCCAGGTAGACGTCCTTGCCGATGAACTCCTGCGCCTTGACCCGGGGCCGGGTCATCCCGGCCTCGACCAGGGTGTAGTCGGCGGTGAGCTCCGCTCCCATGGCCCGGTAGCCCTTTTCCAGCCGGCCGGTGGTGCCGTACACCCCGATGCCGACCGGGACCAGCCCGCGTGGCGTGCCCGCGTCCCACAGCGTGTCCCACAGCCGGGCGCCCTGCTCCATCGGCACGTGCAGCTCCCAGCCCAGCTCCCCGACGTAGGAGATCCGGGAGGCGAGCACGGTGAGCCCGCCGATCTCGATCTCCCGGCAGGTGCCGAACGGGAAGCCGGTGTGGCTCAGGTCGGCCGCGGACACCGACTGCAGCACCTCGCGGGCCCGCGGTCCCCACAGCCCCAGCGTGGCCTGGCCTGAGGTCAGGTCGGCCAGCGCGGCCGTGCCCGCCGCGGGCAGGTGGTCGGCGAACCACTTGAGGTCGGACATGCCGGTGGCGCCGCCGGTCACGACCCGGAACCGCTGCGCGCCGAGCCGCATGATGGTCAGGTCGGCCTTGAAGCCGCCCCGCTCCTCCAGCAGCGACGTGTAGACGACCCGGCCCGGCTGCACGTCGAGCTGGGCCACCGCCAGCGACTGCACCACGTCCAGCGCGGCCGGGCCGGTGACGTCGAAGATGGCGAACGCGGACAGGTTGACCAGACCGCAGGACTCCCGCATGGCCAGGTGCTCGGCGTTGATGATGGGCGACCACCAGCGGGCGTCCCACTCCGCGTCCCGCGGCATCAGCTGACCGGCGTACCGCTCCAGCAGTCCCTCGTTGGAGGCGTACCAGTGCGGCCGCTCCCACCCGGCGGTCTCGAAGAACACCGCGCCCAGGTCGCGCTCGCGCTGGTAGACCGGGCTGACCCGGGACCGGCCGGACTCCCACTGCTCGGCTGGGTGCACGATGCCGTACATCTTGTTGAAGCCCTCGCGGGCACGGGCCCGTACGTGCTCGGTGGTCCGCTGCGCCGGGTAGAACCGGGCGATGTTGGCCTCGTCGATGTCCACCGTGGGCACCTGGCCCGACATCCACTCGGCCACCGCGCGGCCAACCCCCGGCCCTTCCTTGATCCAGCTGGCCGCGGCCGACCACAGCCCGGCCACCTCGGGTGTCTCGCCCAGCACCGGGTGGCCGTCCGGGGTCATCGAGATCAGCCCGTTGATCGCGTACCGGATGCCGACCTTCTCGTCGCCGAGCAGCTCGGGCATCAGCTCCAGCGCCTCGGCCAGCTGCGGGTCGAAGTCGTCCTGGGTGAACGGCAGCTCGGTCGGGGACAGCGCCGATTCCTCGATGGACGGGATCTCATCCGGGCCGACGATGATCGCCCGGTGCGCGTAGGAGCCGACCTCCATGTCGCCGCCGTGCTGCCGCTCGTACATGTTGGTGTCCACGTCGCGGACGATCGGGTAGGAGATCTCCCCCGGCGTCCCGGCGAACAGCGGGATCGGGCCGACGCTGATCATCTGGTGCACGATCGGGGTGAGCGGGATCCGGGCCCCGGCCATCCGGGCCAGCCGCGGGCTCCATACCCCGCAGCAGATCACGCAGACGCCGGTCTCGATGTCCCCGGCGCTGGTCCGCACCGCGGTGACCCGCGGCCTGCCCCGCCCGTCGGTGCCGCCCGTGTCTGGCCCGCCCGTGTCGATGCCGAGCACCTCGGCCCCGGCCAGCACGTGCAGCGCCCCGGACCGCTGCGCCTCCTCGCGCATCAGCGTGCCGGCCCGCAGCGAGTCGACCACGCCCACGGTCGGGAAGTGCGCGCCGCCCAGGATCACCGACTCATCCAGGTAGGGCACCAGCTTGCGGACCTCGGCGGGCGAGATGACCTGGGCCGGGATCCCCCACGCCTTGGCGGCCGAGCAGCGGCGGCGCAGCTCGGCCATCCGGGCCTCGGTCCGGGCCACCTCGATGCCCCCGCTCTGGGTGAACACGCCGAGGGCCTCATACTGCTCGGTGCTGTCCCGGGTCAGCTCCATCATCATCTTCGAGTACTCGATCGGGAAGATGAAGTTGGACGCGTGACCGGTGGAACCGCCCGGGTTCGGCATCGGGCCCTTGTCCACCAGGACCAGGTCACGCCAGCCGAGCCGGGCCAGGTGGCAGGCCAGGCTGTTGCCGACGATCCCGGCGCCGATGATGACGGCGCTGGCCCGGTCCGTGAGCTCACTCATGGCTGGTCCTCGCTGCTCGTACCGGATAGTATCCGGTTGATATATCAGTTGGTAGACTAGGCCGCGTGGATGCCATGGTCAAGCCGCCGCGGCCGGAGCCGGACCGGGCCGGCGGTGCCGCCGGTGAGCCTCGTTCGCTGGCCGACCTGGCCTACCGGCAGATCCAGGATCTGCTGGTCAGGCTGGCCATCAGGCCCGGCGCGCCGATCAACGAGGAAGACCTGTGCCTGCGGCTGGGGCTGGGCCGGACCCCGGTCCGGGAGGCGCTCAAGCGGCTGGAGCATGAGCGGCTGGTGGTCGCCTACCCGCGGCGGGGCACGTTCGCGACCGAGATCAACGTGACCGACCTGACGCACATCTTCGAGGTCCGGGCGGTGATCGAGCCGGCCGCCGCGGCCAGCGCGGCGCGGCACGCCACCCCGGCCGACCGGGCCGCGTTCCAGGCGCTGGCCGCGGAGCTGGCCACGGCCCCGCCGGAGCTGGCGGGCCAGCCCGGCGAGCTGATGACCCTGGACATGCGGATCCACCGGGCCATCTATGCCGCGACGCACAACCCGTATCTCGAGGACACCCTGATCCGGTACGGCAACCTGGCCACCCGCATCTGGTGCTTGTTCCTGGACCGGCTGGCCGACATGGCCGCCCACGTCGGGGAGCACCGTGAGCTGCTGCAGGCGCTGGCCGACGGCGACGCGGAGCAGGCCGCCGAGATCGCCCGGCGGCACGTGACCGAGTTCGACACGGCCATCCGGGCAGTGATCTAGCCGCAAGACACGGCTGGGGCCGCCGGACTGTGTCCGGACGACCCCAGTGACGTGCCCTGCGCCGCGTTACTCGACCGGGATCTCCTTGTTGATCAGGCCCAGGTCGATGCCTTGCCGGTTGCGCACCACCCGCGCGATCACGTAGACCACGATGGCCAGCACGTACATCGCGCCCATGAAAATCAGCGAGTTATGGCTGTTCACGAAGTACAGATCGTTGCTCAGCCACTCGTACAGGTTGAACACGAGCAGGCCAATCGTGACCACCCCGGCCACCGGGACGATCGGCACGCCGAAGACCTTGATCCGGCTAGCGGGCGAGGCCCGCCACAGGTCCGGCTTGAGCCACGGCAGCAGCACCACGGCTATCGCGCTGAACAGGTAGGTCACGGCGATGACCAGGGTCGCGTCCAGCGTGTAGGTGCGGAACGTCGACGAGTACGCGTATATCGCGGCCAGGACGACCGCCGGGAGCAGCATCAGGATCAGCGAATAGAACGGGACCTTCCGCTTCTCGGACACCTCGGCGGCGCGGTCGGGCAGCACCCGGTCGAACGCGGCCGCGAAGATGACCCGGGTCGAGGACAGGAACAGCGTGCCCACCCAGCCGAAGAACCACAGGCTCAGCACCAGGATCAGGATGACCTGGAACGCCGTGTTGTGCACCAGCCAGCCCGCGAACATGAACGGATAGGGCCAGATGCCGAACTGCGGCGTGAGGTTGTAGTCCAGCGAGTTCAGGTTCTGGTAGAAGCCCCAGCCGATGGTCTTGTCCACCAGCAGGAAGAAGACCACCGTGAGGCAGACCGTGATCCACAGGCCGGCGAACATGCCGGTGAACACCCGGCGGAAGTCACTCGCGCCGCGGATCTCGCCGTACAGCGTGCTGCCCCAGTTCGGCCACAGGAGGAAGAACATAAAGGCCGGCACGAGCAGCATCGTCGGCCCGAGCGGGCCGAAGCCCAGCGGCGAGGTGGTGTAGCCCGCCTTGGCCGCGGCGTGGTTGGTGGCGGCGTAGGCGTTGTGCACCCCGAACAGCTTCTGGCCGTAGAGGTTGAACGAGCTCACGAAGTCGGCGTGCGAGTTGATCAGCAGCAGGATCACCACGACGGCGAATCCGATCATCCCGCCGACGAACGCGTACTTCTGGATCCGGGCGTAGCCCCCCATGCCCAGCGAGACCAGCAGGCCGGCGATGACGATCGTGATCAGCGTGACGATGAAGATCCCGTTGTTGGTGCCGAACCAGGCCGCCCCGCCGTTCGGCCAGGTCCACTTGAGCGTGGCCCACAGCGGCTCGAACAGCTGGACCGACAGGATGTTCCCGTAGATCGGCGCCCACAGCCACAGAATGAACCACCAGCCGGTGGCGGCCATGACGAAGCCGAGCCCGCTGCCCAGGATGCGGCTCTGCCAGACGTAGTCACCACCCGCCCGCGGGATCGTGACGATGAGCCCGGAGTACGCGATCACCAGGAACGACACCCAGATGCCCGAGATGATCGTGGCCGTGATGAATTGGCCCTTGGGGAACGCCGGCCCGGCAAACGTGAACTCGTAGATGCCGAGCGTGACGAAGTTGGTCGCCAGGCAGGCATAGATGATGGAGTCGCGGACGGACCAGCCGCGGACCAGACCGGTGGCTTTACGCAAGAAGAGTGTCGGCGTCTCGCCGCCAATCGCGTCAGTTGCCATGCTCATCTCCCAGTTGGGGCTTTTGTGTGGCTAGGCAAGCATATTGCCATCCGACGGTAAATGTTGGTAAAACTCAGCCGTTCACGAGAAGGTATTTAGTAACCTTCCCCTTCTTCGGATTCAGCTCGAGTACGGCGCCCTGCAAGACGCCGTCGCCGTAAACGCTCCCTGGGTTGATGGCCAGCGTGCGGCCCATCTTCTTGATGCCCCGGCTCTCGTGAATGTGGCCGTGCACCGACAGCATCGGCTGGTAACTGTTAATCGCGTCGCGGACCGCCTTGGAGCCCACCGGCTTCATCACCGCGCCGCCATGCATAGGACGCATCTGATCGTCGAGTGCCGGGGCTTCATCCAGCCCGGTCCCGTAAGGCGGCGCGTGGAAATTAAAGATGGCCCGCTCCATGTCCGGAATCTGGCCGACGACCGCGTCAATCTTTTCCTTGAGCTGTTCTTCCGGGGCCTCACGGAACGTGTCCCACGGCGTCGGATTGGTCCAGCCCATCGAGACCAGGTGGAAGCCATCGAGGTCGAGCGACTTGGCCTCGCCGAAGGTGACGCACGGCGACGACTCAATGATGTCGTCGATCTCCCAGATGTCGTCGTTGCCGCCGTTCAGGATGCACGGGATCTGGCCACCCTTGAGCTTCCCGTCGGCCATGTCCAGCCAGCGGTCCAGCGAGGCCGTCATCTCCTGGCTGAACCGGCGGTCCACCGCGCCCTCTTCGTCGCTCAGGTTCTGCAACTCATCCGGCGTGACGATGGCCGGGTAGTAACCCTTGTTGCGGATCTGCTTCTGGACCTCGTCCAGTTCCGTCTGGGTGTCCATCCGGATGGCCTCGCCACGGACCGTGGCCTGCCAGTAACCGGTGTGCGCCACGATCGGCACCATGACCTTGCCGGTGACGTTGCCGCCCAGCACGACCAGGTCGGCCTGGTAAAACGCGGCCGAGTTCAGGAACTTGCGCCAGCACACCTCGGAGCCGTGGATATCCGTCGCGAAGAAGACCCTCATCTGTGCACCTTTGCCTTCCTCCGCGCAGTTTGCTCCGCCGGGTTCGCCGTGAGCCGGCACGCGCAGGTTGCAGGCGTCTTGCGCAACTCCTGCGCGTACTGTGCAACGTCTAGCATCCGGCCGAAACTGCCGTCAAGACGGACAGAGTGAATTAACGCCGCACCGTGACCGGCCAACCAGGCGAGACCCGGCTCTTGCGCCTAGTGCGCGACTTCCTCAGGCAGCTCGTACCAGCGCACGCCGTCGCCGACCTTGGCCCGCAGCTTCCACTTCATGCCCTTCGGGACCGTGTCGGCGATCTCGCGCAGTTGCTGGGCCTGGGCCAGCGGGTCGTGCTCCGCGCCGGGGCAGGCCAGCGCGGGGTTTTCGGCCAGCAGCGAGGGCAATTTGTCCAGGTTCCCGGTGACGGTCCGCCACCAGCCCCAGTCCGCGGCCAGCACCTTGCCGAACCGGTCGGTGTCGATGGCCGCCGGGGCACTTCCGCCAACCGGGAGGCAGGACAGCATCTGCACGATGTCCCGGGCGTCTTTTTCGTTGATCTCGATGATCTGCAGCTTGGACAGCAGCACGTCCACCGAGTCCACGGTGAACGGCTGCCGGTCGAAATTCGGCCGGAAGTCCAGCGTGTGGCACATGGTCAGCTGGTTCACCATGACGTCGATGGGCCGCCCGGACGGCGCGTTGAAGTACATCTGCCGGTCGCCGTTGAGGTTGTTGAACCGGCGGTCCGGCTCGCAGCCGTTGTCGGCCAGCCAGGCGGCCACGTTCTTGCGGCCCTTGGCCGTGGTGGCGAAGTCCATGTCCTGGTCCCGGCGCAGCCGCGGCGGGTAATCCGGGCAGAGCACCCGGACGGCCAGGCCGCCGAGGAGTTTCATGCCCAGGCCCGCGGCGGCGGCGGCTTGGGCCAGTCCGAGCGCCTCGGTCAGTGGGTCCTGCGGCGATCCGGGTACTGGCGCGTCAGCGGGTTGGGCCATGCCAGGCCTGCTCTCATCCTGGGCGGCACCGGCAGCGCTGACGGGCCGCACAATTACTGCTAAGTCGTTAGCGAGTATGCCACGGACGCGCTGGGCGGCCGGGTGCAGGCCAGTTGACGCACAACGGGCAAATTGGTCATTCTTGGTTGCGTGTCCACGAATTTGGTTGCGGGCAACGCAACCTATCACTCGGCTGAGCGGGTACTGGCACTGCTTGCGAGCTTCGAGGATGGCCGCCCGGAACTTAGTGTGACAGAGATTGCCGAAGCACTCGGGGTGCACAAGTCAACCGCCTCGCGATTGGCCGCCACCCTGGAGCGGACCGGGTTCCTGGCCCGCTCGGGCCGGCGGTACCGGCTCGGTGTGGAGATCATCCGGCTGGGCAGCCTGGCGCTGCGCGGCGCCGACATCGTGGCCCGGCTGCAGCCCGCGATGGACCAACTGTCCGAGCTGACCGGGGAGACCATCAACCTGGCCGTGCCCGCCGGGCCGGACATCCTGAACGTGGCCGAGGTGCCGAGCAGCTACATCCTGAACAGCTCGGGCGGCTGGATCGGCCGGCGCACCAAGCCGCACGCGGTGGCCAACGGCAAGGTGCTGCTCGCGTTCGGCGTCATCCCGATGCTGGCCACCCTGGAGCGCTATACCGAGCACACGATCTGCTCCGTACCTGCCCTGGCCGCACAGCTGGCCGAGATCCGCCGCGAGGGTTACGCCACCGCGGTGGCCGAGCTGGAGGACGGGCTGGTCGCGGTGGCCGCCCCGGTGTTCGGCCCGGACGGCAATTGCGTGGCCGCGCTGTCCATCTCCGGCCCGGCCTACCGGATGCCCCCGGACAAACTGGACGAACTCGGACGGCTTTGTGCTGCCGCATACTGATCTGCTGGCCGAGGACCGCTGAGGGGGACTGGCGTTATGACATGGTACCTGCTTTATGTGGACGGGCAGTTCCGCGGCGGGCGGGCAGCGGCGGCGCCGGCGGTCAGCCCGTCTTCCGGGGAGACGTTCGCCACCGTGGCTACCGCGGACGCGGCGGACGTGGACGATGCGGTGCGCGCGGCCAGCCGGGCCTGGCCGGCCTGGGCGGCCAGCTCGGCGTTCGAGCGCGCGGCCTGGTGCGAGCAGGTGGCCGCGGCCATCGCCGGGCGGCGCGAGCGACCTGGCCCGGGTGCTCACCGAGGACCAGGGCAAGCCGCTGGCCACCGAGGCCTACGACGAGGTGGACGAGCTGGCGGTGTACTTCCAGATGGCCGCCGCGGACGCGCGGCGGTCCGGCGGCGCCTATCCCCCGTCCACCTCGGCCGGCCGCTGGGTGATCACCGCCCGGGTCCCGCTCGGCGTGGTCGGCGTGATCAGCCCGTGGAACTGGCCGTACACCATGGGCGCGGAGCTGTTCGCGCCCGCGCTGGCCGCGGGCAACGCGGTGGTCTGGGTGCCGGCCCCGACCACGTCGGCGTGCTGCGCGCTGCTGGCCGAGATCATCGCCGGGACCGGGGTGCCGGACGGCGTGTTCAGCTTCGTGCCCGGGCGCGGGCCGGTCGCCGGGGACGCGCTGGCCGGCCATCCGCAGGTGGCGGCGGTCGGCTTCATCGGCTCTGTGGCCACCGGCGGGCTGGTCGCCGCGCGGGCGGCGGGCAAGACCCAGCTGCTCGAACTGGGCGGCAACGGCCCGATGGTGATCCTGGACGACGCGGACCTGGACCAGGCCGCCGAGGCCGCGCTGGAGGCGGCCTACCTGTGCGCCGGGCAGAGCTGCACGGCCGGCGAGCGGTTCCTGGTGCACGCCGCGGTGCGCGCCGAGTTCACCGAACGGGTGGTGGCGGCCACCCAGCAGCGGATCCGGCTGGGCGACCCGTTCGACCCGCAGACCACGATGGGGCCGCTGAACAACGAGGCGACCGCGGCCAAGTTCGACCGGCACGTGGCCGACGCGGTCAGCCGCGGCGCGAAGCTGTGCTGCGGCGGGCGCCGCGCGGCGGGCTTCCCGACCGGGCTGTACGCCGAGCCCACCGTGCTGGACGGGGTCACCCTGGACATGGCCATCGCCACCGAGGAGACGTTCGGGCCGGTCGTCCCGGTCATCGAGGTGGCCTCGGCCGACGAGGCGCTGGCGCTGACCAACTCGTCCCCGTTCGGGCTGACCGCGGCGGTGTTCACCACCGACCTGGAGCGCGGCCTGGCCTTCGCCGAGCAGGCCCGGGCCGGCTGGGTCAACGTGAACGCCTCCACCAACCTGTGGGAGTCGCACCTGCCGTTCGGCGGCCGGTCCGGCTCGGTGAGCGGGCGCGGCCGGGTCGGCGGCCGGTTCGCCATGGACACGTTCACCGAACCCAAGACGATCCTTTACCCAGCCCCCCGGCTACGCGGTGACGGCCCAGCGGTACCTTTTGTCCCAGTGACCGGGGTTATCCCCGAGGAAGCTGGTTGGACGTGTCGGCTGACGCGGAGCGGGGACTGCTCGGGTTAACCGGGCGGGTTACCGTGTCCATCCCGGCAGACGGGCCGGGTGAGGTGCTGCTCCCGGTGCGCGGCGGGACCGAGGCCTTCGCCGCCTGGTCGGATGAGCCGATCCCCCGGCACCGCCGGGTCGTCGTCGTCGAAACCCTGTCCGCCCGCTCCGTCATGGTCACCCCCCTTCCCTAGCTCGACTTTCGCGGAGTTCCCATGCTGTTCTGGCATGTTCCCGCCCCCAACGAGGCCCTGCTGATCTCCGGCTCCAAGAGCCGGAAGCAGGACACCCAGTTCCGCATCGTCACCGGGCACGGGGCTTCGTGCTGCCGGTCAAGCAGAAGGCCCGGATGCTCTCGCTGGCCCTGCAGGAGGCGGAGATCGTCGAGGACTGCATCACCAACCAGGGCATCCGGCTGAACGTGCGGGCGGTCGCCGCGTTCAAGGTGGGCGACGACTCGGCGTCCATCGCCAACGCGGCCCGCCGCTTCCTGTCCGAGCAGGACCGGATGGAGGACGCTGGTCGGCCGGGTCTTCGCCGGCCACCTGCGGTCCATCGTCGGCGGGCTGACCGTCGAGCAGATCATCCGTGAACGCGACCGGGTCGCCCAGGAGGTCAAGGACGGCAGCCACGGCGAGATGGAGAAGCTCGGCATCGTGGTCGACGCGCTGGAGATCCAGGAGATCGAGGACTCCTCCGGCTACATCAACAACCTGGCCGCCCCGCACGCCGCCGCGGTAGCCAGCCAGGCCCGCATCGCGCAGGCCAAGGCCGACCAGCAGGCGGCCGAGCAGGAGCAGCAGGCCGAGGCGATGAAGGCCCAGTACGACCGGGACCTGGCGATCAAGCGGGCCGGCTTCCTGGCCGAGACCGAGGAGGCCAAGGCGCGCGCCGGCGCAGGCCGGCCCGCTGGCCGAGGCCCGGGCGTCACAGGAAGTCATCGAGGAGCAGACCGCGCTGGCCCAGCGCCGGGCCGAGCTGGCCGCCCAGCGGCTGGAAGCCGAGGTGCGGCGGCCGGCCGACGCCGAGGCCTACCGGCAGCGCACGCTGGCCGAGGCCGAGCGGGACCAGGCCAAATTCGGCACGGACGCGGAAGCGTACCGGGCTCCACCCTGGCCAAGGCGGAAGCCGAGGCGGCCAAGATCCGCGCCGACGCGACCGCCTACACCGAGCGGGCCACGGCTAAGGCCGAGGCCGACGCGAACAGGCCCGGGCCGCCTCGCTGGCCGATGGCAACCAGGAGCTGATCGCGGCCAACCAGGTGGTAGCCGCGCTGCCCGCGCTGGTCGCCGCGGCCGCCCAGGGCATCGCCGCATCCAACCTGACCATCCTGAACGGCGCCGACGGGGTCAGCGAGGTGCTCACCGGACTGGTCGGCCAGGGCCTGACCATCCTGGAGGCCCTGAAGAAAGCCGGCGTTGCCAGCCCCGCCGCTGCTCCCCTTGAGCCTCCAGTAGCCAGCTAGCCCACCCGGCTCTGCCAGGCGAACGCGAGCGGGGTCAGCGCGGTCAGGTCGATGGCGGGCTCGACCGTGGAATAGGACTGGACGTTGTCCTGGAACACCGCCTTGTGCCCGTTGAACGCGGCATAAGGCACGTCACCTGGGGCGTTCGCGTTGCACGGGCGCATGTTCGGCACGGTCCCGGTCGCGGCGAACGAGTTCGGCCCCTCCACGGTCGCCCCGGCCAGCACCGGCGGCTGCCCGTTGTGCGAGCCAACCAGGTTGGTGACCTGGTGCTGCATGCAGTCCGGGAACACGGTGCCGTCCCCGACGATCAGCGACACACCCCACCCGTTGCTGCCCAGGATGTTGTCCAGCCAGTGCTGGGCCCAGCCCGCATAGACCGGGCGGCCGGTCAGTGCGTCGTACTCGTCGGCCATCACGGTCAGCCCGGCGCCGTGCGTGGTGGTGTCCTACTGATCCCAGGCGAAGCCGAAGCGGAACGGATCGCTGGACGCGGTGTGGATGCCCGTCTCGATCTGCCCGCGCAGGTTGGCCAGCAGCTGCGCCCGGGTCACCGCCAGGCCGCTGACGTGCTGGGCGCGCAGCGCCAGGTCCAGCTCGTAGTCGGCCAGCGCGCTCACGTCGTACAGGTTCAGCGTGTCGGACAGCGCCTGCTGGCTGTGGATCCAGGCGCTGGCCCAGTGGGCCGCGTCGCGCAGGTAGCCTGCGCCAGGCTGGCCCGCCTCACGCTGCGCGACGGCCAGTTCGGTGGCGCCCAGCATCATGTCGTCCTTCCAGCTCGTCTCCGGGTAGAAGTCGAACGGGATGGCCGTCATCAGCTGGCCCTTCCAGTGCGTGTTGGCCAGTGAGTACACCGTCTTCGCCTCGGTCAGGCAGCGGCCCGCGTAAGCCGGGTCGGTCTTGCGGAACACCTGGTAGCAGAGCGCGAAGTCGGCGGTCAGCCGGCCGGCCAGGTTGGGGCTCAGCGGTTTGCCCGGCCGGGCGGCCCGGAACACCGGCGGGTGCCGGATGTAGGTGTACCGCGGGTTCGTCCCCTGGTAGTTGTCGTCGGCCTGGGGCAGCCGCCAGATGTCATGGTCGCCGAAGTAGTAGTTGTTGGCCTCGCCGGTGCCCACCTGGTAGTAGAGCGTCTTGGTGTTCTGGTGCCACATCCGCTGCAGGAAGTCCATGCCGAACTTGGCCTCGCCGGTGAAGTCGGCGCTGGCCCCGGCGCCCATCTGGCCCGGGAACGACGCGATGCCCTGCTCCAGGATGGCCTCGGTGTAGCTGGTCGTCTCGACGAAGTGCAGGTAGTCGCCCGCGTCCCACCAGCCGCCGGTGGCGTTGATCCGCACCCCGGTCGCGTACTTGGCCAGGCTGCCCTTGAAGTCCCCGTTCTCATCCACCGGCGGCGTCCGGTACGTCATCGCGCTGGCGTCGTTCAGGTGCCCGGGCGCGGTGCGCAGCGCGGTGTGGATGAAGTCCGGGCCGTCCCGCTCGCTGCGGTAGAAGTACAGCGCGTTGCCCAGCGGCTTGGCGTAGAGCTGCGCGGCCGGCCCGACCGGGAACCAGGGCGAGGCGGCCGACGGGTCGTTGAGGATGCCGACCCGGTAGCTGCCCGGCGTGTGCACCGCGGAGAAGCGGGCCGCCCACACCCAGCCGTACCGCTTGCTCCAGGAACCGAGGTCCTTGGGGGCCAGCCCGGACGCGGCCACCGTGCAGGACCCGGCCCGTACGACCACCCAGCGCAGCGCGCTGGCCGGCTTCGACTTGGTCATGATCTCGGCCTGCTTGACCGCCCCGGCCGGGTAGCCGACCTGGTCCACCCGGATCGCCGCGGCGGGCGCGCCAGCCGGCGTCCGGTGCGAGCCGGTGGTCAGCACCGAGCTGGAGTCAGGCTCGTGGCAGATCTTCTGCACCGCAGACCCACCCGCCGAGGGCGAGGCGGCCTGCGCGCTGGCCGGGCCGGCCGCCGCGCACAGCCCCAGCACCAACCCGAACGCGGCCACGGCCGCAGTTACCCGGGGAACCCGCAGAAGATCATTCATCGGGCCAGGCTAGGCCCGGGATAGCTGGCCCGACAATGCCCCCGGCGCAGGAGATTTTCCGCCCGAATCAGTCCTCTGCGACAACCTGGAACGTGGCCAGGCTGGGGTCGGCCGCGTAGGCGATCCGGCCGCCGTCGGCCAGGGTCGCGCGCAGCGCGTCGAGCGCCGCCGCCGTGATCACCTCGCCGGGGGCGAGCACCGGCACCCCCGGCGGGTAGGGCGCCACCAGCTCGGCCGAGACCCGGCCGACGGCAGCCGTGGCCGCCAGCGTTGTGTGGGGCAGGAAGAAAGCCTCGCGGGGCGGGATGGCCGGCTCCGGCGTGATCAGCCAAGCCGCCGCGGGCAGGGGCCGCCGTGGCTCGCCCCGGTGCCGCCGCACCGCTTCGACCAGCGTGCCGGTGAAGCGGGCCATGGTGTGCTCGTCGTCGGCCAGCGTGACGATCGGGACGATCGTGTCCCGGTCGGCCATCTCGACCGGCATCCCGGCCGCGATCAGGTCGGCCTCCACCCGGTTGCCGTGCGCCCCGGTGCCGGCCAGCAGCACCACCAGCTTGGTCGGCTCGACGCCGGGCCCGTCCAGCACGTCCAGGCCGGGTTCCGCGCGCAGCCGCTGCTTAGCCTCGGCCACCACGCGGAGCAGGCGGCCGCACAGCTCCGTCCCGTCCCGGGCCAGCAGCGCCCGGGCCGCGTCGATGCTGGCCATGATGGCGCCCGCCGGGCTGGTGGTGTGGGTGGCCTCGAACGCCCGGTTCAGCCGGTCGGCGTCCAGCCCGCCGCTGCCCGCCTGACCGGTGCGGGCCAGCACCAGAGCGCCCTGGGTGTAGGCGGGCAGCGCCTTGTGCGCGCTGGTCACCATGCCGTCCGCGCCCGCGGCCAGCGCGTGCGGTGGCAGGCCCGGGTGGAACCCCAGATGCGCGGCCCAGGCCGCGTCCACCAGCAGCGGCACCCCGGCCTGGTGCGCCGCGGCCGCGTGGCCGGCCAGGTCGCCGATGGTGCCGACGTAGGACGGGTCGCCGAGGAACACCGCGCAGGCGTCCGGGTGGGCGGCCAGCGCCGTCTGGACCGCGGCCACCGGCACCGGGCCGGGCAGCCCGGTGGCCGGATCCACCTCGGGCAGCACCCAGACCGGGTCCAGGCCGGCCAGCACCATGCCGAGCAGCAGCGACCGGTGCAGCGCCCGGGTGACCACGATCGGCTGCCCAGGCTGGCCAGCCGCCAGGGCCAGCGCCTGGTTGCCGTGCGTCGAGCCGGCCACCGAGAACCGGCACCAGTCCGCACCCCACAGCTGCGCCGCCCGCCGCTCCCCCTCGGCCAGCAGGTGATCGGCGTGCTTGATGGTGTCGAGACCGCCGTACAGCGGCGCGTCGCCCGCGGTCACCGCACCGGTCAGGTCGGTCCGCTGCTTGTGCCCGGGCACGCTCATCGGGGTGAGCTGGCCGGCCTCGGCCTGCTCGGTGACCCGCAGCCAGCCGTCCAGCAGCGGCGCGTCGCCGCGCAGCTTCCTCGGGTCTCTGGTGGCCTGCTCCCGCACCTCGTCCGCGGCGGTCAACTTACGCTGCCGGGGCCGGGGTGCCGGGCGGGGCCGGGGTGCCGGGCTGGTGCCGGTAGAACTCGACGTGCTCCGGCGGCAGCGGGGTGTTGCCCAGGATCAGGTCGGCCGACTTCTCCGCGGCCATCATCACCGGCGCGTAGATGTTGCCGTTGGTGACGTACGGCATCACCGAGGCGTCCACGATGCGCAGCCCGTCCAGGCCGTGCACCCGCATGCTGGCCGGGTCAACCACCGACATGTTGCCGGTGCCCATCTTGCAGGTGCACGACGGGTGCAGCGCGGTCTCCGCGTCCCGGCGCACCCAGTCCAGGATCTGCTCGTCGGTGGACACGTCCGGGCCGGGTGACAGCTCACCCGCGTTGAACTGGTCGAACGCGGGCTGGTTCAGGATGCTCCTGGTGACCCGGATGGCCTCGCCCCACTCCTTGCGGTCGGTCGGCGTGGACATGTAGTTGAACCGCAGCGCCGGGTGCACCTCGGGGTCGCGGGACACGATCCGCACCGTGCCGCGGGAGTCGGAGTACATCGGGCCCACGTGCACCTGGTAGCCGTGCCCCCCACCCCCTCCCCTTCCCGCTTCTCTGGCGACGTTCCGTCGTAGCGGATCGCGATGGGCAGGAAGTGGTACATCAGGTTCGGGTAGGCCACCTCGTCGTTGCTGCGGATGAACCCGCCGCCCTCGAAGTGGTTGGTCGAGCCGGGCCCGCCGCGCAGGAACAGCCACTTCGCGCCGACCACGGGCCGGTTGCGCATTTTCAGCGCCGGGGCCACCGAGACCGGCAGCTTGGACCCGTACTGCACGTACACCTCGAGGTGGTCCTGCAGGTTCTCGCCCACCCCGGGCAGGTCGGCGACCACGTGGATGCCCAGCCCGCGGAGCAGGTCCGCGCGGCCCACCCCGGACAGCTGCAGCAACTGCGGGGTGTTGATGGCGCCGCCGCACAGGATGACCTCGTCGCCGCGGACCAGCCGGGCCGGGCTCCCTCCACCGCGAGTGACCGCGCCGCCAGTGACATTGCCCTGCCGGTACTCCACGCCGACCGCCCGGCGGCCCTCAAAAATGATCTTGGTGACGAAGGCCCGGGTGATCACGTCCAGATTGCGCCGGTTCATGACCGGGTGCAGGTAGGCGCGCGCCGCGCTCAGCCGCCGGCCACGGGAGATGTTCCGGTCGAACGCCGCGAAGCCCTCCTGCCGGTACCCGTTCACGTCCTTGGTCAGCGGGTACCCGGCCTGCTGCACGGCCTGGAAGAACGCCTGGAACAGCGGGCCGGTGGCCGGCCCGCGCTCCAGGATCAGCGGGCCGTCACCGCCGCGGTACTCGTCCGCCCCGGCCAGGCAGGTCTCCATCTTCTTGAAGTACGGCAGGCAGTGCGCGTAGTCCCAGTCGGCCATCCCCGGGTCGGCCGCCCAGCGCTCGTAGTCCAGCGGATTGCCGCGCTGGAAGATCATGCCGTTGATGCTGCTGGATCCGCCGAGCACCTTGCCCCGGGCGTGGTAGATGCTGCGCCCGTTCAGCCCGGGCTCCGGCTCGCTCCGGTAGCCCCAGTCGTAGAACCGGTTGCCGATCGGGAACGTCAGCGCGGCGGGCATGTGGATGTACACGTCCCATGGGTAGTCCGAGCGGCCAGCCTCGAGCACGAGCACCCGGATCCGCGGGTCGGCGGACAGCCGGTTGGCGAGGGCGCTGCCGGCGCTGCCGCCGCCGACGATGATGAAGTCGTACTCAGCTGGAGCCATCCGCCCTCCTCCATGCCCGCCCGGCGGGCCGCGGGCCCGCCCCATTGCGAGCCATGCCCACCCACTGCGGGCCGCACCCACCCCACTGGCGGGCAGATTCGTACAATAACGGGATCTACACGCGGCTGGCCTGCGCGATCCGGGGGGATGCTGCGGCCGGGCCGGCCAGATACGGGGGTGTCTGTCATGTTCCTGCAGATCATTCAGGGTCGGATCGGCGACGCCGGCCGGGGCCCGGCAAGCCATGGAGCGCTGGGAGCGGGACCTGGAGCCAGGCGCCGACGGCTGGCTCGGCGGAACGTACGGGATCACCGACGACGGGATGCTGGTGGCCGTGGTGCGGTTCGAGTCCAAGGCGGCGGCCGAGCGGAACAGCGCCCGGCCGGAGCAGGCGGCCTGGTGGCCGGAGATGGAACGCTGCTTCGCCGGGCCGGTCACGTTCCACGACTGCGACAACGTCATGCTGCTGCTCGGCGGCGGTTCGGACCAGGCTGGGTTCGTCCAGGTCATCCAGGGCCGGTGCGCGACAGGGACCGGCTGCACGCGCTGGCCGCGCAGTCCGGTGACGTGATCGCCAAGGTCCGGCCGGACGTGATCGGGGCGACCTTCGCCGTCAACGACGCGGGGTTCTTCACCCAGACCGTCGCGTTCACCTCGGAGCAGCAGGCCCGGTCGGCGGAGCAGCAGGAGATGCCCGCCGACGCGGCCCAGTTGCTGGAGGAGGAGATGTCGCTGCTGGACAACGTCCGGTACCTGGATCTGCACCAGCCCTGGTTCGCCTCCCGGCACTGACCGGGTCGGCCGCTGACACCGCCCGGGCGCAGGCCAGCCGGGTGGCCGGGCTACCCTGCCCAGGTGGCAATGCCCGAGGACAAGCCCTCCCCCGACCAGGCCGGCCAGCCCCCGCACCCCGGCGCGATGGCCTACCGGCAGGCCCGCTTCCGGCTGCCGCCAGACAGCACCGAGCTGCTGCTGATCCGGCACGGCGAGTCGGAAGCGGCCTATCTGGAAGAACCGTTCCCGCTGGTGGACGGCCATGCCGACCCGCAGCTCGCGGCCGACGGCCGGGCCCAGGCCGAGCTGGTGGCGGACCGGCTGGCCAAGACCCGGATCGACGCGATCTACGTGACCACGCTGCGCCGCACCGCGCAGACCGCGTCGCCGCTGGCCCACCGGCTCGGCCTGACCCCGCAGGTGGAGCCGGACCTGCGCGAGGTCAACCTGGGCGAGTGGGAGGCCGGGCTGTTCCGCAAGAAGGTCGCGGAGAACCATCCTGTCGCCGAGCGGATGTGGGCCGAGGAACGCTGGGACGTCATCCCGGGCGCGGAGCCAGCCCCGGCGTTCGCCGCCCGGGTCGGCGGCGCGATCCGCCGGATCGCCGCCGCCCACCCGGACCAGCGGGTCGCGGCGGTGGTGCACGGCGGGGTGATCGGCCAGGCGCTGGCGCTGGCCACCGGATCCCGCCCGTTCGCGTTCCTCGGCGCGGACAACGGGTCCATTTCCCGGCTGGTCATCACGCCGCAGCGGTGGATGCTGCGCGGCTTCAACGACACCGCGCACCTGGAGCCCGGCTACACGCCCTGACCGGGCCGGCCTCGGGCAGGGCGGCCTTGCCCCGGACGACCGAGTTGACCAGCGCGCCGATCTCCGCGATGGAGATCCGGACCTCGTCGCCCGCACGCAGCGTGAACGGCAGATCCGGGACCAGGCTGGTCCCGGTGGACAGCAGCACGCCCGCCGGGAACTCGTCCTCGCGGAACAGGAACCGGGCCAGCTCGGGCACGGTCCGGCGCAGCCCCCGGGTGCTGGCCTGGCCGGCCCAGGCGGCCGCGCCGTCCCGGGTGATCGTCATCCCCATGCTCAGGTCGTAGGGGTCCGGCACCTCCCAGGCGGGCCGGATCCACGGCCCGACCGCGCAGCCACCCAGGTAGATCTTGGCCTGCGGCAGGTACAGCGGGTTCTCTCCCTCGATCGACCGTGAGCTCAGGTCGTTGCAGATGGTGTAGCCGACCGGCTCGCCCGCCGCGTTCAGCACCGCGGCCAGTTCCGGCTCGGGCACGTTCACCTCGGAGTCGGCCCGCACGCTGACCGGGGCGCCCGGCCCGGCCACCCGCCAGGCGGCCGACTTGAAGAACAGCTCGGGCCGGGGCGCGTCGTACACCTTGTCGTAGATGTCCGCCGAGTCCAGGCTCTCCTGCACCCGCGCGCTCCTGGACCGCTCGTAGGTGACCCCGGCCGCCCACACCTCGGTCCGGCCGTCGAGCGGCGCGAGCAGGCTGGCCGGGTCGAACCGCTCGGACTCGAACGGCGGGTCACCGGCCGCCTGGCCGGTGCACAGCTCGCGCACCGCCAGCACCGGCAGGGCCAGCAGGTCGGCCATGGTGCCAATCCCCGGCAGCCCCCTGACCTGGCCGTCTTCCAGCACACCGACCCGTGGCGCCCCACCGGCGGCGCGGAACCTGATCAGCTGCACTGCTGCCTCCCTCCGCGAGCCGTCCGCTGGCCTCCGCCAGCCCCGCCCAGCCCTGGGCCGGCGATGGCCCGGCGGCCAGCGTACGGCCTGCCCTAGGACCCTGTGGTGAGGGTCTAGTGGCTAGGGTCTAGTGGCTGCGGGGCCCGGGCGGCGGTCCGGGCGCGCTCTCGGCTGCACCGGTCGGCTCCGGGGCTGGCGCGCCGCGGGCCGCCTGGCGGCGGCGCAGCAGCCACCGCCGCAGCATGAAGTACCCCAGCAGGAACAGCACCACCACGCCGAACACGAACAGCCTGGTGCCGCTGTACCGGACCGGCTGGAGGCTGTACCGGCTCACCGACAGGGTGCCGTTCGACCCGATGGCCAGGCCGAAGCTGACCGCGGTGGCGCCGCGCGGCAGCGCCGGGGTATCCCACGACGTCTGCGCCCACTCGCTGGCCGCGGGCATGGCCGGACTGGACGTCCAGTACATCCAGTTGCCGACCGCGGTCCGGTAGTACAGGTCGAACCGGACCGGCTGGCTGGACCGGTACGACTCGGCCACGCTGTACCGCTGGCCCACCTGGGCCGGGGGTGCGCACTGGCCCAGGTCCAGCACCGGCAGCAGCTTGGCGTCCCCGGACGCCCAGCCGGTCATCCGGATGGTTTCCGCCCCGGCCCCGCCCGGCCCGCCGGCGTGCTGGTAGCTGAACCGGGCCGTGTTCGAGCCGTACTGCGCGGTCTGGAAGCAGGCGGGCGCCCCGCCCGGGCCCCGGGCCGACAGCGCGGCGTTGCGCACCCCGGGGCCGCCGACGGGCGGCGGCGTGGGGCCGGCCACCAGCGGCCGGACCGGGCCGCCTGCCACCTGGCGCACGGTCCGCACCGTGACCCCGTGGCTGGCCTGCCCGGACAGCCAGGCCAGCACGCTGCTCAACTCGGGCTTGGTGACACCCAGGGCGCAGTCCCGGGCGCACACGTCGTGGATGTTGAAGATGATCCAGCCCCCGCCATGGCGCCGCGCGCCGGTCACGATGGACTCGAACGTGGCCGCGGTCCAGCGGGTGCCGACCGAGGCCACCTCGATCGGCGCGCGGAGCAGGTACGGGTTGCGGGGCGGGATGGTCTCGGCCCAGCCGCACGAGTCGCACAGCCCGGCGCCGCGCAGTTGCCCGGCACCCAGCCCGGTGTTGTACCCGCAGCGCCGGACCAGGTCCTGCAGCGTCGGGGTCACCTGGGCGAACGGGTACGCGAAGTCGGTCACCTGCATGCCCCACCGGGTCAGGTTGACCCGGTCCTGGCAGATCTCCCGCTGCTGCTCGGCCACCGGCAGCTTGGTCAGCGGCACGTGCAGCGCGGTCAGCCCGCCGATCTCGTTGCCCGCGGCGGCCAGCGTCCGGATGTCCTGCAGCGTCAGGTACGGCGAGGTGCTGGCGCAGTCCGGGTCGGTGTCCGGCACGCAGACCAGGCCGGACGGCACGTAGTAGGTGGCGTGCATGTGGTACTGGCGGAAGATCGGCAGCGAGTCCATCTGGTTGCCGAACCCGCCGCCCCAGGTGAAGCTGACCACGGTCCGGGCCTGCGCCGCCCCAGTGGCGCTGCGCTGGGCAGGCTGGCCGGCCGCGACGGCGGGCGCGGCCGGCGCGGCCGCGGCCGTGCCCGCAGCTGGCGCGGCCGCGGCGGTGCCCGCCGCGGCCAGCAGCAGGGCCGCGAGCACCGCCGCCAGGCTGCGCGCAGGCCGGCGCACCAGTTTCCCGAACCACAGTTTCCCGAACCACGGGCCCCCGTACCGCACAGCCACAACATTAACCGCTCAGAAACAACGGGCCGGGCCGGCCACCGCCCGGTTTCGATCGCATACGCTCCGGTGATAACACTTCGACAACCGTCAGCCCGGCTGGTGGGGGCGGCATGTCCAGCTGGTTCAGCACGAAGATTCTGGATACAGGGCGGTTTCCGCTGTTCTGTTTCTTTGTCGCGTTCGTCGCCGGCTTCGGGTTCATCCGGCTTTCCGTCCGGATGATCCGCGCCAACGTCCGCTGGTGGCCGGGCAACGTCACGCCGGGCGATTTTCACGTGCACCACATGGTGTTCGGCGTCGTGTTCATGATGGTCGGCGGCGTCACCGGCATCGTCGCCCCAGGCGGCTCACTACAGTGGCGGGCCGGCGCGGCGGCACTGTTCGGCCTGGGTGCCGCGCTTGTGCTGGACGAGTTCGCGCTGATCCTGCACCTGAAGGACGTGTACTGGAGCAGCTCCGGGCGGCTGTCCGTGGAAGCGGTCTTCGTGGCCGTCGGCATCACCGCGCTGCTGCTGCTCGGCGTCCAGCCGTCGGTCGTGCCCACCACGGCCGACCGGAACGCCAGCCCGGCCGAGGCCATCATCGGGCTGACCCTCAGCGTCGTGTTCACCTTCGGCCTGGCCGCGATCACCCTGCTCAAGGGCAAAATCTGGACCGGCCTGTTCGGGCTGTTCCTGTTCCCGCTGCTCCTTGTCGGCGCGATCCGGCTGGCCCGGCCCGGCTCACCGTGGGCCCGCTGGCGGTACAAGAACAAGCCGCACAAGCGGGCCCGCGCCGCGCGCCGCGAGCGGCGCCTGCGCCAGCCGGTGGTCCGGCTACGGGTCCGCCTCGAGGACTTCGTCTCCGGCCTGCAGGTCCGCCCCGACCCGCCGCCGGTCAGCGCACCCGAAAAGACCGATACGAAGTCTTAACGCCCCTACCTGGTTCCGCCGAGCACGGCCTGCGTCTGGGTTACCTGGGCGGCCAGCCGGCCATTGTCGTCGAGCAGGTCGGTCTGCACCACGATGACGGTCCGCCCGGTGTGCAGCGGCCGGCACACCGCGCTGACCACGCCGCCCCGCACGCCGCGCAGGAACACCGTCGAGGAACTCATGGTCGCGGTCTGCGCACCCGGTGGCAGGTTCAGGAACGCGCACAGCCCGCCGAGACTGTCGGCCAGGCCCATCAGGGCGCCGCCATGCATCACGCCGCTGGTCGTGCACAGCCGCTCTGACCAGGCCAGATGAGCCCGGACCTCGGTGGCATCGACGCTGTCGAACTCGATCCCGAGTGTTTCCGCGAACGGCATGGCGGGCGGCGGGCTGTCGTCTGTCACGGCGCACACGGTACTCCGGCGGCTGGAACATCACCTGGGTCCGCATGGTTCTACCTGGTAGAAGTCATGACTGAGAAGAACATTGCGAAATGCGTGACCTGCGGGACCGAACTGCATCCCGAGCGGGCCAGTAAGTACAACTACTGCATGTCGCCGGAGTGCCAGGCGAAGAACCTCAAGGGCCTGACCATGGTGGCCGTCGGGGTGAACAAGTCGGCCGAGCAGTACCTGCTGCTTGACGACGAGACCAAGGCCGAACTGGCCGACGGCAAGTACCACGACCAGCGCCGCGGCACGTTCGGCCGCACCCCGGCCCCGGCCAAGGCCCCGGCTCCGGCCAAGGCCAAGGCCCCGGCCCCGGAGGCCAGGCCCCGGCCCCGGCCAAGGCCCCGGCCTCGGCGCCGGGCAAGGCCCCGGCCAAGCCAGCCGCTGGGACAGCCAAGCCAGCCCCGGCGCGCACCGCGCCTGCCCGGCCGGCCGCGCCACGCCAGCCGGGCTCGCCGTCCCAGCGCCGGCTGGCCGTGCTGTACAACCAGCAGGGCCTGCGCCCGGACGAGATCGCCCGCAAGCTCGGCCTGACCCGCTACGAGGTGACCCAGATCATCCTGGCCGCCCGCGGCCAGGGCAAGCTCTAACCAGCGCTCCTCACCGGGCCACCCCCAATCGTGATCATGACTCTGGTGCTAATAGATTCGCACTAACTTCATGATCACGACGTGAGGCGGCGCGCCCTAGTCGAATTCGGCGCGGACGCCGAGGAGGCGGACTGGGCGGCGGCGGGTGAACCGGTCCAGCGCCTCCAGGGCCGCCCGCTCGATGGCGGCCGGGTCCGCGGTCGGCCCGCCCAGCGTGCGCGAGTGGGTGCTGGTCTGGAACGGGGCGTAACGCACCTTGACCACGACCCGGACCGCGGGCCGCTGCTCGGCCGCGACGTCGGCGGCCACCTGATGGGCCAGCCGGATCACCTCGGCGCGCACCTCGGCCCAGTCGGCGATGTCCTGCTGGTAGGTCACCTCCCGGCCGCGGGAGCGGGCCAGGTAGGGGTCGCTGGACACCGGGGAGTGCGAGATGCCGCGGGCGACCAGGATCAGCCAGGGCCCGGACGCCGGGCCGAACTCGGCCGCCAGCCGGTCCGGGTCGGCCGCGGCCAGCTCGCGGACGGTGCCAATGCCCAGCACGGCCAGCCGCCGGGCGGTCTTGGCCCCGATCCCCCACAGCGCGTCGGTGGGCCGGTCACCCAGCACGCCGAACCAGGTCTGATGGGTCAGCCGGTACACACCGTCCGGCTTGCCGAACCCGGTGGCCAGCTTGGCCTGCAGCTTGTTCTCGCCGATGCCGACCGAGGCGTGCAGCCCGGTCCCGGCCTGGATCCGGGCGGCGATGTCCCTGGCTACCTGTTCCGGGTCGGCCGCCACCACGGCCAGGAACGCCTCGTCCCAGCCCAGCACCTCGGTGGTCCAGCCGGTGTCACGGAGGATGGCCATCACGTCGGCCGAGGCCACCTCGTAAGCCGCCTTGTCCACCGGCAGGAACACGCAGTCTGGGCAGCGCCGCAGGGCGGTCCGCAGCGGCAGGCCGGAATGCACGCCCTGCTCGCGGGCCTCGTAGGACGCGGTGCTGACCACACCTCGTTTGGCCGGGTCCCCGTCGCCGCCGACCACCACCGGGCGGCCGCGCAACTCGGGATGGCGCAGCACCTCGACGGCCGCGATGAACTGGTCCAGGTCGACGTGCAGCACCCAGGGCCTGGCGGCCGGCTCCGGCCCGGCCGGTCTGCTGGTCACGCTTGACGCCTGCCCACCGCTGGCCCCGATCATGCCTGCCGCCCCGCCATGATCCACCGCCCGCCGCCATAGCCACCCCCGCCCGCCTTGATCATCGCAAAGAGGGCGTTGACTTGGGCTTTCGCGACCTGGATCTTGGACTTAACCGCTCCCTGGCCCGCGACAGCGGGTACGGGCGGCCGGGCCTCGGCAACCGCGTACGGGAAGAAAAGAAAACCGCCTAGAGTTTTGTCCTAGACGGTCAAACAAAGGAATCTGAGCGGCGCCAGAATAGGCGCATTATAAAGAATGGGAGGCCGGTTGTCAAACGGAGAAGCCGACCTTGAGCAGAGTTACATCTCAATGCTCTATGGCAGGCTCGACGGCCTCAGGGACCGGGCGTCGGGCCGGCTGTCCCAGGTGCTGCTGGAGACCGGGGGAACACCCGCGGCCAGGTCAGAGCGCGATGCTTTCGTGGAGATGTACTCGCGGCGGATCACCCAGCTCGACGCGGCGGAAAACGGGCTGTGCTTTGGCCGGCTGGATCTGTGCGAGGGTGAGCGCCGTTATATAGGCCGGATCGGCATTCTCGACGACACCGACGATTACCAGGCTCTGCTGGTGGACTGGCGGGCGCCCGCGGCGCGCCCGTTCTACATCGCCACGGCTTTCTCTCCCGAGGGCGTGCTGCGCCGCCGTCATATCCGGACCCGGCAGCGCACGGTGACCGGGGTCGACGACGAGGTGCTCGACTTCGGCGGCGACGCCAGCGG
This sequence comes from uncultured Actinomycetes bacterium, assembly GCA_963747705.1. GTDB lineage: Bacteria > Actinomycetota > Actinomycetes > Streptosporangiales > Streptosporangiaceae > RYN-230. The sequence goes on along the minus strand of CAVVGF010000006.1, from coordinate 87,166 downwards.
CGCCGATGTCCCAGCCGGCCACACCGGGCTGACCGGGGAAGCGGCGCTGATCGCGGCGCTGTCCGCCACCCGGACCGGCCGGATGACCGACATCGTGGAGACCATCCAGGCCGAGCAGGACATGATCATCCGTTCGCCGCACAACGGGGTGACCGTGGTGCAGGGCGCGCCGGGCACCGGCAAGACGGCGGTGGCCCTGCACCGGGCCGCCTACCTGCTGTACACCTACCGCGAGCAGCTATCACGGCGCGGCGTGCTGATCGTCGGGCCGAACCCGACCTTCCTGCAGTACATCGGGCATGTGCTGCCCTCGCTGGGCGAGACCGGGGTGGTCATGTCCACCATCGCCGACCTGTACCCGGGGATCAGCGCCCGCCGGGCCGAATCGCCCGAGGCAGCCGAGATCAAGGGCCGCGCGGTGATGGCCACCGTGCTGGCCACGGCGGTGCGGAACCGCCAGGAGCTGCCCGACGAGCCGGTGGAGATCCCGTTCGAGCGCGAGGTGCTGCGGCTGGACCGTAAGACTGTGCAGCGCGCACGGGAACGGGCCCGCCGCTCCCGCCGCCCGCACAACCAGGCCCGGCCGATCTTCGTCAGGGAGATCCTGGACGCCCTGGTCCAGCAGGTGACCAGCAAGTTCACCGCGGGCCTGCGCGAGACGGACAAGCTGGTGGCCGAGATCCTCGGCGAGGAGGTGCCCGCCGCGGACAGCAGCGTGCTGGGGCCGGCCGACACCCAGGACATCCGGGACGAACTGCGCCAGGACACCAGGGTCCGGGCCGCGATCGCCCGGCTGTGGCCGGTGCTCACCCCGCAGCAGCTGCTGGATGACCTGTTCGACTCGCCGCGCCGGATGATCGCCGCCGCGCCGCGGCTGACCAAGGAGGAACGGGCGCTGCTCAGCCGCGACCCGGATGGCGGCTGGACCCCGGCTGACGTGCCGCTGCTGGACGAGGCGGCCGAACTGCTGGGCGAGGATGACCGGGCCGCGCGCCGCCGGGCCAAGCGGGAGCGCCAGCGGGAGATCGCCTACGCCCAGGGCGTGCTGGACATCGTGTCCCGTGACCTGGAGGACGACCCGGAAATCCTGATGGCCTACGACATGATCAACGCGGACCGGCTGGCCGGGCGGCACGAGGAGCTGAGCTACCTGACCACCGCCGAGCGGGCCGCCGCCGACCGGACCTGGGCGTTCGGGCACATCGTGGTGGACGAGGCGCAGGAGCTGTCCGAGATGGCCTGGCGGATGCTGATGCGCCGCTGCCCGAGCCGGTCGATGACCATCGCCGGGGACATCGCCCAGGCCACCAGCCTGTCCAGCACCTCGTCCTGGGAGCGGGTGCTGGCCCCGCACCTGGGCACCCGGTGGCGGCTGGACCGGCTGACCATCAACTACCGTACGCCGGCTGAGATCATGGCCGTGGCCGCGGACGTGCTCGCCGATCTGGACGACAAGCTGGAGATCCCCACCTCGGTGCGGGAGACCGGCACGGTGCCCTGGCATCGCCAGGTGGCGCCCGGGGAACTCGCATCGGCGGTGGCCGCGGCGGTCTCGGCCGAGACCGCCGCGGTGGCGGGCGGGAACGTCGCCGTGCTGGCCCCGGCCGCGCTGGTCGACGAGCTGAACGAGGCGGTGGGCAGCGGGCCGCTCGACGGCAGCGGCGCGGACGGCCCGGACCTGGACGACATGGTGGTGGTGCTGACCGTCAGCCAGGCCAAGGGGCTGGAGTTCGATTCGGTGCTGATCGTGGACCCGGCGCAGATCCTGGCCGATTCCCGGCACGGGCTGAGCGAGCTGTACGTCGCGCTGACCCGGGCCACCCAGCGGCTGGGCGTGCTGCACCCCGGCCCGCTGCCCGACGTGCTGTCCCAGCTCGAAGCGCGCTGACCGGGCGGGCGGTCCGGGCGGTCCGGGCGGTCAGCGGCGGCCCAGGAAGCGGCTGATGGCCTGCACCGCACGGCCGAAATCGGTGCCGAACGGGTTGTCCTGCACCACGTAGGTCCAGGTGGCGCTGGGCCGCTTCAGCCCGGCCCCGGCCAGGTCGGCCCCGCTCTCGGTGATCTTGGCTTCCTGGAAGGCGGCCACGCTCCGCTCGCTGACCTCGGCGGTGAACCGGCTGAACAGCTCGGTCAGCTCCCGGTTGAACTCCTGCACCGGGATCAGCGACCCGCCGAACGGGTTGCTGCTGTGCCCGAGCGCGCGCAGGTGGATGCCCTCGCGCAGGCCGGCCGCCTGGGCCAGGTGCTCCGACCAGGCCTGGTCCAGGCAGGACAGGCTGATCTGGCGGGCGGCCTCGGACAGCACCTCGTCCGGCACTCCGGCGGCGCGCAGCTCGGCGACCCGGTCCGGGCTGGACTCCTCCAGCTCGCGCAGCGCGGCACCGAAGTTCAGCACCTGGTCGCGGTAGTCCAGCACGGCGCGCCGCTGGTCCTCGATCAGCACGTTGTACCGCCAGGTGTCCCGGTGGATCTGCAGCGCGGTGCCCTCGGCCACCCGCTGGGCGTGGCCCACCGTCCAGTGCGCCTTGGCGTCGGACACCCGGCCGTCCGCGTCCACCTCGGCGGGGCGGGCCGCGTCCGGCGCGCACGTGGTGATCAGCTCGTCTTCCATGCTGAGGTAGAACACCGAGCCGCCCGGGTCGCCCTGGCGGCCGGACCGGCCGCGGAGCTGGTCATCGAGCCGGCTGCTGGCGTGCCAGCCCACCCCGATCACCAGCAGCCCGCCCAGCTCGGCCACCTCCCCGTGGTCGCCGGACGTGCCACCCAGCCGGATGTCGGTGCCCCGCCCGGCCATCTGGGTGGACACGGTGATCGCGCCGGCCGCGCCCGCCTCGGCCACGATCGCGGCTTCCTCGGCGTCGTTCTTCGCGTTCAGCACCACGCAGGGCAGCCCGGCCAGCACCAGCCGGGCGGCGATCCGCTCGGACTCCGCCACGTCGAGCGTGCCGAGCAGGACCGGGCGGCCGGCCGCATGCGCCGCGTCCACCTCGGCCGACCACCGCCTCCTCCTTGTCCGCGGCGTGCCGGTACAGCCGGTCCGGGTCGTCCCGGCGGACGCACGGCCGGTTCGGCGGGATGACCGCGACCTCCAGCCCATAGAACTCGCGGAGCTGCTCCCCCACCGCGACCGCGGTGCCGGTCATCCCGCACGCCACCGGGTACCGCCGGACCAGGGCCTGGATGGTGATGCTGTCCAGGATCTCGCCGCTCTCGGTGGCCCGCAGCCCCTCCTTGGCCTCCACCGCCGCCTGCAGGCCGTCCGGCCAGCGCTGCAGCCGGGCCACCCGGCCGCGGGACGCGCTGACCAGCTGGATCCGGCCGTCCCTGACGATGTAGTCCACGTCCCGCTGCAGCAGGGCCTGGGCGTGCAGCGCCACGTTGAGCTGGGTCAGCGAGTCCAGGTTGTCCGCCGCGTACAGGTCGATGCCGCCCAGCGCCTGCTCCGCGATCCGCGCGCCCGAATCGGTCAGGAAGACGTTGCGCCGCTCGTCGTCCACCTCGTAGTGCAGCCGGGGCAGCAGCCGCCCGGCGATCAGCGCCATGTCCTGCACCGGATCGGTGTCGCCCACCGAGCCCGCCAGCACCAGCGGGATCAGCGCCTCATCGACCAGCACCGAGTCCGCCTCGTCGATCAGCACCACATCCGGGTCCACCGTCACCAGGTCACCGGCGGACACGGCCAGCCGGTCGCGTAGGACGTCGAAGCCGATCTCGTTGGCGGAGGCATAGCAGATGTCGGCGCGGTAGGCCTGCCGCCGCTCCTCCGGCGTGCTGCCCTGGCCGATCCAGGCGACGGTCACGCCGAGCAGGTCATAGACCGGACGCATCCACTCCGCGTCCCGGCGGGCCAGGTAGTCGTTGACCGACATGACGTGCACCCGGTGCCCGCGGCGGACGTACCCGGCCGCGGCCAGCGCGCCGGACAGCGTCTTGCCCTCGCCGGTGGCCATCTCGGCGACCTGGCTGGCCAGCAGGGCCAGCGTGCCGAGCAGCTGCACGTCGAACGGCCGCTCGCCGAGCCCCCGGCGGGCCGCTTCCCGGCCGACCGCGCAGATGCCCGCGTCGTCGATGGTGTCCCGGGCCAGCGCGGTGAGCTCGTCGTCGGTCAGCTCGCCCAGGGCCTCCTCCCGCCCCGCGATGTCCGGCAGCAGCGCCTGGTAGCCGGCCAGGCTGGCCGAGCCAGGTTTCTGCAGGAATCGCCGCACCCGGGCGCGCAGCCCGCTCACCAGCACCGCCCAGCTCGGGCACGAACTCTCATGCCACGACTCTAGGGCGCGGGCCGGAGTGGGCGCGCGCACAGCGAGGGTGCGGGTGGAGGGTAGGGGCGCGAGCGCAGGTGCGCGGGTGCCGGGTCTCGTCCCTAGCCAGCCAGGCTGGCGTGATGCCCGGCCTCGGCCGGCGGCGCGGCCGGTCCCAGGTCGGCGGGCCGGGACCCGGTGTGGGTCAGCGCGGCGGCGATCGCGGCGCCGAGCGCCCGGGCTACCGGGGGCGGGAACGCGTTGCCGACCTGCCGGTAGGCGGCCGTCTTGCGGCCAGCGAACTCCCACCAGTCCGGGAAGCCCTGCAGCCGGGCCACCATCCGCACGGTCAGCTTGGGCAGCTGGCCGGCCGGGAAGCCCGGCCCGGGCGGCTCGTCCGCGATGCCCAGGCCGTTCACGCCGAGCAGCTGCCAGGCCGCGCGGGCCCGGGTCGGGCCCAGGTCCGGGCCGCCGTGCTTCTTGCTGCCGCCGACGATCGTCGGCGCGATGCCGCTGGCCCGGGCGGCCCAGCTGGCCGCGCCCGGCCAGCCGCCCGCCGCCATCAGGTCGGCGAGCAGCCCGCCCACCGTGGGCGGCGGCTGCGCCGACGGCGTCGGCCAGCGGAACGAGGCCGCCCACGGCGACCGGATCGCGACCAGCACGAACCGCGGCCGGAGCTGCGGCACCCCGTGCTCGCTCGCGTACACCAGGTCCCACCAGGTCTGGAAGCCCAGGTCGTAAAGCCGGCCCAGCACCTGGCTGCGGTAGCCGTCGAACTGGCTGGCGGCCAGGCCGCGGACGTTCTCCAGCAGCACGGCGCGGGGCTGGGCTTCCTCGATCAGCCGCAGCGCCTGCGGGAACAGGTCCCGCTCGTCCCCCGCCCCGAGCTGCTTGCCCGCGATGGAGAACGGTGGGCACGGGACGCCGCCCGCCAGCAGGTCGATGCCCGCGTACGCGCGCCCGTCCACGTTGGCCACGTCGTCCTGGTTGACCTTCCAGTCCGCGCCGCGGTTGCGGCGCAGCGTCTCGCAGGCGTCCGGGTCCAGTTCCACCACCGTCTCATGGGCGAACCCGGCCTGTTCCAGGCCGAGCGCCTGCCCGCCGGCCCCGGCGCAGATCTCCACGGAGGTCAGCTCACCCACGGTTTCTCCCTCCCGCGCCGTCTCTTCCGCCCGATTGTGCCCGCAGCCGGTGACAGTTCGCCTGTCCCACGCCGTCACCATGAGGCCAGCGTCTGCACAAGCTGCTCATAACTGAGCACCCGGCGCTGGCCGGTCACCTCGTACCAGGCGTCCGCCTGCTCGGCATTCGCGATCCCGGCCACGCTGGCCGCCATCGCGTCGAACGCGATGTGATACACCGCGTCCACCTCGCCGGTCCCGCGGGCGATGGAGGCCAGCCGGCTGGGCAGCGGCTCCGCGGTCACCGTGACCAGATGCGGCTGCCGGCCCCGGCGGTGCCGGATCATCTGCAGGCACTCGTGCCGGATGTTCTGCACCCGGTCCGAGCGGATCGTCCACTTGCAGGACACCGCGGCGTGCAGCGGCGGCAGCCCGGACGCGGTGTGCACCCGGGCCAGCGACACGGTCACGTCCGGCTTGATCAGGTAATCGGTGCCCACTGTCACCCGCAGCTCCGGGTTGCCACGGACCAGCTGGTCCAGCTCGGACAGGTGGGCGTACTGGTCGAACTGGGTGATGACGGCGCCCCGTTCGATCCGCCAGCCGCGCTCCGGGTCATGCCGCTGCAGGAACCAGCCGAGATGCTCGCAGACCTGCTGCTCGAGCGGCCCGCCCGGGTCCTTGGGCACGTCGGACACGGTCTCGCGGGGCACGCCCAGGTGGTCAAGCACCCCGGCGGCGATCCGCACCGACTCCGGGCTGTCCACGTCGGCGAAGTTCGGCACCAGGGACCAGCCGAGCCGGTTGGCCTTGGCGGCCGGCTTCCAGCCGAGCAGGGCAGTGGCAAACGGCGCTGTCACGCTGCACACTCTGGCACGTACGGTGAAGCCGATAGAGGAGGAACACGGTGACGCTGGACCACGAGGAGCTGGACGTCGCGCTGCCGGATGGCACGCTGCGGGTGCTGCGCTGGGGCCGCGGCCCGCAAGCCGCGCTGGCCGTGCACGGCATCACCGCCTCGGCCGCCGCCTGGCAGCCGGTGGCCCGGTCACTGCCGGCCGGCTGGTCACTGTTCGCCGTGGACCTGCGCGGCCGCGGGCACAGCGCGGGGCTGCCCGGCCCGTACGGCTTCGACCGGCATGTGACCGACCTGGTCACCGCGGCCGGGCAGCTGGGCCTGGACCGCCCGGTGCTGGCCGGGCATTCGCTCGGTGGCTACGTCGCGCTGCTGGCCGCGACCCGCCACCCGGACCGGTTCGGCGGGCTGCTGCTGGTGGACGGCGGCCTGCCGCGGCCGCTGCCGGACGGGGCCGACCCGGACGCGGTGCTGAACGCCACCCTGGGACCGGCACTGGCCCGGCTGCGCGAGACTTTCCCCTCCGCCACGGCGTACTTCGACTTCTGGCGGGCCCATCCGGCCCTCAAGGACGCCTGGAACAGCGATATCGAGGACTACCTGCGCTACGACCTGACCGGCCCGGCAGGGGCGTTGAGAAGCAGGGTGGTGGAAGAAGCGGCCCGCACGGATGGCCGCGAGCTGCTCGGCGGCACGGCCATGTTCGGCGCCGCGCTGCGCACGCTGCCCGGGCCGGCCCGGCTGCTGACCGCGCGGCCGGCCTGTTCGCCGAGCCGCCCGGCTTTCAGCCGCCCGAGCTGTGCGCCACCTGGCAGGCGCAGGCACCGCTGCTCAGCACCGAGACCGTGCCCGGCTGCAACCATTACACGCTGGTCCTGGACCCGGCGCACGCGGCCACCGTGGCCGCCCGGATCACCCAGGCTTCTTTTGCTTAACGCCAGTGCCCCCGGCTGTTTGACCTTGCCCCTGGGGCAAGCCGCAGCATCGAGGTGCCCGGGCGCGGTGCCCGGGATCAGGAGGGCGGTGCTGGGATGCTGACCATCGGGTTTGCCGGGCCTCCACCCCGGGACCGGGAAGGCGGTACGGGGTTGCTGACCATCGGCGAGTTCGCCCGGGCCAGCCGGCTGTCGCCGAAGGCGCTGCGGCTGTATGACGAGCTCGGCCTGCTGCCGCCGGCCCGGGTGGACCCCGACTCCGGCTACCGGTTCTACCGGCCCGGTCAGCTGGAGCAGGCCCGGCTGGTGGCCTGGCTGCGCCGGCTCGGCATGCCGCTGGCCCGGATCCAGGTGGTGTGCGACCTGCCGCCCCGGGCGGCGGCCGCCGAGGTGGCCGCGTTCTGGGCCCAGGCCGAAGCCGACCTGGCCAGCCGGCGTGAGCTGGCTGCCTTCCTGACCAGCTATCTGACCGGGAAGGACACTGCTATGCCAGATTCAGGCACCGGCCTGGCCATCCGCTACGCGGCGGCCTCGGACATCGGCCAGCACCGCCCAGCCAACCAGGACGCGGCCTATGCCAGCGCCCGGCTGCTGGCCGTGGCCGACGGCATGGGCGGCGGCGGGGAACTAGCCAGCGTGGCCGCCATCGACGCGCTCAAGCCGCTGGAATCCAGCCTGCCCGCGGGCGACCTGCTCAACGCGCTGGCCGACGCGGTCGCCGCGGCCGACACGGCGGTGCAGGACATCACCGCGGCCGGCCCGGACCAGGCGGGCAGCGGGACCACGCTGACCGCGCTGCTCTGGTCCGGGTCCCAGCTCGGCCTGGTGCACATCGGCGACACCCGGGCCTACCTGCTGCGCGGCGGTGAGCTGTTCCTCATCACCCACGACCACACCGTGGTCCAGTCGCTGATCGACGAGGGGCGGCTCACCCCCGAGGAAGCCGTCTCGCATCCGGAACGCTCGCTGCTGCTGCGCGCCCTGGACGGCGCCGGGTCAACGGCCGACCTGTCGCTGCACCAGGCCCGGGCCGGCGACCGGTACCTGCTCTGCTCGGACGGGCTGACCACCGTGGTCCCGTCGGCCCGGATCCACCAGGTGCTGCGTACCGCGGCCGGCCCGGAGCAGGTGGTACAGGACCTGATCGAGCTGGCCAACTCGGGCGGCGGCCCGGACAACATCGCCTGCGTATCGGCCGACGTGGTCGAGGCCGCCTGACGGCCGGTGCCCGGCCGGGCACCCGGGCCGGCCGGGCACTGACCTGGGCCGAATAGGCTGGGTCATCGTGTCGATAACTCGTGTCTTGCTGCTGGAGAACATTCACCCCGACGCCACCGCCCGGCTGGTCAAGGACGGCTACCAGGTGGAGACGGCGCCGAAGGCGCTCACCGAAGATGAGCTGATCGCCGCGATCGGCGGCGTGCACCTGCTCGGCATCCGGTCCGGGACGCAGGTCACCGACCGGGTGCTGGCGGCCGCGCCGGACCTGCTGGCGGTCGGGGCGTTCTGCATCGGGGTGAACCAGATCGACCTGGCGGCCGCGTCCCGGCGGGGCATCGCCGTGTTCAACGCGCCGTTCTCCAACACGCGCAGCGTGGTCGAGCTGGCCGTGGCCGAGATCATCGCGCTGACCCGGCGGCTGACCGACAAGAGCGCGCAGATGCACGCCGGCACCTGGGACAAGTCGGCGGCGGGCAGCCATGAGGTGCGCGGGCGCCGGCTGGGCATCGTCGGGTACGGCAACATCGGCGGCCAGCTGTCCGTGCTGGCCGAGAACCTCGGCATGACGGTGTTCTTCTACGACACCGCGGACAAGCTGGCGCTGGGCAACGCCCGGCGCTGCGGCACGCTGGAAGAGCTGCTGGAGATCTCCGACGTCGTCACGCTGCACGTGGACGGGCGGCCGGGCAACAGCGGGCTGTTCGGCGAGGCGGAGTTCGCCGCGATGCGGCCGGGCAGCATGTTCCTGAACCTGTCCCGCGGTTTCGTGGTGGATCACGCCGCGCTGCGGCAGCACATCGAGTCCGGGCACCTGGCCGGGGCGGCGATCGACGTGTTCCCGCAGGAACCGCGGGCCCGCGGCGAGGAGTTCCGCTCCGAGCTGCGCGGCCTGCCCAACGTCATCCTGACCCCGCACGTCGGCGGCTCGACCGAGGAGGCGCAGCAGGACATCGGCGAGTTCGTGGCCGGGAAGCTGCTCGACTTCGTCGCCTGCGGGGCCACCTCGCTGAGCGCGAACCTGCCGCCGGTCGCGCTGCCGCACACCCCGGGCACGCACCGGCTGGTGCACCTGCACCGCAACGTGCCCGGCGTGCTGGCCGGCATCAACCAGCTGCTCGCCGAGCATGGGGCCAACATCGAGGGGCAGCTGCTCGGCACCCGGGACGAGCTCGGCTACGTGCTCACCGACATCGGCACCGAGTACCCGGACGACATGCTGGCCCGGCTGCGCGACCTGGAGGTCACGATCCGGCTGCGCACCACCCGGCCAAGCTGACCGCGGCTAGGCCACGGCGGCGCTGGCCGGCTCGGGCTCGGGCTGCTCCTCGTCCATCCGCCCGAGGTGCCGCTCCATCCGCCACAGCATCTCCAGGTGCTCATCCACCCAGAGCATGATGAGGGCGTCCCGGGCCTGCACGGGCTGGCCGCTGGTGATCTCCTGGCGGGTGCACGCCAGCAGGCGGCTGCGCATGGCCGGGTCCCGGGCCTGCGGCGGCGGGACCGAGGTGCCGTGTGCGATCGAGTCGCCCAGCGTGACGTACCAGGCCCGGATCAACTGCACTTCCTCGTCCAGCCGGCCCGCGCAGGGCTTAAGGCTGCGGGCGGCCAGAGCCAGCCCGGGCCTGCCGTCCGGGCCGGGCGGGCCCGCGGCTGACCCGGCGGCCCCGTCAGGCCCGGCGCGGCCCCGTCACGTCAGCCCGGCGGCCCGTCAGGCCCGGCGGCCTGGCCCAGGCTGCCGTTCCCGGCCGGTTCGCCATCCCCAGCTGGGCTGCTGGCCCTGGCTGGGCTGCCGTTCCCGGCTGAAGTGCTGGCCCCGACTGGGCTGGCAGGCAAGGCGGGGATCGGCCGGGCGGCCAGGTCCAGCAGCCCAGCCAGGGAGTGACCGGTCCGCAGCAGCCGCGCGGCCCCGGCGACCAGCCGCGCGGCCCGGTCCGGGTCGACCCGGCTGGCCGACCGCTCGGCCAGGAACTGGCTGAACGAATCGTCCATCCGGACCACCGCCGCCTCGGCCGCCTGCTCGGCCTGCCGCGGGTCGGGCCCGCCGTCCAGCCCGGTCACCTGCTCCACCATGGTGACTACGAAGTCCGCGGTGCGCGAGTAGGCCTCGGCCAGGTTCTCCCGGACCAGGGCCGCCGCCCCGCGCGGCCAGAACACCAGGCCCACGCCGAGGCTGATGGCGAAGCCGATGCCCACGTCCTCGATCCGCACGATCCCCACCTTCCAGCCAGCGGGCTGGATGATGTTGAACAGGATGAGCACGACCACGGTGAACGCGGCCTGGCCCGCCGCGAACGAGATGACCCGCGGCGCGTACGCGGCGATCAGCACGGCCACCGGGAGCAGCGCCCAGAGCACGGTGGTGTTGCCGTGCACCGGGATCAGGATGGCCGCCCCGACCAGGATGCCGATCGCGGTCCCGATCAGGGCGGACAGCACCGACCGGCCGGTGCCGAGGGCGTTGGAGCGGAGCACGGACAGCGTGCCCAGCACGACCCAGAACGAGTGCTGCAGGCCGGTCTCCTGGGCGATGAACACCGCCACGGCCAGGCCGACCGCGCCGCGGATGCTGTTGCGGAACCAGACCGAGCGCACCCCGGAGCGGGCCATGCCGAAGTCGGTGGCCGCGCTCACGCCGGACCGCAGCCAGCTCAGCGACCCGGCCAGGCTGGCCTGGCTGACCGCGGCCCGAACCCGGCGCGGGTGCCAGATCGGGGGGGCGCTGGCCGCCGCGGCGTACCCGGCTATCTGCCGGGTGGTGTACGCGATGTTGTGGATCTTGAACGAGCGGCCCAGCATGGCGTCCAGCGCCGCCTCGTCAGGCAGCTCCGGGGCGGTGGAGATCCGCTCGGCCAGGATCTGGGAGGCGGCGTCCTGAGCGTGCTCCAGCTGCCTGATGAGGTCGTCGGCGGCCGCCGGGCCGGCCGGGCTGCCAGGCGGCTGCTCCCCGGTCAGCTGCGCCGCGCTGGCCCGCAGCACCGCGGCCACTTTCTGCAGCGTGATGGTGTTCTCCGCGGCGCACAGTTCGCCCGCTGACGCGCGGGCCAGCGCGGCCAGCGACACGCAGAGCCAGCCCACCTCGTCGATGAGCACGCCGAGGGCGACCGCCGGGCCGGTCGGCCCGGTCGGCCGGCGCGGCGTGCCGGTCAGCCGGACCCGCAGCGCATCCACGGTCTTCGTGGCCGCCGCCACCCGGGCCGGGACCGCGGCTGGGTCGTGGCACAGCGCGTCGGCCAGCTCGGCCAGCCGCTGGCAGGCCCGGGCGGCGTCGGCGGACAGCGTGCTGCTGGCCCGGGGCGGCCACAGCAGCATGACCGCGCAGGTTCCCGCGCCCGCGGCCAGCGCCCAGCCGGCCAGCCGGTCCGGGATGGCCGACGCCGGGGCGGGAACCGCCACCGACAGCACGAACGCGAGGATGGCCGCGGTGCTGCCGGCCGCGAAGTAGCCGTTGATCATGCCGGAGAGCAGGATGCCGAAGCCCACCACGGCCATGACCACCGCGGCCAGCCAGGCGTTGCCTGAGCAGAGCGTGCCCAGCGTGACCAGTCCCAGTCCGGCTACGCCCAGGGTCAGGTAGGCGGTGAGACGGCTCAGGGCCGGGCCGGAGAAGCTGGCCAGCACCAGCATCGCGAACGAGCCGAACGCGGCGAACAGCGCGGTCTGCGGATTTCCGATGACTTTGCTGGCCAGCGCGAACATGGCGGGCATCACGATGGCCGCGCGGGCCGCGTTCTTGAGCGAGGCCAGGCCGGGATCGGCGATCAGTGGATGAGGCAGTCTGGACCGCCACCGAGCCATCGTCATCCGGCCACCCAGGATCTGGTCGAAGCTGACCGTGACGATGCTATACCGCCGGGCCCGGCCGCCCCGCTATGCTCCCGTTTGGGTGAGCTTTGGGTGAGCTGGCGACTACACAAAGTCTGAGGTACGGGGTGGCAGGTCAGTGGCCGCGTGGACATGTTTCCGGCGTTGACCGGGCCCCCCGGGTCAACGCCCGGCTGCCGCATTCGGCCCGGATGTACGACTACTGGTTAGGCGGGAAGGACAACTTCGCCGCCGACCGGGAAGCCGCCGAGGAAGCCATCTCGGCCAATCCGGGGATCGTGGCCGACGTCCAGGCCAACCGGGCTTTCCTCACCCGGTCGGTGCGCTACCTGGCCAGCGAGTGCGGCATCACCCAGTTCCTGGACATCGGCACTGGGCTGCCGGCCGCCAGCAACACCCATGAGGTGGCCCAGGCCGCCGACCCGGCCGCCCGGATCGTGTATGTGGACAACGACCCGGTCGTGCTCACCCACGCCCGGGCCCTGCTCACCAGCGGGCCCGCGGGCCGCTGCGACTACGTGTACGCCGACGTGCGCGACCAGGCCACCATCCTGCGGTCGGCCGCGGGCACCCTGGACCTGAGCCGCCCGGTGGGCGTGCTGCTGCTGCTGATCCTGCACCTGATCCCGGACGCCGACGACCCGCACCTGGTCGTGAGCTCGCTGCTGGCCGCGATGCCGGCCGGCAGCTACCTGATCCTGGCCCACCCGGCCAGCGACGTCCGCACCGATGCGGTCACGGAGATGACCCGGCGGATGAACCAGCGGCTGGCCGGGACCAAGGCCACGATGCGCGGCCACGCCGAGATCACCCGGTTCTTCACCGGGCTGGAGCTGGTCGAGCCCGGCGTGGTCCAGCCCCAGCAGTGGCGCCCCGATCCCGGCGAGCCAGGCCCGGCCGAGGTGACCGCCTGGTGCGGCGTGGCCCGTAAGCCCGGATAACGCGCTGACGCCCCGGCCGCATCATCCCGGTCTATCGTGGTACGAGGAGACCGTGAGGTGAGGTCATGCTTCTGCTCCTGGATGAACGCACCGATGCCCTGGTCGCACGCCCGGCCCGGCCGTGGGAGCTGGTCAAGGCCGGGCTCTGCGCGCAGCACCTCGACGCGGAACTCGCCCGGGGCGCGTCACCCGACGCGACCGGCCCGCTCGCGCTGCGCGCCCAGACGCTGGCCCGGGAATCGTTCCGCCGCGGGCTGGCCCGCAGCGCCCGGCACATCCTGGCCGAGGCGGTGCGGCCCGCACCCACCCGGCCGGTGCTCGGGCCGGCCGTCCCGGTCTGCCGGGACCGGGTCCGGGCGGCCGCCGCGGAACTGGCCGAGCTGATCGACCGGCTGCAGCTCCCCGGGCCGGTCCCGGTGCGCGGCGTGGCCCAGGTCAGCGTGCTGCTCGGCGATGGCAGCGGGCCGCTGTACCACCGCGGCAGCCCGGATGACCTGCGCGCCCGGCTCACCGAGGCGGCCGGCGCGCTCAGCCCGCCCGGCTGACCCGCGGGGCACCCCCGTGGGTCAGGTCCGCAGGTATGAGGCGCCGTTCAGGTCGAGGATGCTGCCGCTGGCCCATTCGGCCGGCCCCGACGCCAGATAGAGCACGGCGGCCGCGATTTCCTCCGCCGTGGCCACCCGGCCGAACGGGCTCTGCCCGCGGATGTCGTCGCCGGCCGGCCCGGCCAGGCTGTCCGCCGCCATGTCTGTCTCCACGAAGCCCGGCGCCACCGTGGTCACCGCGATGCCGTGCGGGGCCAGGTCCCGGGCCAGCGACTGGCCGAACGCGTTCAGCCCGGCCTTGCTCGCGCCGTAGGCGGGCTGGCCGGGCTCGCCGCGGAACGCGCCCCGGGAGGACACGTTCACGATGCGCCCGCCGCCGCGCGGGATCATGTGCCGCACCGCGCACCAGGTCACGTTGGCCGCGCCGGTCAGGTTGACGGCCAGCGTCTGCTGCCAGGCCGCCTGCCACTGCTCGTAGGAAACCTCGGCGATCCGGTGTGGGGTGTAGACGCCGGCGTTGTTCACCAGCACGTCCAGGCCGCCCAGCTCGCTGGCCGCCGCGTCCACCATGCGCGCACCGCCGCCGGGTCGGCCAGGTCGGCCTGCACCACGACGTGCCCGGCGCCCGGCAGGCCGGCCAGCACGTCCGCGGCCAGGCCGGCCGAGCGGCCGTAGTGCACGGCGACCCGGTCGCCGTGTGCCGCGAACGCCTGTGCCACCGCCTGGCCGATGCCCCGGCTGGCCCCGGTCACCAGCACCGCCCGCCCATCCATCCGCCCGCCTCACCCTTCCCTCAGTCATGATCGCGGTGCATTGTGCCGCACCGGCGGGGCACAATGCACCGCGCTGATGCTCCCGGACGGCAGAATGCCGGCATGGCAACTGCCGCCGCGCAGGAGCGCTGCATCTTCTGCGAGATTGTGGCCGGGCTCCCGGCCAGTTTCGTGTACACCGGCGACGACGTGGTCGCGTTCCTGGACATCCGGCCGCTCACCCGGGGCCATTTGCTGGTCATCCCGCGCCAGCACGCCGACCGCCTGGAAACCCTCGACCCGGAACTCGGGGCCCAGGTGTTCACCGTGGCGCAGCAGCTGGCCGTGCGGCTGCGCCGGTCCGGGTTCTGCGCCGGGACCAACCTGTTCCTGGCCGACGGCGTGCTGGCCGGCCAGGAGGTCTTCCACGTGCACCTGCACGTGATCCCGCGGACCCAGCGGGACGGGTTCGGCCTCCGGGCCAGGCGGCGCGGCCAGCCCGGCCGGGACGAGCTGGACACGACCGCCGAGCAGATCCGGGCGCACATTTCCCCTCGCCCGGGATAACCCGGACAGCTTGACCGGGAGCCATTAAGCCCTAAACTCAGCATCGAAAGCGCCTGGGGTGGGGATCTGATGGTGCTGGGGAAGCACAACGGCCGCTAGCTGGTCATGCTTACCCATATACCGGAGTATTCACCGCCAAAATACGCAAAGCGTACGGTGCCAGCACGGCGGGGGGAAATGCGGTGAGTGAGCCAGACGAGAGACGACGGGATCGCTCAGTCGGGGCCAGCGTCAAGCGGAAATTCCTGGGATTAGACCGCTGGGCCCAGGTGGCTACCGTGCTGGCCCTGCCGGTGGGCGTACTGGGCACCCTCGCGTCGCTGGCTGCGCTGGGCGGCGGCATAGCCCCGAAGCCGACCCCGGCGCCCAGCACACCAGTTGCGTCAGTGCCTGTGGCCGCAGCCACGCCGGCCACACCGTCGGGCAGCACGGCGGGCAGCACGCAAGGCGGGATCCCGAGTGCGGATCTCGGCTCGTGGGGTGGCTTCGTCAAGCAGAACAACGGGCTGACCGAACGGTTTCTGCTGAATCTGACCCAGGGCGGGCCTGGCCAGCAGGTCGGGACGTTCAGCAACCAGAGCGCCAACTGCCAGGGGTCGGTCTTCCTGAACGGCGATACGACGGTGACGATGAACGGGCAGAGCGTGCCCGCCGCCGATCTGGACCTGGAAACGACCCAGGATCCGGGCGGGGACTGCACCTCGTCGGTCGAGGCCTATGTGGCCTCGGTGACCGGTGCCGACCTGGTCTATGAAGTCGTCACCGCGGGCGGCATTCAGGGCTCGTTCCAGAGCCCACTGGCCCTGGGTGACCTGACGCACTGACGCTGACCCAGCGAGGGGGCCCGCCGCCCACGAGCGCAGCCGCCCGGGTTTGGCCCAGGCTGTGCAGGTAATCTGGGGGCAATGCTGCCGACCAGAGGGGTTGCAGGCCGCGTGGACAACCCGGCTCCGCCTCAGCCAGGCCAGCACAACTTCGTCGTCGCCGCCAGCCGGCTGCCCGTTGACCGCATCGAGGGGCCGGACGGCGAGCCCGAGTGGCGGGCCAGCCCTGGCGGCCTGGTCACCGCGCTGGAACCGATCATGCGGGCGGCTGGCGGCGCCTGGATCGGCTGGCCCGGCGCCCCCGGCGACCCGCCCGAGCCGTTCGACACCGACGGCATGCACCTGGTCAGCGTGGGCTTGTCCAGCGCCGAGGTGCGGGACTACTACGAGGGTTTCTGCAACGCCACACTGTGGCCGCTGTACCACGACGTCATCGTGCCGCCCGAGTTCCACCGGGAGTGGTGGGACGCCTATGTGCGGGTGAACCGCCGGTACGCGGAAGAGGTCGCCGCGCAGGCGGCCGAGGGCGCGACCGTCTGGGTGCACGACTACCAGCTCCAGCTGGTCCCCGGGATGGTCCGCGCGCTGCGCAGCGACGTGCGGATCGGCCATTTCACGCACATCCCGTTCCCGGGCTACGAGATCTTCGCCCAGCTGCCCTGGCGCAAGCAGATCGTGCAGGGCCTGCTCGGCGCGGACCTGCTCGGCTTCCAGCGGCAGGGCGATACCACCAACTTCCTCCGGGCCTCCCGCCGCAGCGGCGGGCTGACCACGCACGGGTCGTACATCTGGGTGCCGGACACCCCGGAGAGTGACGATGCCGGCCGGCGGCGGCGCCGCTCCGACCAGCAGGGTTCCGGCGGCCGCAGCGTGCGCGCCGCCGCGTTCCCCATCTCGATCGACACCCGGGGCTTCGGGGAGATCGCCTTGCGGCCCGAGGTGCAGGCCCGGGCCCAGGAGATCCGTGAGGTGCTGGGCAAGCCGGAGACGGTGCTGCTCGGCGTGGACCGGCTGGACTACACCAAGGGGATCCTGCACCGGCTGAAGGCCTACGGCGAGGTGCTGAACGAGGGCCACCTCGAGCCGCCCGGGGCCGTGCTGGTCCAGGTGGCCAGCCCCAGCCGGGAACGGGTCGAGCACTACAAGCGCCTACGCGACGAGGTCGAGGGCACCGTCGGCCGGATCAACGGGGACTTCGCCGAGGTCGGCAGCCCGCCCGTGCACTACCTGCACCAGTCCTATCCGCGGGAGGAGATGGCCGCGCTCTACCTGGCGGCCGACGTGATGCTGGTGACCCCGCTGCGGGACGGGATGAACCTGGTGGCCAAGGAGTACGTCGCCTGCCGCTACGACGACACCGGCGCGCTGGTGCTCAGCGAGTTCACCGGCGCGGCCGACGAACTGACCGGCGCGTTCATCGTGAATCCGCACGACATCGACGGGCTCAAGGAGGCGATAGTGCGGGCGGCCACGGTCTCCCCGGCCGAGGCCCGGCGCCGGATGCGGTCGATGCGCCGCCGGGTGCTGGAGAACGACGTGGCGCACTGGGCCGATACCTTCCTGCGGGCCCTGGACCAGGTACCGGTCCATGCCCCAGCCAGCCCCCCGCGCGCCGAGCACGCGCACGACGTCCCCCCGGCCGACCAGGCATCTTGACATAACGCCAGCGCGTCCCACGGCCGCTGGGCCACCCCGGTCCGTGCGGTCGGCGGGCAGATGGCCGCCGACGCGATTACGCTGAGTCCGGGGCAATTAACACATCCGGCTGAAACGGCCTGGGGAAACAGAATGACAGGCACGGCGTGGCAGCGGCTGTCCGGCCTGGACGCGTACCGGGTTACCCAGATCCCGCGCTACCCCGGCGACGGGCCCGGCCTGAATCCGGCCGCCCGGGACACCCGGCGGGCCCAGCGCAGCGCGGTGCTGACCGCCGCCTATCACGCCGCGATCAGCGCGGCCGGTACGGCCGGCCCAGTCGCTCTCGGCTGGGTGCGCACCGCGCCGGGCAGCCCGGTGCATGTCCTGGTCGCGGGCGCAGCCCTGCGCGGCAGCGCCACCGGGCCAGCCCTGCCCGGCCGCGCCACCGGGCCAGCCCTGCCCGGCCGCGCCACCGGGCCAGCCCTGCCCGGCCGCGCCACGCCAGGCACCAGTGAGGTGTCGCTCGCGTTACCGGCCGGGGCCCGGGGCACGGTGGTGCCGGCCGGTGGGCTGGCCGCCGCCATGGCCGGGCTGCCCTGCTGGACGGCAGTGGACGGGATCGCGGATGGCCTGCTGGCCGACCCGCCGGGCCCGGCCCAGCCACCCCCGGTCTCATTGGACGAAGGCCTGCTGGCTGCGTGGGACGACGCGTTCGGCTGGCTGGTCCTCGCCGATCCGCTGACCCCGGCCGAGGCCGGGAAGCTGGCCGCCGAGATCGCCGACCGGCAGCGGCTGACCGCCGGCCTGGCCGAACGCGACCCAGACAAGGCTGTGGACGCGAAGCGGCTCGCCCTCCGGCACACCGAACTGCGCCAGGGCCTGTCGGCCGGGCTGTGGCGGCTGCACCTGCTGGCCGGCGCGGCCGACCCGGAATCGGCCGTTCGGGTGGCCGGGCTGGTCTGCGCCTCGGTCGGCACCAGCGGCCTGCCCTACACGCTCACCCCGTCGGCCGGCCAGCTGGCCACCCTGCCCGAACTGCTCGACACCCAGCCGCTGGAACCTGGGCCAGCCCAGGCTGGCCCAGCCGCCTCGTTCCCGGTCTACGGCAGCACCGCGCTGCTCGCCGCGCTGGCCCAGCTGCCGGAATCCGAGGTGCCCGGCGTCCGGCTGGTGCTGCGGCCGGACTTCGACGTCACGGTGGAGCAGACCGCGGACCCGGCTGCTTCTGGGCCGGCCGCGCTCCGCCTGGGCACCGTGCTGGACCGCAATGCCAGCCCGGCGGGGCAGCTTTCGCTGCCGGCGGCGTCGCTGAACCGGCACGTGTTCGTGTGCGGGGCGACCGGCGCCGGGAAGTCGCAGACCGTGCGGGCCCTGCTGGAAGCCGCGTCAGCGGCACCGCTGCCCTGGCTCGTCGTCGAGCCTGGCCAAGAGCGAGTACCGGTTGATGGCCGTTCGGCTAAATGGGGCTGAGGTGGTGCGGATCCGCCCCGGAGAGGCGGATCAGGTCGCGGCCGGGATCAATCCGCTGGCGCCGGCGGCTGGCCCGGACGGTCAGCGGTTCCCGCTGCAGACGCACGCGGACCTGGTCCGGGCGCTGTTCCTGGCGTCGTTCGCGGCGGAGGAGCCGTTCCCGCAGGTGCTGTCCGCGGCGGTGACCCGGGTGTACGAGCAGGCCGGCTGGGACCTGGCGCTGGGCGAGCCGGCCGCGCCCGGCGCGCAGCCGGGCTATCCGGCGCTCGGCGACCTGCAGGCGGCCGCCGAGCGGGTGGTGTCGGAGATCGGGTACGGCCGGGAGATCACCGACAACGTGCGCGGGTTCATCCGGGTGCGGCTGTCCAGCCTGCGGCTGGGCACCACCGGGCGGTTCTTCGAAGGCGGGCACCCGATCGACTTCGGCCTGCTGCTGGACCGGAACGTGGTATTCGAAATCGAGGACGTTGGCGACGACCGGGACAAGGCGTTCCTGATGGGCACGGTGCTGATCCAGCTGACCGAGCACCTGCGGCTGCGGGCCCGGGCCGGTGGTCCGCCCGGCGCCGCTCCGGGCCTGCGGCACCTGTCGGTGTTCGAGGAGGCGCACCGGCTGCTACGGCGGCCGGATGCCGAAGCGGCCGGGACCGGGGCCGCGGCGCATGCGGTGGAGATGTTCGCCGGGCTGCTGGCCGAGATCCGGGCGTACGGCGAGGGCCTGGTCATCGCCGAGCAGATCCCGGCCAAGCTGATCCCCGACGCGATCAAGAACACCGCCGTCAAGATCGTGCACCGGCTGCCCGCGGCCGACGACCGGGAGACCGTCGGCGCGACCATGAACCTGACCGACGCGCAGTCGCGGTACCTGGTGACGCTGCCGCCCGGGCAGGCCGCCGTGTTCGCCGACGGGATGGACTTCCCGGTGCTGGCCTCGATGCCGGACGGAACGGCCCGGGAAGCCGCTGGTGATGCGGTGACGGCATCGCCGGCGACAGTGGTGTCGCCGCGATCGGGCACGTGCGGGCCGGACTGCCGGGCCGCGCCGTGCACGTTGCGGGACATGCGGGCCGCGCAGCGCTTCCTGGACGAGACGCCCGGGCTGGTGCTCTGGGCCGAACTGGCCGTGCTGGCCCACCTGACCGGCTGGCTCATGCCGCTCCCCGCGCCCGGGAGTGACCTAGCATCGCAGCTGGCGAGTCCGGCCGAGCCGGCTGGCTCGGTGGGACCGGCTGGCTCGGGTGTTGGCGGCTCGGCGGGGGCGGGCGGCTCGGCCCGGCTGCTCGACTGCGCGGTGTCGCATGCCGTGGACGCGGCGGTCGCCTGCCGGGTAAGCGTCATCTCCAGCCGGGTCAGCCCGGCCGCACTGGCCGGTCACGTGGCGGCGGCACTGCGCCGGTGGATCAGGGACCAGGGCCGGGAATGCTCGTTCCCTGAGCCTGAGTGGCTGGCGCCCGCGTTCCGCTGGGCGCTGATCCTCGATTCGCTGCAGACCCTGGACCGCCGCGAGCCCAGCGCCGCCCGCCATCCCCAGTCCGCGTCCTGGGAGCGGTCCTACGGCCGCCCGATCCCGGGCGAAACCTGCGCCAGCCAGATCGCCGTCGTCCAGCGCTGGTTCGACGCCGATCAGCGGGACGCGATCCGGGTGCGGGGCGTCGCGTTCGGCACCGTTGACCCCGCCGCGTTGGAACGCTCAGTGGGTGCGCGGGTCTCGGACGAGGACTGGGGACAGCGCCTGTCCGAAGCCCTCGGCGAATTCGACGACTGCCGCTGGCCCCTCGACTACCTGCGGGCCAACCCCGCTGCCGGAAGTGGGAGGTGACCATGGGCATAGATCGCTTCGAGGAAGGCGCCGACGACCCCAGCCACGAAGCCAAGCCCGACCCACCTAGGGACACGGGCAATCCTGGGGTCGCCGGGCGCTCCGGGGAAACCCCCAGCCTGGCGATGCCGCCCGCCCCGAACAGCCGACGCCGACAACTACCCCCGTGAGTCCCGGGCGAGGTCTGCCGCCGAGACCGAACCCGCAGAATCCCGAACCCGCACCGAGTACGCCGACCACGTCGCCCCGCCCGGCAGCCCCCCGATAAAAGACGATCCCCCCAACCGCGAAGCCGGCGAGCAGGAGTTCGACGGGGGCGATGCCGTCTGGACACGGGCATACCGAAAAGCACACTCCGTGGAAGAGGCCAATTCGGGCCTTGGTCTGGGCCGCGAGACGGCCGACGAACTAGAAGGCGAGCTTGACGACGCTCGCGAACCATCCGCCGTCGACGAACTGGATGGCGTCCCGCCTACCCGGGAAACTGACCAAGACGAGAGCCTTAACCCAGAGTTACCGGCTCCCCCCGAGCCTAACGACGAGAGCCCGTCCGAAGGACGTCCCACCGACACGGATCCAGGGACAGAGATCGACGAGGGCACTCGCCCCTTAACGGACCGGGAATGGGCTGAACACATCACCGAGGTGCGAGATGGCCTTGACTGGGCCCGCCGACATGGGCTCCAAACCCATCAGCTGTATACCATTGATCCCGATAAGCGGGAGTGGGGCACGGAACGCAACCGCCTCCAGAGCGAACTCGTGAACGAGATGTACGAGCGGTCACATGATGTGCCCTGCGATCGGCAAGCAATAATCGCAGGCGGACTAGGGGGCGCAGGCAAAACCACAGTCCTAACCGAACACGCCAACATTGATCTCTCAAATTATCTCGTTATAAATCCAGACGATATCAAAGAAGAGATGGCCCGGCGGGGAATGATTCCTCAGATAAACGGCCTGTCACCCATGGAGGCCTCCGACCTTGCACACGAGGAGTCTTCGTACACCGCTAAGCGTCTAGCAATGAGGGCACTAGCCGACGGAAGGAACCTCATCTGGGATATCACAATGTCATCAGAGGATTCGACAAAGAACGCATCAACAACCTGCGCACATCGGGATACCATCACATCGAAGGAATCTTTGTCGACATCCCCATCGAGACCAGCATTAGGCGGATCGACGCAAGGCACCGCGAAGGACATGATCAGTACCGAGCGGGGCACGGCCTAGGTGGCAGGTTTGTCCCCGAAGAGGTAGTCAAGGAATCAAGCGGACCCGGAGTGGGGGAGCCAAAACAGGCGAACCTTCGAGCAAGTAAAGACCAGCTTGGACGACTGGTCCATCTACGACAACTCCTTGGATGGTCGCTCTCCGATGCGGGTCGAGACGAGCCGGATGAGCACAGAAGAGGTTGATCCAGGTTGGAGGATTAAATGAGGAATGAAATAGCGAGAATGATGGACGCGCTACAATCAGGCGAAATGAGTCTAGATGAGGTCGCTCAGCGCTTTCGTGAACGTTCATGGCCGCGAACGCCTAGACGGGAACCAAAAACTATCTGGAGATGGCAGCCGCTGCACAGCAGGATCCCGAGCCGTATATCCCTGGAACGTTTGATGACGTTGTTGCAGCCTATGATCAAGGAAAGATTAGCGACTCCGAATACACTGTCCTGTCTGAGGCTGTAGCTGAGTCCAAGCGCGCTGAGGACCTCCGGCGCGACTAGTAACAAGTGTGCTGCTCGGACACTGCTTCATGGCACGACTCATATTATCGTGGCGCAACTACATAGTCATTCCGACACCTTGTGACGAAGATTCTTCTTATGGTGATGACGAGGCGAACTCTCCATCGTAAGCGTCCCTGTTGTCTGGTTCGCAGTCCCCGAGGCACCCGTTCTCTTTGCGTAGGTAGCGAGACGAGGCACTGGACACGGCCGCGTGGAAGCGGATGTGTGGCGGGGTGGCGCCGGGCGGCGCGCACAGGGTCGCCCGGCGCCACGTCTCAGCAGGCGCCGTCGTTGTTCCAGGCGCCTGATGCCCCACCAGGGACTTCGTCGTAGTTCCACTGGTTGGCGGTCCACTGGTCGCCGCCATACGACACCACATCACCCGAGACGTACGCCACGTTCGACACCCATGCGGCTGCCGAACAGCCACCCGTCGTCGGTGTCGGCGATGACGTTGGGGTGGGGCTGGATGAGGATGGGGTCGGGCTCGGCGAGGACACCGGAGCGTTGTTGGCGAAGGCCACCGTGTAGGCGGTGAAGTCCCACGAGTTCTGCGGCACGGAGCTGCACTCGCTGGACGTCACGTCGTTGTTGTCGGGCGGGTTGCATTGCCGGTCGCGGTTGACCGACCAGAACGTGAACCTGCTCATCCCGGAACTCTCCGCGAAGCTCAGGACGGTCTGGAAATCGCTCTGATAAAAGTACTCCCCGGTATCCGTCCGGCCGTTCATACCCGAGAACCCCTCGTGTGCATACGCCTGGGAGCTGCTCCAGCCGAACGTGCTCATCAGCTGCGAGTTGAAGTCTTGCAGCGCGGTGACCTGCGATGATCCGCCGCTGAAGCCGCCGTCGAACGGCATGATCGTGTAGTCGTTCGGGGTGAAGCCCAGGCTCTTGGCTTCGTCGAGAAGCAACTGGCCGAAGTAGTTAGCGCCGGTCGTGGTGGACGGCATGGTGATCGAGATGAACAGACCCGGGTCTTCCTGCTGCAGGATCTGCGCGGCGCCCAACTCGTTGGCGATCGCGGTCGAGTTCTCGATCTCCGGCTCTTCGAGGTCGAAGTCGAAAGCGTGCAGCCCGTACGTGGTGATCACCTGCTGGTAGGCGGCGGCGGTAGCCGAGGCGGAGCTGCAGACCTGGCCCAGCTTGGTGCCGTTGTAGCCGCCGGCCGAGACGATCACGTCACCGCCGTCGGCGCGGACCTCGTTGATGACGCTGGCCACCTGGGTGTCGGAGGAAACCGGGTCGGTCCCGTCCCAGGCGGGTGCGCACGAGCCGCCGCTGGCCAGGATGAATGCCATGTCGAACGCCTTTTGCCCGGTCGCAGCCATGACTGAGCCGAGATCTGGGGCGCTCGAGTCCAGCGTGCTGTAGTACGGGGCGGATTCGTACCAGTTGGCCGACAGTGCCGCGGCCGACGCAGCCTGGGCCGTGCTGGCTAAGGTGCCGACGGCCGCACCGCCGGCCAGGACCACAGCTGTGGCGGCGGCTAACGCGGCAGCTGCGGGCCGACTGCGGAGGCGCGCCCACGTCTTGCGGTGGGGCAGGTCGAGCGGGGATGCGTGCACATGTCCTCCTGGGGGTCGGACTTAACTAATAGGAAACTTTCCTATTAGTTAATCTGTTACGTTATCTCCGTCCTTTGCCGCGGTCAACAGGAACGGCTGAACATTGGCCAGGAAAAGGAAGCTAATTAGAGCCTGTTGTGTGACTGCGTAAAGTCGCGGCGATGCGGCGAGTCACGGGCGTGGGCTCGGCCCGTGACGGGGAGCGGGGGGTGTGGTCAGGGCTAAGGCTCAGGCCAAAGCGTTGGAATGGATGGGCGGGAGTACGGGCCTGAGCCCAGCGCACGGCGTGGGGGTTGACAGCCGGAGGTGGAGCGGAGGTGCTGGCTCGGGTTTGGGGCGCACCAGAAGGGCGACCTGGGCACCGTGTGTCGCGCTCGGGGTGAGGCAGAGGGGCGGGCATGGCCCAGCGAGGAACAGGCGACCTCACCCGGCTGGACGCCTTACCGCAGCTCAACCACACTGATGTTTCACTCATAGCCCTCAGCCAGCCGCGTCCCAGACGGGCGCTGACCGGCGCGGGCGCTCACTGGCTCCAGCCACGGGCTGGCTGTGGTAAGGCCGCCAGCTACGAGACGCCTGAGCAGCCCAGCGCGCGTGGACCGACGGCTCATTTGCAGACGAGCCCTAAGTTCGCCGCTGGAGCCGGGAGCCTCCTAGCGCATGGCCTAGCGGGCTAGCGGGCTAGCGGGAGCTGCCAGGCTGAGCGGGCTAGGACTGGTGGGAACCGGCGGCTCACAGTGCTTGGGCTAGCGGGTGGCGGAGGCTAGGAGGAGTTCGCCGATCTCGTGAGCGCGGGCGGCGGCCGCGGTATCGCCTTCCTGGGCGGCCATGATGGCGCCTTTCATCAGGATGTGCCATTTCCGGGCGAAACCGTCCGCATCAGCAATGCCCGCCGCGCTAGCCAGCCGGGACAGGTAGCAGCGGATATTGGCCAGGTGCGAGACGGCGGCCTGGTGCACCGGGTGGGCCTCGTCGCTGATCTCGATCATCGTGGTGAGGAACGAGCAGCCGGCGAAGTCCGGCTCGCCGAACCACTCGCCGAACACGTCGAAGATGGCCAGCAACTGTTCCCGCGGGGTGGCGCCGCGGCGCTGGGTCTCGGCCTCCAGCCAGGCGTGCGTCCAGCGTTCCTCGCGGCGGCGCAGGAAGTCGAGGATCAGGTCGTCCTTGGACGGGAAGTTGCGGTACAGGGTCATTTTGGCCGTGCCGGCCTGCTCGATGACGGCATCGACGCCCACCGACCGGACACCCGCCCGGCTGAACAGCTCATAGGCGGCGCGGGCTACCCGCTCGCGCCCAGTCCTCGCGGCGGCTGCTGCTGCAGACGTGTCGGCTACCGTTTCTTCCGCCATGATCTTCGCTCCCGCGCCGAGTATAGGGACCAGCTCAGCGATTCCCGGCTCGTTTGGCATGCCTAAGCATTTAGCTAGAGCTGGCACGGCAACTGCCGAACCGGGACTACCCACGGAGACCGCGATATGCCCCGCGATCGCCTGGCCTGACCGGCACCGCGGGGAGGGGCACGCCGCCGGAAGGGCAGACCGGTCTCGTCCGAACCTCGTGGACGAGGTGACCTGGTATATCCCGAGCATAAGGTCTCCCGGACCGGCCTGGCGCAAGCTATGGGATATCAGCCGGACAAGGGAGGCAGCATGGCCCTGCGCGTAGTGGCGCTGGACGACTATCAGGGATTGGTGGCCGAATACCGGCTGGACGGCCAGCCGGCCGGGGCCCAGTGGACCGCGATCCGCGAGCACCTGGCCGGCGACGAACTGGTGGCCGCACTGCAGGGCGCCGAGGTGGTGGTGGCGATGCGCGAGCGGACCCGGTTCGACCGGGAACTGTTCGCCCGGCTCCCCGATCTGAAACTGCTGGTCACCACGGGGCGCGCCAACGCCGCGATCGACCTGAACGCGGCGGCCGAGCACGGCGTGACGGTGTCCGGCACCGGCGGGCCGCGCAGCGCGAACACGGCCGAGCTGACCTGGGCACTCATCCTGTCGCTGGTCCGGCACCTGCCCGCCGAGACCGCCGCGGTGCGCCGTGGCGGCTGGCAGCACACGGTCGGCATGGACCTGATGGGCGCCACCCTCGGCCTGGCCGGGCTGGGCCGGATCGGCAGCCAGATGGCCCGGATCGGGCAGGCCTTCGAGATGGACGTGATCGCCTGGAGCCAGCACCTCGACCCGGCGGCCGCGGCAGAAAAAGGCGTCCGCGCGGTCAGCCAGGCCGACCTGTTCGCCACGGCTGACGTGGTCAGCATCCACCTGGTGCTGTCCGACCGCACCAGGGGCCTGGTCACCGAGCGCGAGCTGCGCAGCATGAAACCGGCCGCTTATCTCGTCAACACATCCCGCGGGCCGATCATCGAGCGGGCCGCGCTGCTCCGCGCGTTGCAGGAGGGCTGGATCGCGGGCGCCGGCCTGGACGTTTACGACACCGAACCGCTACCCCCCAACGATCCTTTGCTTAACGCCACCAACGCGTTGCTCACCCCCCATCTCGGCTATGTGACCGCCCGGACGATGCAGACCTGGTACGCCGACGCGGTGGACGACATCGCCGCGTGGCAGCGCGGGGCACCCATCCGGGTGCTGACAGCAGGCTGAGCAACGGCTGTCAGTCAGCGGCAGGCGGCTGTCAGCGTGCTGGCCGGGACCTGTCAGCGCGGTCCGCGACAGTGGAGACCGTAAACAGCAGCGGAATGACAGGACACGACTGATGACCGACATGATCGAGGCCGAGGGGCTGGTCAAGCGCTTTGGCCGTACCGAGGCACTGCGCGGGGTCGATCTGCGGGCCGGGCGCGGCACCGTGCTCGCCCTGCTCGGCCCGAACGGAGCGGGCAAGACCACCGCGGTCCGGGCGCTGGCCACGTTGCTCAAGCCGGACGCCGGACGGGCCCGGATCGGTGGCTATGACGTGCTCACCGAATCCGTCCAGGTGCGTCAGCTGATCGCGCTGACCGGGCAGTTCGCGTCGGTGGACGACGAGCTGACCGGCACCGAGAACATGGTGATGATCGGCCGGCTGCTCGGCCTGCGCCGGGCCGAGGCCCGGCGCCGCGCGGCCGAACTGCTGGAGCGGTTCGATCTGGCCGAGGCGGCCGGGCGGGCGGCCAAGACGTATTCCGGCGGCATGCGGCGCCGCCTCGACCTGGCGGCCGGCCTGATCGGCGAGCCACAGGTGCTGTTCCTGGACGAGCCGACCACCGGGCTGGACCCGCGGGCGCGCAGCCAGGTGTGGGACACCATCCGCGGCATCATCGCGGGCGGCGCCACCGTGCTGCTCACCACGCAGTACCTGGAAGAGGCCGACGAACTGGCCGACCAGATCGCGGTCATCGACCACGGCCTGGTGGTCGCGGAGGGCACCCCGGGCGAGCTGAAGGCGCGGACCGGCGGCCAGACGCTGATGGTGCGCGCGGTTGACCAGGCCCGGACCGGTGAGCTGGCCACGATCGTGGCCCAGGTGACCGGGGCGACCCCCGAGGTGGTCAGCGACATCGGCCTGGTCACCGCGCCGGCCAGCGACCCGGCGCTGCTGCCGGCTGTGGTCCGGCGGCTGGACGAGGTGGGCCTGCTGGCCGCCGAACTCGCGTTCCGGCTGCCCAGCCTGGACGAGGTGTTCTTCACGCTGACCGGGCACCCAGCCGATGACACCAGCGACGACGAAGGGAGGGCGGCATGACCACCCTGGACGTAACCACCACGGCCACAGCGGCCGGCGAGCGGGCCCCACTGCGCCGCCGGATCGGGGCCCGGCAGGGCATCGCCAACGCGCTGACCCTGGCCTGGCGCAACGTGACCCAGCTCAAGCACTCACCGGAAAAGCTGCTCGACGTGACGCTGATGCCGATCGTCTTCCTGGTGCTGTTCCTGTACCTGTTCGGCGGCGCGGTGGCCGGCAGCACCCACGCCTACCTGGAACTGCTGCTGCCGGGGCTGGTCGCGCAGATCGCCATGTTCGCCACCATGGGGCTGGGCACCGCGCTGGCCGAGGACATCCACAAAGGGGTGTTCGACCGGTTCCGCAGCCTGCCGATCGCCCGCTCGTCCCCGCTGGTGGGCGCGGTGCTCGGGGATACGGTCCGGTTCTGCGTGGCGATGTTCGTGCTGACCGGGTTCGGCGTGGCGCTCGGGTTCCGGTTCCACACCGGGGTGCTGCCGGTGCTGGCCGCGTTCGCCCTGGCCTACGTGTTCTACCTGGCGATCTGCTGGATCTCGGTGCTGATCGGCCTGGTCGCGCCCGGGCCGGAAACGGTGCAGGGCATCTCGTTCATCTTCATGATGCCGCTGGTCTTCGGCAGCAGCATCCTGATCCCGGCGACGACCACCCTGCCGGGCTGGCTGCAAGCCTGGGTCAAGGTCAACCCGGTCACGTCGCTGGCCGACGCGGTGCGCGGGCTGACCGTGGGCGGGCCGGTGGCCACGCACGTGCTGTACGCGCTGGCCTGGGCGGCCGGGATCGTGATCGTGGCCTTCCCGGTGGCCATGCGGATGTACCGCCGCCGGCTCTGACCCGGCGGCCATGACCTGGCTCACCCCATACCTACATATGTAGCCTACATATGTCGAGTTAGTGGGTGGGCCAGGTTTTTGCGTGCGGGCGGGTCAGGTTTCTGTGTTCAGGGCGGCCAGGTCGGCCCGGGTCAGGCCCTGGCCGGTGGCGTACGCCACCGCGAAGTCGGCCGCGCCGAGCGCGGCCGACGCCAGCGCGGTGGCCCGCCGCACCTCGGGGCTGGCCGCGTCGCGGAAGCCGTGCAGGGTGTGCGCCAGTCCGAGCAGTTCGGCGGCCCGCTGGTGCTGGCCCTGGGCCGCGGCCAGCGCGGCGCAGCCTTCGGCCACCGTGGCCGCCACCGGATGGTTGGGCAGGAACACATCTTCGCGCTCACCGACCAGGCCGGCCGCCTTGGCGTGCCAGCCGGCCGCCGAGGCCAGGTCGCCCTGCTGCTCATCCAGGCAGCCCAGCCGGCTGTAAGCGGTGGTGGCGATGGCCGTCATGCCCGGCCGCCCGAGGTTCGCTTGAGCGGTGTCCACCGCCCGGCGGACCAGCTCCCTGGCCCGGTCCAGGTCACCGAGCTGCCGGGCCAGGTCGGCCAGTTCGAGCTGGCCCGAGGCGGCGTCGTCCTTCTCGCCGATCCGCTCCGCGATGTGCACACCGCGCTCCAGGTCGGCGCGGGCCGCATCGGTTTTGCCCTGCCGGGCCCGGGCCTGGCCCAGCTTGATCAGCATCATGTCGGCGAAGTTGCGGTGCAGGCCGTCGAGGGCGATCTTGCGGCCGTCCTCCAGCAGGCGGACCGCCTCGTCGGGATCGTCGCGGGCCAGGGCGACCTCGGCCAGGCCGGACATGGTGACCACCAGCCCCCACCGGTCGCCGATCGTGGAGAAGTCCGTATAGCTGCGGGCCAGGTCGGCGGCGGCCTGGTCGAGCTGCCCACTGTTCATGGCCAGGTGCCCGGCCGCCGCATAACCGGCGGCGCGGACCCACTGATCCGGGTCGTCGCCCAGCGCGCGCAGTTGGCTGAGCCCGCGCTCGGTGTCCCCACCGAAGTACGCGAGCATCGGCGTGGCCAGCCGGAGCAGTGGGTGACGGCTGTCCGGGCCGGCCACGGCGAGCGCGGTGCGCAGCGTGTCCATCAGCAGGCCGGCCGGCGCCCCGGTATCGCTGGTGACCAGGCTCATCGCGGCCAGCACGTGACAGACCGCATACGCGTCGGCCAGACCGGGCGGCACCTCGTCGCCGGCGATGTCATCCACCTCGACCGCCCACTCGCCGGCCTCGGTCTCGTAGTCACGCATCAGCCAGAACCAGGACAGCGCGGCGACCAGGCGGAGTCCGGTCGGTGCGTCACGGACACTGATGGCATGCCGCAGCGCTGCGACGAAGTTGTCATGCTCGGCGGACAACCGGGTCAGCCACTCCAGCTGATCCGGGCCGCGCAGCTCCGGTGCGGCCCGTTCGGCCAGGGCCAGGAAGTACCCCGCGTGCGCGGCCTGGACCTGGTTCTGCTCCCCCGCCTCGGCCAGCCGTTCCGCGGCGTAGGCGCGGACCGTCTCCAGCAGGTGATAGCGGACGTTGGCCTCGCCGGTCGCGGTGACCAGCGACTTGTCCACCAGTGAGGCGACCAGGTCGATGATCTGGCCACGCGGCGCGTCCAGCGCGCAGATCTGCTCGGCCGCGCCGGGACTGGCGCCGCCGTTGAACACGGCGAGCCGGCGCAGCACGGTGCGCTCGTCGTCGCCGAGCAGGTCCCAGCTCCAGTCCACGATCGCGCGCAGCGTCTGGTGCTGCGGCAGCGCGGTCCGGCTGCCCGCGGACAGCAGCGCGAACCGGTCGTCCAGCCGCCCCGCCACCTGCGCGGCGGTGAGCGACCGCAGCCGGGCCGCGGCCAGCTCGATGGCCAGCGGGTTGCCGTCCAGCGCCCGGCAGATCCGGACCACCGGGCCGACGCTGCCGGAATCGACGGTGAACCCCGGCCGTACCGCGCCGCCCGCTCGGCCAGCAGGCGGACCGCCCCGTACTCCATGGCCTCGCCCGCCGTCACGTCGGGCGGCGGTAGGGGCAGCGCGGGCACCGGGCACAGCGTCTCGCCGATCACCCCGAGCGGCTCGCGGCTGGTGGCCAGGATGCGCAGCCCGGGAGCGGCGGCCAGTACCCGGCCGGCCAGTTCGGCCACCGCGGCGATCAGGTGCTCGCAGTTGTCCAGCACCAGCACGAGCCGCTGGGCGGCCAGCGCGTCGGTCAGCCGGTCCAGCGGCGGCAGCACGGTGAGCCAGACCGAGTCGGCGGTCCTGGTCGCCTCCGCGATACCAAGCGCGGACAGCACGGCCTGGGGCACATCCAGCGCGTCCCGCACCGGGGCCAGCGGGACGAACCACATGCCGTCCGGGGCCTGGTCGGCCAGCCGGGCCGCAGCCTCGACGGCCAGCCGGGTCTTGCCGGTACCGCCCGGCCCGGTCAGCGTGACCAGCCGGGCCTCGTCGAGCAGCTTGGCCACCCGGTTCAGCTCCTCGTCCCGGCCGACGAAGCTGGTCAGCTGGGCGGGCAGGTTGCCTGCGCGCGGAGCGCGCAGATCACCCGCTGCCTGCGCGGGCGAGGCGGGGCCCGCCGCAGGCGGGTGCTCGCCGAGCCCACGTTCGGCGCGGAGCGGCGATCGGGAGGTCTCCGGGGGGCTCGGGCCCCCCCGGGTCAACACTGCCGCGCAGGATGGCCAGGTGGACCTCGGACAATGCGGGCGACGGGTCCACGCCGAGCTGGTCGGCCAGCAGTTCGCGGGTCTCCTGGTACACGTTGAGCGCGTCACCCTGCCGCCCGGCCAGGTACAGCACCCGCATGAGCTGGCCGCGCAGCCGCTCGCGGAGCGGGTACGCGGCGGCCAGTTCCTCGAGTTCCGGGGCCAGCCCGGCGCCACGGCCGAGCGCCAGGTCGGCCTCGATCCGGTCCTCGGTGGCGGCCAGCCGGAGCTCTTCCAGCCGGGCCACCGGGCCGGCCGCGAACGGTGCGTCGGCTACGTCGGCCAGCGCGGGACCGCGCCACAGCCGGAGCGCCTCGCGCAGCAGCGCGGCGCCCTGCTCCTGGTCACCGCCGGCCAGCGCGCCGCGGGCCACGCCGACCAGCCGCTCGAACTCGGCCGCGTCCACCTGCTCCGGCGGCACGGCCAGCGTGTAGCCACCCGCCCCGTGCTGCACGATGCCCGGGCCCGCCGCATGCCGCAGCCTGGATACCAGCGCCTGGAGAGCGTTGCCGGTGTCGGCCGGGCCGTCAGCGGGCCACAGGTCACCGCACAGGCGTTCGGCAGAAATGGTTTGCCCGGCATCCAAGGCGAGCCGGATCACCAGCGCGCGCAGCCGCGGGCCGCCCAGCTCAATGGGCTGCCCCGCGTCGCCGCGCACCTGGAGCGGGCCGAGAATGCCTACCTGCACCTGTACATTGTCGCCGGTACCGGGCCGTGGGTGCAGCTACCAGGGCAGGACGCCGTCCTGCTCGCTGTCGCCGAGGGCCCACAGGTGGCCCCAGAGCTGGCCGGTAGGGCCGTCGGCGGGCAGCGTGGCCAGGTGCACGCAGACCGCGGCGCCCTGCCCGGCGGTGCGGAACCCGGTGTGCCCGTTCAGGTCCGTCGCGCAGTAGCCCGGGTTGGCCGCGTTCACCTTGACCGGGGTGCCGGCCAGCTCCTTGGCGTACATGGCAGTCACCATGTTCAGCGCGGCCTTGGACGCCGGATAGGGCACCGACGCCATCGGCCACAGCGGGCTGTCCGGGTTCAGCATCGAGCCGATCGAGCCCACCTCGCTGGACACGTTGACGATGCGGGCGGCCGGGGCGCGGCGTAGCAGCGGGAGCATGGCGTTGGTCACGGTGACCACGCCGAACACGTTGGTCTCGAAGACCTCGCGCAGCGCGTCCAGGGTGGTCTCGCTGGGCGGGCCGGCCCCCTCGCGGCGGGTGATCCCGGCGTTGTTGATCAGGATGTCGAGCTGGCCGTACTCGGCCTCGATCCAGGCCGCGGCCTGCGCCGCGGACTTCTCGCCGGTCACGTCCAGCGGCACGTAGCGGGCCGTGGTCGCACCCTCCTCGTGCAGTGCCCGCTCGGCCTGCTGGCCGCGCGCCGCGTCCCGCGCGCCGAGCAGCGCGGTCATGCCGCGCTGGCTGAGCAGCTGGGCGGTGGCGAAGCCGATGCCCTTGTTGGCGCCGGTGATCAATGCGGTCGTTGTCATGCTGGCCAGCCTGCGGCGCGCGGCCGGGCTGCGGGAGAGACCGGCGCAGGCTGGGATCGGCGGTACCACCCTCTCGGGCCTGCCGCCGTAGGCGGATAAGGCAGGCTGGGTTCATGGACGAGCACAACGGGCGGCCGGGGATCCGCCGGGCCGAGCTGGCCGCGTTCCTGCGCGGGCGGCGGGCCCGGCTGCGGCCCGGTGACGTGGGGCTGCCCGGCGGTGGGCGGCGGCGCACCCCAGGGCTGCGCCGCCAGGAAGTCGCCGAGCTGGCCGGCATGAGCGTGGACTATTACATCCGGCTGGAGCAGGGCCGCGGGCCGCACCCATCGGAGCAGATCCTGGCCGCGCTGGCCCGGGCGCTGATGCTGACCCGGGACGAGCGGGACTACCTGTTCCGGATGGCCGGGGTGAGCCCGCCGCCGGCCGCCAGCCCGGCCCGGGCGCTGGACCCGGCCACCCGGCACCTGCTGGACAGCCTGGCCGGCACGCCCGCCTACGTGCTGGACGCCAAGTACGACGTGCTGGCGTGGAACCCGCTGGCCATCCCGCTTCATCGGCAACCTGTCCGCGGTCCCGGAAGCGGACCGGAACGTGCTGCGCTGGATGTTCCGGCAGCCCGCGGCGGACCCGCGGTGGAGCGATGAAGACACGCTCGCGTTCGCCCGCAGTTCGGTGGCGGACCTGCGCGCGGCTTATGCCCGCTACCCCGGTGACCGGAGCATCGAGGAGCTGGTCACCGAGCTGCTCGGCAGCTCGCCGCAGTTCGCCCGGATGTGGGCCGAGCAGGAGGTCGCGGCGCGCCGCCCGATGCGGAAACAGGTCATTCACCCGGAGGCCGGGCCGCTGGAATTCGACTGCCACGTGCTGCACATCCCGGACACCGACCAGCGGCTGGTGATCTACTCAGCCGAGCCGGGCTCGGCCACGTGGGCGGCGTTCCGGCGGCTGGGCCAGCGCGCGAGGGAAGGAGCGGCCGATGCGGGTCGCGGTACTGGCTGACATCCACGGCAACCTGCCCGCGCTGGACGCCGTGCTGCGCGACGTTGAAGCGGCCGGGGTGGACGCGATCGTGCTGGACGGCGACATCGCCGACGGCCCGATGCCCGCGCCGACCCTGGACCGGCTGGCCGGGCTGGGTGACCGGGTGATCTGGGTGCGCGGCAACAGCGACCGGGATCTGGCCGCCGCGTTCGATGGCACGTTCCAGCCCAGCGGCCTGGCCACCAACGCGCCCGCCGAGTACTACGAATGGTGCGCGGCCCGGATCAGCCGGGCCCACCGGGACCTCGTGGCCGATCTGCCGCTGACCGTCTCGCTGGACATCGATGGGCTGGGGGCGGTGGCGTTCTGCCACGGGACGGCCCGGGACGACAACGAGTTCATCCTGGTGGACAGCCCGGTCTCGCACTACCAGGCCGCGTTCGGTGGGCTGGCCGAGCGGACGGTAGTGGTCGGGCACACACACATGCCGTTCGACCGGCTGGCCGGCGGGCGGCGGGTCATCAACCCCGGCTCGGTCGGGCTCGGGTACGGCCATCCCGGCGCGAGCTGGGCGCTGCTCGGGCCGGACCTGGTACTCCGCCGGACGCTGTACGACACCGAGGCGGCCGCGGCCGCGCTGGAAGCGGCCGCCCCCGACCTGCCGGACATCGGCTTCCTGGCCGGCAACGTCCGGGCCGCCCCAGCGACGCCGACGCGCTGGCCGCGTTCACTGAGACGGCCGGGCAGCAGGCCGCAGCACGCTGATCTGGGTCTTGGCCGGACGCGGAATCATCGCCCCCGCCGGGGAGTTCACCCAGGCATGGCTACAGGGCACACGATCACCACCACTCAGGGCAACGCACACGTCGTGGTCACGCTGGGCGGCACCAAGCTGGCCGAGTCGGACCGGCCGGTGCTGCTGGACGAGACCGGCCTGCCGACCCGGTACTATCTGCCGGCCGCGGACGTGCGCACCGATCTGCTGCGGCCCAGCGACACCCACACCACCTGCCCGTTCAAGGGCCTGGCGTCCTACTGGTCGGCCGAGGCCGGCGGCGAGGTGCACGAGGACCTGGTGTGGAGCTACCCGGACCCGATCCCGCAGGCGGCGGAGATCGCTGGCCTGCTGTGCTTCTACCCGGACCGGGTGGAGCTGACCGTAGACGGCGAGCCGCGCTAGCCTGCCGCTGGCCGGCC
This sequence comes from uncultured Actinomycetes bacterium, assembly GCA_963747705.1. Lineage (GTDB taxonomy): Bacteria > Actinomycetota > Actinomycetes > Streptosporangiales > Streptosporangiaceae > RYN-230. The sequence continues at coordinate 52,219 of CAVVGF010000006.1, read as the reverse complement.
AGACGCCGGCCTGCAGCTGACCCCGGCACCCTCCAGGTCGGTGGCGGACAAGCTGATCACATAGCGGACCAGGGTGATCAGCGCACGTTTCACCGAGTCGCGCTGCCGCGCGTCGCACAGCACCACGGGGACGTCCGGGTCGAGGTCGAGCGCGATCCGGACGTCGTCCGGTTCGTAGTGCGGGGCGCCGTCGAAGCAGTTGACCGCGACCACGAACGGCATTCCGTGCTGCTCGAAGTAGTCCACCGACGCGAAGCAGTCGGCCAGCCGCCGGGTATCGGCCAGCACCACCGCGCCGAGCGCGCCGATAGGCCAGCTCGTCCCACATGAACCAGAACCGCTGCTGGCCCGGCGTGCCGAACAGGTAGAGCAGCAGGTCCTCGCGGAACGTGATCCGGCCGAAGTCCATCGCGACCGTGGTCGTGGTCTTCGCGCCCACCCCGCTGGTGTCGTCCACACCCACGCTGCGGTCGCTGAGGGTCTCCTCGGTGCGCAGCGGACGGATCTCGCTGATCGCGCCGACCAGGGTGGTCTTGCCCGCCCCGAACCCGCCGGCCACCAGGATCTTGGCCGTCGTGGGCAGGACCGCCGCACCATGGCCCGGGTCAGAGTGCCCGGAGTCCATCCAGCACCTCCCTCAGAATGCGGTCTGTTGGTGGCCGGCCCGCGCGGGGCGGCCAGCACCCGGACGAGCCCGTGCTCCGTGAGGTCACTGAGCAGCACGCGGACCACCCCGACCGGGAGGTCCATGTCGGAGGCCAGGTCCACCACGGCGGACGGCCGCCGGCACCGGGCCAGGATCTGCCGGTGCTCCGGGCCCAGCCGCAGCCGCCCGGCCGCTGGCCGGCGGACGGCGAGCCGCCCGGCGGCGGCCCGCGACCGCCACCACCATGTCGATCAGGCCGATCGACGCTCGGCCGGGCCGGTGCGCCCCTTGGTCACCGCGTACGGGCGGACGACCGGGCCCGCCTCCTGGTCCAGCCACCTGTCCCTACGGGCGGTCACGCGCCATCACCCCGCCGCCGGCTCGTGGCCGTGGAACCGGGGCGGGGCGGTGAGGTACTTGCCCATCCGCCGCACCAGCATGGCCATCTCGTAGGCGACCACGGCGGCATTGGCGCTCGGCGGCGGCCAGCACGGCCAGGCAGGTGCCCTCCCCGGCCGCCATGACGAACAGGAACATGCTCTCCAGCTCGATGATCGTCTGCCGCACCTCGCCGGCCGTCGAAGTGCTGGCCAGCCCCGCGGGCCAGGCTCTGCACCCCGGCCGCCAGCGCGGACAGGTGCTCGCCGTCCTCCCGGCTCAGGCCCTGAGACGCCGCCACGACCAGGCCGTCCCGGGACAGCACCAGCGCCTGGCTGACCGGCTGCACCCGGGCGACCAGGTTGTCCAGCAGCCAGCTCAGCTGCCCGGCCGCGGTCGGCTGCGCCATCACGTGTCCCTTCCGTCGCCGCCATCGCGACTCGGCCCGGGCCAGCCGCCGGGCCATCCGGCTTCCTCCTCGCCCGGGTAGTCCACGTCATCCACCCGGCCGCGCTGCCAGGCCCGTTCTGCAGCGCGGCCGATCGATGCTGCGGGCTTCCTCGGGCGAGCGGCCCAGGCCGGGCCGGCGGCTGGCGCAGCTCCGCGGCGGGCGTCCTGGGCCGTCGGCCTGCGCAGCTGCGGCGCCAGGCTGGCCTGCCGGACCCGGCGCGGCAGGCCCAGCGGGCGTCGCCGGCCGCCCCGGGCTGGTGCCCGGCACTGCCGGCGGCCCCCACGGCGGCAGGCCGCGGATCGTCCTGGGGTGCGGGCGCGCCGCGCCGGGGCCGCGGACGGGGCGGCGTCGAACCGGCGGGCGGCCGGTCAGGCTGAACGCCGACGCCCGCTCGCGGTTGGCCAGCGGGTCGGCGCCTACGCCCGGGAACGGTGTGACCGCCCGCCGCCGCGGCCGGGGCCAGGCTGGCTCGGCGTTCGGGTCGGCCTGACCCAGCTCACCGGCGGGCACGATGATCGCTGTGCGTGCAGCATCAGCACGGCCCTGGTGCCCGCCGTACGGGGAGTCGCAGCAGGGACACCTTGATCCCGTGCCGGCCGGCCAGCTGGCCGACCACGAACAGGCCGAGCTGGTCGCTGTCTGGCCAGGTCGAACTCGGGCGGGCTGGCCAGCCGCGCGTTGATCTCGGCCAGCTCCTCGGGGGTAATGCCGAGACCGCGGTCCTCGATCTCGACCGCGAACCCCACGCCGACCGCGTCGGCGCGGATCTCGACCCGGGTGTTCGGCGGCGAGAAGCGGTGGCGTTCTCGACCAGCTCGGCGAGCAGGTGGATCACGTCGTTGACCGCCGCGCCCGACCACCGCGTCCGGGTCTCGCTGGCCACGTCCACCCGGGTGTAGTCCTCCACCTCGGCAATCGCCGCGCGCAGCACGTCGAGCACCGGCACCGGCTCCCGCCAGCCCCGCCCGGGCACCGCCCCGGACAGGATGATCAGGCCCTCGGCGTGGCGGCGCATCCGGGTGGTCAGGTGGTCCAGCCGGAACAGGTCGGCCAGCGCGGCCGGGTCGTCTGGTGGCCCGCTCCATCGAGTCGAGCATGGCCGAGCTGCCGGTGCAGCAGCGACTGGTTGCGCAGCGACAGGTTGAGGAACACCTGGCTGACGCCCTTGCGCAGGTTCGCCTGGCCGACCGCGGCGTCCACCGCGGTCCGCTGCACCGTGGAGAACGCGTCGGCCACCCGGGCGATCTCGGTGATCCGCCCGGTGGGCAGCGGCGGCGACTCGGCGACCACGTCCACCTCGTCCCCGCTGCGCAGCCGCGCGATGACCCGCGGCAGCCGCTCGCTGGCCATCTCCCGGGCGCCGTTGTACAGCCCGGTGAGCTCGCCGCGTAGGCGGTTCCCGGACCGGATCGCGACGGCCGCCGCGACCAGGATGGCCACCAGCCCGAGACCGGCGGCGATGGCCAGCTGCAGGGTCAGGCTGTTCCGCAGCCGCCCGGCCTGGGCGCCGACGACGAGGTTGAGGCCGGTCAGCGGGCGCGACACCGAGGCCTGCACCCGCGCCGACAAGGCGGCGAAGTCGGCTGGCTGCACCGGGATGGGCCGCCTGGCGGGCTGGCCTCGACCTGGTTCTCCAGCGCCTCCAGCTGGCGCATCGAGGCCGACCCGAAAGCAGCCGCATACAGTGGCCGGTCCGCTGAGGTGGCCAGCGAGAAGATGGCGCTGACGTTGAGTTGCTGCTGGCCGACGAGCTGGCTGAACAGCACCCGCTCCGGCTGCGTCATCCGGCCGCCTCCGGCCAGCGCCGCGCCGACCAGGGACATGGCCCCGAATATCTGGCCCTGCAACTGGAGGGCGTCAACGGACGCCTGCGTCATGTAGTTCAGGGTGGGGTCGGTGGTAGGCGCGGCCGCGCGGAACGCCGCCACCTCGTCCGCGGCTATCTTGTCGTAGGCCTGGTAGGCGGTGGGCACGCTGTCCGCGCCCGAATCCACGGCTGCCCGCACCCGGGCCAACTGCGACAAGTCCGCGAACAGAACCTTCATGGCCGCATCGCTGTTTGGCGTCAGCAGGCTGCGGGCGGACTGGTATCCCTGACGGGCGAGGAGCACGGCCGCGTCGGTCTTGGGCCGGACGCCCAGCAACGATGTCTCCGGGGTCCGGCGGGCCGACCCCAGCCAGGCCACGCTGAGCGCGCGCTCGTCGAGGAGGTTCGTGGTCAGCGCGGCGAAGCCGGGGCTGAGCGCGTTCGTCACCGTCTCGTAGTGCTGGAACCGGATGCGGTTGCTCAGCGTCAGGCTGGCCACGAACGCCCACAGTGCCACCAGGGCCAGCAGTGGGATGAGCAGCAGGGCCAGCAGGGTGACCCCGATCGATCGCGTCCGGGCTGGCTGGGCCTGGCTGGCCCGGCGGCGGCCGGGCACGGACCGGGCTCGCCGGGCCTGGGGCGGCCGGGTGCTGGCTGACGGGGAGCCGTCCGGCTCGACCCGGTGTGGCCGCTCGGGTTGGGCCATGACACCTCGCAGTAAAGTCGCGTGAGACGGACGATGCACAGGCGGGTGGATATGCGGGCAGAACGGCTCTGAGCCGCAGGCTGAACCGGACGCGCGCCCCCGCCCCGGGCACGGCGAACCAGTAGCTGAACCCCCTAAGCAGCGCCGCGGAGGCGGCGAAGTGGCTTTACCGGGATCGGTTGTTCAAGATTCCTTCGCAGAGGCTTAGCACATTCTTTTGCCGGTATGAGCTGGATCGGCTGATATAGGCGCAAACATTTGTGCTGTGTGAACGGGTGCTGGCGCACGGTCAACGGCGGGGTCTGGCCCGTGGTCAATACCGCCATTCGGGCCTGCGCCGGGGCCGCCCGGTCAGCGGTAGCCCTCGGGCGGTCCGATGCGGACGTCCACCCCGGGTGAGTAGTGCACCAGCGGTGGGCCCTCCGGCGCGGGCAGGCCGGCCGCGGTGAGCAGGCCGTCCCGGACCGCCAGGGCCTGCGCGCGGTACAGCGGCCACGGCGGGTGGGCGGCCCGGGCGAAGGTCCGGTGCTGGCCGGTCACGCTGAACAGCACCCAGCGGGCGGTCAGGAAGTGGTCCTGGGCGGCCAGTTCGCCGGGCTGGTACGCCGCCCCGATCCGGACCCGCACGTCGCTGGCCGTGCCGCGCGGGCCGGGCAGCCGCCGGCGGCAGTGGTAGGACACGTCCCGGCCATCCCGGTCCAGCCGCATCGAGGACCAGAAGTAGGGCAGCCGGTAGCTGGCCCGGGCCACGGCGACCGCGCCCAGCCGGGCCGCGTCCAGGGACAGGAACCAGATCCCCGACCGGCCTTCGTGGTCCCGGGCATAGGTCCGCACGTTGGTCTCGCAGAAGCTGGACACCCACGGCGCGCCGTGCCCGGCACCGGTACGCACGCGCATGAAGAACGGCACCAGCCCGACCCAGGCGACCCCGCCGAACAGGTCGGCGTGCAGCCCGTCGGGCAGCAGCTGCTGCACGATGGCAGGCTCGTACGGCCAGTGCAGGAACGTGAGCCGCTCCCAGCGCTGCCGCATGACCGGCCGGTCCACGGTGAACGGGCAGACCGGGGACGGCGTGGCATCCGCCCCGGCAGCGGGGTCAGCGGCTGGACCGGGCAAAGTCCAGCGCTTCCCGGGCTAGCGGCAGCCAGGCCAGCCCGGATTCCGGGTCCAGGCTGAACCACTCCTTCATCGGGGTGCCCTTGTTCGCGTCGAAACGGACCCCGTCCCCGCCGCCGACCAGCACATCCACCCGGCTGGCCGGAAGCTTCAGCACCAGCCGGCCGCGGACCAGCATGGCGAAGATCTTGTTCTCCCAGCGCAGCGCGGACCGGCCGAACCCGCTGCCGCCCCGCGGCGGCGTCACCCCCGGGCTGCCCACCAGCCCATCCACCACATCCTCAAACCGAGCAGTGCTTATTTGCGCCTCCGGGCGCGCTGAATCCGCCGAGCTTCCCTCGTCGCTCACTCGCTTCGCTCCCTCGCTCCTCAGTCCAGGTCGGCGGCGCGCGCCCTTTGGCGCGGGCGCCCTCCCCTCCTCGCTCGTTCCTCGCTCGTCAGTCCGGTCGCAAAACCCTTGCGGCCCGGTCCGATTACGTTCGCTTGTCGGTCCGGTCTGCGGTCGCCCCCTGCTACGCGAGACACTTAACCATGCGTTATCTGGCTACCGATACCACGAAGCGGATTTCCAAGATCGGCCTGGGCACCTGGCAGTTCGGTGCCAAGGAATGGGGCTACGGCGAGCCGTACGCGGCGCAGGAGGCGCACGCCATCGTCCGCCGCGCGATCGACCTGGGCATCACACTGTTCGACACCGCGGAGATCTACGGCTACGGCCGGAGCGAGCGGATCCTCGGCCAGGCTCTGGGCGACGACCTGCCCTCGGTGTTCGTCGCGACCAAGATCCTGCCGGTGCTGCCGCTGGCCCCGGTCGTCGAGCAGCGGGCCGTGGCCAGCGCGAACCGGCTCGGCGCCCGTCACCTGGACCTCTACCAGATGCACCAGCCCAACCCGGTAGTGCGGGACACCCGGGCGATGCGCGGCATGCACGCGCTACAGCGGGTCGGGCTGGTCGGCGAGGTGGGCGTCAGCAACTACTCGCTGGACCGCTGGCAGGCCGCCGAGGCCGCGCTGGGCAGCCGGGTGCTGAGCAACCAGGTGCCGTACAGCCTGGTGGTCAGGGACCCGGAACGTGAGCTGCTGCCCTACGCCGAGACGCAGGACCGGGTGATCATCGCGTACAGCCCGCTGGCCCAGGGCCTGCTGTCCGGCCGGTACGACGCCAGCCACCGGCCGGCCAACTGGGTCCGCGGCGCGAACCCGCTGTTCCTGCCGGAGAACCTGGACCGCGCGGCCGGGCTGATCGCCGCGCTCCGCGAGGTGGCCGACGCGCACTCGGCCAGCCCGGCGCAGATCGCGTTGGCCTGGGTGATCCGCAGCCCGGCGGTGACCGCCATCCCCGGCGCGTCCAGCGTCGAGCAACTGGAGAGCAACGTGGCCGCGGCCGACATCGAGCTGACCGACGACGAGCACGGCGCGCTGCGCGCGGCCGCGGCGCGGTTCCAGCCGGTGACCGGCCGGGCCGCGGTGCCGCAGCTGGTCCGGTCCCGGCTGCAGGCCAACCGGGTCAGCCGCGGCCGATGAACGGCATGGCCGTCGCGGTCAGCGTGAGGAACTGCACGTTGGCGTCCAGCGGCAGGCCGGCCATGTAGAGCACGGCCTCGGCCACGTGCCGCGGGTCGAACGTGGGCTCGGCCGCCAGCGAGCCGTCGGCCTGCCGGACGCCCTGGCTCATGACGCGGGTCATCTCGGTGGCGGCGTTGCCGATGTCGATCTGGCCGCAGGCGATGCCGAACCGGCGGCCATCCAGCGAGATCGACTTGGTCAGGCCGGTGAGCGCGTGCTTGGTCGCGGTGTAGGCGGCACTGCCCGGCCGGGGCACGTGGGCCGAGATCGAGCCGTTGTTGATGATCCGGCCGCCCGCCGGATCCTGGGCCTTCATCATCCGGACCGCCTGCTGGGCGCAGAGGAACGCCCCGGTGAGGTTGGTGTCCACCGCCCGCCGCCAGTCCGCCACCGGGATCTCGTCCACCGCCCCGGCGGGCCCGAACACGCCCGCGTTGTTGACCAGCAGGTTGACCCGGCCCCACTTGTTGCCGGCCGCGGCGAACAGCGCGGCCACGGAGTCTGGCAGGGTCACGTCGGTGAGCACCGGCAGCGCCGCCCCGGCCGGCGCGGCGGCCACCGTCTCCTGGAGTGGGGCCCAGCGGCGGCCCGCCGCGGCCACCTGCCAGCCCGCGTCGAGCAGGGCCCGGGTGATGGACCGGCCCAGCCCGGATCCGGCCCCGGTGACCACGGCTACCCCGGTCGTTGCCATCTGGCCTCCTCGGTCAGGGCGGCGGCGTGCCGCCGGGCACCGCCTTTGGACCGCTGCTCGCCGGGGTCATCGTCTCATCGCAGCCGACCGGCCAGGCACTGGCGTTAAGTAAAAGGCCTAGGCTGAGCGGGGGGAAGCGTCCGAGCAGAGGAGGTCGGCATGGCCGACGCCGCACCGGAACCGGAGAGCGCCAAAGACGAAGCGGAGCCGGAGAGCCCCGCGGATGAGGAGCGCTCCGAGGACGAGATGAAGCGGAAGTTCCGCGCGGCGCTGGACCGCAAGCGCGGCCAGCTGGCGGAGCACAACCAAACGCAGAACGGGAAGGGCCGCGGCAAGGTCCAGGGCGCGCATGGGCCCGCGCAGAGCAAGCGCTCGTTCCGGCGCAAGAGCGGTGGCTGAGCCCGGCCAGCCGGGCCGGGCCAGTGACCGGCAGGCTGACGAGGCAGCCCGGCAGCGCCGCCCGGCTGCGCGAGCTGGTGGACGCACCCGGGACCATCGTGGCCCCGGGCGCGTTCGACCCGCTGGCCGCCCGGCTGGTCGAGGAGGCGGGCTTCCCGGCCGTGTACATGACCGGGTTCGGCACGTCGGCGGCGCTGCTCGGCCGGCCGGACGTCGGCCTGCTCACGATGACCGAGATGGCCGGCAATGCCGGGCGGATCGCGGACTGCGTGGATATCCCGGTGATCGCCGACGCGGACACCGGGTACGGCAACGCGCTGAACGTGATCCGGACGATTCAGGCCTATGAGGCGGCCGGCGTGGCCGCCGTGCACATCGAGGACCAGGTGGCCCCGAAGAAGTGCGGGCACATGGAGGGCAAGCTGGTCATCCCGGCCGAGGAGATGGCGCAGAAGATCCGGGCCGCGGCCGAAGCCAGGGCCCAGCCCGAGTTCATGATCATCGCGAGGACCGACGCGCGGGCCGTGGAGGGCCTGGAGGCGGCCCTGGACCGGGCCCAGCTATACCGGCAAGCGGGCGCGGATGCCCTGTTCATCGAGGCACTCACCACCGAGCAGGAGGCGGCCGAGGCGGCCCGCGCGTTCCCGGATGTGCCGCTGCTGTTCAACTGGGCGGAAGGCGGCAAGACGCCGCCGCTCAGCCTGGACCGGCTGCGCCAGCTCGGCTACCGGATCGTCATCTTCCCGATCAGCACGCTGCTCGCGGCGACGGCCGCGATGCGCCGTGTGCTGGCCGAGATCGCCCAGGCGGGCACGCCCGCGGCGGCCCTGTCCGGGCTGCCGTCGTTCGGCGAGTTCTGCGACTTCATCGGGCTGCCGGATGTGCGTGCGGCCGAGCAGCGGTACGCCGCCACCGAGCTGCTGCCGCAGCCTCCTGGCTGAGCCCGCTGAGGCCGCCGCGGCGTCCGCCGGGCAGACCGCTGCCCGGCGGCAGCACGGTCATCAGCGCCGTGTCCGCGGTCAGCATCTGCAGCCGCAGGCGGCGCAGGCCCGGGCCGGGTTCCAGGCCGCGTACCTGGCGGGCCGCGGCGTACTGGTCCAGCGCGTCGGCCCGCCGCCCGGACCGGTACAGCGCCACCATCAGCTGGCCCAGGAACCGCTCCCGCTGCGGGTGGGTGCGGGTCAGCCCGAGCAGGTCGGGCAGCACGTCCTGCTGACGGCCCATGGCCAGCAGCAGCTCGGTCCGCTTCTTCCGAGCAGGGTCAGCCGCAGCTCAGCCACCCGCAGGCGCTCGGCCGCGGCCCACGGGCCGGGCACGCCGGCCAGCGGGACATCGCGGTACAGGCACAGCGCGCCCGTCCAGCAACTGGACCGCGTGGGCCAGGTCACCGGCGGCACAGGCGTGCCGGGCCTGGGCGACATGCTGATCGAGCTGGCCGGTGTCCAGGCCGGCCAGGCTCATCCGCAGGCGGTAGCCGGGCCCGCTGGCCGCCAGCACCTGGCCCGCCGCCCGGTGCGGGCGGCACGGGGCCAGGGCCTGCCGCAGCCCGGCGACGTGCCCCTGCAGCCAGGCCGCAGCGGCCGCGGGCGGCTGCTCACCCCAGATCCCGGCGATCAGGTCGCTGTGCCGGACCGGATGCCCGGCCCGGGCGGCCAGCATGCCGAGCACGGCCTGCCGCCACGGCCCGCCGATCCGGACTTCCCGCTGGCCCCGCCAGGCCCGTACCGGGCCGAGCAGTTCAAGCCGTAATGCCCCGCAGTCCCCGTGCACAGATCTCCCCTGATCCCCGCGCCATGCCGTCCAACGAGACGGGCCACGCACCAAGACGGCCGGCCGCCGCAGCGGGCCGCCCGTGGGCAGCGGCCTCCCGATGGCTACAGGCGTGCGGGCGGATGCTCCGCATCCGCCCGCTTAGCCCCGCTCCACTGACAACACGTGCCCCGGTACCCGCTGGTTCACCAGCGGGCTAAGACAATCCCGGGAATTCTGCTCAGCTGGGCCGCGGCCAGTCGAGCCTGGCCCACACCACCCAGCCGGTCCGTGCGCTGCCGGCCACGCCGGACTCGCTGGCCAGCGCGCCGATGATATCCAGCCCGTGCGGGCGGCCGTCCCGTTCCGCCTGACCCCACAGGCCGCCCCCGTCGGCCACCTCGAGCCAGACGTAATCCCCGTTGTGCACCTCGGCCCGCACGGTGAACACCGCCCCCAGCTGGCCGCTGGCCGAGTGCGTGACACAGTTACCCGCCAGTTCCGACACGCAGAGCACCGCGTCGTCCGCGACCGGGCACCCGCCCAGCAGGCCGCGCACGAACTGGCGCGCCTCGGCGACCTGTTCGGGCCGCGCCGGGAACGCCCGCTGGTGCGCGCCAGCAGGGCCGCCCAGTGCGGTGGCCCTGCCGGTGGCGCCGGGTGTCATGCTTCCTCCGTAAAGATCGCTTCTGCCCCTCACCTTGCTCAGCCTGCGGCGGCGCAAACCCGCCCGGCGCGCCGGGGCCGCCACCGGGCCGTCTGCTTAGCTTGATGCCGAGGAGGTTCAGCCAGTGAAAACCGCGTTCGTGCTCGGCGGTGGCGGGGTGCTCGGTGCTCATGAGGTGGGCATGCTCCGGGCGCTGGACCAGGCCGGGGTGCGGCCCGATGTGGTGGTAGGCACCTCGGTCGGCGCGATCAACGGGGCGTTCGTGGCCGCCGATCCGGCCGGGGCGGCGGAACGGCTGGCCCAGCTGTGGCAGGGCGAGGCGCTGCGCCTGGCGTTCCGCGAGACGCTGTGGGGCCGGGCCGTCCGGCTGGTGCGCTCCGGCACCCACCTGCACTCCATCGAGCCGCTACGGCACATGCTGGACGACGCGTTCCCCGGCACCCAGTTCGCCGATCTCCAGGTGCCGTTCCACTGCGTGGCGGCCAGCATCGAGGGGGCCTGCGCCCGCTGGTTCAGCAGCGGGCCGCTGGTGCCCGCCGTGCTGGCGTCCTGCGCCGTGCCCGGGCTGCTGCCCCCGGTGGAGGTGGACGGCAGCCACTATTTCGACGGCGGCCTGGTCGATTCGATCCCGGTGGGCCGGGCCGTCGCGCTCGGCGCCAGCACCGTGTACGTGCTGCACGTGGGCCGGATAGAGCGCCCGCTGACGGTGCCCCGCCGCCCCTGGGAGGTCGGCCTGGTCGCCTTCGAGATCGCCCGCCGGCACCGGTTCCACGACGAGATGTCCGCGCTGCCCAGCGACGTGCAGGTGCATGTGCTGCCGTCCGGCGCCGACCCGCGGCCACCCGATCTATCCCAGCTCCGGTACCGCGACCGGGCTAAGGTCGGGCTGCGGATGGAGCGCGCCTACCAGGCGTCCGCGAGCTACCTGGCCCAGCTGGCCGGCCACTGAGCCGGGCGCCAGGCCGGCCGACTGAGCCGGCTACCGGGCCGCGGCGGCTGCGCCGGGCAGAGGAGGATCTGGTCATGGTGCCCCCCAGGCTGGTCCGGCGGCTGGTGCTGGCCCCGCTGGCCATCGTGGTCGCGGCCGCGATGATCGTGCTGTTCCCGCCGTTAGCCCTGCTCGCCCTGGTGCTCGGCGCGCTGGGCCGGACCAAGCCGCACCGGATGCGCGCCCTGCGGCTGCTCAGCTTCGCACTGATCTGGCTGGTTGACGAGACGGCCACGCTGTTCATGTGCCTGGGCCTGTGGCTGGTCAGCGGCTTCGGTGGCCGGCTGCACACCGAGCCCTACCAGGCCAGGCACTACGCGATCATGCGGCGCTACCTGGACCGGCTGTACCAGGCCGCGGTGGGCACGCTCGGCCTGCGGGTCGAGGTGGATGAGCCGGCGCTGACCCCGGCCGAGCAGGCGGCCCGGCTGGCCGAGCCGGTCATCGTGCTCAGCCGCCACGCCGGGCCGGGTGACTCGCTGCTGCTCGTGCACTACCTGCTGACCGTCTACCGGCGGCGGCCGCGGGTGGTGATGAAGGCCGCGCTCCAGCTCGACCCGAGCGTGGACGTGGTCGCCAACCGGGTGCCCAACGTGTTCATCCACGGCCACCGGACCGGCGAGCACGTCTTCGTGGCCCAGATCACCCGGCTGGCCAGCGGCCTGGACCAGGCCGGCGCGCTGGTCCTGTTCCCGGAGGGCGGCAACTGGACGCCGGGCCGGTGGCGGCGCGGCATCCGGCGGCTGGAGCGGCTGGGCCGCGCCGACCTGGCCGACCGGGCCCGGGGCATGCCGCACCTGCTGCCCCCGCGGGCCGGCGGGGCGCTGTCGGCCATCGCGGCCTGCCCCGCCGCCGACGTGATCTTCGTGGCACACGCCGGGCTCGACACGCTGGTCAGCGTGGCCGACGTGTGGCGCAGCCTGCCCATCGAGCACACCGTGCACGCGAAGTGGTGGCGGGTGCCCGCGGCCGAGGTGCCCCGCACGCTCGACCAGGACGCTCAGGTCCGCTGGCTGTATGACTGGTGGCAGCGCATCGACGACTGGATAGCCTCGCACTCCACCGGTACCGGTCCGGAGCGCCAGGCTGACGTTCCCTCCCGGCACCACCTCTTCCAGCTGAACGCCACTGCCCGCGACTGGCTTCACTCCCGCCGACTGGCCGACTTGGCCCCGCCCAGCACCGAGGGTCACCCGGCGCGGGGGACGCGCCGGACCCGAGCCGCTCCGCACCATGGACAGACAGGGTGATACCTACCGGGCGCGGAGGGCACCGATGCCAGAGGGGCTCGATCCGGTCGAGGCCGGGCGGAAGCTGCATGAGCACACCCAGGAGGAAGCCGAGCGAGCCGCGGACCGTGAGGCGGACAAGGCGGCCGAACGCCACTCCCGCATCCTGCAGAGCGGCGAGGCGCTGCTGCTCGCGCTGGTCACCATCGCCGCCGCCTGGGCCGGTTACGCCGCGGCCAAGTGGGGCACCGAGTCCCGGGTGCAGATCGCCCAGTCGTCCACGCTGCGCAACCTGGCCACCCGCGCCGACCTCGAGGCGCTGACCACCCGCAACTTCGACTCCTCCACGTTCAACGCCTGGTTCACCGCCTACACGCTGGGCAACAAGCAGGCCGAAGCGGTCGCCATCCGCAGGTTCCGGCCCGACTTCCGGGTCGCGTTCGACGCCTGGATCGCCACCAACCCGCTGCACAACCCGAAAGCCCCGCCCGGGCCGACCTACATGCCGCAGTACAAGCTGCCGCAGCAGGCCACGGCCAACGCGCTGGACGCGGAGGCCACGGCCAAGTTCAACGAGGGCAACCACGGCGGGGAGATCAGTGACGACTACATCCGGATCACCGTGTTCCTGGCCGCGGTGCTGTTCCTGGTCGGCATCGGCAGCACGTTCAAGCTGCATCAGATCCGGTACGCCCTGATCACCTTCGGCACGGCGCTGCTCATCCTGGCCGTCGTGCTGCTGTTCCAGCAACCGGGACTGCCCAGCTGAACGGGCGGCCGGGAATGAACTAGCCGTCCCCCGTGTTGTGCGGTACAGTCGCGGTAGGCGATGCATTTTCCGCCTTATGGAGCGCGTACCTCGCGGCCTCTTTCCTAGCTCCGTCGCCCCGGAATATCCGGGCTGAACGTCGAGCGACTACCAGGGATCCAGCGTCCAGCGCCGGTTCCCGGAATTTCCTGGCTGCCTAGCACGCGCCCATTTCCGCAGCGCCATTCCGGCGCTTTTCTCGGCGTGCCCGAAACCGGCCGCCCATCGAAGGGAATTGCCCTCATGACAACCACCACACTCAGCAGAGAAGCCGGGCGGCCCGGCCGCAAACCGGCGAACCCACCAGCCCGGCCATTCCCGTGTCCGGCCTGCTGGACATCACCGACGGCACCGGGTTCGTCCGCCAGGACGGCTACCAGCGCGGCGACGGCGACGTGTACGTGCCCGCCGCCCTGATCAAGCAGCACGGCCTGCGTAAGGGCGATCATCTGGAGGGGACCGCCCGGCCACCGCGGCAGGGCAAGACCCGGGACAAGTACCCCGGGCTGACCCAGGTCCTCGCGGTGAACGGCACCGACCCCCAGCAGGCCATGGCGCGGCCCGACTTCGCCGCGCTGACCCCGCTGTACCCGCAGGAGCGGCTGCGCCTGGAGTCCACCGGCGGCTCTCCCACCGCCCGCATCATCGACCTGGTCACCCCGATCGGGAAGGGCCAGCGCGGGCTGATCGTGTCCCCGCCCAAAGCCGGCAAGACCATGGTGCTGCAGGCCATCGCGGCCGCCGTCGCGGCCAACCACCCTGAGGTGCACCTGATGGTCGTGCTCGTCGGCGAGCGGCCGGAAGAAGTCACCGACCTGCGCCGCACCGTGCGCGGCGAGGTCATCTACTCGACGTTCGACCAGCCCGCCGAGGAGCACATCGCCGTGGCCGAGCTGGCCATCGAGCGGGCCAAGCGGCTGGTCGAGCAGGGCCGCGACGTGGTCGTGCTGCTCGATTCGATCACCCGGCTCGGCCGGGCCTACAACCTGGCCGCCCCGTCCAGCAGCCGCATCCTGGCCGGCGGCGTCGCGGTCAGCGCGCTCTACCCGCCGCGCCGGTTCCTCGGCGCCGCGCGCAACGTAGAGCACGGCGGCTCGCTGACCCTGCTGTGCACCGCGCTGGTGGACACCGGGTCGCGGATGGACGACGTGTTCTACGAGGAGTTCAAGGGCACCGGCAACATGGAGCTGCGGCTGCGCCGCGACCTGGCCGAGAAGCGCATCTTCCCGGCCGTCAACGTGGCCCCGTCCAGCACCCGCCGCGACGACCTGCTGATGACGGCGGAGGAGTACGACGTCAGCGCCCGGCTGCGCCGGGTGCTCACCGAGCTGGACCCGCAGCAGGCCATCGAGCTGCTGCTGGACAAGACCCGCAGTACCGGCAGCAACGCCGAGTTCCTCAGCCAGGTGCTGCGCAGCGCCTGACCCGGGCCGGTCAGCTCGAGGGCGGGTAGAAGACCTGCACCGTCAGCCCGCCCGGATCCACGGTGAGCGGCGTCAGGTCGGTCGGCGGCCCACCCTGCGCCGGTGCGGACAGCGTCACGGTGACGGTCTTGCCCGCGGCCAGCGAGCCCAAGGCCGGTGAGATGGACAGCTCGCCAGCAGCCAGCGAGTCCGTGATACTGAACGTCACCGGGCCGCCCACCGCGGTCAGCGTGAACGACCCGGTGTACGGGCCGCCCTCGGTCGAACTGGGTGAGCCGCACCTCCTGAGTGGACGCCGTCAAGGTGCCCGGGGACGGCGTCGGCGAGGGTGACGGCGAGGACGACCGGCTGCGCGACGAAGACGGGCTCGGCGTGGCGCTGCGCCCGGCGGCCGGGGTGGTCGCGGCGGGCTGAGTGCCGCCCGGGGCCGGAGTCGGGCTGGCCGCCGAGTGCGCGGCGGACTTGTCGTGCTTCCCCCCGTTGCCCGGGCTGGGCGATCCGGTGCCCAGCGGGCTGCCTGACGAGGTGCCGCCACCGGACGGGGTGGCGGCCAGCGCGGCGGGCGCCGGGCTGCCGTGGCTCAGCAGGCCGGCCGCGAACACCGCGCCGCCGGCCAGCAGCAGGACGGCCGCCGCGGCCGCCCCGGTGAGCAGCGCGGTCCGGGAGAAGGTGCGGCGCACCGGCGGCAGGCCGCCGGCCGGCGCCGGGAAGCCGTCCGGGCTCCACGGGCCGGCCCGGCGCGCGACCAGCTGCCGGTGCTCGGCGGCGACCGGGCTGCGGTCGGCGACCAGGTGGAACAGCTCACGCCGCAGCCCGACCGGCAGCAGGGCCACCGGCAGCAGGCTGAGCAGCGCGGCCGGGCTGAGCTCACGGCGCTTGCGCTCGTCGCAGATATCGCAGTTCTCGATGTGCCGGCTGATCCGCTTGCGCAGCAGCGGGGTGAGCTCACCGTTCCAGCCGTCCAGGATGGTGGCCAGGTAGGGGCAGGCGTCCTGCCCGGTCCGGGCCACCAGCAGCGCGCCCAGCGCGGTCTCGAACTGGGTGCGCGCACGGGACGCCAGCGCGTGCGCCTGGTTGCGCGGCACGCCCAGCGCGGCGGCCAGCTCGGCCCCATCCAGCTCATGCCGCAGGTTCAGCTCGATGATCTCCCGCTCGCCCGGGTTCAGCCCGCTCAGCGCGGACCGGACCAGCTGGCGCAGCTCGGCCTGTTCCGCCGCCTCCCCGATGTCCGGCGCGGAGTCGGCCATCTCGTCCGCATCGTCCAGCGGCGCGGCCGAGGCGCGGCCGCGCAGCCGGCGGTGGCACTCGTTCCGTGCTACCGCGTACAGCCACGGCCGCAGCCGGCGGGGATCGCGCAGCCCGCCCAGCTTGGCGGCGGCGATGATGAACGTGTCCTGGACCGCGTCGGCGGCGTCGGACGGCTCGCCGAGCATGGTGCAGCAGTACGCGTGCAGTGGCTGCGCGTAACGGTCGTACGCCGCGGCGAGACCACCAGGCTGCCCGGCCACGATGGCCGCGACGATCTCGCGGTCCTGCATGCGCTCACCGTATGTGGCCGGCCCACAGGCTGCCCAGACATGCCGGAAACACTGGTACAGAACGGAAACCCAGCCACGGCTTCGCTTTCCATGATCGTGGTCAGCGCCGAGGGGGAACCATGGCGATTCGTCCGGGCCTGAACCACCCTGTTGCCTCGTCCGTAATAGCCAATGGATCATGCTCACGGGGACGTTGACCTACGGGGGATCGTGCATGTCGCTGGTTGCCTTGCTTACCTATCTGGTCACCGCGACCGCCGGCCTGTATCTGCTGACGATCTGGCTCATCGAGTACGACCATGAGTTTCAGACGGCTGCCGCTACCCGGCTGCCGGTGCCGGTGATCAGCGCGCATGCATTACTCGCCGTGACCGGCCTGGTCGTGTGGGGGGTGTACCTGCTCACCGACTCGTCGCGGCTCGCCTGGGCCACGGTGCTGATCCTGGGGCTGGTGGCGGTGCTCGGCTTCACCATGGCCATCCGGTGGATCAAGGTATACCGGGAGAACGCGGCCCCGGCGGGCCGGCGGGCACCGGCCGGCGGGACTGTAGCCCGCACCGTCCCGCCGGAGCGGCACTTCCCCCTGGCCGTCGTGATCGGCCACGGCCTGTTCGCCGTGGCCACCCTCACCCTGGTGCTGCTCACCGCCTTTGGCGAGGGCGGCAGCTAAGCCGGAACGCACTGGTGTACAACGTCAATCTGGGTCAAACCTGGAAGGAGACGTTGTGACCGTTGAGTCATTCCGGCGGCTGCTGGTGGTGAGCGCGCACGCGGCCGATTTCGTGTGGCGGGCCGCGGGCTACATCGCGGTCGTCACCTCGGCGTTCGGCGAGGCCCACGTGGTCTGCCTGTCCTACGGCGAGCGCGGCGAGTCACCCGGGGCCTGGCGGCAGCCGGGGATGACGCTGGACCGGGTGAAGGAGATCCGCCGGGAGGAGGCGCAGGCCGCGGCTCAGGTGCTCGGCGCCACCGTGCACTTCCTGGACAAGGGCGACTACCCGCTGCCGGACGACGAGGCCACCGTGCTCGAACTGGCCGAGCTGATGCGTGAGCTGCAGCCCGGCACGATCCTCACCCACTCGAAGGCGGACCCGTACAACGGCGATCACCCGAAGGCGGCCGAGCTGACGCTGCGCGCCCGGATGATCGCCCAGGCGCCCGGCCGTGAGTCCGAGCACCCGCCGCTGGGCGCGCCGCCGGTGTTCCGGTTCGAGCCGCACCAGCCGGAGATGTGCGAGTTCCGGCCGGACGTGCTGGTGGACATCACCCCGGTGTTCGACCTCAAGCAGGAGGCCATGGCCGCGATGCGCTCCCAGGAGCACCTGGCCCGGTACTACGAAAGCCTGGCCGAGCGCCGCGCCGTGCAGGCGGTCCGCAACGGCGGCGCCGCGGACATCCAGTACGCCGAGGCCTACCAGCGGGTGTTCCCCCAAGTGAGCGGCGTGCTGGGCTGAAACCGCAGGTAACCGGGTGCTTGCCGGGTGCCGGCCGGGACAAAATGGACTGGCCAGCCTGGACTGACTGAAGGTACAGTCCGGAACCGGGAGGCCGCCGCGGAGCGGCCGCGCGGGGCAGCACAGACTGGTGGTGTGGGAACGGCATGAGACCGGTATGACCAGCGCCCCGCCGGCCGTGCAGCCGGCCCAAGCTGTCACCCCGGCTCCGCCTGCTCGTCGCCTTCCTGTGCGCGATCGTGCTGGTGGACACGATGTTCTTCACCGCGCTCACCCCGCTGCTGCCGTACTACAAGCACCTGGCCGGGCTGTCCAAGGCCGGGGCCGGCATCCTGGTCGCGATGTACCCGCTCGGCACGCTGGTCGGCTCGCTGCCCGGTGGCCTGCTCACCGCGCGGTTCGGCGACCGGGTGGTGGCGGTGCTCGGGCTGGCCATGATGAGCGTGTCCACACTGATCTTCGGCTTCGCCTCGGGCGCCGCCGTGCTGGACGCGGCCCGCTTCGTGCAGGGCCTGGCCGGCGCGTGCACCTGGGCGGCCGCGATGGCCTGGATGGCCACCTCCGCCCCGGCGCAGCGGCGCGGCGAACTGCTCGGCATCGCGCTCGGCGCGGCCGTGGTCGGGGCTCTGTTCGGCCCGGTGGTCGGGGTGGTGGCCGGGCAGGTGGGCACCGGGCCGGCCTTCTCCGCCGCCGCGGTGGGCGGCGGCATCCTGATCGTGGCCGCGTTCTTCATGCCCAGTCCCGCGCCGCCGGAGCCGCAGGGCCTGCGCGCGGCGCTGCCCACGCTGGGCAACCCCCGGGCGGCCGGGGGCCTGTGGCTCACCATGCTGGCCGGTCTGGCGTTCGGCGTGGTCAACGTGCTGGCCCCGCTCCGGCTGGCCGCGCTGGGCGCGGGCACGGTGCTGATCGGGGCCACCTTCCTGCTCGCCGCGGCCATCGAATCGGCCCTGTCACCGCTGGCCGGCCGGCTGTCGGACCGGCGCGGCGCGTTGCTGCCGCTGTCACTGTCGCTGGTCGCGGCGGTGCTGGTCAGCTTGCTGGCCCCGGTGCTCGCGCCGGTAGGGGTGCTGGTGGCCGTGCTGATCGTGGGGATGCCGGCCTACGGCACGCTGTTCACCCCGTCGTCGGCGCTGCTCAGCAACGCCGCGCACGGCCTGGGCCTGAACCAGGGCCTGGCATTCGGGCTGGCCAACCTGGCCTGGGCCAGCGGCCAGACGATCGGCGCGGCGGCCAGCGGCGCGCTGGCCCAGGCCACCTCGGACCTGGTCCCGTTCGCGCTGCTGGCCGCCGTCTGCCTGGGCACGCTGATCGTGCTGCGCACCCAGGCCCGCCGGTTCTCAGGCAGCTAGCCCCACGAAGAATTGCTGGATGTCGGCCACCAGCACGCCGGTGGCCTCGTGTGCGGCGTAGTGCCCGGGAGCGTCGGCCGGGCTCCCGGCCGGCCCGGCAGGCCCGTAGGAGTGCCAGCTCACGATGTTGCTGTGGTCCCGCTCGGCGAACCGGCGGATCGACTGGAAGTCGCCGCCGAACATGGCCAGGCCGGTCGGTACGGTGGTCGGTCCTGACGGCTTCTCCGCCGCGTGCGCGTCCTCGTAGTAGAACCGGATGGCCGACCCGGACGTGCCGGTCAGCCAGTAGATGGCCACGTTGGCCAGCACGAAGTCGCGGTCCAGGCTCTCCCCGAGCAGCTGCGCGTTCCAGGCCAGCAGGCCCACCGGTGAGTCGGCCAGCGCGAACGCCAGCGTCTGCGGCTGCTGACTGTGCAGCACGTTGAACGCGAACTTGTGGTCCATGAACCACTGCAGGTGGGCCAGCGCGGCCTGGTCTTCCTCCGTCAGCCCGTGGAACTCGGCCGGGTCGCCGGACGGGAACGAGAACAGCTGGGTCACGTGCACCCCGATGACGTGCTCCGGGTCGAGCCGGCCGACCTCCGGGGAGATCATCGAGCCGGCGTCGTTGCCGACCAGGCCGTACCGCTGGTAGCCGAGCCGGCCCATCAGCCCGGCCCAGGCCCGCGCGGTGCGCTGCGTGCCCCAGCCTGGCCCGCGGGTCGGGCCCGAGAAGCCGAACCCCGGCAGCGACGGGATGACCAGGTCGAACGCGGGCGCGTCCGGTTCGGCCGGCTCGGTCAGCGGCCCGATCACGTCCAGGTACTCGATCACCGACCCGGGCCAGCCGTGGCTGAGCAGCAGCGGGGTGGCACCGGGGCGCGGCGAGCGGACGTGCAGGAAGTGGATCCGCTGGCCGTCGATGTCGGTGACGAACTGGGGATAGGAGTTCAGCCGGGCTTCCACCGCGCGCCAGTCGAAGCCGTCCAGCCAGTACCTGGCCAGGTCCTGTACGCGCTGGTTGGTCAGGCCGTACTGCCCGCCGGCGCCGGGCAGCTCGTCGGGCCACAGCGCGCGGCGCAGCCGGCCCGCCAGGTCGTCCAGCGCGGCCTGCGGGATCTCGACGCGGAACGGGCGGATCGCGGTGTCAGTCGCGGTGTCAGTCATGGCTTCCCCTCGGCTCAGGCTCGGGTCCTAGATCTTGTCGGAACGGAATACTCTGTTCCTCTGACTCTAGCAGAGCGGAACGATCCGTTCCAGTGGTAATCTCGGCGCATGCCGAACGACTCCGCCCGGCCGCTGGCCTGGCCGCCGCGGGCAGGCGCTGCGCAACGACGCGGTGATCCTGGACGCGGCCAGGACCGTGTTCCTCAACGACCCCAAGGCCCCGGTAGCCGCGGTGGCCGAGCAGGCCGGCGTAGGGATCAGCGCGCTGTACCGCCGCTACCCCGGCAAGGAAGACCTGCTGCGCCGGCTATGCCATGACGGGCTGCGGCGGTTCATCACCGAGGCCGAGTCCGCGGCCAGCGACCCGGACCCGGGACTGGCGTTCAGCAGATTCATGCATGGGGTCGTGGATGCGGACGTGCACTCGCTCACCGTGCATCTGGCGGGCACGTTCACCCCCACCGAAGAGATGCACGCCGACGCACGGCGGGCCAACGAGCTGGCTGAGGCGCTGGTCCGGCGGGCCCAGGCGGCCGGCCAGCTGCGCGCCGACGTGGTGCCCGACGACGTCGGGCTGGTGCTGGAGGGCTGCGCCGCGATCCGGGTGCCCGATCCGGCCCGCACCCGCGAGCTACGGGAGCGCTACCTGCGGCTGCAGCTCGACGGGCTGGCCGCCCTTCCGGGCCGGGACCCGCTGCCCGGCCCGCCGCCGCATGGCGACCTCGGCTGGCGCTGGCAGCAAATCCCGTGAACCGCATCAGCGCGGTGCATTGTGCCTCGCGGGTGGGGCATAGCGCACCGCACTAACGGGTAGCCGGGGCGGGGAGGCGGCTGGCCAGGAGCTCGGCCAGGTGTACGCCGCGGACGCCGGCCAGCTGATCGGCCTGGGTGCGGCAGGAGAAGCCGTCGGCCAGGTACACCGAGCCGGGCGGGGCGTCGCGCAGCGCGGGTAGGAGCGCGTGCTGCGCCACCGCGACCGATACGTCGTAGTGGCCGCGTTCCATGCCGAAGTTGCCGGCCAGCCCGCAGCAGCCGGCCAGGATGCGCACGCGCGCGCCCGCCTGGGCCAGCAGCGCCCGGTCGGCGTCGTAGCCCATGACCGAGTAGTGATGGCAGTGCGGCTGGGCGATGATCTCCAGGCCGGCCAGGTCGGGCAGCGCCCAGTCCGGGCCCGGGCCGAGCGGCGGCGGCGCGGTGAGCAGCTCGGCCAGCGTCCGGGTGGCGCCGGCCACCGCGGCCGCCCGCGGCTCCCCCGGGAACAGTTCGGCCAGGTCGGAGCGCAGGACCGCGGTGCAGGACGGTTCCAGGCCGACGATCGGCGTGCCCGCCTCGGCGTACGGCCCGAGAACGGCCAGCAGCCCGGCCAGCCGCCGCCGCGCGCCGTCCAGCTGACCGGTGCTGATCCAGGTCAGCCCGCAGCAGGCCGGCCGGTCCGGGATGATCACCTGGTACCCGGCGCTGCGCAGCACGGCCAGCGCCGCCTCGGCCACCCCCGGGTCGAAACCGTCGCTGAACGAGTCCGCCCACAGCACCACCGCCCGCTCTCCCCCGCCGCCCGCGGCGCCGGGGGCCGCCGCCGCCCGCCGCGCGGCCGCCGACCGGCGGAACGGCACCGCCGCGAACCTCGGGATCGCCCGCCGCCGGTCCATGCCGCCCGCGGTCAGCACCGCCGCCGCCACCGGCCGGATCCCCAGCACCGCGTTGACCAGCCCGGGCGCGACCCCGGCCCACCGGGACCAGCGCGGCAGCCAGCCCAGCGCGTAGTGCGAGCGGGGCCGCAGCCGCCGCCGGTAGGCCCGGTAATTGACCTCGGCCTTGTACTGGGCCATGTCCACCCCAGCCGGGCAGTCGGTGGCGCAGGCCTTGCAGGACAGGCACAGGTCCAGCACCTCGCGCACCTCGGGCGCGCGCCAGCCGCCGGTCACCAGCCGGCCGGCCGCCATCTCCTGCAGCACCCGGGCCCGGCCCCGGGTGGAGTCCTTCTCATCCCGGGTGGCCAGGTAAGACGGGCACATGAAACCGCCGGACGCGGACGAATCGGCCCGGCACTTGCCCACCCCGACGCAGCGGTGCACGGCCGTGGTGAAGTCACCGCTATCGTCCCCGAACGCGAAGCCGCCCCGCGTGGGCAGCGCCGCGGCGCCGGGCCGGCGCAGGTCCGCATCCACCGGCCGGGGCCGCACCAGCACCCCCGGATTGAGCAGATCCGCCGGATCCAGCAACTGCTTGAAGTTACCGAACGCCCGTACCGCCGGCTCGGAGTACATCACCGGCAGCAGCTCGCTGCGGGCCCGGCCATCGCCGTGCTCACCGGACAGTGACCCGCCGTGCGCGGTGACCAGGTGGGCGGCGTCGGTCAGGAAGCGGCGCAGCAGGCCGGTGCCGTCCGGGTGATCCAGCGGGAAGTCGATCCGGACGTGCACGCAGCCGTCGCCGAAGTGCCCGTACAGCAGGCCGTCCAGCGAGTAGGAGTCCAGCAGGGCGCGGAACTCGCGCAGGTAGCCGCCCAGCCGCTCGGGCGGCACGGCGGCGTCCTCCCAGCCGGGCCAGGCCTGCTGGTTGTCCGGGGTCCGCCCGCCCAGCCCGGCGCCGTCCTCCCGGACCCGCCACAGCGCGGCGGCCTCCGGGCCGGCCGGCATGACCGCGGCGCCGACCGCCCCGGCGTCCTTGACCATGGCCTCGGCCAGCGCCACCGCCGCGGCCGGTGATTCGCCGCCGACCTGCACCATCAGCCAGGCGTCCCCGCCGGGCAGGGCGGGCACCCGGGCCGGGCCCTGGCGGCGGCGCACCACGTCGACCAGCCGGGCGGTCCAGGCCTTCCAGGGCGAGCGGCGTGTGCCCGAGCACGGCGGGCACCGCGTCGGCCGCGCTGATCACGTCCGGGTAGCCCAGCACGGCCAGCGCGTAGGCCGGTGGCACCGGGACCAGCCGCACCGTGGCGCCCAGCACGGTGACCACGGTGCCCTCCGTGCCCACCAGGGCCTTGGCCAGGTCGGCGCCGCGCTCCGGCAGCAGGTGCTCCAGGGAGTAGCCGGATACCTGGCGGCGCAGCCGGCCGAACTCGGTGCGGATCAGCTGCAGGTTCGCGGTGACCAGCGCGTCCAGGCCGGGCACCGGGTCCAGCCCGTGCCCGGCCGTGAACGGCGGCCCGGTGCCGTCGATGACGTCCAGTTCCAGCACGTTGTCGGCGGTGCGGCCGTAGGCCAGCGCGTGCGCGCCGCACGCGTTGTTGCCGATCATCCCGCCCAGCGTGGCGCGGGACCAGGTGGACGGCTCGGGGCCGAACCGCAGCCGGTGCGGCCGGGCCGCGTCCTGCAGGCTGGCCAGGATGACGCCCGGCTCGACCCGGGCGGTCCGGGCCTGCGGGTCGATGTCCAGGACCCGGTTCAGGTGCCGGGAGGTGTCCAGCACGATCCCGGTGCCGACCGCGTTGCCCGCGATCGACGTCCCGGCGCCGCGGGTGGTCAGCGGCGTCCCGGTGCGCCGGGACACCCCGGCAGCGGCCAGCATGTCCTCGGTGTCCCGCGGGAACACGACGACCGCGGGCACTACCCGGTAATTGGAGGCGTCGCTGGAGTATTCGGCCCGGCGGCGGGCGGAGTCGTCGACTCCGCCCTTGACCACCGAGCGCAGTGCCTGGGCGAGGTCGGCTGGATCCACGCCTGTCATCCTGCCGTGCCCAGGTCACTGCGCTGGACAGCGCCCCGGCTGAGTGTCTACCTGCGCCACTTCCAGCCCGACCCCACCCCGATCAGGTGCAGGGACAGGCAGACCAGGCCCAGCAGCATCAGGCTGGTCACGCTGAAGATGGCGTTGCTGACGGCCACGCCGGCCGCATTGATGATGAACGCAATGGCAAAGAGAACGGCTGCGATGAAACCCAGCATGGGTCATCCTCCTGTTAGCTGGTGCGGCTGAAATGTGCGTCGCAATGCGGCCTGCCAGGTACCCGGGCCGGCCGGGTTAAACCATGAAATGGCGCATCATCGGTGGCCTCACGGGCACTTATCCGGGCGTGGCAGCACATCCCGAGGCTCCCCGGCCGGGCCCGCCCGCCGCGCCGCCGCCGTGGTGGGCCTGGTTCACCGCGGCCGTCGTGCTCGGCACGGTGCTGGTGGCCGTGCTGGTGGCGGAGCCGGCCCGCCCCAGGTTCGGTCGCGGTATCGGTCAGCGCAGCCTCCGTCTCCACCGTGGTGTTTGACGGGCCGCCCGGCCAGCTGTCCATTACCGGCGAGCCGGGTAATGCCGGCCGCGCTCAGCAGGTCACGCTGACCGGCCAGGTGCACTGGGTGCCCGGCCGCCGGGCCGCGGTGGCCACCGGGCCGCGCCAGTCCGGGCACGTGCTCCGGC
The DNA here is from genome assembly GCA_963747705.1 of uncultured Actinomycetes bacterium. Taxonomy (GTDB): domain Bacteria; phylum Actinomycetota; class Actinomycetes; order Streptosporangiales; family Streptosporangiaceae; genus RYN-230. Next base: position 27,757 of record CAVVGF010000006.1, on the reverse strand, counting down.
TCGGCTACCAGTGCGCGGCGGGCAGCCCGTGCACCGGCCACCTACGGCTGACGCTGCCGGAGCACACCGCCCTGGTGCTGGCCCAGCCCTCCGGCCATGTCGTGCTGTACCGGCTGGCCGGGCGGATCCGGATCACGGCGTCCAGCGTGGACGTGGCCGCTTCAGCGCTGCGCGCACCGGTGCTGACCGCGGTGATCACCTCAGGGCACCTGAGCGCCACGTTCCTCAGCCCACCCCGCCAGCTCGCGGTGACCCTGCTGTCCGCCCAGGCCACGGTGTCGCTGCCGCGCGGTTCGGCCTACCGGCTCAGCCAGCAGGTCACGTCCGGCTACCTGCAGGCCGGTGTGCCGCAGTCGCCTACGGCCAGCCGGACGATCAGCGCGCGGATCATCTCGGGAGAACTGGCGCTGGTGACCCGCTAATCCCTAGCCCGGGCGCGCAGCCAGCCGGGGAACTCCGTGGCCACGATGCGCTCGTTGTGCACGCCCCCGGCCGCGGCCGACGCCAGCCACACGATCGGCGGCCCCATCACGGCGGCATCGATCGGGGTGAACTGGGCCGGGCGGTCCGCTGCCGGGGGCAGCATGCCGGTCTCAGTCGCGCCGCCGGGCAGCAGGATGTTCACGGTGACCGGAGTGCCGTCCAGGTCGGCGGCCATGACCCGGGACAGCGCCTCACTGCCGGCCCGGGACGGCCCATATGGCACGAACCCGCGCCGCGTCATGGTGGTGTCGTTCACCGAGATGTTCACGATCCGGCCGGCCCCGGCGGCCAGCATCCGCGGGGTGACTTCCCTGGCCATCAGGAAATAGCCGGTCAGGTTGGCGTCAACCACCGACCGGAACTTGTCCGGCGACACCTCCCAGAATCCCCGCGGCTCGACCATGAACCGCGGATTGACGGTGCGCATGCCCAGCCCGGCGTTGTTGACCAGCAGGTCGATGCCGCCGAAGAGGGACCAGACCTCCCGGACGGCCCGGGCCACCGACGCCTCGTCGGCCGCGTCGGCCACCACCCCGGCCACGCTCGGCCACTGGGCCGCGATGGCCGCGGCGCGCTCCGCCGACCGGCTGGTGATGACCACCGTGGCGCCCGCTCCGGCCAGCGCCTCGGCCATGGCCAGGCCGAGGCCGCTGGTGCCGCCGGTCACCAGCGCCCGGACGCCGTCCAGTTCGGTGCTGCTGCCGTTGTCCGCCGTCATGGCCGTCCTTTCCGCGGGCCGGGCCGGTCTGGGCCGCCCGGGTTACGCTACGCCGCCTGTGATGTGCCGGCCGCGTCCGGTGCGGCGGGCCCGGCGGCGGCGTGCTCCTCGTGCACGTACCGCTTGCCGCGCAGCAGCGAGGCGACGGCCGCGATCAGGCAGCACGCGATGGCGAAGTTGAACGCGATGTCCAGGCCCTGCGAGAACGCCGGGGCGATCAGCGACGGGAAAAAGCTGCGCCCGGTCAGGTACGCGACGTGGCTGGCGGGCAGGCTGCTCAGGGAGTGGCCGAGCAGGGTCTGCACCGGGTTGTAGCCGAGCAGCGCGGCGAACATCACCGACACCGGCGGCAGCGCGGCGACCCGGGCCGCGTCGGCGTGCGGCACCCCCTGGGCCATCAGCCCGTGCGTGAGCGCGGCCGGCAGCGACGACGCCAGGCCCAGGATGATCAGCGTGAAGAAGATGCCGATGGACAGCACCATGGCCGAGTTCTGGAACGTGGCGCTCATCCCGGCGCCGACGCCCCGGCTCTCCCGGGGCAGGCTGTTCATGATGCCGGCCCGGTTGGGTGCGGCGAACAGTCCCATGCCGAGCCCGTTGAGCAGCAGGATCAGCGCGAACTGCCAGTAGGTGAAGTTGATCGGCAGCAGCTCCAGCAGCAGGAACGACAGCGCCGCGACGACCATGCCGCCGGTGGCGAACGGACGAGCGCCGAACCGGTCAGACAGCCAGCCGGACACCGGCCCGGCGACCAGGAAGCCAACGGTCAGCGGCACCATGAAGATGCCCGCCCAGAGCGGGGTCTGACTGAACGCATAACCGTGCCGGGGCAGGTAAATGCCCTGCAGCCAGATGATCAGCACGAACAGCAGGCCGCCCCGGCCCAGGCTGGACAGCAGGCTGGCCAGGTTGCCGGCGGTGAACGCGCGGATCTTGAACAGCGGCAGCCGGAACATCGGCTCGGCCACCCGGGTCTCCACCAAGCAGAACACGGCCAGCACGGCCAGCCCGCCGAAGATGGCGGTCAGCACGAACGGGCTGGTCCAGCCCATTGTGTGCCCGCCGTAGGGCTGGATGCCGTAGGTGATCCCGACCAGTACCGCGATCAGGCCGATGGCGAACGTGGCGTTGCCCCACCAGTCCAGCTTGGCCGGCCGCCGGACGCCCAGCTCACGCAGCTTCAGGTAGGCCCAGAACGTGCCGAACACGCCGAACGGCACGGAGACGAGGAAGACCAGCCGCCAGTCCAGCGGGCCGAGCAGGCCGCCCAGGATGAGCCCGATGAACGAGCCCCCGATGCCCGCGACCTGGTTCAGCCCGAGGGCCAGCCCGCGCTGGTTGGCCGGGAACGCGTCGGTGAGCAGCGCGCTGGAGTTGGCCAGCAGCATGGCCCCGCCCACGCCCTGCATGATCCGGCCCAGGATCAGCCACCAGGCGGCCGCGGTGCCCTGGAACCAGGTCACCGCGAGCAGCACGGAGAACAGGCTGAACACGGCGAAGCCGAGGTTGTAGATGCGGACCCGGCCGAACATGTCGCCCAGCCGGCCGAAGCTGACCACCAGCACCGCGGTGACGACCAGATAGCCCATGATCATCCAGAGCAGCAGGCTGGTGTTCCCGGGCTGCAGCGGATTGATCCCGATGCCGCGGAAGATGTCCGGCAGCGCGATCAGCATGATCGAGGCGTTGATGGTGGCCATCAGCACGCCGAGCGTGGTGTTGGACAGCGCTACCCACTTGTAGTGGCGGCCTGGCGGCCGGTGCGCCCGCCGGGCCGCGGCCGGATCAGCGCTGACAGCAGTGAACACTCACACCACCCCAAAATAGTTGCTTAACCCAAACTAACATCCATGGCGACAACAGCGCGGCGCGGCCAGATAATCCCGGCCGCGGCGCGCCGGCTTCCGCTGCCGGTGCTGCTGGCTAGGGTCGAAGACATGGCCGAGACCGGATACCTGGCCGCCATCAGGGCGTCCTACGACGCCGTGGCCGCCGACTATGTCCGGCTGGTCCCGAAGCCGGACGCGATCGACCCGGCCAGCCGGTCCATGCTGACCGCGTTCGCCGAACTGGTCCGGCCGGCCGGTTTAGGCCCGGTGGCCGACCTGGGCTGCGGCCCGGGCCGGGTGACCGCCCACCTGGCCGGGCTGGGGCTGCCCGCCTTCGGCATCGACCTGTCGCCGAAAATGATCATGATGGCCCGGCAGGCCCATCCGGAGCTGCGCTACGCCGTCGGCTCGATGACCGCCCTGGGCCTCGGCCGCGGCACGCTCGGCGGCATCCTGGCCTGGTACTCCACGTACCACACCCCGCCAGAACAGCTGCCCGCGCTGTTCGCCGAGTTCCACCGCACGCTGGCGCCCGGCGGGCACCTGCTGCTCGGCACCTACACCGGCGATGATGAGCACTTGCGCCCGGCACTGGCGTTCGGCAGTCATCGGGTTTTCTACCACTCCTACCTGCTGCCGCCGGGGGAGCTGGCCGCGCTGCTGGCCGGGGCCGGGCTCACCGTCGCCGCGCAGCTGGAGTCGCTGCCCTCGCCCGCGGGCCGGAGCAGGCGGCCGCAGGCCTGCCTGCTGGCCCGCAAGCCCGCGCTGCCTTAGCCGGCGGGCCTGGATCAGCCCACCGGATCGGTGGTCCAGGCGGCTGGGTCACTCCCGAGCAGGCGCATCCGGCGGGCCATGGCCAGGGCGCTCAGGCTGGCCGCGCCGGGCACCGGCTTATGGGTCTTCAGGTCGCTCATGGCCAGGTTGATGTTCACGTACAGCCCGCCGATGTCACAGATGTAGAGCATCTGACCCGAGTGCAGCACGTTCGGGTACAGCGTGGCCGGGGCCCCGTGCACCCTGACGAACTGCCCCTCGCCGCGGTTGATCTTGCACTTTCCGCCCTCCGTGCCAGCCGGCATAACCCCGGCGTAGAGCGCCCCCGGGTAACGGGCAGGCCCGGCTTCCATGCCACCCGTGCCGAGCAGCCGGCTGCCGGACGGGACATAGCCGACGCTGGACACGGACCAGCCGGCAGGCAGCGCGGCCAGCTGAAACGGGAAGACGATGTGCGCGGTAGCGCCGTAGCTCACCCGCCCGGCGATCTTCCGCAGGAGCGCGCGGGACGCGGCGGACTGGACCGTCGCGGGGAAATTCTGGATCGCGGGGCCGTCCGTCCAGCCCGCGGCGGCCTGGTAGGACTTGCGCAGCCGGTCCCGCCCGCCGAAGCTCTCCGTCATGGGGGTGAGCTGCGCCCAGCTGTCCGGCGCGTACTCCCAGGCCAGGCCGCCGCTGGGCAGGTAGAAGGCGCTGCCGCCGCGGACACCGGGGGCCACCTTGGCCAGCGGCGTCACAGTCCGGTGGCCGACGCCATCGGTGCAGCTCAACCCGTGCGGATACGTCACCGTCCGGAAATTGGGCAGCGGTGTCTCCGCCACCAGCACCCGGTCCCGCTGCGGGCCGGTGATCCGGCAGGCGCCTGCGGCGCTCACCGTCAGTACGACCAGGCCGGCCGCGCCGGTCGCCGGCCACCAGCGTGGCCGTCAGCGTGGTCGCCTGGTCCTGGCTGCCGGAGGGCATCGCGGCCCCCGCCGCAGTCGAGAAGCCGCCGGCAGCCAGCCGAACGCGGCGTACGGCACCAGCGGGTTGAACCGGCTGCGTGCGGTCTCCGGGCCTGGCCGCAGGCCGCCCCGGCCGAAGCCCAGGCTGGCCGGGATCACGCCGCTGACCACCAGGGCCACCGCCGCCGCCGCGGCCACCGGCGCGGCGCCCAGGGCGGCGCGGCGCCGGCGGATCCGGCGGCGCCCCCGCTGCCGGGCCGCCGGGATATCCACCCGCGACGGCGGCGCCGGGTCGTCCGCGACGCGCTCCAGCAGGGCGCGGACTCCCGTCTCATCCATGCGGCTGCACCTCCAAGCCGTCTGGCCCGGACTTGAAGTCCCCCGGCCCGTGTTCCGGCGGCTGCAGCGTCCGGCGCAGCGCACCGATCCCCTTCGCGGTCTGGCTCTTGACCGTGCCCGGTGAGCAGCCGAGCAACTCGGCGGCCTGGTCCACGTTCAGGTCGCAGTAGAAACGGAGCACCAGGGTGGCCCGCTGCCGGGGCGGCAGGCCGGCCAGCGCGGCCCGCAGGTCCAGCGCTCCCTCGCGATCCCCCAGCACGCTGGCTGAATCCGGCGGCTCGGCGGTCAGGCTGACCCGGCGGGCCCAGCCCGAGCGCCGCTCGCTGAGATACTCCCGGACCAGGATCGTCCGCACATAGCCGTCGGTGTGCTCGACCGCGGTCGCCCGTCCCCAGTGCGTGTACAGCCGGGTAATGGCCGCCTGCACCAGGTCGTCGGCGCGCTGCCAGTCCTGGCAGAGCAGATAGGCCAGCCGGCGCAGCCACCACATGCGCTCGGTCACGTAGTCGGTGAATTCGTCGTCCCGGCGGCTGCTCACCGCCCGCCACCCCGGCGCGGGAACCTCATATCAGCTAAATGTGCCCGACGCCTGATTTGGTTGCCCGGCTTAGCGGACCAGTTCGTCGAACAGCCGGCTCAGTTCCGCCGCCGGGTCGGTGGTCAGGCCGCTGTGCACCGGGCCGGGCTGGACGATCGTGCTGCGCGGCGCGGTCAGCCAGCGGAACCGCACGCCCGGTGGCTCCTCGGCCGGGCGGCCCGCGTGGCAGCCCTCTTCCACGGCGGTCAGCGCGGCCAGCACCGCGGCCGGGTCAGCCGCCGGGTCCAGGACCCGCAGCCGGCCGGTGTTCAGCTCGATCTGGCAGCCCAGGAACCGGTGCTGCTGCGAGTACAGGATGACGCCGGCGTTGATCGCCTCACCGCGCTCGACCCGGGGCACCACCCGGATCAGCGCGTACTCGAACGGCTCGGCGCTGGCCGCCGCCTCCGTGCTCATCACCGGATCACCTCCAGCACCCGCGGCGCGCGCTGCAGCAGATGGCTGACGTAGTCCCCGGGCTGGCCATCTCCGAACCACTCGGACGGCACCAGCCCGGCCATCTCTTCCAGCAGATCCGGCGTGATCTGCGGCGCGAGGGCCCGATGCGCCTCCTCCAGCCGGGTCGCGGCCGGGCGCAGCACGTGATCCTTCGCGTCGAACCGGGCCAGCGGGCTGGCGGTGGCCCAATTGTGCTGGAAGTAGAGCGCCGAGCCGTGGTCGATCAGCCAGATGTTGCCGTGCCAGACCAGCAGGTTCGGGTTGCGCCAGGTCCGGTCCACATTCTGGATCAGCGCGTCGAACCACAGCAGCTGGCTGGCGAAGTCCTCGTCGGCCGGCCAGCCCGCCGGGTCGAAGCCAGCCGAGCCGGGCAGGAAGTCGACGGCCACGTTCTGCCCGCTGCTGGCCCGCAGCAGGTCCTGGATCTCCGGGTCCGGCTCGCTGCTGGCGATCCGCGGGTCCAGGTAGGCCAGTGCCAGCTCCGGCGTGCGCAGCCCGAGGCGCCGGGCCAGTTCGCCGCCGATGATCTCGGCCACCAGCGCCTTGGCCCCCTGCCCCGCGCCACGGAACTTGAGCACGTACGTGCCCAGGTTGTCCGCCTCGACCAGGGCGGGCAGCGACCCGCCCTCGCGCAGCGGCGTGACGTAGCGGATCACGCTCACCTGTTCCAGCACGCCGGCCAGGCTATCGGGCCAGCGCCCGCCCGCCGCCTCCAGCCGGAGCGGGTGGTACCCGCCCCTCCAGCCGGAGCGGGTGGTATCAGGCGGCCGGGCGGACGGGTTCTTCCAGGTCCCGGCCTGCCGTTTCCGGGCAGCAGGTGGCCACGATGGCCAGCGCCGCCGCCGGGCCGGCGGCCAGGACGGTCACCGAGCCAGCGAAGCTGCCGGTGAGCCCGATCAGCTCGCCAGCCAGCAGGAAACTGCCGGATTGCCCGGCTATGGCGGCGGTGCCGGTCACCGAGCGGGCCAGTGCCCGGTACCGGGTGGGGAAGAGTTCGGTGCTGAGCCCGCCGAGGGTGGGCCACGCGCCGAACTGCCCGACGTAACTGACCGTGAGCGCGGCGAACAGGCCGGCCGGGCTGCGGGCCAGCAGGAAGAAGCAGAGCGCGCCGGCGATGCTGAGCGCGAGGAACGAGCACCCGATGCGCTTGCGCCCGAGGCGGTCGCTGGCGGCGCCCGCGCTGGCCAGCACCGGGATAGCCAGTAGCCCTGCGCCCACCAGGATGAGGGTGGCCTCAGAGGCCGGCAGGTGGCGCTGGGTCTGCATGAAGTCGATCACGAATACGAATGGCTGGGTGAGCAGGCTGCCCAGTGCCGCCGCCGCGCAGACCGGGATGAGGCCCGGCGGTACGGCGGGCGGATCAGGGGCCACCAGCTGGCCGCCCGGCCAGGCCGATGCGGCGGCGATGAACCCGGTGCTTTCCGGCAGCCTGCGGCGGATGACCAGGAGAGCCAGCAGCGCCGGGGTGGCGGCCAGGTACATCCAGCGCCACGACAGGTGATGCGGGGCCAGGAACAGGCCCCAGGCCAGCGCGCCCGCTCCAGCGCCGGCAGCGTCCAGCGTGGCCAGGACGCCGAAGCCGTAGCCGCGCGCCGACGCAGGCAGTTCCTCGGCCACCATGGTCCAGGTCAGCGTGATCTCCACGGCCAGGAAGGCCCGGGCGCACAGCTGGCAGATCCCGAAGGCGGCGATGCCCGGCGCCAGGGCCGTGGCCACAGTGGCGGCCGTGTAACCGGCGGCCGAGGCGAGCAGCAGCCGGCGGCGGCCGTGCCGGTCGGCCCGGCGGGCGATGAACACGGCGGGCAGGGCGCCCAGGAACAGCACGGCGATCCAGTCCGCGGCCTGGGCCTGGCTAAGGCCGAAGCTGTGCCGTATCGCGGGCAGGGCCACCATGACCACGTTGAGGTCGTAGCCCTCGAAGAAGCTGGCCACGGCGAGCAGTCCCAGCAGCCGGGCCTGGCCCGGCCCGGCCAGGGGCGGCGGGCGGGCCAGCCGCCGGGCGGCCATCATTGCACGCCCGGGTGAGCGGCGAGGTGGCGGCGCTGGGCCAGCCGGCCTAACCGGGCCGCCTCGGCCTCCAGCAGGGTCCGGTCGCTCAGCCGGTACGTGGTGGCGGCGGCCAGCCAGCGCGGCGCCACCGGCCCGGCCACGGCGAGGTAACTGGCGGCGAACAGGGCCTGCCCGGCCCGGACCACCGCTCGCTGGGCCAGCGGACCGGGGACCTCCCCGCTGGCCACCAGCACCCAGGTCATGGCGAGATCGGCCTCGGCGGGGCCCTGAGCCGCGCCCTGCCAGTCGATCACACGGGGGCCGTCCGGGGTGAGGATCACGTTGCTGGGATGCAGATCCATGTGCAGCAAGGCGGGGCCGGGGCCGAACGGGGCCCGCAGCCAGCCCAGCACCGGTACGGCGTGGACCAGGGCATGCAGCCGGGCCAGTAGGCGGGCCTGGGACCGCAGGGTCCACGGTCGGCGGGTGAGCACCTGGAGCATGGTGGGTCCCGGCGCGCGCGCCATGACAAGGTCGGTGCCCGCGGCATCGAAGACCTCCGGGACGGGCACGCCATGCGCCCGGGCATGGGTCATGACCTCGGCCTCGCGGCCCGCGGTGGCCGCGGCGTCCCGGTAGCGGCGCAGCACGCGGCCCTGGCCGATGTCGTAGACGTCGGCACACCGGCCGGAGCCGATCAGCCGTCCCGGGGCGTTCATCCGGCTCAGCCGCGATCGTGGCGGGGCGGCGGGGCGGCCCGGAACATCGCGGTGGACAGCCGGGGCGCCCGGCGGGGGTTGATCCGGTGCGCCCGTTCCGGCAGCAGCCCCTGCGCCTCTTCGGCCCAGGCCGCCATCGCCTCCGCCATCCGGAGCCCGAACAGGACAGTCACCCGCGCGTACCCGGAATCGGGCACCGTCCCGAGCAGCTCGAGAAACTCCGCGTACTCGCTGGCCTCGGCCGCCGCCTCATCGTGGACCAGCTGGAGCAGCCCGGCGGTCTGGCTGGGCGCCCGGCGGTGCCCGAGGAGCACCTTGACCAGGAACGAGATCCGGAACTGGGGGAAGTCGGGCGTGCTGCTGTCCAGCCAGGCGTCCAGCGCCTGCTCGCCTTCCTCGGTCAGCTGGAAGACCCGCTTGTCGGGCAGCCGTTCCTGGGGCACGTCCGTGCCCTGGATGAGCCCACGGGGCTCCAGCCGGGTCAGCTCGGCGTACACCTGGCTCTTCGAGATCGGCCAGAATCGGCCGACGGACCGCTCCACCGCCTGGAACAGGTCATAGCCCGACATCGGGGCGATGGACAGCAGCCCGAGGATCGCGTGCAACGTCGTAGTCAGCCGGGTCCCCACGCCGCCCACCATATAGTCCAGAGTGGACTAGATCAATCTGGACTATATCCGGAGCTCGCTGGCCTTGGGCACCAGCCGAGCCAGGCTATCGGTCTAGATGCCAGTGCGAGCTAGATGCCAGTGCGAGGCAAAGTTGCTGGTAAGAGAGCTGTATCGATATCATAATTGACACACTTGGAGGGTGCTCGATATTTTATTCGAGTGACGTCCGCCGGAGCAGTGGCGTACAGCAGCGCAGTCAGGCCCTGAAGCCGTGGCCGCCGCCTGTGAAGCCAGCACATCTGGTCGCCTCCACCAGGGCACGCCAGAACGAGCCGTGGAAGAGCCCACACCAAGGTGGCTGCAAGCTACTCCAGACGGGCAGCCAAGAACGGAGGAAAGCGCCGCCTGGCATCCCGCAGATTGCGGGCAGCCACCAGAGAGTGGGCCAATCGAATCCGGCCCGTCAACAGACCCACCGGATCGATCCGAGTCAACTGATGTGGCCATCCGAGGCCCCCGCAGCCTGGAGCTGGCGCGGGACGTCATACAGCTGAGGACCGAGCGAGACGCCACAAATCCATCGGCGTGTCGTCATTGTCCAGAGCGCGACTTCGGTGATCCTTTGGAGGTGACCTCAGAGGCTCCCACCGCCGAGGCAGCGCCAGCAGCCAATCGCGACGCCACCGACAAAGGCTCTCCTTCTGACGGACTCTCTCAGCTGCTGAGCAAGATCCTTGAGCAGCTAAGTGTCAGCGCGTGGCTGCCGGCTGCAATGCTGGTCGGGAACACAGCATTGCTACTGCAATTGCACAGCGATCACAATATTGATATTGCCGCTGCAGTCAAGAACCTTACAGAGAAGCCACTCGGGACGATTATCGTCCTAGCCTTTTCCTTGCTGCTCACCACCATAGTGACTCAAGCTTTTGAGTTTGGGATCATTAGATTGCTGGAAGGCTACTTTGACTCAACACATAAGCTTATCCAAGCGGGCGTGGCTCTCCGGATAAACCGACACCAGGGCAAGCTAAAAGAATTGGAGGACAAGCGCAAGGAAATGAGGGAGCTCGCATTTGAGCAAGCCCGCCGGAAAATGCTGAGCCTGCACGATCCCTTTTACCGTACCGCGCTAAGTTATATAGAAGAAGATATCTATCAAGTCGAGAATAAGAGAACTCCGGCCCCTGAAGTAGCGAAGATGATCAAGGGCGTCCCCTGGAAACGCTATGTACCGCCGGATACTTCCTACCGGCTGGATAGCATCGAAGCGCAGTTGGACTCGTATCCGAAGCCCAATCGCGTTTTGCCAACACGCCTTGGCAACGTGTTGCGAGCCTCGGAAGACAAGATAAAGCTTCCAGACGATGAGGACCTTGAGGGCTTCGTAATTCGCCACTTCGATCAGGTATCCCCAACGATCAAAAGCGAGCACAAAGACTATCGGACACGCCTGCAGATGTATTGCTGCCTAGTTCTCGTTTTTGCTTCGCTGGTACCACTCGGACTCGCACTGCTCATCGGCGTGGGGCCCGCTTGGGCGGTAGCACTTTTCGTAGCGGCTTATGTTGCAATGACTTATGTATGCTATAAGGCGGCGATCGCCAGCGCACAAGGTTACGGCCACGTCCTTCAAGAGATGAATCGCCAGATAAGCAAGGCTGAATGAGGTGCGCTACAACTAATGGCGTTCGGCTAATTCTCGGGTTTCTCACCCTCCTCCATCTCAATTTCATGTAATGGACACGTCGGCGGCCGCGAATCCCATGCGGTCTTAGGACAGCCCGGCACGATACAGTAATAGTGTTTTTCTGGTGGAGTGTCCCGCCTCCCTGGCACGAGCATGGACATCATGGGGCCAGTTTGAGCAGGGCAAACGCAGGTGTCAACAGCCAGGTGCCCCAACTTTGTCGAGGCCTCAACGGAGATGCGCCCCGATGGTGCAAAACTCCTCGACGCTCGCGGGCCACTAATCGTCACAAAAGGAATAAACGAGGCGATTGGCCGCATGGTTGTCGGCAAGCGCTCGAGAAGGCCTGACGGCACACCTTCCGCAGGATTCAGTTGACGTGCCAGGCTAACTCAGCCGACACCGAGATCAGGTCTCGCGCAGCTGGGCGACCAGGGCGTCGGCCTGCTCGACGGTGACGGTGGTGAGGTTCGGCATCGGCAGGGTGCTGCTGCCACCGGCCAGGAAGACCACCTGATCATTCAGGCAGGCGCGCAGGTCGGGGTGGCGTTCGGCGATCGCTATCTGCTGCTGCAGCGTGTCCTGCTGCTTGGCCGCGACCGTCGACATCGCCTGTTCCAGGCGGTCTTGCACCTTCCGGCCGATCTTCCGCCCGATGAACCGCGCGGCCGCGCCCGCGGCGGCCGCGCCCACGGCACCGGCCAGGTCGTCGCCGAGCGAGGCGAGCGCGTCGCTGGGCGAGCCGCTGGAGACATCCGGGCCGCGCGTCCAGTTGCGGGACCCGCCCATCGGTGCCGGATTCGAGGACCAGCCCGGCTGCGAATTGCCCGGGCCGATCGGCTGCGGTTCGGCGGCCCAGCCTGGCTGCTGTCCGCCCGGGCCCATCGGCTGCGGTTCGGCGGCCCAGCCCGGCTGCTGCCCGCCGGGCCCGGCCGCGGGTGTCCCTTGCTGGCCCAGCCGCATCCGGGCGAGGTCGGCAAGTTCCTGGATCGAGTGCACGGCAGCTGGGCTGCCGCATCGCGGGCATACCGCGCCCCCCTGGTCATTCTGCACGCGCTTATTGTGCGCTTTGTACTGATCGCTGGGAAGGCCCATTCGGGCTGGTGGCGGTAGATGACGGCGGCCCGGTGCGGGCGGCACAGTGGGGGGCAGGTCCCCGCCGCACGACTTGGAGGCACATCGGTGAGCACCTCGGAGCAGACCAGGCCGGCTGATCATCCACTCGACCCGCTGACCGGCACCGAGTTCCGGCAGGCGGCGGGGGTACTGCGGCGCGACCGCGGCGTCGGCCCGCGGTGGCGGTTCGCCTCCATAGAGCTGCACGAGCCCAGCAAGGACGTGCTGCGCGTGCTGCAGCCGGGGGCACCCCTGGCCCGCGAGGCCATCGTCGTCTGCTGGGACCGGGACACCGGCCAGGCTTACCGGGCGGTGGTGTCGCTGACCAGCGACAGCGTGGTCAGCTGGACACCGCTGCCCGGGCAGCAGCCGAACATCACCGTCAACGAATGGCACGAGTCCGACGAGATGCTGCGGGCCGACCCAGGGCTGGCCGCGGCGCTGGCCCGGCGCGGCATCACCGACCTGTCCCGGGTGCTCACCGACCTGTGGGCCTACCCGGGGGCGACGATCCCGCCGCGGTACCGCGGGCTGCGGCTGGGCTGGGCCAACGTCTGGTACCGGGGCAGCGGGCAGGGCAACCCGTACGCGCATCACCTCAGCGGCCTGCACCCGATCGTGGACCTGAACCGGATGGCGCTGCTGGAGATCGAGGACAACTTCGACCCGGCCACCTCGCCCGGGCTGCCGGACGTGAAGGGTGAGTACCTGCCCAAGCTGATCCCCGAACCACTCAGGCACGTCGCACCGCTGGAAATCAGCCAGCCCGCGGGCGTTTCGTTCAATCTGGAAGGTCACGAGCTGAGCTGGCAGAACTGGCAGATGCGGCTCGGGTTCAACTACCGGGAAGGGCTGGTCCTGCACACGGTCGGCTTCCGGGACGGCGGGCGGCTGCGGCCGGTCGCGCACCGGCTGTCGTTCGCCGAGATGGTGGTGCCCTACCGCGACGCCACCGTGGACCACTACCGGCGCACGGCGTTCGACATCGGCGAGTGGGGGCTCGGCTTCATGACCACCTCGCTGGAGCGCGGCTGCGACTGCCTGGGCGAGATCACCTACCTGGACGCGGTGGTACACGACTCGGCCGGTGAGCCGCAGGCCATCCCGCACGCCATCTGCATCCACGAGGAAGACGGCGGGGTGCTGTGGAAGCACGTGGACCACCAGTTCGGCGCCGAGGTCCGGCGGGCCCGGCGGCTCGTGGTGTCGTTCCACGTCACCGTGGCCAACTACGAATACCTCGTGTACTGGCGGTTCTACCAGGACGGCAACATCGAGTGCGAGGTCCGGGCCACCGGCATCATGGTCACCTCGAACTTCCCGGCCGGGCAGCAGCCGCCATACGGCACGCTGGTGGACGAGCGCACCTACGCGCCGTTCCACCAGCACTTCATCGTGGCCCGGCTGGACCTGGACGTGGACGGCCCGGACAACACGGTGTACGCGGTGGACTCGGCGCCGCTCCGGGCCAGCGAGGACGACCCCTACCAGCTCGGCCTGGTGCTGCGGCAGACGCCGCTGCGCTCCGAGGCCGAGGGGCAGCAGGACTACGACTGGCACACCCAGCGCAGCTGGAAAGTGGTCAACGACGCCGTCCGCAACGGGCTGGGCACCCCGGTCGGCTACAAGCTGGTGCCCGGCGGATGCTTCCCGCCCATGCTCGACGCCGACTCCCCGGTGCTGGAGCGGGCCCGCGCCATCGGGCACACGCTGTGGGTCACCCCGTACCACCCGGACGAGCGGTGGCCGTGCGGCGAGTTCCCCACGTTCGCCACGGCCGATACCGGGCTGGGCGCCTGGACCGCGCAGAACCGGTCCGTCGCGGACACCGACGTGGTGCTGTGGTACGTGTTCGGCATCCACCACCTGACCCGGCCGGAGGACTGGCCGATCATGCCGGTGGACACGGTCTCGTTCTGGCTCAAGCCGTCCGGGTTCTTCGACCGCAATCCCGCGCTCGACGTGCCGCCGGACAGCGCGTGCCAGGTGGACCAGCCGTAAGCAGGCGGGCCACCCGTAAGGATTCGGTGATCACGGTCCGGCCAGGTCAGCCCGTACCCCGGCGGTAGGCTGGGCCGATGCACCGACCTGGCCGGGCTGCCCTGCTCGCGGCGGCCACGGCCGCTATGGCTCTCTCGGCCACCGGTGCTGCCAGCGCCGGCCCGCGGCGACTGCGACGGCCAGTCCCGCGACCGTCGCCTGGACCGTGTACCACGGCGACCCGGCCGGCTCGGGCACCGGTACGCTGCCCGGCCCGGTGGACACCAGTTCCCCGGCCTGGACGTCGCCCGCGCTCGACGGCCAGCTTTACGGCGAGCCACTGGCCTACGCCGGACGGGTGTTCGTGGCCACCGAGAACGACACCGTGTACGCGCTGTCCGCCAGTACCGGCACGGTCATCTGGTCCAGGCACCTGGCCACCCCGGTACCCGCGTCGTCGCTGCCCTGCGGGGACATCAGCCCCACGGTCGGCATCACCGGCACGCCGGTGATCGACCCGGCCCGCGGCGAGATCTTCGTGGTGGCCGACGAGCAGGTGAACGGGAAACCGGCCCACGTGCTGGCCGGGCTCAGCACCGCCACCGGCGCGGTGCGGCTGACCCAGAACGTGGATCCACCCGGGGCGTACACGCCCGCGCTGCTGCAGCGCACCGGGCTGACCCTGACCGACGGGCGGGTGGTGTTCGGCTACGGCGGCAACGACGGCGACTGCTCGACCTACCGGGGGCGGGTGGTGTCGGTCCCGGAGGGCGGCGGCACGCCCGCGATCTTTACCGTGGACTCGGCGGCCGGCCAATCCCAGGGGGCGGTCTGGATGGGCGGCGCGGCCCCGGCCGTGGACGGCCACGGCAACGTCTGGGTCAGCGTGGGCAACGGCTCGGTCGAGGACCCGGCCCGGGCCTACGACCACAGCGACTCGGCGCTCGAGCTGAGCCCGCAGATGCACCTGGAGCAGTTCTTCGCCCCTGTCACCTGGGCTGCGGACAACGCCGCTGACCGGGATTTCTCCACCGCGCCCGCGCTGCTGGCCGATGACCGGGTCGTGCTGGCCGGCAAGTCCCGGATCGTCTTCTTGCTGAACGGCGCGCACCTCGGCGGCATCGGCGGCCAGCAGGCCAAGCTCGGGCCGGTCTGCGACGAGGACATCGACGGTGGGATGGCCACCGCCGGCAGCACCATCTACCTGCCCTGCCTCAGCGGGATCGTGGCGGTCAGCGCGACCGGGTCATCACCCAGTCTGCGGGTGCTGTGGACCTCACGGATCGGCGGCGGCCCGCCCATCGTGGCCGGCGGCCTGGTCTGGTCGATCAGCCACGGCACGCTGTCCGGCCTCAACCCAGACACCGGGCGACTGGAGCAGAAGGCGTCCATCGGGGAGCCCGCCAACCACTTCCCGACGCCGAGTGTGGGCGACGGCCTGCTGCTGGCCCCGTCGTACAACAAGGTCGTCGCGTTCCGCGCGGGCGCCGGAAGCGGGGCGGCCAGTCCCAGCACCGGCGCCACGGCGGCCAGCCCAAGCACCACGGGCGGAGCTAGCCCAGGCAGCCAGCCGGCCGCGGGCGGCCCGAACGGCACCGGCGGCGGCACGCCGCCCGCCGCCATCGGCGGCATCGCCGCGGGCGTGCTGATCCTGGCCGGCGGCGCCGGCTGGCTCATCTACCGCCGTCGGCGTCCCAGCGGCAGCGAGCCGCCCTCCTGACCGCTCAACCGGCGCCAGGACGATGTCAACGGCGTCCGGGAAGCTGCCTGCGGTCTGCTCGGGCTGGCCGCCGACCAGCGGCCATGGACGGCCGCGGGCACCAGACGCCGGGCAGTCCCGCACGGTGCGCGCCGCCGATGTCCGCCTCGGCGGAGTCGCCGATCATCCAGGCGCCGGCCAGTGGCTGCCCCACTGCCGCGGCCGCCAGCCGGAAGATCTCCGGGTCCGGCTTGCGCACGCCCACCGCTTCCGAGATGACCCAGCCGGTTACCTCCCGGTCCAGGCCGGTGTGCCGGAGCTTGCGTTCCTGCTGGGCCTCGGTGCCGTTGGTCACCACGACCGGCGCCCAGCCCGCCGCGCGGGCCTGGCCCAAGGCCGCCGCCACGGCCGGATCGGCCACGATGTTCCGGATCAGGCCGCCGCGCAGCTCGGCGGCCAGTTCTACCTCGGCCCGGCTGTCCAGCCCGAACCGCGCGCCGATCAGCGCGGTCAGCCGCTCCCGGGTCTGCAGCCCGTCCTGGTCCGCTGCCACCAGCCACTGTTCATCGGCCGGGCCGACCCCCGGGCCGCGGCGAACTCCCGCGCCCACCGGCGGAACGCGCCGGCCCGGTCGATCAGCGTGTTGTCCAGGTCAACGAGTAGCAGCGGCACGCCGGTTACAGGTCGTCTTCGCGGGATCCGGGGACGTCGCGGCGGGTGATCCAGGAATCGTCCTCGATCGCCTCAACGTCTTCCTCGGCCGCCTCCCTGACCTCAACGTCGCGCTGGGTGCGCAGCCGGGGCCGGTAGGTCAGCCGCTGGGTGCGCAGGCCGACGAACCCCACCAGGATCACCAGGCCGACGATGACCAGGACGAAGATGAGAGCGGCGTCGCCCCAGGTAAACCCGGACGACGACGATGACGAGGGCGAGGGTGATGGCGAGGCTGCCGCCACCTGGGCGCCGAGCATAGTGAGCGAGACGGACATCGGCTGCCTCCAGACCCGCACAGCCCGCGGCCGTTACACCTGCACCCTGGGCCTGCTTTACCAATTCTAGATCCGGCCGTGCCCGGCGGCCGGCTCCGAAATGGCCAGCCTCAGCTACCCCAGCACCGCCGATGCCAGCCGGTCGCCGTTATCGCTCAGCCAGATCAGCAGCTGGCCATCCCGCCGCTCGGTCAGCAGCCAGGGGTCGTGGCCGGGCAGCACCGGCCGGTGGTACTCCAGTTCGGCCGAGGACGGCAGCCAGTCCAGGCCAGCCAGCACATCCTCGACCGTGGCCCAGTGGATGCTGTTGTTGACGTGCCCCGCGGTGTCGAAGTCGCTGGCCCGCAGCGGCCACCGCCGCCCCCCGGCCGAGCCCGCACCCGCCGAGCCCGCACCCGCCGAGCCCGCACCCGCCGAAGCCGCACCCGCCGAAGCCGCACCGGCCGCGGCTGGCAGGCCCGGGTGGGACAGCCGGGCAGACACCTGGCGTCCCCCGGTGGACGGGCCGTAGACCCGGTGGAAGACGTCGCCGAGCGGGACCGGGCGGCCATCCGCAGCGTCGATGGCCACCCACATGGCCACCGCCTGCACCAGGTCGCCGGCCGGGCCGGACACGGTGGTGGTGCGCTCGGCCCAGCGCGGGCCGGTCCCCGAGCAGAACGTGCGCAGCTGCACCCGGTCGCGATGGGCCGGGTACCCGCGGACCAGGACGGAAGTCCGGCGGACCAGCCAGGTGTACGGCTCGGCCCAGGCCGCGTCGTACAGGTCATCCTCGGCCGCCTGCTGCAGGTACCGGGCCAGCGCGTCGAACCGTAGCCGCCCGGCCGGGGTGACGTCCACGCTGCGCACCACCCGCGAGGTGCGGAACACCCGCCCCTGGGCCGGGTCGGCGGTGAAGGCAGGCTGCGGCATGAGGGCAGTCTTGCAAACACCGGACCAGCCGGGCCTGCCCGCACCCCACCGGCACTGGGCAAAGTACGCGCCGAAGCGGCAGTTACGGACCTGCCCGCTACCGCCTGCCGGCCTGGCCCGTAAGCGCACGGACTAGTCTCGCGAAGGAGAGACAAGACGGACGAGGAGCCAGCATGTCGCAGGCGAGCAGTGCGGATATCGGTGTAACCGGCCTGGCCGTGATGGGCCGCAACCTGGCGCGCAACCTGGCCCGGCACGGGCATGTGGTCGCGCTGCACAACCGATCGCCGGAACGCACCCGCAGCCTGGTGGCCGAGCACGGCAGTGACGGCACGTTCGTGCCGTCCGAGTCGATGAAGGAGTTCGTGGCCAGCCTGAGCCGGCCGCGGGCGATCATCATCATGGTCAAGGCCGGCCAGCCGACCGACGCGGTCATCGACGAGCTGATCCCGCTGCTGGACGAGGGCGACATCGTCATCGACTGCGGGAACGCGCACTACATGGACACCCGGCGCCGTGAGGCCGGGCTGCGTGAGCATGGCCTGCACTTCGTCGGCTGCGGTGTGTCCGGCGGGGAGGAAGGCGCGCTGAACGGCCCGAGCATCATGCCCGGCGGGTCCAAGGAGTCCTACGCCAAGCTCGGGCCGATCTTCGAGTCGATTGCCGCCCAGGTGGACGGCACCCCGTGCTGCACCCACGTGGGCCCGGACGGGGCCGGCCACTTCGTCAAGATGGTGCACAACGGCATCGAGTACGCCGACATGCAGCTCATCGCCGAGGCCTACGACCTGCTGCGAGCCGGCCTGGGCGCCGCGGCCCCGCGGATCTCGGAGATCTTCCGCACCTGGAACGAAGGCGACCTGGACTCGTTCCTGATCCAGATCACCGCCGAGGTGCTGGCCCACACCGACGCGGAGACCGGTAAGCCGTTCGTGGACATCGTGCTCGACCAGGCCGAGCAGAAGGGCACCGGCCGGTGGACGGTGCAGAGCGCGCTGGATCTCGGCATCCCGATCACCGGCATCGCCGAGGCCACGTTCGCCCGCTCGCTGTCCGGGCACGCCGACCAGCGCGCCGCGGCCCGGGACACGTTCGGCACCGGCACCGACGCCGCTGGACATCGCCGACCCGGACGCGTTCACCGAGGACGTCCGGCGCGCGCTGTACGCGTCCAAGGTGGTCGCGTACGCCCAGGGCTTCGACCAGATCGAAGCGGGCAGCGCGGAGTACGGCTGGAACATCGACCGCGGCATGATGGCCACCATCTGGCGCGGTGGCTGCATCATCCGGGCCCGGTTCCTGGACCGGATCCTGGCCGCCTATGACGAGAACCCGGCGCTGCCCAGCCTGCTGGTCGCGCCGTACTTCGCGGCCGCGGTGCGGGACGGGGTGGACAGCTGGCGCCGGGTGGTGGCCTACGCCGCCACGGCCGGGCTGCCGTCCCCGGCGTTCTCGTCGTCGCTGGCCTACTACGACGGGCTGCGCGCGGCGCGGCTGCCCGCGTCGCTGATCCAGGGGCTGCGGGACAACTTCGGCGCCCACACTTACCACCGGATCGACAAACCAGGCGCGTTCCACACCGAATGGGCCGGGGATGGCCAGGAACACCCGGCCTGAGGTCAAGAATCCGCAACGGGTATGGCCACCTGTGCCCACCGCATCACCAGGTGACTCGTATCCTGGCGGGCGTGCCTTCTCCGGTAACCCGCTCCCGCCATTCCGCGCGCCTTCTGGGTGTGCTGTGCTGCGGCCTGCTGGCTGCCCTGACCCTGGCCGGGTGCAGCATGTTCACCCCGGCCAGCCAGCATGAGGCGCTGGGATCATCGCCGTCGTCACAGTCCGCCTCGGCCACGCCGAGCCCGACGCCCAGCCCCAAGCCGAAGCACTGCGCCAAGATCGCGCCGGGCTTCTCCTGCGTGATGCGGAACCGGATCCACGCGGTGCAGCGGTATCTGCGGAAATCCGGCGCACCGGGCTCGCTCGCCATCGTGCTCGACGACCGGGTCACCGGGGCGGTGTACCGGAACCCGAACGCCGCGGTGGCCTACCCGGCGGCGTCCACGATGAAGCTGGCCATGATGACCGACATCCTGCAGCGGGCCGACGCCGGGACGATCACGCTGAGCCCCGGCCGACAAAGAGGAGATGTTCCAGGCGCTGTACACCAGCAACGATGACGACGCCAACGACCTGTGGAACCAGTTCGAGGACGGCAGCTTCCTGCAGCGCATCCAGGCGTTCGGCATGAACACGGCCACGTTCACCTCGTCCGTGCCGAACTGGGGCTTCATGTACTGCTCGGCCGAGGACCTGGACAACCTGATGAACTACGTGCTCACCAAGGCCCCGGCCAATGTCCGCAGCTACCTGGTCTACCGGCTGCAGCACGTCAGCTCGATCGACCAGCAGTGGGGCGTGTGGGGCGCCGGGCCGGAGAACCACCCGGGCAACAAGGACGGCTGGGAGCTCGACCCGCCGTGGATCACCAACACGGTCGGCTTCGCCGGGCCGAACCAGGAGTACACCCTGGCCATCATGTACAACCTGGAGGGCTACGGGGACGCGGACGACGTCGGGTTCAACTACGGCATCAACACGCTGACCCAGATCGCGTCCATCCTGTTCCAGGGGCACCAGACCCAGCAGCCGACCGCGCAGGCCTCCGCCGTACCCTGATCAGCATGACCGGCCCGGCCGCCTTCGCGGACCCCAGCGCGCTGCGTAACTGCTGGCACCCGGTGGCGTTCGGCGCCGATCTCACCGATAAGCCGGCCCACGCCGACCTGCTCGGCGAGCCGCTGGTGCTGTGGCGCGGCGCGGGCGGCCAGCCCCGGGCCAGCCAGGACCTGTGCGTGCACCGCGGCACCGCGCTGTCGCTGGGCTGGACCAACGGCGACCAGCTGGTCTGCCCGTATCACGGCTGGCGGTACGGGGCCGACGGCCGGTGCGTGGCCATCCCCCAGCTCGAGGACCCGTCCCGGGTGCCGGCCAAGGCCCGGATCCCCGCGTTCCGCTGCCAGGAACGGTACGGGCTGATCTGGGTGGCGCTGGACGAGCCGCGCTGGCCGCTGCCCGAGGTGCCGGAGCTGGAGAACGGCGACTGGGCCGTGCTGACCGCGGGCCCGTACCGGTGGGCCTGCGACGCGGCCCGCCAGGTGGAGAACTTCACCGACCTCGGGCACTTCCCGTGGGTGCACCCGGGCCTGCTCGGCGACCCGGACCGGCCGGTGGTGCCCCGGCACGAGGTGCGCACCGATGAGCACGTGCTGCACTACACGATCACCCGGCCGGAGGCGCCGAACAGCGACGACTTCCCGGTGTTCGGCAACGAGCAGGCCGGCCGCCCGAGCGGATCAGCCGCTACCAGCTGCACCTGCCGTACACCATCGTGCTCCGGCTGGGCTGGGGCGGCGAGCGCGGCATGCTGTACTTCTTCGCGTCCCAGCCGGTGGGGACCGAGCAGTGCGCGGGCTACGTGGTGATCGGCCGGAACTACAACCTGGACCAGCCCGACCGGGTGCTGCAGGAGTTCGAGGACACCATCTTCGGCCAGGATCAGGTGGTGGTGGAGTCACAGCGGCCGGACCGGGTCCCGTTCGACCTGGCCGCCGAGCTGCACCTGAAGTTCGACGCGGTCGCGGTGGCCTACCGCAAGGCCATGCGCGGCTGCGGGCTCACCCGGTCATGACGCACGACGCTCGGCTAGCCCCAGCCATGATGGGCTGAGTTCAGCCGGGCCGCAGTCGCAGCCCACCTCGGCGCACGGGATCAGGAACAGGTGCAGTTCGCCGGGCAGCTGGCAGTCCGGGTCATCCGAGCAGTCGGCGGACCCGTCACAGTGCTCGATCGCGGTCCCGTGGCAGTGCTCCAGGTCCTGGCGGCACTCCGGGCAGGTTCCGCCGATCACGGCAGGGTCGGGCATCTCGGCTACCTCCGACTCTGGCCTATCACCCAGGGCCGACAGCGGGCAGCACGACAGGCCGGCCAGCGGCCAGATTGCTAGGAAATCTTCCGCGAGCGCCGTTTCGGCGGCTGGACCGCCGACGCCGCGGTGATCGCCTCGATCAGCTCCGGCTTGGACATCTTGGACCGTCCCGGGATGTCCAGGTCCGCCGCGCGGGCCAGCAGATCGGCCTTGGACAGGCTGTCCAGGTCGGCCGCGCCGTCCTTCCGCGCCGCCCGGCCCCGGCCCGAGCCGGTTGACGGCCCGGCCTCCGTGCCGCCGCTCTCCCCCATCTTGGCCAGCGACCCCTCCAGCGCGGCCATCAGGTTGACCACGTTGGATTTGGGCCGCTCGGCCTCGAACACGACCGCCTCGCCCTCGCGCTTGCGCTCGATCAGCTCCATGACCCGGGTCCGGTAGGTGTTCTGGTAGTCCTCCGGCTGCCACGCCACGGTGAGCGACTCGACCAGCTTCTTGGCCACGTCGAGCTCACGCCCCTGGAACGTGGCGTCCTCGGGCAGTGTGTCCAGTTCCTCGCTCGGTGTCCGGATCTCATCGGCGAAGTACATCGTCTCCAGGATCAGCACGTCGGTCCCGGGCCGCACCGCGACCAGGTGCTCCTTGTCCCGTAGGACCATGGTGGCGACGCCCACCTTGCCGGTTTCGTCCATCGCCTGCCGTAGCAGCGCATAGGCCCGGTCGGCGCCCTTGCCCCGCGGCGCCAGGTAGTACGTGGTGCGGAACTGCACCGGGTCGATCTCGTCCAGGTCGATGAAGTCGCTGATCTCGATGGTCTCCGACTTGCCCGGCGCGACCTCTTTCAGCTCCTCCCGGGTGACCACGACATACTCGCCGCCGCCCAGGTCGTAGCCGCTCACGATGTCCGCGGTCGGCACTTCCTCGCCGGTGACCTCGTCCACCTTCTTGTACCGGATCCGGTGCGAGGTGCCTTTGTGCAGCTGGTTGAAGTGGATGGTCTGGTCGGCGGTGGCCGGGTACAACCCCACCGGGACGCTGACCAGCCCAAAGCTGAGGAACCCCGACCAGATCGACCGCGCCATGCTCTTCTCCCAGTCCCGCCCCCCGCCGGGCCGCGCCGTTGATCTTGATTCTATGCAACGGCCCGCTCAGAGCTGCACGCCGAGTCCGGTAAAAGTCAAGGTCAGCAGCCTGAACGCCAGTGCCGGGCGGCGGGACTGGGCTCCAGCGCGGCCTACAGCGGCGGCTCGCTGTACCGGCGCTCCTCGTACACCTGGGTGTCCGCCGGGGTGCGAGTCGTCGTCACCACCCGGCGACGCCGGGCCGTCAGGAAGGCCAGCGAGATGATCAGTGCGACGATCCCGGCGATCATCAGGATCAGGCCGATGAGCTGGACGTTGATATAGGTGGGCGACCAGCTGATGGCGAAACGAAGGATCGCGCCGATCACGATGAGCGCGATGCTGCCGCCGATGGTCATGGCCACTACCTCCTGAGCCCGGCTGCGGCCGGGCACGCTAGGTCCCCGGCCGTCAGGGGTCGGCCAGGCGTCAGGTCTGTCTGCTTCCCGCGAAAACGGAACGCACACCTCCCGACCGCAACCCGTCACCCCCCGCCCGCTCCACCCCATCCCCGCCCCAAGCCCCACCGCGCAGCCCCACCGCCCAGCCCCGGCCCAACCCCCGCGCGCAGCCCCGGCCCAAGCCCGCCGCGCAGCCCCGGCCCAAGCCCGCGGCCCGGCCCCGGCCCAAGCCCCGGCCCAAGCGACGCCCAAGCCCCGGCCCAAGCGACGCCCAAGCCCCCGCCGCGCACGCACGCCCAAGCCCCCGCCGCGCGACTCCTCACGTGTTCGGTGCGGTCGATGTCCGTTTTATCCAGGTTCCCGCGCACCATCCCCGTGAATAGTGGCGGGCCGGCCGCACTTACCACCCGAGATGCGCGCCGTTTTGCGGCATATGCCGGGATTCAGCGGTACGGAGGGGTGGTAAGTGCGGCCGGGATGAGTGGGTCAGGAGCGGAGGAGTTCGACGACGCGGGGCAGGTGCTTCAGGTCGGTGCTGACCGAGAACGTGGTCACTACGGTGTCCAGCCACCGCGGCAGTTCGTCGGTGATCTTGGGCCAGGGGCCGATCAGCGCGACGTCCTCGACCATCCGGGTGGGCACGGCCGCGATGGCGCCGTTCCGGTCGCCGGCCAGGTAACGGTCCTGGATGATCTTCGCTTCGTCCGGGTAGCCCATCCGGACGAACACCTCGTGGTGGAAGTTGACCCCGCGCGCGCCCATCCCGCCGATGTACAGCGCGAGCGCGGGGCGGATCAGGTCGGCGGCGCGCTCGATGTCATCGTCCACGATGATCCGCATCGGCCCGCCGACCACGTCGAACGTGCTGGCGTCGTGCCGCGCGCCGGGCCGGGCGAAGCCTTCGGCCAGTGCGCCGGCGTAAAAGTCGTTCATGGCCGGCGAGAAGAAGATCACGTTCCAGCCGTCGGCGATCTCCGCGGCCAGCGCGACGTTCTTCGGGCCCTCGGCGCCCAGGTAGATCGGGATCTCGGTGCGGTACGGGTGCAGGATCGAGCGCAGCGGCTTGCCCAGCCCGGTCCCGCCGGGCAGCGGCAGCTGGTAGTGCTTACCGTCGTAGCGCACCGGCTCGCGGCGCGCGATGACCGCGCGCATGATCTCGATGTACTCCCGGGTGCGCTCGAGCGGCCGCGGGTAGGGCTGGCCGTACCAGCCTTCGACCACCTGCGGGTTGCTGGTCCCGACGCCGACGATGAGCCGTCCCCCGGTGAGATGGTCCATGGTCATCGCGGTCATGGCCAGGGTGACCGGCGGCCGGGCCGAGATCTGAGACACCGAGGTACCCAGGGTGATCCGCGAGGTGCGGGATCCCCACCAGGCCAGCGGGGTCCACGCGTCGCTGCCGTACGCCTCCGCGCTCCAGATCTGGTTGACGCCGAGCCGGTCGGCCGTCTCGAACAGCTCGGCCGCGTCCGCTGGCGGGCCGGCACTCCAGTACCCCACCGTGGTAGAGATCCGCATGCCGCGATCCTCGCACGGCCCGCTCCAGCCGTCAGCCCGTGATCATGGCCTTACTGTCGTCCCCACGCAACGCCGCTGACTTAACGTCGCGGAGATCACCGCCTCTGTTGTTGATGTTGACTCATAGCCCGGCCCCGATTGTGTCGGCTCCTTCAACATCAACAAGCAGACCTCTGGTTGACAGCTACCACTGGTCACACCAGCACCATGGTCATCACCAGCCGCGTCCCGGACGGCGCTGACCGGCACGGGCGCCAACTCGCGCCGGCCACGGGCCGGCTTAAATCAGCGGCGTTGCGCTATAACGACACCGATCTCATGATCACGATGGGCGGGCTGCGGGGTTGAGGTGCGGACCCGGGCTGGGGGTTGAGGTGCGGACTCGGGCCAGCGAGTGAGGAAGCGGACCTGGGCTAGGGGTTGAGGGAGCGGATTACGGCGGGGGTGAGGTCGGTGAGGGTGGGGAGGACGGCGCGGGCCAGGGCCAGAGCGTCGGGGCCGGGTGGGTACTTCGGGTGGGGGACGGCGATCACCTGGCAGCCGGCGGCGGCGGCCGAGCGCAGCCCGTTGGCCGAGTCCTCCACCGCGGCACACTGCGCAGGCGGCACGCCCAGCTTGGCCGCGACCGCCAGGTAGATGTCCGGGCCGGCTTGCCGGCCTTGACCTGCTCGGTGGACATGGCGGCGGCGAAGTACGGATAGAGGGCACTGGCGTTAAGCACGGTGTCGATCAGTGCCAACGGTGCGGAGCTGGCCAGGCCGAGCGGCCAGTGCGCGGCCAGTTCGTGTACCGCGGCCACCGCCCCGGGCAGCAGCGGGAGGTGCGCGCGGTACCGGTCCCGCATCTGGCCGATGACCAGCTCAGCCACCTGGTCCGGCGAGAGCTGGACGCCGAGCTCGCCGCTCAGATAGCGGGCCCATTCGCCGGTGCTCATGCCCATCAGCCGCTGCTGGGTGTCCGGCGCCCAGTGCCCGCCGTGCCCGGCCACCACCTGGCGGCGGACGTCCTCCCACACCGGCTCGGAGTCGATCAGCACGCCGTCCAGGTCGAAAATGACAGCCTCGATCATGCCCCCAACCCTGCCCAGTAGCGGGGCCGCTGAGCAAGCCGCCTACTGGGCCAGGCCGAAGTCGCGCAGCAGGGCGGACTTGGACCGGGCGCCGACCAGCTGGCGGACGACCTCGCCGCCGCGGTACAGGTTCATGGTCGGCGCGAGCATGATGCCGTAGCGCTGCACGGTCTGCGGGTTCTCATCGATGTTGACCTTGACCACATCCACCTGGCCGGCCAGGTCGGCCGCGAGCGCATTCAGGATCGGGGCGAGCTGGCGGCACGGCGGGCACCACTCGGCCCAGAACTCGACCAGCACCGGCCTTGGGTTGTCCAGCACGGCGGCGGCGAACGTCCCGTCGGTCGCGGCGCTAACCAGGCCGTCACTCAGCTCGGTACTCATCCGGTCAGTTCCTCTCCGGGGTAGGTGATGTGCAGCGCGACACAGTCGTCGCTGTCGCCGTGCTGGCACACGTGGACCAGGCGGCGCAGCCGGCACTGCAGCTGGGCCAGTTCGCGCATCCGGGCCGCGTTGGCGGCCAGCTTCTGCTCGGCCGCGGCCGTGATCTCCGCGGTGGACCGGGCCTGGGCCGGGCCGAGCAGGTCCCGGATCTCGGCCAGGCTGAAGCCGAGCGCGCGGGCGCGGCGGATGAACGCCAGCCGCCATCGGTCGTCGGCGGAGTACTCGCGGAACCCGGAGCGGCCCCGCGCGGGCGGGGCGAGCAGCCCGCGCCGCTGGTAGAACCGCACCGTCTCGACGCCGACACCCTCGGCGGCGGCGAACTTGCCGATCGTCAACCCAGCCATGCTGGGAACGCTAACAGCCGTACCGGGGTACGCAGTCAAGCCCGAGGATGTGGTGTTCAGCTGTGGTTCAGACCACAATGTGCGCATGAATGCCACGGTCAGCCCGGCCAGCGCGGTCGCCTCCGCGCAGCTCGCGGTGTCCGGGCTCGGCGTCCGGTTCGGCCCGCTGACCGCGCTGGATTCGATCGACCTGACCGTGCGGGCCGGTGAGCTGGTCGCGCTGGCCGGGGAGAACGGCGCGGGCAAGAGCACGCTGGTCCGCTGCGTCGCCGGGGACCTCACGCCGGCCTGCGGGTCGATCGTGCTGGACGGGCGCCCGGTGCCCGCCGACCCGATCGGGGCCAAGCGCCGCGGCATCTCGGTGGTCTGGCAGGACCTGTCGCTGTGCGAGAACCTCAACGTCGCCTCGAACGTGCTGCTCGGCCGGGAGCGCCGCGGCCAGCTGCTGTCCGACATCCGGCTGCGCACCGACGCGGCGCGCATCTTCGAGCGGCTGGGCGTACCGCTGCATAACCCGGAGCGTTCGGTCCGGTCGCTGTCCGGCGGGCAGCGCCAGATGGTCGCGGTAGCACGGGCCATGGCGCACCAGCCGCGGCTGCTGCTGCTCGACGAGCCGACCGCCTCCCTCGGCGTGCAGGAGTCCGGGCTGGTCGAAGAGCTGATCATGAAGGTCCGTGAGCAGGGCACCACGGTGCTGCTGGCCTGCCATGACACCGCGCAGATGTTCCGGCTGGCCGACCGCATCGTGGTGCTACGGCAGGGCCGGGTCATCGCCGAGGTGTCGCCCAGCGAGGTGCATCCGGACGACGTGGTCGCGCTGGTGTCCGGCCAGGAAGTGGACTCCTCGGCCCGGCGGCAGCTGATCCGGCTGCACGGGCTGACCGGGCGGCTGGTGTCCGCCGACCCGTCCAGCAGCCTGTCGCTGATCCTGTCCGCGCTGGGCGCCGCGCTGGGCAGCGAGCGGCTGTGCATCCACCTGCTGGAGGACGGCGCGCTGGAATGCGCCGCGTCGCTGGGCCTGGCCCCGCGGCTGCTACACGCGTGGTCCCGGCTGCCGTGCGGCCCGGCCGGCGGGCCGGTCGGGCTGGCCGCGGCCGGGCAGGCCCCGGTGGT
>CAVVGF010000005.1:0-66785 GCA_963747705.1 uncultured Actinomycetes bacterium | reverse complement strand
CGGGCTGCGCGGCACCGGCCGGCTGGCCGACGACCTGTACCTGCTGGCTCACCACGAGACGACCGGCAAGCCGCGTCTGCAGCCGCGGGCGGCCGGCCTGGGGCTGGCCGGCGCGTTACTGGCCGAGCTGATGCTGGCCGGCCGCATCCGCTGCTGGCGGGGCCTGATCGTCCCGGCGGGCGGCGGCCCGGCCGCGGACGACCTGGCTGGCCGGCTGCTCGGCCTGGTAACCAGCGAGGGCGAGCACCGCCCGGGCCGGGACTGGCTGATGTACCTGGCCCCCACCGCAACCGGGGAGGTCGCCTCCCGGCTGGCTCACGCCGGCTACCTGCGCCCGGCGCCTGGGCGCCGCTTCGGGACCGGCGCACGCCGGGTGCCAGCCGACCCGGACAGCGCGTTCGCCCCGCTGGTCCGGGTGAAGTCGGCGCTGCGCTCCCCCGGCCGGGACGCTCAGCACACCGCCCTGGCCGCGCTGGCCGCGGCCAGCGGACTGAGCCACCACTTGGCCATGTACCTGCCCGCGCACGCCGACCGTCAGCTCGCCGAGGCGGCCGGGCACCTCAGCCCGGGCCTTCGTCAGCTGATCACCCAGACCCAGGCCGCCGTGGACAGTGCCCTGCTCGCCCACCGCGTCTAGCCCTGCCCCGTCTCTGCACAGCCACCAGGAGATCTCCCATGCCCAGGAAGCAGTCCCCCGGCAGCCCCGTATCCCGTGCCCTGGCCCGGGACCGGCTCGGCGTGCCCGCCGTGCTGTTCTTCGTCCTGGCCGGCGTCGCCCCGCTGACCGTGGCCGCCGGGGTGATCCCGACCGCCTTCGCAGACGACCGGGTTGACCGGCATCCCGGCCGCGTTCGTGGTCATCGCGGTCATCCTGGCCTTGTTCGCGACCGGGTACGTCGCGATGACCCGGCACATCACCAACAGCGGAGCGTTCTACGCGTTCATCTCCCGCGGCCTGGGACGGGTCACCGGCGTCGCTGCCGCACTGGTCGCGCTGCTGGCCTATAGCTTCCTGCAGGTCGGCCTGTACGGCGCGCTCGGGCCCGCCGCGGCCGCCGAGGCCGCCGCCGCACCTGCACCTGCACGCCCCGTGGTGGGCGTGGGCGCTCGGCGCGTGGGCGGTGATCACCGTGCTGGGCCTGCTGCGGGTGGACATCACCGGCCGGGTGCTGGGCGTGCTGCTGTGCGCCGAGATCGCCGTCATCCTGGCCGAGACCGTGACCGGGCTGGCCCACCCGGCGGGCGGGCACCTCAGCTTCGCCACCCTGTCCCCGGCCGCGCTGACCTCGGCCGGGTTCGGCACGTTCGGCGTGCTGGCCGTGGTCGCCGTGCTCGGCTTCGTCGGGTTCGAGCAGGCCCCGGTGCTGGCCGAGGAAGCCCGCAACGCCCGCCGCACCGTCCCGGTGCCACCTACATCGCGCTGGGCATGATCGCCGTCGTCTACGCCGGGGTCGCTGGGCGATGGCCGCCCACGCCGGCACCGGCCACGTGGTGGCCGCGGCCGGGCGGCAGGGCCCGGGCCTGCTGTTCGGCCTGTGGCGGCAGCGGCGGGCTGGCCCAGGCCGCCCAGTGGCTGTTCCTGACCTCGCTGTTCGCCGCCGCGCTGGCGTTCCACAACGCGGTCTGGCGCTACGTTTACGCCCTGGGCCGGGAGAACGTGCTGCCCGCCGCGCTGGGCCGGACCGGCGGCAACAACATCCCCAAGGCGGCGTCGCTGGCCCAGAGCGCCACCGGCCTGGCCGTCATCGTGGTGTACGCGGTGGCCGGCCAGGACCCGATGACCCGGCTGTTCTTCTGGCTCGGCACCACCGGCGGGTTCGGCATCCTGGTCCTGCTCGCGCTGACCGCGGTCGCGGTGGTCGCTGTTCTTCGCCCGGGACCCGCGCGGCGAGAACGCCTGGCGGCGGCTGATCGCCCCGGCGCTGGCCGCCACGGCGCTGACCGGCATCGTCGTGCTGGCCGTGCTGCACTACGCCACGCTGCTCGGCGTGCCGCCCGGCAGCGCGCGCCGCGTGGGTGCTGCCCGCCAGCTACGCGGTGACCGGCCAGCTCGGGCTGGGCTGGGGGCTGCTGCTCAAGCTCCGCCGCCCGCGCATCTACGCCGCGATCGGGCTCGGCGCGCACGCCGTCACCGGCCAGCTCACCCCGGCCGCCGACCGGACCAGCTCATGACCGCCCGGCCAGGCCGGCCCGGCCGCCGCACGTCGTCACCGCCAGCCCGGCCGACCTGGAAGTACTCAGCCAGGTCATCGCGGACGCGTTCCAGGACTTGCCGCAATCGCGGTGGCTGATCGCCGACCCGCAGGCCCGCCGCCAGGTCCTGCCCGGCTACTTCCGGTTGCTGGTCGAGCACGCCCTGGCCAGCGGCGTCGTCCACACCACGGCCGACCGTGCGGCGGCCGCGCTGTGGCTGCCCGTCAGCGCCGGGGGCGCCGGCCCAGCCCGCGGGTCTCGCTACCCGGCTGGCCGCCGCCACCGGCCGGTGGGCGGACCGGTTCACCGCCTTCGACGCAGCCCTGGACCGGCACCACCCACCCGGCCCGGCCCACCACCACCTGGCCATCCTGGCCGTCCGCCCCGGCCGCCAGGGCCAGGGCACCGGCACCGCGCTGCTCCGCGCCTACCATGACACGCTGGACCGGGACCAGCAGCCCGCCTACCTGGAAGCGGCCGAGTGGCGCAGCCGCCAGTTGTACCGGCGGCACGGCTACCTGCCCAGCGGCCTGTTCTACCTGCCCGAGGGCGGCCCGGCCATGTGGCCGATGTGGCGGCCGCCCCGGCCCGTCCAGCCTGGTGACGATGGCACCGATGATCCGGTTTTGTAACTCTCCAGCCTGGGCCCGGCGGCGCAGGTACTGTTTTGGATCTAGGAGTTGACGCCGGCACCGGGCCACGCGTGCCGTGCATGGGCCGACGAGGGGACGGCTAGCTCTCCGGGGATGGGGGATTCAGTTTCGCCGGGCGCACTGGCGACTTCGCAAAATCAATCGATTGCGGCTCGACTTGGGGGGAAGTCCGTGGCATCGCGCAAACCCGTGACACCGCACCACCGGGCTGTGCGCGTGGCCGAGGACAGTCACCGGCACCGCATGATCATCCTGGTCATCTGCTGCCTGAGCCTGTTCATCGTCGGCCTGGACAACACGATCGTGAACGTCGCGCTGCCCACGATCTCCCGCGGGCTTGGCGCCTCCGTGTCCGGCCTGCAATGGATTGTTGATGGCTACACGATGGTGCTGGCCAGCCTGGTGATGTCCGCGGGGGCCACGGCCGACCGGTTCGGCCGCCGCCAGGTCTTCCGGGCCGGGCTCACGGTGTTCACGATCAGCTCCGCGCTGTGCTCCATCGCGCCCAGCCTGGGCTGGCTGATCGCGTTCCGGGTGCTGCAGGCGATCGGCGGGTCGATGCTCAACCCGGTCGCGGTCTCGATCATCTCCAGCGTGTTCAAGGGCCGCGCCGAGCGAGCCTGGGCCATCGGGGTCTGGGTCACCATGTTCGGCGTCAGCATGGCGCTCGGGCCGGTCTTGGGCGGCGTGCTGACCAGCGCGGTCGGCTGGCGGAGCATCTTCTGGGTCAACATCCCGGTCGGGCTGGCCGCCATCGCGCTGGTCTCCCGGTTCATCCCGGAATCACGCCCTGAGGTCAAGCGCCGGCTTGACCTGGTCGCCCAGCTGCTGGTGATCCTCATGCTCGGCTCGCTCATCTACGCGATCATCGAGGGCGCGCGCAGTGACTGGCGCGAGCCCGGGATCCGCGCGCTGTTCGGGCTGGCCGGTGCGGCCCTGCTGGTGCTGGTCTGGTGGGAACTGCGCCGCAGGGACCCGCTGATCGATCCGCGCAGCTTCCGCAACCTGCCGTTCACCGGCGCCGTGCTGACCGGCATCTGCTCGTTCGGCAGCCTGGGCGGCTTCCTGTTCCTGAGCACGATCTACCTGCAGGAGGCGCGGGGCCTCACGGCGCTGCACGCTGGGCTGCACATGCTGCCCACCGCCGCGGCCATGGCCATCTGCCCGCTGCCGGCCGCCTGGCTGGCGGCCAGGAAAGGCCTGTGGCTGCCGCTGACGCTCGGCGGCCTGGCCTTAATGCTGAGCATGGTCGCGATGTCGCGGCTCACCGTGTCCTCTGGGGAGCTCTACCTCATCGCGGCGTTCACGCTGTTCGGTGTGGGCCTCGGCATGGTCGATGGGCAGATCAGCCACGCCGCGGTCTCGGCCATGCCGGCCAGCCAGGCCGGCCTGGCCGCCGGCATCGCGTCGGCCAGCCGCCAGATGGGCCAGGCCCTGGGGGTCGCGGTGACCGGCGCGCTGCTCAACGCGGGCCTGCACGGGCCGGTCCGGACGGAGTTCGTGACGGCCAGCCGCCCGGCCTGGTTAGTGCTGACCGGGTGTGGCGGCATCGTGTTCCTGCTCGGCCTGACGACCACGCGCGCCCGGTTGCCGGAGCGCGCCCTGGAACCGGCCGCCGACGCCCCGGCGGCGGCGCCGCCGCTGCCACGCCCGCGCTACAGCGGCAAGCCGCTGTCCCGCAGGACCGCGGCCGCGCCACCGAAGCCAGCCCCCGCACCAGAACCAGCCCCCGCACCAGAACCAGCCCCCGCACCAGCCGGCCCGAGCGCGGAAACCTGCCCCCGCACCAGAGCCCGGCCCTAGCACTGGAATCTGCCCCCGCAGCGCAGCCCGCGCCAGCACTGAACCCTGCCCCGGCACCGGAGCCCGCGCCAGCACTGGAGCCTGCCCCGGCACCGGAGCCCGCGCCAGCGTGGCCGACCCGATCACCGCGGCCCGCGCGTGCACTGAACCCTGCCCCCGCACCGGAACCCGCGTGGCCGACCCGATCGCCGACCCCGCCCGTATCGCCGACTCCGCCCGTATCGCCGGTGCCGGCCCTTCTGCCGGAGCCGGAACGCTGGGGGCCGGAACGCTGGCCGGAGCCGGAACGCTGGTCGAAGCTGACCCGCCGGACGGACCGCGAACCGTCGCCGGGCCTTCCGTCCTCGCTGGCGCGGCCCCCGGAACCGGCACCGCCCGCACCCCCGGAACCGGCCCCGCAATCGGCACCCGAACCGACCCGGCGATCAGCCCCCGAGCCGGCCCCGCAATCAGCACCCGAATGGGTCCGGCGATCAGCCCCGGAGCCGACCCCGCTTTCGACACCCGAACCGGCCCGGCAATCAGCACCCGGACCGGCCCCGCAATCAGCCCCCGAACCAGCCCCGGAGTTGACCGAGAAACCGGAACCGCAGCCGGCCCCGGCAACGGAGCCGGAACCGGAGTGGATCCCACGCGAGCCGAGGCGCCCGCCGGCGCCCCGCCCCCCGGCGCCCGCTTCCGGGAACCCGACCGTCATCACCCGCCGCGACCAGGTGTACTACCGCCGGCAATGGCGCTCGGACAACGACGAGCAGGGCCAGTCGTTACCGGTCCCGTTACCGGTCCGGTTACCGGTAGCGGAAGCCGTCGAGAAACCGGCGGAACACGCCGCCTTCGCGGGCCAGCGACGGAGCCGGCGGCGGCGCGACCGTGCGCTGCCGGCCAATCGGCTGGTCGTAGTCGGTACGCGCGATGGCGTCCACGATCTGGGACTCCCCGAAGTCCGCGGACCCGTCGATCTGCGGCACGTAACCGACCAGCATGCCGTCCCGCATG
Organism: uncultured Actinomycetes bacterium; assembly: GCA_963747705.1. Lineage (GTDB taxonomy): Bacteria > Actinomycetota > Actinomycetes > Streptosporangiales > Streptosporangiaceae > RYN-230. Next base: position 61,140 of record CAVVGF010000005.1, on the reverse strand, counting down.
ACCTGGGCTTCCAGGCCGGCCGTGCCGTCGGTGTCCCACTCCGCTTCACGCCCGCCGGGCAGCGACACGCGGACGCCGAACTGGCCGTAGCCACCGCGCAGCAAGTGCGCGCCGACGCCACGGTCCCGCAGGGCGTCCACCACCCGCCGGGCCCGGAACTCATCCATGCCCGGAAGCTAATAACCGTTTCTGAACGCGCCCTGAACGTTCGCTCAGCACACGTTCGGCAGCCCGCATGCCGCTCATGGGCACGGCGACCTATCACGGTTCGGTGCGCTAATTCAGGGCAAAGCGGGCGCTTTCCCGCACCAACCACGTGAGGAGTGGGCAACGCGGCCACCGGGGCTGGCACCGGCACCACGGCCGTGGCCAGTGAGATGCCTGGGGTTTGCTAACCGTCCCGCCTCGGCCGTACGGGCCGCCTGACCGTCCGACCGTGGTCGCTCGGGCCGGCTGACCCGTCGCCCGTGGCCGGCCGGGCGGGCGGGGGCGTCCCGGCCCAGCTCGGGCGGAAAGGCCTGGCCATGGCCCGGGTTGGGGCAGCGCTTCCCTGCCCTGGGCAGGGCCGTTGCCGGGTGGTTCTTTCGTGACGTATCTACTGGTCAGCTGATTGGGACCGAGGCGTTCTTGACGGTGCCGCAGGGCCGTGCTCTGCTCCTTTAGGAAAACCTTTTCCACGCAGCCCGCCCCCCGACCCGGAAGGAACAGTTGTGAGCGCTCACTTATCTGCCGCCAGGACCCGCTGGCTCATCGCCGCGGCCGCGTTGCTGCCCGCCGCCGCGTTGCTCACCACCGCAGGCCTGCCGGTGGCCAGTGCCGCCAGCACCCCCACGATCACGGTGAACGCCGCCGCGCCGTACCGGGCGGTGACCCACGTGGCCTCCGGCGGGCTGTACGCCCTGGCCCAGCCGGGCGATCCGGCCAACTCACTGCTGTACCCCCTGCATCTCAACTCGGTGGTGCAGATGGCGCCGGGCGGCCAGCAACTCCCCAACGGCGAGCCCACCCCGGCCGGTGACGCGCTCGTGGTGAACCCGTCCGCGACCACGGTCGGGGCCAACGAGATCATCCGGATGCCGGACATCTACCCCAACTTCCCCTACCAGTGGGTGAGCTGGTCCGACTGGCTGTCCAAGGTCGACACGATGGTGAAGGCGCGGCTGGCCGACAGCAACGACACCAACATCGCGGCGTGGGAGCTGTGGAACGAGCCCGACTGGACCTGGAACACCGCGGCCGCCGGGTCGTTCGACGCCGGGTGGGTCCGCACCTACCAGGAGGTGCGCAGCCTGGACAGCGTCACGCCGATCCAGGGGCCGAGCATCAGCACCTGGAACGAGAGCTGGATGCAGAACTTCCTTAGCTACGCCAAGGCGAACAACGCGCTGCCGGACATCATCTCCTGGCACGAACTGGGCGGGCCTGCCAGCATCGCCGCCGACGTGGCCGCGTGCGTGGCGCTGGAGAAGAGCCTCGGCATCACGCCCCGCCCGATTTCCATCGAGGAGTACGGGACCACCACCGAGATCGACGACCCGGGCTCGCTGGTGCCCTACCTGGCGGCCTTCGAGCAGAGCGGGGTGAGCAACGCCGAGCGGGCGTTCTGGCACGAGTACGGCACGGTCGACGGGCTGGTCACGGTGAGCGGGGTGAACGGGACCACGACCAACCAGCCGACCGGCACCTGGTGGCTGTACAAGTGGTACGGCGACATGACCGGCGACATGGTGACCGTCACCCCGCCGTCCGGGTCCTCGCTGCACGGGGTGGCCTCCTATGACCCGCTGAGCAAGACGGCCGACATCATCGTGGACGGCTCCGGGACCACCAACGTGACGGTGACCGGGATCAGCGGCCTCGGCGCCTCGGTGACCGCACAGGTCGAGTCAACTAGCACCCCGAACCGGTTCACCGCGGTCACCGCCCCGACGGTGGTCTCGCAGCAGACGCTGACGGTCTCCGGTGGCCAGGTGACCGTGCAGATCCCGAGCATGAGCGCGAGCAGCGCGTACCAGGTGCTGCTGCGGGCCGCGGACGGCAGCGGCACACAGCAGCTCTACTACGCATCGAACGCCAGCCTTCATAACGCCAATATCCTGGCCAGTGCCGCTGCGCCGGATGGTTACTACGTCGGTGGCCTGACCCATTCCGGCGATGCGCGCAACGACAGTTTCGTGGACTTCGTGGTCGATGTGCCTACGGCGCGCAGCTACACGATGACGGTGGACTACGCCAACCCGGGGAGCAGCACCGGCACGCTCGGGCTGGCCTATGACGGCGGTGCCTGGCAGACGCTGTCCTTCCCGGCCACTGGCAGCGGCTGGGCCACCACCAGCACCACGGTCAGCCTGGCCGCGGGCTACAACGTCATCCGCCTGGCCATGGGCTCGCCGTTCTTCGCCGGCGGGAGCGGCACGGTCAATCTGGGGTACCTGCGCCTTGGCTGAACTGCGTCAGCGGCAACTCAGCTGAAACCGGATCACCCGGGCGGCCTAACCTGTGAGTTGGGCGGCCGCCCGGGTAGGGCCCCCGGTAGAGCTTCAGGAGGGAACCCATGGCATCCACCACCGCCACCGCGACCGGCGCGGACCTGGCCGCAGTCGCCGAACTGGCCCAGCAGTTGCGGGTCGACTCGATCCGGTCCAGCACGTCGGCTGGTTCTGGCCATCCGACGTCGAGCATGTCCGCCGCCGACCTGCTCGCCGTGCTGGTCGCCCGGCACCTGCGCTACGACTGGGACCAGCCCCGTAATCCGGCCAACGACCACCTGATCTTCTCCAAAGGACACGCGTCACCGCTGCTCTACTCGATCTACAAGGCGGTCGGCGTGGTCTCCGACGAGGAGCTGATGACCGGGTACCGCCGGTTCGGCTCGCGGCTGGAGGGCCATCCCACCCCGGCGCTGCCCTGGGTCAACGTCGCCACCGGTTCGCTCGGCCAGGGCCTGCCGGACGGGGTCGGCGTCGCGCTGGCCGGGAAGTACCTGGACCGGGCCGACTACCGGGTGTGGGTGCTGTGCGGCGACAGCGAGCTGGCCGAGGGCTCGATCTGGGAAGCCCTGGACAAGGCGTCGTACTACAAGCTGGGCAACCTGATCGCGATGGTCAACGTGAACCGGCTCGGCCAGCGCGGCCCGACCGAGCTGTCCTGGGACCTGGAGGCGTACACCCGGCGGATGGAGGCATTCGGCGCCAAGGTGTTCGCCATCGACGGTCATGACCTCGCCGCGATCGACCGGGCGGTGGGCCACGCCGGAACGCTGGGCGGGGAGCAGCCCATCGTGATCCTGGCCCGGACCAAGAAGGGCCGCGGCTTCTCCGAAGTCGAGGACCGCGAAGACTGGCACGGCAAGCCGCTGCCCGCGCCCATGGCCGAGCGGGCCATCGCCGAACTGGGCGGCGAACGCGGGCTGACCGTGCGTGGGCCGCTGCCCGCGACCGACAGCACGGACCGGGCCACGGCCCGCGAGGCCGGTGCCATCACCCTGCCTACCTACCGGGTCGGGGACAAGGTCGCCACCCGCAAGGCTTACGGCCAGGCACTGGCCGCGCTGGGCGCCCGCCCGGACGTGGTGGCCATGGACGGTGAGGTCAGCAACTCGACGTTCGCCGACGAGTTCGCCCGGGCCTACCCCGAGCGGTACTTCGAGATGTTCATCGCCGAGCAGCAGCTCGTCGCGGCCGCGGTCGGCTTCAGCGTCCGCGGCTACCGGCCGTTCGCGTCCACGTTCGCCGCGTTCTTCACCCGCGCCTACGACTTCATCCGGATGGCCGCCATCTCGCAGGCCAGTATCTGCCTGTGCGGCTCGCACGCCGGGGTGGAGATCGGCGCGGACGGCCCGTCCCAGATGGCCCTGGAGGACCTGGCCATGCTGCGCGCGGTGCACGGCTCCACCGTGCTGTATCCCAGCGATGCGACTAGCGCGGCCGCGCTGGTCGCGGCCATGGCCGACCGGGACGGCGTCAGCTACCTGCGCACCACCCGCGGCGCCTACCCGGTGCTCTACGAGGCGGGCGAGACGTTCCCGATCGGCGGGTCCAAGGTGCTGCGGTCCTCCCCGGACGACCGGGTCACCCTCATCGGTGCCGGGGTCACGCTGCACGCCTGCCTGGCCGCGGCGGGCGAGCTGGCGGCGGACGGCATCAGCGCCCGGGTCATCGACGCGTATTCGGTCAAGCCGATCGACACCCCGACGCTGACCGCGGCGGCCGCCGCCACCGGTGGCCGGCTGGTCGTCGCCGAAGACCACCATCCGGAAGGCGGGCTCGGCTCGGCCGTGCTGGGCGCGCTGACCGGCGCGGGCCGGGCCGACCTGGCCGTGGCCCACCTCGCGGTCCGCGAGATGCCGGGATCGGGCACCAGCGAGGAACTGCTCGACGCGGCCGGCCTGAGCGCCCGGCACATCGCCGACGCCGCCCGGCGGCTGGCCGGGTAACCGCCCCGCGGCCGCTACGACCGCGGCCGCCAGGCGGCCGCGGCGGCGAACTTGCGGTTGCTCACCCGCTCGCCGTCCCGGCAGACGTTGTAGATGCCGCTGGGCAGGCCGAGCGCGGCCAGCAGCGCGCGGCCGGCGTCCCCGGTGTGCAGCGTCGCGCCCATAGCCGGGTTGGGCTGATCCTTCCCGGTGCCTGGGCCGTCCAGCAGCCCGAGGCGCAGCACCACGCCACGCCGCCCGGCCGCGGCCAACCGGGCTGCCTGCTGTTCGGCGGCCAGTGCGGAGCGCAGGATGTCCGGCACGTCGCCCACCGGGGTCTGCTCCGTCGTGGGCTGGCCGCTGGGGTAGACGAACGTGACGGTGGGCTGGACGTACACGGCGACCCCGGCGGGCAGCGCGGCGCCGACCAGGATGGTGGCCGCCTCGGCCCGCAGGCGGTCGTTCTCCCGCCACAGGTCAGGCTGCCGCACGGTGTCCAGCGCCTGGATGCGGGTGGCCAGATGCAGTACCGCGTCCACGCCGGCGACCGCCGCCGCCACCGCGGCCGGGTCGAACAGGTCAAGCCCGGCGTGCCCAGGCGCGCGCACCTCGTGCCCGGCCGCCGCAGCGAGCGGCAGGAACGCGCGGCCGAGCGCGCCGGTCCCGCCGGTGACAAGTAGCCGCATGGCATCTCCTCTCGGGCTAGTTGACCCGGTAGATCTGGTACTCGATCCGCTTCGGCCCGGCCAGCCGGCCGCGGCCGAGGAACAGGCTCTGGGTCAGCCAGCCGTAGCTGACGTGGCTGACGTCGAACTGCGGCGCCATGCACATGTACTGGTCGGCGAACGTGGTTTCCTGGCCGCCAGCCAGGGCCCGGGTGAACTTCTCGTCCCCACGGATCACGGCCGCGTCGTAGCGCATCAGGATCAGCGTCCCGTCGGCGGTGACGAACTGCGCGCGCTGGTCCTGGCGGCGCAGGCCGTTGCCGTCGACCCGGATCCAGTCGGTGCCCGGCATGGCCAGGCGGGCGCGGACCCGCGGCCCGGCCAGGGAGGCTTCGGCCACCTGCCAGCACAGCCGGGCCGGCGAGCCGGTAGTCGGCCCGAGCGGTCCTTCGATCCGCTCGGTGAACGTCATCTCGAAGGCCAGGTCGATCATTGGCCACCCCGCACATCCGCGAAGCGCGGCGCGCCGTCCTCGCGGCCGACCCGGGCGGCGTTGGCGGTGAAGCTGATGGCGTGGTACCAGCCGGCCAGCATCGGCAGGTCCAGCAGTTGTTCCGGGCTGAACACCTGGTCCAGCCGGTGCCACAGGTCCGGGCCGATGTCGGCTGAGTCATGCAGCGCGTCGGCGGCCTCGACGAGCAGCCGGTCGCGCTCGCCGGTCCAGCACGGATCGGCCGCGCCACCGTGCGTGAGCGACGTGATCTGCTCGGCCGACAGGCCGGCCCGGCTGGCGAAGAACGCCACGTGCACGCCCCACTCGTACTCACAGCCGCAGCGGGCGCAGGTCCGGTCGATGATGATCTCCCGGTCCCGCAGCGACAGCGAGAGCCGATTGCTCAGCTCGTAACGGCCCCAGCCAGTCATCGCCTCGGTCATCGGCAGATGACGGGCGAACGTGCGGAACAGCAGGATCGGCGGCACCCCGGGCGGCATCATTCCCGCGAGCTGCTCGGCGACCTCGGCTGGATAGGGCGGATGGACGGGATCGACCCGGGTGGTCATGGAGTCCTCCAGACTCGTTTCTGATTCCGAAACGCCGTGAGATACGCTATCGTTTCTGAAATCGAAACACAAAGGGGTTGCCATGGCCGCTCGGCCACCGCGTCCCGGCACGCCGGTCCGCGGATCCACCACCGGCCGGCCGCTGATGGCCGCGCTGGACCTGCTCGGGCGGCGCTGGACGCTGCGCATCCTGTGGGAGCTGCGGGACGGGCCGCTCGGCGCCCGGGCGCTGCGCAGCCGGTGCGACGGGATGTCCTCCAGCGTGCTGTACCAGCGGCTGGACGAACTCACCGCCGCGGGCCTGCTAGCACGGGACGATGCCGAGCGCTACCTGCTCACCGAGCTGGGAGCGGCCCTACGGCCCGCGCTCGGGTCGCTGCAGGACTGGGCTGAGCGCTGGTCGGCCGCGCTCCAGGAGTCCGGCCAGCCCGGCTGATCCGCATCACATCCCGATGCGGCCGCGCGGGTGCACGGTCAGCGCGGGCCGGGTAGAGAAGTACTCATGCAAGCGATCGTGGTGAACGAGTTCGGCGGCCCAGACGTGCTGCAGCCCGGCCAGGCCGAGCGCCCGGCCCCGGGGCCGGGCGAGCTGCTGGTCCGGGTACAGGCGGCCGGGGTCGGGCCGTGGGACGCCGCGCTGCGCCGCGGCGAACTGGGCGGCTCGCTGCCCTACATCCCCGGCGGGGAGTTCGCCGGCATCGTGACCGGCGACGAAGGGGGCGACGCGGGCTTCGATGACGGCACGCCGGTGTACGGGTACCCCGGGCTGACCGGTTGCTACGCCGAATACGTGACGTGCCCGATCGAGCAGCTCGCCCCGATCCCGAGCGCGCTGGATGTCGTCGAGGCCGCGGCGGTGCCGATCGACGGCCTGACCGCCGAGCAAGGGCTGACCGACATCCTGGGCGTCGGCCCCGGGGACCAGGTGCTGATCACCGCGGGGGCGGGCGGGCTCGGCCACTTCGCCGTGCAGATCGCCCGGGCGCTGGGCGCCGAGGTGGTGGCCACGGCCAGCCCGGGCAATCACGAGTTCCTGCACCGGCTCGGGGCCGCTGTGGTCGTCGACCACACCGTCCCCAGCTGGCCGGACGAGGTCCGCAAGGTGACCGATGGCGGCGCCGCCAAGGTGCTGGCCTGCGCCGCGCCCACGCTGGACGGCGCGGCGCGCGCGGCCCGCGCCGGGGCGGCCATCGCCACCCCGGTGCACGCCCCGCTGCCCGAGGGCGGTGACGTGCACTGGCACCAGTACAACGGGGCGCCCAGTGGCAGCCGCCTGATCCGGCTGGCGCCCTGGTTCGATAGCGCCGACCTGGCCGTGCACCTGTCCGGGCGGTACTACTGGCAGGACGCCGCCGCCGCGCACCGCGCGGTGGAGCAGGGGCACACCCAGGGCAAGATCGCTCTCGTCGTGGACGAGGACCTGGCCGCCACGTCCGGGATCTGACGGCGGGGCACCCAGGCCGCGCCATCGCGCGATACCGGAGCGCCCTATGCTTCGGCGCATGACCGCAGCACGTGACCTGGCCGACCGGGTGCACCGGCGCTGGCTCGAAGAGAACCCGTTCGCCGCCACCATGTACGGCATCACCGGCTACGACGACCGGGTTCCGGACGAGAGCGAGGCAGGCCAGCAGGCCTGGCGGTCCGAGCTGGAGCAGTTCCTCCAGGACGCGGACGCGATTGCCGCCGGGCCACTGGCGCCCGCCGAGGCGGTCACCGCCGACTGCGCCCGGGAGGCGGTCACCCAGGAACTGGCGGGCATCGCCCTGGCCGGGGTGGAGCACACGGTCACCGCGATGCAGTACTCGGGGCCGGCCACGCTGCTGGCCGTGGCGGCCCGGACGGTCCTGGTCGACCCGGACGCGGCCGAGGCCTACCTGACCCGGCTGCGGCGCAGCGGCGGCTGGCTGGACCAGATCAGCGCGCGGCTGCGCGCCGGGGCGGCCCAGGACCGGCTGCCGGTCGCCCCGCTGGCCGAGCAGGCCATCACCTGGGCCGAGGGGGTGCTGGCCGCCCCGGACAGCAGCCCGCTGCTGGCGCCGCAGCCACCCCAGGGCTGGCCACGGGCGGCGGCCTGGGCCGCGGAACGCCGGGCCGTGGCCGAGCAGGTCGTGCACCCGGCGCTGGCCCGGTGGGTGGCGACGGTCAGGGAACTGCTGCCCCGGGCCCGGCCGGGCGACCAGGCCGGGCTGGTCTACCTGCCCGGCGGCGACCAGGACTACACCCGGGCGATCCGGATTTACACCACGCTGCCGCTGTCCGCGGAGAGCCTGCACCAGACCGGTCTTGACCACGTCGCCGCGCTGGAGGACCGGGCCGTGCAGCTGGGCGCCGGCCTGGGGCTGGACGGACTGGATCAGGTCCGCGCCGCGCTGCGGGACTCGGCTGGGAAGATGCCCGCCGAGGAGGCGATGCGCCAGGCGGTGGCGGCGGTGCGCCGGGCCGAGGCCCGGGCGGCCGAGGTCTTCCCCGCGCCGCTGCCGCCACCGTGTGAGGTGACGCCGATGCCGGAGGTCGTCGCGGTGAGCGGCACCGCGCCGCACTACACCCCGCCCCGGCAGGACGGCGGGCGGCCCGGGACGTTCTGGTTCAACACCGAGCGGCCCACGGCCGGCACCGGCTGGGACGTCGACGTGGTGGCGTTCCACGAGGCCGTGCCCGGGCACCACCTGCAGCTCTCCCGCCTCCAGCTGCTGACCGGCCTGCCCGACCTGCAGCGGCAGCGCAGCCTGCCGGTGTTCTCCGAGGGCTGGGGCCTGTACGCCGAGCAGCTGGCCGAGGAAACCGGGCTGTTCGCCGACGAGCGCGGCCTGCTCGGCTCGATCAGCACGTCGCTGATGCGCGCCGCCCGGCTGGTGGTGGACACCGGCATCCACGCGTTCGGCTGGAGCCGGGAGCGCGCCCTCGGGTACATGACCGAGCACGTGCCGATGCCACCGGAATTCCTGGCCGCCGAGATCGACCGCTACGTGGTGATGCCCGGGCAGGCCCTGGCCTACCTCACCGGCAAGCTGGAGATCCTGCGCATCCGGGAGGATGCCCGGCAGCGCCTCGGCCCGGCCTTCTCGCTGCCCGCCTTCCACGGCGCCATCCTGGACCACGGCTCGCTGCCCATGCCCACCCTGGCCCGCAGCATCGCCAGCTGGCTGGATCAGGCGCCGGGCTGAAGGTCGCGGCCCGGGTAGCCAAGGTCGTGCAGCCGGGCCACGTCCAGCACGGTGATCCGGCGGTAGCCGGTGGAGATGATGCCCTGGGTGCGGAGGTCGCGCAGCACCCGGTGCACGCTCGGTTCGGCCGCGCTGGCCAGCGACGCCAGCTCCGGCTGGGTAAGCGGCCAGCGGATCACCGACCGGTTCCCGATGGCCGTGCCGTAGGTCACCGCGATCTCGTGCAGCACCCGGTACAGCCGGGTCGGGATGCTGCCCTCGCTGAAATCGATCCGCCGCGCGTCGGCGGACCGCGTCTTGGCCACCACCGACTTGCTCACCGCCCGGGACAGGTCGGGGTCGCGCCGCAGGCTGTCCACGAACTCGCTGCCCTTGATGGTACGGGCCAGAACGGCGCCGCAGGCGACCACGCTGGCCGAGCGGGGTCCCTCATCCAGGGCGGCGAATTCGCCGACCAGGTCGCCGGACATCCGGATAGACAGCAATGCATCCCGGCCGCCAGAAACGTGGCCGGTCACTTTGACCACGCCTTCGAGGATAACGATGACGAATCGCGAGTCATCGCCTTCCCGGATCAGTATCTTGCCGGCCGGAAATTGAGCCAGGCTGCCCAGCCCCAGTAAACGCTCACGGGACGGTGCGCCCAGGCTCGCAAGCAGGCTCCCCGCTGGCCACCCCTGCTGCGGCATGCTCCCATGATCCCATCTTTTGATGATTTCCCACATTATTGGCTGGTCCAGGATCGAAGAGTGACCGGACAGGTAGCAGGGGCTGTCCGGTCACTTACCTGCCCGCGCGGAGGTGCCGCATGAGCGGATCGCAGCCCGGAGTCCGCCGCCTATGTGTCGCCGCCGTTACCCGCCCGCCGGGATTGCTTACCGCAGCCTGCCGGCTGCGCAGCGCGAGTGGCTTATACGTCAGCGCCGAGGCGGCGGATGGCGTCGAGATAGGTTTCGCACCACCGGGAATCCACGAAGCCGCCATGGTGCGCTGGCTCATCTGGGCGGTGGAGGATCTCGGCCCGGACCGCCTCGCCAACGTGCCCGCGAAGATGGCGTTCCACGTCGGGCTAACCAAGATTCAGGGCGAAGGAATCGGCGGCGCCGCACCATTACGGGTCCGCGCGCTGCTACGCGACCCGGTCATTCACCGGGCCGTGGCGGGCGCCCGGCGGCTGGCCGTCATCATGTCCGCGGGACTGTACGACGACCTGCGCACCGAGGGCCTGCTGGCGCGGGAATGGCGGCCCGTCCCCGCCGCGGGCGCCTGGGTACGCGGCTGACCGTCATCCGGCTGGCGGCCGGCCGCTGGCTTCCGGCACCGGGTCGGCGGCAGGCAGCCGGAGGGTGGCGCCCAGGCCGATCAGCGCGATGAACGCGAGCACGATCATGGCGACGCCGTAGGCGCGTTTCGGGTCGCCCAGGCCGGCCACCAGGATCGTGCCCGCGATCGCGGTGCCGATCGACGAGCCCAGGTTGGACACGCTGCGGGACAGCCCGGAGATCTCGCCCTGCAGGTTCTCAGGGAACGCGGACTGCACGACGTTGACCGACGGGGTGAGCATCACGCCGACGCCCAGCCCGATGAGGAACAGGCCAGGGGCGAAGTACCAGGCGCCCGGATGCCCCTTGACCAGGAATACCAGCACGACGATACCGACAATGGTGATCACGAACCCGGTCAGGATGAGCGTGCGCTGCCGGTAGCGCTTGGCCAGCCGCCCGGCGGCCAGCGAGGACAGCAGGATGCCCACCGTGGCCGCGGTGAAGATCACGCCGGTCTGGATCGCGTCGTACTTCCGGACCACCTGCAGGTAGGCGGACACCACGAACGACGTGCCCAGCAGCACGGACCACTGCACGTTCTGGGTAATCAGCGCCAGGTTGGAGACCCGGTTGCGGAACAGCGCGGTGGACAGCAGGGCTTCCTCCCCGGCCCGTTCCCGGCGGCGGATCCAGACGAAGAAACCGGCCAGGATGAGCGCCCCGGCGACGAGCAGGATGAACATCAGCCCCAGGTTCTGGTCGGCGGCCATGATCCCGCCGACCAGGACGACCAGGCCCACCGCGGACAGGATCGCGCCCACGATGTCGAACGGGTGGTCCGGGTCGGCCGGTAGCGGGTCCCTGACGTTGCGGGCCAGCAGCACGATGACCGCGATGATCAGGGCCTGGAAGACGAACGCGGCCCGCCAGGTGATCGTGGTGGTGATGGTGCCGCCGATCAGCGGCCCGGTGGCGGCGCCGATGCCGCCCATGCCGCTGATCACCCCGAACGCCCACGCCCGCGACTTCAGGTCGGTGAACGCCAAGGTGGTCAGGATGTACACCGGCGGGATGAGCAGCGCGGTACCGACTCCCTCGAGGATGGAGTTGCCCAGGATGAGCACGCCGATCCCGGGCGCGGCCGCGCTGAGCAGCGCGCCGATCCCGTAGATGATGAGCCCGAGGATGAACAGCCGTTTCCGGCCGTACCGGTCGGTCAGCTTCCCGCACGGGATCATCAGGGCGGCCATGATCAGCAGGAACAACGTGATGCAGACCTGCACGCCCTGCACCGAGGTGTGCAGGTCGTCCTTGATATCAGTGATCATGACGTTCATGTTCGAGCTGGCGAAGCTGCAGATGAACTGAGCCAGCGCCAGCGGCACCAGCATCGGCCGCAGTGCCTTGCTGGCCACCGGCCTGCTAGCGGCGGCGGCGCTGCTGGTCATGCCCGCCGCCGGATCGTCTCGCCTCGCGCACACACCCGCACAGCGACCACTGTCACGCAGGCCGTGCTCCGCCGCGTCACCCGCCACGAGTGAAGCCGGCCACCGCCGTGCGACGATAACGGCCATGCGCGTACAGCGGTTCCGCGCTCAGGTCGCGGACGGACCACGGGCCAGCGGCATCATCGCGATCCCGTTCGACCCGGACGAGGTGTGGGGGGCCAGGGCCGAGCATCCGGTGCGCGGGCAGGTCAACGGCCGCCGGTGCGCGGCCGGGTCACGCCGGGCGGCGGCGGCTGGGTGTTCACCGTGACCCCGATGTGGCTGCGTGACGCCGGGCTCAGCCCGGGCCAGCAGGTACGGGCCGAGCTGGCCCCGGAAGGCCCGCATCGCCGAGGTGGTGGACCTGCTCGCGGCCGGGATCAAGGAACGGCCGCGTAGTCCTGGCTAGAACGGGAAGCCGTGCGCCTGCGGCCGGGCCGTGGCCCCACTCAGCCCAGCTGCCGGGCGATGGCCGGGATCCGGTCCACCAGGCCGGCCAGCGACTGGGCCGAGCGGTCCGGCTCGCCCACCGTCATGAGGTGCGCCATCCCGGCGTCGCCGGCCGCGGCCGCGGCCGGGATCCAGTCGAGCATGACCCGGATGCGCCGCGGCACGGCGTGCAGGATCTGGCCCGCGTCCGGCCCGCCGTAGCTGGCCGCGATGACCCGGAGGCGCTCGGCGGCGGTCCGCGGTCCGGTGTCGCGCCACAGCGGCACCCCGTTCCAGGCGATGAACGCCAGTTCCAGCAGCGGGGTCGTCGGGCCGGCCATGTCCCAGTCGAAGACGCCGGCCACCGCGTCGCCCTGGAAGCACACGTTGTACGGGGCGATGTCGTTGTGCCCGATCAAGGTCGCGCCGGGGAACGGGCAGTACCGCCACGGCCCCGGGTGGGCGAAGCCGGTCACCGCGTCGTGGAAGGCACGGGTCCAGCCGGCCATGGCCCCGAGCTGACCGGTGCTGAGCATCTCGCGCTCCTCGTCGAGGACGCGCCCGGGCAGGTAGGACAGCACCTCCCGGCCCTGCCCGTCGTAGCCGAAGACCCGCGGGATGTGCGGCACCCGGCCGGCCAGGTAGGTGAGCAGCGCGTGCACGGCCGGGGTCCATGGCCCGGCCGCGCGATGCACCGTGTCCCCGACCCGCGCCGCTCCCCCGACGTTGCCGGCCAGGTGCACTTCCTCATCGTGAGCCACCACGCCACCCTAAGTCGGTCCTATGGTGGTGGCCGGCGGCTGCGGGAACTACCGCCTGCGGCGTTGTGCCTACCGCGCACCGGGCCATGACCTGACCGGCCACGGGCGCGTCCGTATTTGCTACGAGTATACTCTGAGTGTATTGTCTCGGCTATGAGCGTTCCGCTGACACTGCTGGGCCTGCTGGAGCGGGAGCCGAGTCACGGCTATGACCTCAAGCGGGATTACGACACCTGGTTCGGCCGCGGCAAGCCGCTGCCCTACGGCCAGGTCTACGCGACGCTGTCCCGGCTGGCCCGCGACGGCAAGGCGATCGCCGGGCCGGCCGAGCACGGTGAGGGGCCGGACCGCAAGCGCTATGCCATCACCGAGACCGGCCTGGCCGACGTCGAGCAGTGGCTGTCGGAGCCGGCCCCGCCCGAGCCGCACCTGCAGACGGTGCTGTTCACCAAGGTCGTGCTGGCGCTGATGCTGGGCCGCCCGGCCAGCCACTACCTGGATCTGCAGCGCGCCGCGCACCTGCAGCGGATGCGCGAGCTCACCGCCCTGAAGGAGAGCGGCGACCTGATGGATACCCTGCTGGCCGACCACGGCCTGTACCACCTGGAGGCGGACCTGCGGTGGATCGACCACACCGCGGCCCGGCTGGACACGCTGGCCCAGGCGGTGCGCCAGTGAGCGCCGGGCAGGCGGTGATCATCGAGACGCGCGAGGTGGTCAAGTCGTTCGGCCAGACACCCGCGCTGCGCGGCGCCACCCTCGCCGCCGGCCCGGGCGAGATCGTCGCGGTGATGGGCCCGAGCGGGTCAGGCAAGTCGACGCTGCTGTACTGCCTGGCCGGCATCCTGGTCCCGGACGAGGGGCAGGTCTGGTTCGGCGGCCAGCGGCTGGACACCCTGGGCGAGTGGCAGCGCAGCGAGCTGCGCCGGGACCGGTTCGGCTTCGTGTTCCAGTCCGGCCAGCTCGTCCCCGAGCTGACGGCCGAGGAGAACGTCGCGCTGCCGCTGCTGCTGGGCGGCACCCGCCGGGCTCCCGCGCTGCGGGCCGCCAGGGCCTGGTTCGGCCGGCTCGGCCTGGACGGGCTGGGGCACCGCCGCTCCGGGGAGCTGTCCGGCGGGCAGGCACAGCGCGTCGCGCTGGCCCGGGGCATGGTCACCGCGCCGCAGGTGCTGTTCGCGGACGAGCCGACCGGCTCGCTGGACTCGGTGTCCGGCGAGCTGGTGATGAGCCTGATGACCCAGGCGGCCCGCGAGCAGGGCACCACGGTGATCCTGGTCACCCACGACGCGCGGGTGGCCGCCTACGCCGACCGGGAGGTCGTCGTCCGCGACGGCTTGGTCACCTCGCTCACCGCGGCGGCCCCATCCCCCGGAACCACTCCGTGATCCGCCTCGGCCTGCGGCTGGCCGTCAGCGGCGGCCGCGAGGCCCTCATCCGGCTGGTCATCCTGGCCGCCGCGGTCGGCATCGGCGTCGGCCTGCTGCTGACCGCGATCGCCGGCATCAACGCCGTGTCTACGCAGAACGCCCGCTACGCGTGGCTGGACACGGGGGCGCCCGCCGCCCCCGCGGCGGCCGCGCGCGGCGGAGCGGCCCTGGGGGCCCCGGGTGCCGCGAGCGGCGCGGCGAGCCGCGACCCGCTGTGGGTGCTGATCACCTTGGACGAATTCCACGGGCAGCGCATCTACCGGGCCGACGTGGCCGCCACCGGCCCAAGTGGGCCGGTGCCGCCCGGGATCCCGCGCGATCCCGGGCCGGGCCAGTACTACGTCTCCCCCGCGCTCAGCGCGCTGCTCCGCACTACCCCGGCGGACCAGCTGGCGGACCGTTACCCCGGGCGCCAGGCGGGCCTCATCGGGCAGGCCGGCCTGCCGTCCCCCAGTTCGCTGGTCATCGTCGTTGGCCGGCCCACCGCGCAGCTGTCGCACCTGCCCGGCGCGGCGAAAATAACCAGCCTCAACACCACGTCGCCCAGCGGCTGTGGCGGTCCGCGCGGCTGCGTGATCCGGGGCGGCCTCGGCCCGGGCGGCACCGATCTTGTGCTCTCGGTCGTGGCGCTGGTGCTGCTGCTGCCGGTGCTGATCTTCATCGGCACGGCCACCCGGCTGTCCGCCGCCCGCCGCGAGCAGCGGTTCGCCGCCATGCGCCTGGTCGGCGCGACGCCCGGGCAGATCTCGCTGATCGCCGCCGTGGAGTCCACGATGGCCGCGATGGCCGGCGTGGCCGCGGGCTTCGGCCTGTTCTTCGTGCTGCGGGTGCCGCTGGCGGCCATCCCGTTCACCGGCCAGCCGTTCTTCCCGGCCGAGCTGTCGCTCAGCCTGCCTGACATCCTGGTGGTCATCATTGGCGTGCCAGCGGCCGCCGCCGCCGTGGCCCGGCTGGCGCTGCGGCGGGTGAACATCTCCCCGCTCGGGGTCACCGGCCGGGTGACCCCGGCGCCGCCGCGGGCCTGGCGGGTGCTGCCGCTGCTGGCCGGGCTGGCCGTCCTCGGGTTCTTCGTCGTGCACGGCAAGCCGGCCAGCGCGGGCGGGCAGGTCCTGGCCTTCGTGCCCGGCCTGGCGCTGATCATGGTCGGCCTGGTCATCGCGGGGCCCTGGCTGACCGGAGCGGGGGCCCAGGTGCTGGCGCGGCGGGCCCGCCGTCCCGCCGGGCTGATCGCCGCGCGGCGGCTGGCCGACGACCCGCGGGCCGCGTTCCGTGCGGTCAGCGGCCTGGTCCTGGCGCTGTTCGTGTTCACCGTGACCGCGGCGCTGGTCGCCACGAAGGACACCAAGAGCGTCCCGCCGACGGCCGGCACGGCGGCCAGCAACGTCCTGGCCGATCAGTTCTCGGCGAGCCCCGACCTGGGGACGAGGGCGGGATCCGAGCCGCCGCCGTCCGCAGCCGTGCTGACCCGGCTGCGGCAGATCCCTGGTGTCCAGGGCATCGCCGAGTTCCGGGCGCTTCCGGGGCTGACCATCAGCAGCCCCCAGCTGAGGATCCGGGACGACCCGGCCGCGGTGGTGTCGTGCGCCCAGCTGGCGAGCACTCCTGGCCTCGGCCGCTGCCCGGCGGGGGCGGCGGCGGCGAAGGTCCCCGCGTTCCTCGCCCAGGTCAGCGGCGCGCTGGGGAAGGTCACCTTGCCGGCCGTGGACATCCCGGCCCGGCGGCTGGCCAGTCTCCAGCTGTCCAGCCTGGACGTGGCGACGAACGGGTCGGCGCCCGCGATCGAGCAGGCCAGGACGGTGCTGGAGAACGCCTACCCGACCGGCGTGGCCTCTTACGTCAACGGCGCGGCCTCGCCGCCGCAAACGCTCGGCGAGTCCCGCACGGTGGGCCACACGGCGAACAGCGCCTTCCAGCAGCTCGCCGACGTGGTCATCCTGACCAGCCTGACCATCGCCGGCTGCACTCTGGCGGTGAGCATGGCGGGCGGGCTGGCCGACCGCAAGCGCCCGTTCAGCCTGCTGCGGCTCACCGGCGCCCGGCTCCGCACCCTCCGCTACGTCATCGTGCTGGAAAGCGCGGTCCCGCTGCTCGCCGTGGCCGCGGTCGCGATCGGCGCCGGGTTCGGCGCCGCCGCGATGTACTCGACCACGGAGATGCAGCGCCCGCTGGCCGGGCCGGGCGCCGCCTACTACGTCATGACTTCGGCCGGGATCGTGCTGGCCCTCGGCCTCATCCTGGCCACGTTCCCGCTGCTGCGGCGCATCACCGGACCGGAGACCGCCAGAACCGACTGATCTGCTATCCGCTGGCTGGCGCAGGGCCGTGGCCGGGCCGGACGATGCCGTGTTCGTAGGCGTAGACAGCGATCTGCACGCGGTCGCGCAGCCCGAGTTTGGCCAGGATGCGGGTGATGTGGCTTTTGATGGTGGCCTCGCTGAGGTAGAGCCTGGAGGCGATCTCGGCGTTCGACAGCCCCGCGGCGATAAGCCGCACCACCTCGCATTCCCGCTCGCTCAGGCCGCCCGCGGAGCGGCCGGCTGGGGCGCCGGGTTCGGGGCCGCGGCAGAAGTCTTCGATCAGGCGGCGGGTGATGGCCGGGGCGAGCAGCGTCTCGCCGGCGCAGACCGCGCGGATCGCGCTGGTCAGCTGCTCGCGGGTGGCGTCCTTGAGCAGGAAGCCGCTGGCCCCGGCCTTCATGGCGTGGTAGACGTACTCGTCGAGGTTGAACGTGGTCAGCATGAGGATCTTGGCTCTGCTGCCAGCCTGGGCGAGCTGGGCGGTGGCCTCGATCCCGTCGATGACGGGCATGCGGACGTCCATCAAGATGACGTCCGGGTCCAGGCGGCGTGCCTGGGCCAGCGCCTGGCGGCCGTCGCCCGCCTCCCCGGCCACGGCGAAATCTGGTTCGGCTTCCACCAGCATCCGCAGGCCCTTGCGGATCAGGCCCTGGTCGTCGGCGATCAGGACACTGATCATGGCGCCTTACCTACCGGCAGCCGGGCGCAGACGGTGAACCCGCCGCCGGGACGCGGCCCGGCCCTCAGGTCACCACCGAACACCGCGACCCGTTCCCGCATGCCCGCCAGTCCCTGGCCCCCACGTACCTCCCCTTCCCCGTTCGCTGCCGGGGGCGCCGGGTTACCGGGGCCGTCGTCGGTGACCTCGACGGTCACCGCGCTGTCCGCGCAGCTGACCGTCACCTCGGCGCGGGCCGGGCCCGCGTGCTTGAGCACGTTGGTCAGCGCCTCCTGCACGATGCGGTAGGCGGACACGTTCACGGCCGGCGGCAGCGCCGTGTGGTCACCGTGGATGGACAGGCTGACCTCCAGGCCCGCGGCGCGCAGGCTGCCGGCCAGGGCCGGCAGCTCGCCGATGCCCGGCTGCGGGGCGCGGCCGGTCTCCTCATCCGGGTCGCGGAGCACGCCGAACAGGCGGCGGGTCTCGGTCAGCGCCCGCCGTCCGCTGTCCTCGATTTCCTCCAGGGTCGCCGGGTCCGCCCCGCCCGCGGCCCGTGCCCCGGCGGCGTGCAGCACGACCACGCTGAGGTGGTGGGCGACGATGTCATGCAGCTCACGGGCGATCCGGGCCCGCTCGGCCGCCGCGGCCTGCTCGGCCCGGCGCTGCATCGCCGCGTTCCACGCGGCCAGCAAGGCGCCCTGCCTGCGGGCACGGACGAGAACGCCAGCCAGCAAGAACGCTGCCAGCTGGAACATCGGCAGGGCCACGCCCGAGCTGCCGCCACCCGACGAGAAGGCCAGCCCCAGCCCGCCGTGCTGGCTGAGCGCGACCACGACCGGGGTGGCGACGAGCAGCCCAGCGGCCGCGCGGCGGAAGCTGGCGTGTGCGCCCAGTGAATAGGCGGCGGCGAACAGCACGAACGTGAGAGGTATGGGTGTTTCGGGGTGCGGGCCAAACGCAAGGCTCTCCGGCCGGTAGCCGCTGAGCAGGTATAGCAGCACAAGGGCCGCCCAGATCGCTGTCCACATCAGCAGCGGAGCTCGGCGGCGCAGCAAGAGCGGCGCGCCCAGCAGCAGGGGCAGCAGCCCCAGCAGCCACGAAGGTCCGGCAATCGGGGTACCGACCAGGCCGGGGCGATCGGGCGCCCCCCACGCGGCGAGGGCGGTCAGCCCGGCTGCGGCCAGCCCCATCCCGGCATCGACGATGACACCCGGGTCACCGCCTGCCAGCCGCCGGACTGCCTGCATGCCTCCGAAGTTAGTGCCTGGCCAGGCCATGTGCATCAGACGTGAGTCGACCTGGATTCAGACCTGAGGTTGAACCGGTCGGTACCCGTGGCCGCAGACAGCCCGGCCGGCGTCCAGGGACAGTGGGCGGCGGACACACCGGATTGCGCATGGGAGGAGATCGATGAACGTCGTGGAGGCCAGCGGCCTGGGCAAACGCTACGGCAGTACCTGGGCGCTGCGCGAGTGCACGCTGGAGATCCCCGCCGGGCGGGTGGCCGCGCTGGTCGGGCCGAACGGGGCCGGCAAGAGCACGCTGCTGAACCTGGCGGTGGGCCTGTCGGTGCCGTCGGCGGGCGCGGTCACCGTGCTGGGCGGCCGTCCGGCCGGATCGCCGGCCGCGCTGGACGGGATCGCGTTCGTGGCCCAGGACACCCCGCTGTACAAGACCCTGTCGGTCGCGGACATGATCTACCTGACCCGCAGCCTGAACCGGCGCTTCGACCAGCCCTACGCCAAGGCCCGGCTGGACGAGCTCGGCATCCCGCTCAAGCGCAAGGCGGGGAAGCTGTCCGGCGGCCAGCAGGCGCAGCTCGCGCTGACCCTGGCGCTGGCCCGCCTGCCGCGGCTGCTGATCCTCGACGAGCCGGTGGCGATGCTCGACCCGGTCGCCCGGCACGACTTCATGGCCACAGTCCTGGCCGCCGCAGCCGCCGACGGGGTGTCGGTGCTGCTGTCCTCGCACGTGCTCACCGAACTGGAACGGGTGGCCGGCTACCTCGTGCTGCTGGCCCGGGGCCAGGTGCGGCTGGCCGGGGAAGTGGCTGACCTGCTCGCTGCCCACGGCCAGGCCAGCCTGGAAGAACTGGCCCTGGCCTACCTACTTGAGAGCCGGACGCCGGAGGTGACGCGATGACCGCGCTGACCATGCCCGCCCACTCAGACGAGGACGATGTCAGGCTGCGGCCGCTCCCGTGGCGGCGGATGGCCGGGGTCACCTGGCGCCAGCACCGGATCGCGCTGGCCGCCGTGGCCGTGCTGCTGGGCGCGCTGGCGGTGTGGCTGTGGGTCATCGGCACACCGCTGCATCACGCCTACGCCGCCGCGATCGCCTGCCGCCCGGCCACCTCGGCCGCCTGCCAGAACCTGGCCGGCACGTTCAACGGCACGAACGACCATCTGCTGGGCGCGACCTCTCCAGGAGGCGTCTTCCTGCAACTGGTGCCCGTGCTGATCGGGGCGTTCGCTGGGGCGCCGGTGCTGGCCCGGGAGCTGGAGACCGGCACCTTCCGGTACGCCTGGACGCAGGGCTTCGGCCGGTGGCGCTGGGCGCTGGCCAAGCTGGTGCTGCTCGCGGTCGCGCTGGCCGCCGCCACCGGCGCGGTCGGCGTGCTGGTGTCCTGGTACTACCAGCCGTACTTCGCCCCAGGCAGCCAGGCCCTGCACCTGAACGAGATGTCCCCGTTCGCCACCCTGTTCACCCTGCGCGGGGTGGCCTTCCCCGCCTGGACGATAGCCGCCTTCACGATCGGCGCGCTGGCCGGCATGCTCATCCGCCGGGTCGTCCCCGCGATCATCGCCACCCTGGCCGCCTACGCCGGGCTCGCCGCCGCGACCGCGGGACTTCTGCGAGAGCACTACCTGACCCCGCTGCTCACCAGCAACCCGAACCCGCCCGGCACCGCGTGGACCATCAGCCAGTGGTGGACCAGAGACGGCAGGTTCGCCTTCGCCAATCCCCCCTTCAGCCTCATCAACCAGTTCTGCTCGGCCGCGCCAGCCGGGCACGGCAAGAACGCTCCGTTTGGCACGTTCGCACAGTGCCTCGCCCCGCACGGCTACACGCAGTGGACCAGCTACCAGCCGGCCAGCCGGTTCTGGCCCTTCCAGTGGATCGAGGCCGGCTGGCTGCTCGCCCTGTCAGCGCTGCTCATCGCCGCGACCATCTGGCTGGTCCGCCGCCGCGCCGCCTAACACCCCAATGGAGAGACGCGATGCAGATGAATAGGATCCCCCGTCGCCGGCCGCGCCCGGCGCGCCGGTGGCCGTGGCTGGCCGCCGCGCCCCTGACGGCCTGCCTGACCGCCGCGTGCGCGTCCGCCGCCATCGGCGGCACGGCCGCGACCGCCGCGAGCCCGCCCCCGGCGCTGAACTGCGGGGCCGGGCTGGGCGGCCCGGTAAGCTGCTACAGCCCGCGGGAATATCAGCTGGCCTACGGCGTCACCCCCCTGCTGCGCCGCGGTATCGACGGCAGCGGCGAGACCGTCGTCGTAGGCCCCGAACCGGCTACAGCCTCGTCCGGAGCAGCCACCAACATCCGCACGGACCTGGCCTACTTCGACCATAAGTTCCGCCTCCCCCAGGCCAGGCTGCACATCGTGAACACCGCCAAGTCCGCGACGCCCTACCTCGCCGGCCCGAGGAAGTCACCGACACCGAGCTGGTGCACGCGTTCGCGCCCGACGCCAGCCTCGACGTCATCCTGACACCCCCGGACACCGCGGCCAGCCCCGCGACCTTCGCCGCCGCGATAACCAGGACAATCCAGGAAGGCACCGCCCGGCAGGCCGCGGTGATCTCGATCAGCGCCAGCGTCGGCGAGCACTACCTCACCCACGCCGAGGTGACCCGGATGCACGCGGCCCTGGAGCACGCCCGCGACCGGCACGTCACGGTCGTCACCTCCTCCGGAGACTCCGGCGCGATCGCCTCGTTCTACGGCCCGCCCGTGCAGGTCAGCATGCCGACTTCCGACCCGCTGGTCCTCGGGGTCGGCGGCACCATCCTGGACGCCACCCCGGCCTGCCGCTACCTGGGCGAAATGGCCTGGAACGACAACACGGAGGCCTCCGGCGGCGGCTACAGCGCCCTGTTCCCCCATCCCCCCTACCAGGACGGCCTGCCCCGGGCCCGCGCCAGCCGCGGCGTCCCCGACGTGGCCGCCAACGCCGACGGATCCACCGCCATGGCCCTGGCACTGGTGGCCCACGGCCACAGCGAACTCCGGGCGAGCGGCGGCACCAGCTCCTCCACCCCGCTGTGGGCCGGCATCATCGCCCTGGCCGACCAGCAAGCCGGCCGGCACCTGGGTTTCGTCAACCCCGCCCTCTACGCCATCGCCCGCGGCCCGGCCTACCACCGCGCCTTCCACGACGTGGTCACCGGCGACAACTCGATCCTTTGGCCCACTGGCGTCTTCACCGGCTACAACGCCGGACCGGGCTGGGACCCTGTCACCGGCCTGGGCAGCCCCGACGCCCAGTACCTCGTCCCCCTTATCGCGCGGGCAGCAGCACGCTGAGGCAGGTGACGCAGCCTTCGAGTTTCTCGAACTCGCTGATGTCCACCACGACCGGGGTAAAGCCCAGATCGTCGAGGAGCCCGGCGGTGCGCGGCGCGGACGCGGCCATGAGCACCTGGTCCCCGCCCAGCGGGACGACGTGACAGCCGGCCTCTTCGTCCACCGGCCGGACCGCCGGGAACAGGCTGGCCGGCACCAGCTCAGGAAGCAGCAGGAACGTGCCGTCGGGCAGCGCGGTCACCGCGGACTTGAGGTGCAGCACGCCGCGCAGCGGGACGGCGATCACGGTCCGGCCCAGCGGGGCCAGCAGCGGCCCGCAGCTGGCGGATGCCCGCACCGTTGGTCCGCCCGCCGCGCCCGACGTACACGGTGTGGCCGGCCTGCAGCACATCGCCGCCGTCCAGCGTCCCTGGCGCCTGGATCTGGGCGGTGCGCAGGCCGAGCGACCGGACCGCCGGGGCGACGCCGGCCACCTCGGCCCGGCGGGCCGGCGCACCCGGCCGGGTCAGCACGGCCAGGTCCTCGCAGACCACCACGGCATCTTCGATGAAGACCGAGTCCGGGCAGTCCTCAGCGGCCGGCGCCTGGGCGACCACCCAGCCACAGGCGGCCACCGCTTCGGCGTACGCCGTGTGCTGAGCGCGGGCCAGGGCCACGTCCACCGGGGACCGGCTGATGTGGGTGACGATGCCTTCGGCCAGCCTGCTGCTCGGTTCGCGGACCAGCGCCGTTCCGTTCACCCATCACTCCCCTACGGACCGCCCAGCGGCACTGCCACCAGCCCATCCGGCGTCCGGCGCAGCTGCCGGGTCCCATCCTGTCACCGGGGACCGCTGGCTGCGCTGGCCGGGACTGTCCCACCTGGTGGCGACGATATATGGCGGCCAGCTCGCCAAATCCGCACAAATTGACTGGAGTCCTGCTTCCTCCGTTGGGCGTCTTCATTACATGCGAAGATGACCTGCTGCCAACCGGCCGGGCGAGATGCGCGTCCTAATGGCAAGACACACCTATCCGAGGGGGGAACCCGGAGATGAGTTCAGGTCCTAGCGATCAATGGCCGGCCGGCGATCCACGACCGCAGTCATACGAGCAAGGCCAAGCCTACGAACAGATCCAGCCGCCCCCTGTCCAGCCGCCACCTGGCCCGGCGGCCCAGGCCGGGGCTGCCGGGCAGGCGCAGGGTGACTGGCGCCCCGGGCCCCAGCCCCATGAGCAGCCCTACCAGTATGGGCAACCGCAGCCATACGCCCAGGTCCAGCAATACGGGCCGCCGCAAGCTGGGTATCCGGCAGGCCAGGTCGTGGCGCCTAAAAACCCGGCGATCGGTGTCCTGCTGTCGTTCTTCATTCCCGGGCTGGGCACGATGGTCAACGGAAATGCCGGCCGGGGAGCCCTGATCCTGGGCCTTTATGCGGTCGGCTGGGTGCTCTCCTTCTTCCTGATTGGCATCCCGCTCCTGATCGGCGCGTGGATTTGGGGCATGGTTGACGGCTACACCTCGGCCCAGCGCTGGAACCAGCAGCACGGCATCATCAGCTAGCCCGATTGGCTTGGGCCCGGGCGGCAGTTGGCTCAGGCAGCCAGCTGATCAGCCGGCTGCCTGAGCCTGGGCTAGGGAGAGCGCCCGGACGTGGGCGAGCGCCTCGGTCCGCGAGCTGACGCCCAGCGCGCGGTAGATGTGCTGCAGGTGGGTGTGCACGGTGCGGACGCTGACCCCGAGCGTGCGGGCCACCGCGCGGTCCGAGTTCCCGGCCGCCACGAGCTGCAGGATCCGGGTCTGCCGTGGGGTCAGCAGCGGCCGGCCGTGGGCGTCCATGGGCGCATCCGGCACTGGCTGGCTGAGCAGGCTCGCGATGGCAGACGCCTGGGCCAGATGTGGCCGCAGCAGGTTGACCACTTCGCGCTGCCCGTCGGAGAAGTCCTGGCCATACCGGTTCAGCGCCACGCTGATCATGCCGCCGTGCGGGGCCGGGGTGCTCACCACGAGCTGATAGCCCACCTCGGCGGGCCGGTAGAACTCGTGATACAGGCCGAGTGAGCGGAACCGGCGGTCACTGGCCACGTCGGAGATCCGCCGGGCGGCGAAGTCGCCGGTCGCCTCCAGGTACTGCAGCAGCGGGTGCTCGGGCAGATGCTGCTGGAACAACTGGTCCGCGTCGGGGAAATCCAGCGCGTCCACGGGCTCGATCCGCCACGCCACGGCGACCGGGCCAATCAGGTGGTTGTACGAACACGACTCGGCCGGGACCAGGCTGGACACCAAGCTGATCACCCGGCTGGGAAAGTCGCCGCCGTCGGGCAGGTACAGCTCGGCTAGCCCGTTGCTGAGCCTGTGCAGCAACTGGCTGTCGTGGGTCAGTGATCCCGCCCGGGCCACCGCATCAGACTAAGCAAAATTGCCGATACCGCAACCGCCCGCCGGTGCCGCAAAGTAGCAGTTACCTGCTGGCAGCCCCGGAAACGCTGGGGGTGGGGGGTCCTGGAGCTGCCAGCAGGTTAAATGTGCGCCCGGCCAGCCCGGCCTGCAGGACGGTTGAGCGGCCCGCGCCAGCGTGGGGGGGAACACGCTCGGCGGCACGGCCCGGGCCGCGACTGCCTGACGGTGCCCTAAGCCGGGCAGGCCACCAGGCAGGAACCCGCGGCAGGCACATGCGAGCGGATCTCGGGCTGCCGCCAGCACCACGCCTCGTGTCCGGGGGGTCTGGACACGAGCCGCACAGACATGGGCCCCCCGCTGGGTTCGTCAACCGAAGCCCAAACGTAGACCCTGATCACTTAGACAGTCCAGCCCTAACCTGCGCAATCACGGATTTTAACGGCACCCTAACGACGGGCTCACCGCTCGCCCGCCCGCGGCCGGTGCCTGAGCTCGCCGAGGTAGGCGGCGATGGCGGCGTGGGTGGCCGGTGAGGACCAGGTGGCCAGCACGTCCGCATCCTCGCCGCTGCGGGCGGCCATCCGGTCCCGGGCCGGCTGCTGCAGCTGGCGCTTGCAGGTTGACACCGGCGGGGAACGCGCTTACGGTCCCGGTGATCACCACGGCCGTCTGCTCGTCGGCCGCGGCCAGCGCCTCGGTGATCGCGTGCAGCAGCTCCAGGTCGAGCGCATTGACCTTCCCGTGCCGCAACCGCAGCACGGTCACTCCGGAATCCTGTTCGACCTCTAGCATCCGTCTCCCCTGCCTGTCAGGTCCCGGCTGGTCCGGCAAACGCCGCCGGCCAGCTGAGCGGGCCATGGTCGAGGTGCGGCAGGACGTGCCGGGCGAACAGGTCACCCTCGGCGGCATGCGGGTAGCCGGACAGGATGAACGACTCCACACCCAGGTCGGCGTAGGCCTGCAGCTTGGCCAGCACCTGGTCGGGGTCACCGACGAGGGCGGCCCCGGCGCCGGACCGGGCCCGGCCGATGCCGGTCCACAGGCCAGGCTCGGCGTAGCCGTCCCGGTCGGCGGACTCGCGGAGCTCGTTCTGCCGCGTGGTGCCCGCCGAGGTGGTGTCCAGGGACCGGCGCCGGATCTGTTCCCCGGTCGCGTCGTCCAGCCGGGACACCAGCCGCCGGGCCGCGGCGCGCGCCTCGGCCTCGGTCTCGCGCACGATGACATGCGCGCGGTACCCGAACCTCAGCTCGCGGCCATAGCGGCCCGCCCGTGCGCGCATGTCGGCCAGCACCGCCGCCACCCCGGGCAGCGTGTCCGGCCACATCAGGTACACGTCCGCGGCCCGCGCCGCGACGTCACGGGCCGCCTCGGACAGGCCGCCGAAGTAGAACGGCGGGCAGCCGCCGGCCGGGCGCAGCCGCGGCGGGTCCACGGTCAGGTCGGCGAACTCGCCGCGGGTGTCCACGCTCTGGCCGTCCAGCAGGTCACGCAGCACCCGCATGATCTCCAGGGTGCGCCGGTACCGGGCCGCCGACTCCAGCGGCTGGCCCGGCAGCTCGGACGAGATGATGTTGATCGTGAGCCGCCCGCCGAGCATCTGGTCCACCGTGGCGAGCTGCCGGGCCAGCTGCGGCGGCCACATCTCCCCCATCCGCACCGCGACCAGCAGCCGCATCCGTTTCAGCAGCGGCGCGATGCCCGCCGCGAACGCGACCGAGTCGATGCCCATCGTGTACCCGGACGGCAGCAGCAGGTTGTCGTAGCCCGCCTCTTCCGCGGCCAGCGCGATCCCGCGGCAGTGCTCCCAGCTCGACGCCAGCCTGGGGTCCGGCACCCCCAGGAACTCGTAGTCGTCATCGCACAGCGCCGCGAACCATGACACCTCAATGCCCACCAGCCCAACCTATCCAGCCGAACGGCTAGTGCCGGGTGCGTGGCCAGCGGTGGCGCGCGGTGGCTGCCTGGTCAGCTCCTATCCGTCCGTCCGGGCTGGATTGAGCCGGACCAGCCGCACCGGGTCGGTCTCGTCGAGTTCGGCGACGTTGGCGCGTGATTTGACGAAGTCGGAGAACGACCGGAAGCCCAGAGCCCGCTCGCTGAATGACGGGTCCATCCGCCTCATCTGGCTCTTCACCGCGGAGCTGTGCAGCCAGTCCGCGTCATCCTTCTCCTGGCCGAGCCGCAGCGCCCGTTCCAGTAGGCGGGTCGCTGCCGCCTGCGGGTCCTCCGGCTCATCGTCTGCCTCGTCGACTACCGCGGCCGCCGACTGCCTGCCCCGGCGGGCGCCCCGCCCGCGCGGGGGTGCGCCGTCCTCCGCAGGCTGCGCCGGTGTCCCGGCGGCATCGGCCGATTCAATGCCCGGCAGCGCGTCGTAGGTCACCAGCTCGTCACACGCCGCGGCCAGCGCCCGGCTGGTCGATCCGGCGACGCCGACGCCGACCACGTACCGGCCCAGCCGCTTGCACCGCTGGGCGAGCGCGATGTAGTCGGAGTCCCCGGCCACGATCACCACGTGGGTCAGGTCGGGCAGCCGGAACATGTCTTCCACCGCGTCCACGGCCAGCCTGATGTCGGCGCCGTTCTTGGCGTAGGCGGCCGCCGGGAACAGCTGCACCAGGTCCACGGCGCGGCTGACGAGCTGGCCGCGGTAGTCGGCGTTCATCGGGGCGGACCAGTCCGCGTAGGCCCGGGTGAGCACCAGGGTGCCGAACGATGACGCGAAGTCGATCACCGCGCCGATGTCCACGGTGGCCCGGCGGACCTTCTCCGCGAGGTCAGCATCGGCGGGCTTCTCGTCCCGGCTGAACCCGCGCACCTTGTCCCGCTGGAAGTGACCCCGGCCATTGACCTGGTCGTACCGCGAGATCACGATGTTGTCGAAGTCGATGTAGACGGCGACACGGGCGACACCATCGTCGTTCATGGTCACTCTTCTCGTTGGGCTGCCCTCCTCGAGCAGCCTGCCGCGACAACTCTAGGTAATCCAGCCGAGGTTTCGGCGCGACTCGGCCGCCCAGGGCGGTAGTTCACCCGATAGCGGGGCCGCTGCCGCCGCCCTAGCGTCGAGGCATGAGCACACCTATCCACGTCGGTATGTTCCTGCCGCCGGGTCTGCTGGAGCGTGACCGCGACGCCGCGCAGGCGCTGCTGGCCCGCGCCGCCAGTGCGGGCATCGACCACGTCTGCTGCGGCGACCATGTGTCGTTCGTGGCCGGCCTCGGGTCCGACGGGCTGATCCAGGCCACCGCGCTGGCCATGCTGCACCCGGCGCTGCCCGTGCATATCGGCGTCTACCTGCTGCCGCTGCGCCACCCGGTGCTGGTCGCCCGCCAGCTGGCCGACCTGGCCCGGCTCGCGCCCGGGCGGCTGGTCTTCGGCGTCGGGATCGGCGGCGAGGACCGGCACGAGATCGAGAGCTGCGGGGTCAACCCGGCGACGCGGGGTGACCGGATGGACGAGTGCCTGGCCATCGTCCGCGAGCTGCTGGCCGGGGGGCCGGTGACCTACGACGGCTGGTTCTTCAACCTGGACGACGTGGTCATCGCGCCGCCGCCGCCGCAGCCCATCCCGATCCTGGTCGGCGGCCGCTCCGACGCGGCGGTCCGCCGGGCTGGCCGGCACGGTGACGGCTGGCTCGGCATCTGGAACTCGCCACGCCGGTTCGCCGCCGCGGTGGAACTGGCGGCCGAAACGGCCTGGCGGGCCGGGCGGCCCACCCCGCCTGGCCGCCACGCCATGCAGGTGTGGTGCGGCCTGGCCGGCTCCCGGGCGGCCGCCCGGGCCTGCCTGGCCCCGGCCATGGAAGCGTTCTACCAGCTGCCGTTCGAACGGTTCGAGCGGTACTGCCCGTACGGCACCGCCGAGGACGTGGCCGAGTTCCTGGCCCGGTACGCCGCGGCCGGCTGCACGGAGTTCAACCTCATTCCGCAGTCGCCAGAACCGGACGAGGCGGTGGCCGGGGCCGCCGCGGTGCGCGCGCTGCTGCAGCCGGACCGGGCCAGCGTCCCGCGCTTCGCCGATGCCGCTGGTTCGCCTGTGACGGCAACGGGGTAGAGATACGCCGTGCCTGACGCGCGGTCCCCCATAGTGATCATCGGCGGTGGCCTGGCCGGCGGCAACGCGGCCGCGACGCTCCGCGACGAAGGCTACGACGGGCCGGTGGTGCTGATCAGCCGGGAACCGGGCGTCCCGTTCGGCCGGCCGCCGCTGTCCAAGACCTACCTGCGGTCGGAGGAAGATCTCGACGGCTGGTACGTCCGGCCGGCCGGCTGGTACGCCGAGCACCAGGTCGAGCTGCGCACGGAGACCGGCGTGGCCGGCGTTGACCCGGCCGCGCACACAATCACCCTGGACTCGGGCGAAGAGCTCGGTTACCAGAAGGTCCTGATCGCCACCGGGGGCCGCAACCGGCGGCTCAGGCTGCCCGGGGCCGACCTGCCTGGGCTGCACTACCTGCGCACGAAAGCGGAGTGCGACGCGATCAAGCGGGCGGCGGAGCCGGGCCGGCGCGCGGTCGTGGTGGGCATGGGCTTCATCGGCTGCGAGGTGGCGGCTTCGCTGACCCAGCTCGGCGTCCAGGTGACCGCGGTCCTCCCGGGGCAGGTCCCGCTGGACCGGGTCCTGGGCCGTGAGGTCGGCGAGGTGATGGGCGACATCCACCGGGGGCACGGCGTCGAGCTGCTGCCCGGGGAGCAAGTCGCCGGGTTCGAAGGCGCCGGGCGCGTGGACACGGTGGTGACCGCGTCGGGGCGCCGCATCGCGTGTGACTTCGCCGTGGCGGGCGTCGGCATCCAGCCCACGGTCCCCGAAGTCGGCGTCGCGCAGGAGAACGGGATCCTGACCGACGGACTGTGCCAGGCCAGCGCGCCCGACGTTTACGCCGCCGGTGACGTGGCCAACCATCTGCACCCGCTGTTCGGGCGGGTCCGGGTGGAGCACTACAACAACGGCGAGAAGCAGGGCGCCGCGGCGGCCAGGTCCATGCTGGGCTCCACCGCCCCCTACGACTACCTGTACACCTTCTGGTCCGATCAGTACGAGCACAAGATCGAGTACGCGGGTCACGTCACCACGTGGGACGCGTTCGTGGTCCGCGGCAGCCTGGCCGAGCGCAAGCTGATCGGTTTCTACCTGGTGGACGGGGTGGTACGGGCCGCGGTCGGCCTCGACCGCGGCGGCGACCCCGAACTGGACCTGGACGGCGAGATGGCGGCCGCCTCCCGCCTGGTGGCGGCGCAGGCCCGGCAGGCCCCGGCCGTGCTCGCCGACGAACACACCGATCTGTGGTCGCTGACCGGGGCCGGAACGTCTTCCTAGGCGTTTGAAAACAGGGGGATGTTGGCCCCGCTGACCGTGGCCAGCGGGCTTTCCAGCAGTGCGACGATCAACTCCGCCACGTCGTCTGGGGTCAGCCCTGGGCGCAGGTCCGGGTTGGCCCGTCGCAGCATCTCGGTGTCGACCGCCCCGGGGCTCAGGCACACGGCGCTGATGCCGTGCGGCTTACCCTCGACCGCGATCGCCTCGGTGAGCCCGATGACCCCGTACTTGGACACGTTGTACGCGGCCAGCCCGGGAAACTTCTCGGTGGCGTACACGCCAGACAGCGACCCGATGGTGACGATCCGGCCCTCCCCGGCAGGCGCCATGGCGGTGAACGCCGCACGGCAGCACAGGAACGTGCCGGTCAGGTTGACGCCGAGCGTCTCGGCCCACCGGGCCGATGTGGTTGCGGCGAACGGCGCGGGCGTCAGGACCCCGGCCAGGCAGATCAGCGCACCGGGCGGACCGCTCTCGGCCGCCACGGCGAACAAGCGCTCAACCGCGGCCTCGTCGCTCACGTCGGTGGGCACGGCGGTGGCCTGGCCGCCCGCGTCCCTGATCCGGCCCGCCACCACATCGAGGGCCTGCGCGTCCCGTGCGGCCAGCACGACGTGCGCGCCCGCCGCCGCCACCGCGCTGGCGGTGGCGGCCCCGATCCCGCGGCTGGCTCCGGTGACCACCGCGAGCCGTCCAGCCAGCCACCCCTCCGGGTTACCTACGGGCCTGGGCTGGCTCAGCTCACCCACTGGCCACCCGCCGGTAGAGGCGCTCGTGTGCGTCCAGGGTCTGTTCCAGGTCAAGGTGGGCCGTGGCGTGCTCGCGGCAGGCCCGCCGGGAGATCCCGGCCACCTTGGCCATCGCCGCGGCCGCCGCCTGCACGTCGTCGGGCGGCACCAGGAAGCCCGTTACCCCATCCATGATCACCTCACTGAGCCCGCCGCGCTGGAACGCGATGACGGGAGTCCCGCACGCCTGCGCCTCCGCGGCGGCCATCCCGAACGGCTCGTCCCAGCGCGCCGGATACAGCACCACCGCCGCCCGGGCCATGGCCTCCCACAGCACGGCCCGCGGCACGCCGTGGTGCACGGTCACCCCCGGCCAGCCGCGCCGGGGATCGATCTGCTCGCGGCTGTAATCAGGATCGTAGACGTCGCCGAACACGTCGATGGGCACGCCCGCCGCCCGGGCGATGTCGATCGCCTCGGCGGCGCCCTTTTCCGCAGACAGCCGGCCCGCGAACAGCGCGGCCGGCCCGGCCGTGGCTGACCAGGCAATGACGCTGGTAGCCGGGTACGGCGGCAGGACCGCGTTGACGGGAACGACCCGGCGCCAGGCGCTGGCCTGGAAGTCCGACACCACGGCCACGGCCGGCGGGCGGCGGTGCCGCACCGCGATCCGCAGCGCGGCCGATACCGCGTGATCCGGCGGCAGGTGAACCGTGTGCACCACCGGCGGGTGCAGCCCGGTCGCGTGCCGGACGGCCGGCGCGTCGAAGGCATGGTTGTGGACCACGTCGTACCGCCCCGCCCGGACCGCCGCGTACACCGTGCTGAACGCCGACTCGGCCGCTGCTGCCGCCACCGGTTCGCCCTCCCCCGGTGCGCCAGCGGCTGGCCGGGTGCCCGGTAGAGCGTGCCCGCCAGGCTTTCCGGGTCGATCCCGGTATCGATCACCTCGGCTCCCGGGATCTCAGATCCCGCGGCGGCATAGACGTGCACGCCGTGCCCTCGCCCGGCCAGGCCGCGGGCCAGGTCGGACACGAACGCCTGTGAACCGCCGCGCTGTGGCTCCCGGATGGCCGTCACCAGCGGCGCCACGAGGGCGATCTTCATCCCGGCAGTACCTTGTAGGCCAGGTCGCGTGGCGGATTGATGCCCAGCACCTCGAAGGGAACCTGCCGCGCGCCGCGCCGCCGGATCTCGCCGGCCGCCTGCGGGTAGAAGATCTGGGCCAGCTCCACCGCCTCGTGCTGGCTGCCGAACTCCACCGACATCGGCCCGGGGAAGCTGACATACCGGTAACCGTGGTCGGCGAGCCAGTCGAGGTGGTTCGGCCAGACGATGGCCACCAGCCCGCCCGGCCGGCCGACGCGCTCCATCTCGGCCAGGCCGGCCGCGCCGCCGTGCTCCGGTGCGGGGGTGAACGCCGAGCAGGTGATGACCAGATCCGCGAAACCGCTGGCCAGTGGCAGCTCGTCGAAGAACCCGGGGACCACCCGCACCCGGTCCCCATGCCCGGCCGCCGTGAGCTTACGGCGCAGGAGCTGGCGCAACGGCAGCGCGGGCTCGACCGCCACGATGTGCTGCCCGCGCTCGATGAGCTCCATCGTCAGCCGGCCCGAGCCCGCCCCGATCTCGGCGATCTGGCCCACGTCACACGGCAGCCAGCCGGCGACCCCGGGATGCAGCCGCTCGGCGGTGGCCAGCCGGTCGTACAGCTCCGGTTCGAGCCGGTACAGCAGTTCCCAGGCCAGGTCCACGTCGCCGTGCGGATCACCGTGGCCCCGCGGGACGAACCGGCTCGCTTCCTCCGGCGTGAACACGGTCAGGTCCGCCGCCGTGTATCGCTGCCGCAGCTCCGTGCCCGCCCGGGCCGTAGGTTCAGGCCTGGGCACCGAATTCAGCCCAGTTTTTGTCGGTCTCCCAGACCCGGACGGTCCGCAGCAGCCCGTCGGGAAGTTCCGGCTGCAGCCGCTCCCAGAATGCCTGGGCCAGGTTCTCCGCGGTTGGGACGCGTCCCTTGAGCCACGGCACGTCGGTGTTCAGGTTCCGGTGATCCACGTCGCGCAGGACCTGCCGGCCGATGACGTCGGCCAGCGATTTCAGGTCGTAGACGTAGCCGCTGGCCTGATCGACCTCGCCGGCCACGACGACTTCCAGGACGTAGTTGTGCCCGTGCAGATTCGCACACTTCCCGAACAGTCGCCGGTTGTCCTCGTCCGACAGGTCCGGGTCGTACAGCTGATGTGCGGCGTTGAATGATTCGCGCCGGCCGACCAGGACGGCCATCAGTCTCGTCCTCTTTCGCGGGCTCCCCTTAGCGTCAGGCTACTTGACCGGGTGCCCGGACGGCCGGAGGCGGGCCGCCCGCCCGGGACATGGCGCCCTGCCCCCGGTTGGGCCGCCGGGCTCAGCTGGCTGACTCGCTGGCGGCCAGCTTGGTGACGCCCTGCAGGGTGCGGACGGTCGTCTCGATGTCGGCGATGTCGAACTGGCCGAGCAGCCGGGCGGTCGGGCCGGCGATGTATTCACGCAGGCTGCGGTGCAGGGCCTGCCCCTCGGCCGTCAGGTCGACATGGCTGTCACCGCGGATCAGCCCCTGGGCTTCGAGCCGGGCCAGGAGCTCGCGGGTGGAATCGGCGTCCAGGGCCGGTGAGCCCGCGAGGTCGCGGCTCAGTTCCTGACGGGAAAGCCCGGGCCCGCGGGTGGCGATCAGCTGCAGGGCGTACCAGGTCTCGGGCTGAGTGCCGCGCTGGGCCAGGTGCTCGCGCAGCGTCGCGCTCAGCGTCCGCTCGGCGAACGCCAGGGCCTGGCCGAACTGGCCGAAAACAGCCGGTGCTGTGGTCATGGGGTGCTCCGTTCCCCTAGGATCGACAGGTACCTGTCCAACTTAACTCAATAGACAGGTGGCTGTCTATCTATGGAACCGGAATTTCCTGACCGTCCCCTGATCGGGCTGCTGCTGCGGCTGGTCTACCAGCACTACGCGCAGGACATCGACACCGCGCTGCGCGAAGCCGGATTCGGCGACATCCGCCCAGCCGCGGCTAACGTGTTCCCGTTCGTGCCGCCCGAAGGCATCACGGTCTCCCGGCTCGCCGAGCTGGCCCGGGTGCGCAAGCAGTCGATGGCCCAGGCGGTCAGCCAGCTCGAGCAGACCGGCTACGTGGAGCGGCGGCCGAACCCGCGCGACCACCGCTCACAGCTGGTGTTCCTGACCCAGCGCGGCGCGTCGGTCCCCCCGGTCACGCACGCCGCCGCCGAGCGGGTCGAACAGCGCTGGGCCCAGCTGACCACCCCTGCCGAGTTCGAGTCGCTGCGCGCCTCGCTGCTGCGCTTGCTGAGTGAGCTCACGGAGCCAAGGGTGCGAGAATCGCCGGGTGGTACCTGAGAGCATCCATGACTTCTTCGTGGCCAGCGGCAGTGTGGCCGGCGCGCTGATCGGGCTGCTGTTCGTAGCCATCTCGGTCTCGGCCGACCGGCTGAGCCAGGCCAAGGAGGGAGCGCAGATTCACCGCATCCGGGCGTCGGCCGCGCTGACCGCGTTCCTGAACGCGCTGATGGTGTCCTTGCTCGCGCTGGTTCCCGGGCACAAGATCGGGCCAGCCGCGGTGATAGTGGCGATCATCGGGCTCACGTTCATCATCGCCGCGCTGCTCTCGCTGATCCGGGTGCGTGAGGCACGTTGGCGCAGCCTCCGCGACGCGTTCTTCCTGGTCTGGCTGGCCGTCACGTTCGTGATCCAGCTGATCCAGGGCATAACCGTCTCCCTGCACCCGGCCAATTCTGGCGCGGTGAACACCATCGCGATCCTGGTGGCATTGTGCTTCCTGGCCGGGATCGACCGGGCCTGGGAGCTGATCGGCGGCCCATCGTTCGGGATCGGCCACGAAGTCGCCGCGCTGTTCCGCGGGCGCGATGGTGGCCCGGCTGAGCCGGGCCGCAAAGAGCCCTGATCATGGCTTCCGGCCCCAGGCCGGTTCGGCCGGATAGCACCGCGTGCACCAGGTCGAATGATCCGGCCGGGAAGCCGCTGCGCCGCGCATCGGCGGCCACGATCCGCACCTGGCGCGGGCCGCAGCCGACATCGATCGCGTCCTGGCCCGGCCGGAGGCCGACCCGGCCGAGGAGCGCGGCACTGTCCGGCGAGGCCGCCGACCCACTGGGGGCGCTCCGCTGGTGCCTGGCTGAGTCAACCCGCAGTTCCAGGCCCGCGCCACCGCGCTCGGCGACCTGGAGATCGCCCGCTAACGGCGTGGGTTAGGCCCGAGTGCTCCCGACGATGCGGTGCAGGGCGGCGACATGGCCCCGGTAGGCGGATCGCGGACGCCGCGGGCCCGGCTGGCCGCGCGGGACACGATGACCAGCGCCTTCGCGGTCGCCACCGCGACCGGCATAACCCACCAGCCGGGCAGCAGCAGCGCGTAAGACAGCAGCCCCAGGGCCGCTCCGGTCGCGAGCCAGTACCACGCCGGGTACCCGCGCCACGCCACGCGGGTGCGGGAAGAAACACAAGGGCGCGGTATACCTGGCGGGAACTTGGCTACCTGTTCGGCAGGAGGAGAGCTGATGGAACGGCCGGTATCGGCGGAGACCCTGGCCGCACAGGGACTGGGTGCGGCGGACCCGGCCTCGGCCGGGCTGGTCCCAGTGATCAGCCTGTCCACGAACTACGAGCAGCAGCCGGATGGCTCGTACCCGGACGGCCGGGTGTACACCCGGCCGGATAACCCAACCTCCGAGCACGTCGAGCGGCTGCTGGCCGCACTGGAGGGCGGCGGCGGCGCGTGCGCGCTGTTCGCCTCGGGGATGGCGGCGGCCACCGCGGTTTTCCAGGCGCTGCGGCCCGGCGATCATGTGCTGGTCTCCCGGGCGCTGTACTGGGGCGTACGGGCGTGGCTGACCGAGTTCGCCCTGACCTGGGGCCTGGACGTGGAGTTCATCGACACCACCGATCTTGACGCGGTGGCGGCCGCGATCCGCCCGGGCCGCACTCAGCTGCTGTGGGCCGAGACTCCGGCCAACCCGATGTGGGAGATCACCGACCTGGCCGCGGTCTGCGGGCTGGCCCACGCCGCCGGGGTGCGGGTGGCGGTCGACAACACGGTGGCCACCCCAGTGCTGACCCGCCCGTTCGAGCTCGGCGCCGACCTGGTGATGCACTCGGCCAGCAAGTACCTCAACGGGCACGGCGATGTGCTGGCCGGCGCCGTGCTGGCCGCCCGCCAGGACCCGTTCTGGGCCCGGATCCGGTCGTGGCGGCACACCGCCGGCGCGATGCCAGGTCCGTTCGAGGCCTGGCTGCTGCAGCGTGGCCTGCGCACCCTGTTCCTCCGGGTGCACCGCGCGTCCGGGACGGCGCAGGCCCTCGCCAGCCACTTCAGCCGGCATCCGGCGCTCAGTGCCGTGCTGTATCCCGGGCTGCCCGGTCACCCTGGCCATGAGATCGCGGCCCGGCAGATGACGGGCGGGTTCGGCGGGATGCTGTCCATCCGGCTGGCCGGTGGAGCCGGGCACGCCCAGGCGGTGTTGCGGGAGGTCCGGGTGATCAAGCGGGCCACCTCGCTCGGCGGGGTGGAAACCCTGATCGAGCACCGGCGCCGCACCGAGGGGCCGTCCTCCCCGGTACCAGACGACCTGCTCCGCATCTCAGCCGGGATCGAGGCGCCCGGCGACCTGATCGCCGATCTCGAAGCAGCGCTCGAAGCGGCGGGAACCAGTCCGGCAGCCGGTCGTTAGAGACACCGGAACACTCAACGGGTGGCTACCTCCGGCGGAGGTTCATGGTGAAATCCCGGTCGCGGCTGAGGGCCGTCCTGGTCACCGGCGCGGCCTGCGCCCTGGCCGTGGCGTGCGTCCCGGGGTGCTCCCGCGGGCCGGCCGGGCGCCCCGCTGGCACCCCCATCGCCGGAAACCCGACCACCAGCACCCCGCCGCCGCTCACCGTGCTGACCCCCGGCACCAGCCGCGGTAACCGGGACATCTTCATCGCCCCGGCCGGCGGCGGCTATCCGGCGGGCCCGGAGATCCTGACCACCACTGGCCAGGTGGTCTGGTTCCACCGGCTGCCTCCCGGGGACGTTGCCACCGACTTCCGCACTCAGGCCTACCTGGGCCAGCCGGTACTCACCTGGTTCCAGTCCGGGAGCCAAGCGGTCCATAACGGCCCCGGGGGGCCAGCCGGGGCCGTAGGCCCAGGGCCGGACGGGCCCAGCGGCACCGACTACATCTACAACGACCGGTACCAGCGGATCGCCACGGTCCGGGCGGGCAACGGCGACGCGACCAACTTCCACGAGTTTCTCATCACGCCCTGGAACACCGCGCTGATCCTGGCCAGCACGGTGACGACCGCGAACCTGACCGCCATCGGCGGCCCCGCCGACCAGCGGGTCATCGACGGCCTCGTCCAGGAGATCGACATCAAGACCGGCCGGGTGCTGTTCCAGTGGAACAGCGCCGCCCACGTCCCCTACGCCGACAGCTACCAGCCGCTGCCGCCCTCCTCCAGCACGCCGTGGGACTGGTTCCACATCAACGCGGTCCACCTCGACACCGACGGCAACCTGCTGGTGGACTCCCGGAATACCTGGACCACCTTCAAGGTCAGCCGGCACACCGGCCAGATCATGTGGCAGCTCGGCGGCAAGCACAGTTCCTTCGCCCTGCGCGCCGCCCCGGGCCAGGTCCTGGACCACGACGGGAAGATCTTCGCCTGGCAGCACGACCCCGAGGCCATCGGCGGCGGCGAGTACACGTTCTTCGACGACGAGTCGGGCGGCAGCCTGCTCGGCGCCAGCCGGGTGGTCACGGTGCGGCTCGACCTCGCCACCCGGGTGGCCACCCTGGTCAAATCGGATGACCAGCCGGAGCGCCAGGTCGCGCAGGGGATGGGGAACGCGCAGGCCGCGCCGGGCGGCGACCTGTTCGTCGGCTGGGGGGCGCTGCCCTACGTCTCCGAGTTCGGCCCGTCCGGAAAGCTGCTGTTCAACGCGAAGTTCCCGGCCGGGGTCAGCACCTACCGCGCCTACCTGCTGCCCTGGCATCCGCCGCGCTGATCGTGCTAGGGCGAGCTGTAACCGGCCAGGCTCAGCATCCGGCGCAGTTCTTCGACGGTCCGCGCGTCGATGTCCTTGCCCGCGGGCGGCTCGATCACTTCCCGCATCGACCCGACCTCGATGGCCACCTTGCCGTCGTGGCGCTCCGTGACCGTGCCCACGGCCTCCAGCAGCGATCGCGCCGCCCGCCATTCGATGTTGTGGCTCAGCGGGTGGGCGAAGATCTGGCGCAGCGTATCCCGGTGGCGGTTGTCCAGGTGTGGTGACTCAGCTCCAGCTGTCATCTTGATCCTCCGCTGTGCAGCCTATGCCCCGCCGGGCCGGCCTGGCCAGGCTGGCCGCATCGGCGCCCCGGGCGGGCCGTGATAGACACGTGGCATGACCGCCCCCCCGGCGCCTGACCTTGCCGACGTCCTCGCGGCGCGGCAGCGCATCGCGCCCTACCTGCGGGCGACTCCGCTCTTTCGTTACCCGGCGCTGGACGCCCTGACCGGGGCCGAGGTGTGGGTCAAGCACGAGAACCATCAGCCGGTGGGCGCGTTCAAGGTCCGCGGCGGGGTGAACCTGGTCAGCCAGCTGAGCGCGGATGAGCGGCAGCGGGGTGTCATCGCCGCCTCGACCGGCAACCACGGCCAGTCGGTTGCCTACGCGGCCGACTTGTTCGGCGTGCGGGCGGTGATCTGCATGCCCGAGCAGGCCAACCCGGTGAAGGTCGAGTCCATGCGGGCGCTGGGCGCCGAGGTGGTCTTTTCCGGCCGTGACTTCGACGAGGCCCGCGAGCAGTGCGAGAAGCTGGCCACCGAGCATGGCTACCGCTACATCCACTCCGGGAACGAGCCGTCGCTCATCGCGGGCGTGGCCACCAGCACCCTGGAGATCCTCGAAGCCGAGCCAGCGACCGAGGTGATCGTCGTCCCGGTCGGCGGCGGCAGCGGGGCGGCCGGGGCCTGCGTGGTGGCCAGGGCCGTGCGCCCGTCGATCGAGGTGATCGGCGTGCAATCCGAGGCCGCCCCGGCGGCCTACCGCTCCTGGCGGGCCGGCACGCTCGTCGAGGACACCACCAGCACGTTCGCGGAAGGCCTGGCCACCAGGACCGCGTTCGAACTGCCGCAGCGCATTCTGCGGGATCTGCTCGACGACTTCGTCCTGGTCTCCGAGGATGCGCTGAAATCCGCGACGCGGGTGATGATCGAAAAGACGCGCAACCTGGTCGAGCCGGCCGGTGCGGCCGCCCTGGCCGCGGTGCTGGCTGCTCCCCAGCGGTTCGCCGGCCGGAAGGTAGCCGTCGTCTGCAGCGGCGGCAACATCAGCCCCGCCCAGCTAACCGCGCTGTGGCCCGCGCCGTAAAACGAAACGGCACGCGCAGGAAAAACGGGCTCGCGGCTTAATGCACGCCGTCACGGGTCAGTAGCTGCCAGTTAGCCCGCAGAATTTGTGGCAGCGTTCAGGATCCGCTGAGGAACGGCCGCCAAGATCTTCCCGGAATCGACATAACGCCGGTCCGGGGCCCGCAGTTCATACCTTCCAAATTCGCATAAGGAAAACGCAGTGCGGGCTTCGAGGAATCAGGTTGTCCGGCACGCGCCCAGCCGGCCCGCTGGCCTTCAGGAACATCGGCGCAGGCAGCCCATCGTGGGTATGGCAAACCTCGGCCGGCGGCGACTGCCCTCATCACTTCATTCGTCGCCATCTGGAATATCTCCGGGCCATCGTTCACCCGGGACGAGGGCGCCACGCTGCTTGCTGCGCACCGGACTTTCCCTCAGCTCGTCCGGATGCTGGGCCGCGTCGATGTGGTGCACGGCGGCTATTACACGCTGATCTGGGCGGTGACGCGGCTGGCGGGTAGCAGTGAGTTTGCCGTCCGGTTCCCGTCCGCGGTGGCGATGGCCGCTGCAGCCGCAGCCGTGACCGCACTCGGCCAGCGTCTCGTGTCCGTCCAGGCCGGGCTGGCGGCGGGACTGGTCATGGCCGTGCTCCCGGGTGTGAGCTGGTACATCGCATTCTGCATCCCAGCGGCCGCCCTGCTGGCCGGGGCGGCACTGGCCGCGCTCGGCCAGCTGGCCGGCCTGGCCGCCCTGGTCGCGATCGCGGTGGCCGGACTGCCTGCGCAGATCGCCCAGCGTGCCCCGGGCGGCCATGGTTTCAATATCCGCCGGGTGGAGCAGATCGTGGCCTGGCAGGCCCGCCCGGGGGACGCGGTACTGAACCTCAGCACCCGGACACGCAGGCAGGCCGGGGGCGAAGAACGGGGGTTCGAGGCGGCCTACCCCTACGGCCTCGCTGCCCTGCACGACATCAGCCAGGGCGCCACCCCCGCGCATACCGCCGCGCCTGACCGACACCGGGGAAAGGCGGACCGGCCGTTCAGCCTGCCTCCAGGTGACCTGCCTACGGTGAGCGCGATGAGCAGACCGATGATCAACTTTCCGAGCGCCGAAGGGGATGCGGGCGTGCAGGGCAGCGTGACTATCTGGTACCGCGGAGCGACCTATCAGCTCGGGCGGGGACCGCAGGGATTTGGCCTCTGGTCCGTGGCCGGACCACCGGCGTACCCACTGGAGCACTGGCCGGATACTCCCGAGGGATGGGCGGCGGCGTGGTCGCGGTTCACCGCCCTTGAACCTCCCGGGAGCATTGTTCATCTCAGCTCGCCTGCCGCCCCGCCCGCCAGCTCAGTCAGGCTCGCGGGCCCGGCCATCGCGAGCCTGCTGCTCGCGGCCGGTGTCGTCTGCGGGGTCGCCGGGCTCTTCCCGCCCTACCTGTCCGGGTCCAGCCTGGCCCGTGAGCCCGCCGACCTGGTGACCCACAGCATCTACCTGGCCACCTGGACCGCCAGCGCGCTGTTCATCCAGTTCGGCGGCGCCCGCGGCCGAGCCGCGGCCTTCCTCGGCCTGGGCACCAGCATCGTGACGTTCGGCTTCTTCCTGGCCGATGCCGGCACGGTGATCGCCAGCGGCGCCCACGTGCTGGGCCTAGGCCTGGTCCTGGCGCTGGTCGGCTGGCTCGCCTGCACGGCTGGGTCGGTGCTGGCCTGCCGGCCCTGGCGGCTGGTTTCCGCCGCAGTACCTGGCTGGCTGCTCTCCCCCGCGGTAAGTGGGCCGGGGCACCGCGCGCCGTATTTACCGCGGGTATCGGCCTGCTGTCCGTGGGGGCGGCCGCCTCGTTCGCCCCCTCCTGGGACAGCTATACGCTGCGCACGGCGGCTGGCCAGTCCCAGACCGTGACCGCGGGCAACATATTCGCCAACCCGGGTCCGGTGATCGCCGGGGATATTGCCGTGATGATGGCCTTTGTCGTGGTCGCAGTCGTCGCGGCGGCCATCGCGGGGCGGCCGGGCCGCCTGGGCGCCGCGTTGCTGGCCGGGGCAGCTATCCCCATGGCGGCCGAAATTGTCTCGGCGCTCATCGAGATCAATGAGCATGTCTCGGCGGCGCAGTTCGGCATCCCGCCAGCGCAGGCCACCCAGGCCGGCCTGACCATCAGTACGGGCCTGACCCCGGTGTTCTGGGTCTATTGTGCGTTTGTCGCGACGCTGGCGGTGATCTGCGGATGGCTGCTGGTCGCCGCCCGGCCGCGCTCCCCCGCCGCGCCCGCCCTGGTCACTGCTCCGGCCCGCGCGGCTCGGTAAGCCTGGCCGGCGGGGACGGCGCGTAAGCCGACCGCGCGGCCAGCCCCTCAGCCTGGCGGGGCGCCGCCGAAGCCGCCACCACCCAGACCACCGCATGCCTTGATCGCCTTCTGGAACGCGCCGCCGCGCGAGCCACCCGGGAAGCCCTGGCCGTTCCCAGAGGCTCCGCTCGGTGGTGCGCTCCCTGGCGCCCGGCCGCTCGGTATCCCGCCGCTCGGCAGCCCGCCGCCCGATGGCCTGCTGGGCAGCGTGATGCCGTGCTTCTTGAGGCACTGGGTGAAGGACGAGCGGTTACTCGCGCTGGGGGTGGCCCCGGCGTTCTGTGCATTGCCCGATCCTGCAGCCGGCCAGCAGCGCTGCCGCCACAACTGCTGCCAGCCCTGGTGCCGCCCATCTCGCATGATGTCTCATGACAGCCCTTCTCTGCGTCTGACAGCCCTTCGCTGGGTCATTTTCGTGGATAAGTGCAGCAGATATTTGGGTGGTGCAGTAACCCCGGAGGGATCCCTAAGGATTTGCTCAGGATTACCGGATTCACCTCGGCTCTGGCAGACGTTATCGTGGCGTGTGCGGCAGTGCCGTCGGCCACTCCCGGTAAATGTAGCCGGGAGAAGTGGTACCTGCGGCGTACGGCCGGGTGAAGGTGTACGCCGGACGGCGTACCTGGCCCGGAAAAGATTCGCCCGTAAGAGAGTCGCTCGCGGCGCAGGCTCTTCTTAGAGTCAATGGCGTCAAGATTTGATCGCACCGTGCTTGATCGCACGGAGCTTGATCGCACCATGTTTGATGGAGGAATACTCGCCTATGTTTTTTGTCTACCTGCGCCGTGAACTACGCCGGCGGATCCGGCAGGCCACCTTCATAGCCGTCGGCCTGGCGCTCGGCATAGGCCTGGTCATCACGGTGACCGCCGCTTCCTCCGGAGTCAAGAATGCCCAGGGCCAGGTGCTGCACGCCCTGTATGGCGTGGGCACCGACATCTCGGTGACCACGTCCCCGTCGGCCAGCTCGGGACGGCCTGCGGGTTCGGCTTCAGCGGCCGGGCAGGCAATGCCCGCGGCACGAAGATCAACGTGGACAGCCTGGTCAGCCTCAGCCTGGGCACCATGCACACCTCATCGGTCAGCTCGATCCAGAGCCTGCAGCATGTGGCCGCGGCGGCGGGCAGCCTGACTCTCACGGACACCAAGATTTCCGGGAAGATCCCGAAGTTCTCCACGGGCGGTAGCGGCACCCCGAGCGGGACGCCCAGCGGCGGCACCGGCGGCGGGGGCAGCTTCCACGGCACCATCAAGACCAGTTCGTTCACCGTCAGCGGCTTGGATGTATCCACCGGGCAGGTCGGCCCGCTGAGCTCCGGGAAACTCAAGTCGGGCGCCACGTTCACCTCCGCGCAGGCCAACTCGGACGTAGCCGTGGTGGACGCGAACTATGCCGCGCAGCACAAGCTCAAGGTCGGCTCCACTATCACGATCGCCAAGACCTCGTTCAAGGTCATCGGCGTGGTCAGCGTCCCGCAGGGCAGCAGCCCGCCCAACGTGTACATCCCGCTGGCCCGGGCCCAGAAGCTGGCCAGCGCTGACCACGGGCAAGGTCAACACGATCTACGTGGCGGCGTCCAGCGCGGCGGACATCTCCGCGGCTCGCCGGGTCCATCCGCGGCTCCTGCCCAAGGCCACCGTGACCACATCCAGCGACCTGGCCAGCGAGGTGACCGGGTCGCTGTCCAGCGCCTCCAGCCTGGCCAACAACCTCGGCAAATGGCTGGCTATCGCGGTCCTGATCGCCGCGTTCCTGCTGGCCAGCCTGCTGACCATGGCAGCGGTGTCCCGCCGGGTCCGGGAGTTCGGCACGCTCAAGGCGCTCGGCTGGAACAGCCGGCGGATCATCGGCCAGGTCATGGGCGAGTCGCTCACCATCGGGATCATCGGCGGCGTGGCCGGCGTGGCCCTCGGTTTCGCCGGCGCGGCCATCGTGACGCACGTGGCGCCCGCCGCTGATCCGCCTCGGTCGGGCAGACGACCGGCACCGCCACCCCGGGCGGGGCACGGTCATTCGGCGGTGGGAGTTTCGGGCCACCGGCGGCAGCAGTTCCGGCGGCGGCGGCTCCGGCGGGCTGGGCCGGGCGGCCTCGGCGGCGCCGCGCACACGGTAGCGGTGCACCTGACTGCGTCGGTCACCGCCGGAGCCGTCGTGCTGGCGGTGGTGCTGGCCATCGCCGGCGGGCTGATCGCCGGCTCCTTCGGCGGCTGGCGGGCGGCGCGGCTGCGGCCCGGCGGCGGCGCTGGCCCGGGTTGAGTGACCAGGCGGGCTACGGCCCGCCGGGGCGTTTCGAGGAAAGAGAGCAATGTACAAGCTGGCGAACGTGACCAAGGACTACCAGAAGGGCCGGGGGATCGTGCACGCCCTCGCCGGGGTGGATCTGGCCATCGAGGATGGCGAGTGGCTGTCCATCCAGGGGCCGACCGGGCACGGGAAGAGCACACTGCTGCAGGTCCTCGGCGGCCTGGACCGGCCCACCACGGGCCTGGTCGAGCTGGACGGGCAGGA
This sequence comes from uncultured Actinomycetes bacterium, assembly GCA_963747705.1. GTDB lineage: Bacteria > Actinomycetota > Actinomycetes > Streptosporangiales > Streptosporangiaceae > RYN-230. The sequence goes on along the minus strand of CAVVGF010000005.1, from coordinate 17,321 downwards.
CCTGGCCGCCATGCGGGAAACCCAGGTCACCAGGGTCCGCTCCGAGTCGATCGGGTTCATCTTCCAGACCTTCAACCTGATACCCACGCTGAGCGCCCGGGAGAACGTAGAGGTCGCGCTGGTCCCACTGGGCGCCGGCGCGGCGGAACGGCAGGAGCGGGCCACCGCCGCGCTGGACAGCGTCGGGCTGGGTGAGCGGCTGCGGCACCTGCCCTCGGAGCTGTCCGGCGGCCAGCAGCAGCGGGTGGCGATTGCCCGGGCCCTGGTCAAGGAGCCCAAAGTGCTGCTGGCCGACGAGCCCACCGGCAACCTGGACGAAGGCACCCGCGACGACATCATGAACCTGCTGGAGAAGACCTGGCGCGAGCGCGCGCTGATCCTGGTCGTGGTCACTCACGACAGTGCCGTAGCGCGGCGCAGCCAGCGGATCGCCGTGATGCGCAAGGGCAAGATCACCATCAAACAGGACACACGGCCCGCCGCCGGCTGACCGGACTCAGGCGGTCCCGCCCCTTTCCCTGCCCCCGGACCAGGGGCGGGGCCGCCTGTCTGCGTCCCGGCGCAGGTCAGCCGGGCGTGATCAGCCTGGTCTCATAGGCGAAGACGACGGCCTGCACCCGGTCACGCAGGCCCAGCTTGGGCAGGATCCGGCCGACGTGCGTCTTCACCGTGGATTCTGACAGGAACAGGCGCTCGGCGACCTCGGCGTTGGACAGCCCCCGGGCCACCTCGGTGAGGACCTCGCGTTCCCGCCCGGTTAGCAGCGACAGCCGGGGGTCTTCGTGCCCCGGCTCTTCCGGGCCGGCAGGCAGGTGGCCGGCGAACCGCTCCAGGAGCTTGCGGGTCACCCGGGGCGCTACCACGGCGTCACCGCGGGCCACGGTCCGGATGCCATCCAGCAGCCCGGCCGGTTCCACGTTCTTGAGCAGGAAGCCGCTCGCACCGGCGCGCAGCGCGGCGAAAGCGTATTCATCGAGGTCGAACGTGGTGAGCACCAGCACCCGGGTGCCTGGATGCTGCGCGACGATCTGCTCGGTTGCCTCGATCCCGGTCATCCGGGGCATCCGGATATCCATCAGCACCACGTCGGGGCTGGCCTGGCCGGTGAGCCGGATCGCTTCCGCCCCATCGCCCGCCTCGGCGACCACCTGCAGGTCGGGCTCGGCCTCGAAGATCATGCGGAAGCCCAGGCGTAGGAGCTGCTGGTCGTCGGCGATCAGGATGGTGATGGGCGACTTCACGGCCTTTCCCCCCGGTCGGTGCCCTGCAGGGCGTCCGTGCCCAGCCTCGCGTGTACCCGCCAGCCGCCGTCAGGGCCGGGCCCGGCCTCGACCGTCCCGCCGTAGGCCGCAGCCCGCTCGCGCATGCCGGTAACTCCGTGCCCGGTCTGCCGGGACCAGTCGCTGGCCGGGCGGCCGTCATCGGTGATCTCCACATCGACGCCGTCGGCGCGATACTCCAGCAGGACCACCGCGCTGGTCACCGCGGCCGCGTGCTTCCTGATGTTAGTCAGTGACTCCTGGATGATCCGGTAGACCGCGAGCTGTGCCCCGCGGGTCAGCGGCTGCGGCCGGCCGGTCACCAGCAGCCGCGTCGGCAGTCCCGTGGCGCGCACCTGGCCGAGCAGATCTTCCAGGTCCGCGAGCCCTGGCGTGGGGCGCCGGTCGGCCTCGGCGGTATCGACCCGCAGCGTGCCCACGATGCGGCGCATCTCGCCGATCGCCTGGCGGCCGGTCGCAGCCACCTGCCGCATCACGTCGCTGCTACGGCCCGGCGACTTCGGCACCGTCGCGGCTGCGCCGTCGGCCAGGGTGACCATGACCGACAGGCTGTGCGTGACGATGTCGTGTACTTCCCGCGCGATGCGGGTCCGCTCGGTCGCCACCGCCAGCTTCGCCTGCTGGTCCCGTTCGAACTCCAGCCGCGCGGCCCGTTCCTCGAGCGCGGCCAGGTAGGCACGCCGGGTCTGGCCGTTGAACCCGGTCATCACCGCGGCCACCGCCGTCCCGGTCATCAGCGCGATACCGGGCAGGGCCGCCCCCCGGGGCGACCAGCGGACCAGGGAAACCACCGCCCATACCTCGAAAACGGCGGCCGCGGTCAGTGCTGTCCGGCGTGGCCGCTGCGCGGCCACCGTGTAGAGGGATACGACGAGCGCGCCCACGGCGAGCAGTCCCAGCGCCCCGACATCGGCGGCCGTGAGCGCCACCGCGGCCGCCAGGATCACCCCGAAAACAGTGACCGGGTGGTCCCGCCGCCAGGCCAGCGGTAGCAGGATCCCCGCCGCCACCAGCCACCACCACGGCTGCCAGTGGTCCCGCCCGGGAATCATCGGGCCGAGCGCGATCCCGGCCAGCAGGAGGGGGACGAGCAGGTCAGCGACTGGCCGGTGACCCCCGAGCCAGGCGCGGGCGCGTGCTGCGCCCCGCTTGAGGCGCGGCACCTCAGCCAGCCGCAGCCCCATGCGCCGGTCATCCCCCAGCCGGTCCCGAGTGATGGCAGGGTGCCCCCTGCCGGTCATGCGTCCCGCCGCAGAGCACGAACCCGGCGGCGGCCAGCGCGGCGATGGCGTACCCGCACAGCACCGCGAATCCTGCCCACGGCGCCAGGGAACCGGCCTGCTGATGGACCCTGACCAGCGCTCCCCCGGCGTTGCTCGGCAGGTAGCGGGCGGCGTGCTGCTGGACCCAGGAGCCCAGGAGATCGGCCAGGATGGGTGCGGCCAGCAGCAGGCCAGCCAGCGCGGCGATGGACCCGGCGGTGTTGCGCAGCAGCGCGCCCAGGGCTACCCCCAGCAGCCCGGCCACAGCCAGGTAAAGCCCGGCACCGGCCACGGCGCGGAGCGCCCCGGGAGCGGACAGGGCCACCTGCAGGTGGCGGGCGGACAGCACCGCCATGCCGCCCGCGAACGCGGCCAGCGACGCGATCGTCATCATGACCAGGGCGACCGCGGCGAATACCACTGCCTTGGCCCCCAGCACGGGCAGCCGGCGTGGCACCGCGGCCAGCGTGGCCCGGATCATCCCGGAGCTGTACTCGCTGGTGACCACCAGCACGCCGAGGACCCCGACGGCGAGCTGCGCCAGCTGATAGCCGGACAGAACGGCTGAGACCGGGTCGAAACCCGCCCGGCTGGCCGCGGGCAGGTGCGGCCACTGACTGACCGTGACTGCCGCGGTCAGCGGCCCCAGGCCCGCCATCAGGACGAACGCCACCAGCAGCGTGAGCCACGAAGAGCGCAGGCTGCGCAGCTTGATCCACTCGGAGTGCGCGACCCGCAGGGGTGTCACCGGCCGGGCAGTCACCCGCTGGTGCCATCCGGCCGGGATCCCCGCCGGGGACTGCGCCGTCACGCTCATGCCGCCCGCCCGCTCACCGCCACGCGCCCCGCACCCCGGGCGCGGTAGTCGACCGCCCCCCGGGTTACTTCCATGAAGGCCTCCTCCAGCGATCCTTCCTGCGGCGCCAGCTCCAGGAGGGTGATGCCGTGCCCGGCGGCGACCATCCCGATCTGGTCGGATTCCATGCCAGTGACGGTCAGCACGCCGGCCTGGTCGCTGCTGACCGAGACGCCCGGCGCCGCTATCAGGTCGCGCAACCGGGCCGCTTCCGGCGAGCGCACCCGCACGCTGCTCACGCATGACCGCTTGATGAACTCAGCCACGGAAGCGTCCGCGATCAGCTCACCGCGGCCGATCACGATCAGGTGGTCGGCTGTTTGCGCCATCTCGCTCATCAGGTGGCTGGACACGAACACCGTCCGGCCCTCGCTGGCCAGATTCCGCAGCAGGCGGCGCGCCCAGCGCACACCGTCCGGATCGAGCCCGTTCACTGGTTCATCGAGGATCACCGTCTGCGGGTCAGCCAGCAGCGCCGCGGCCATCCCGACCCGCTGGCTCATGCCCAGGGAGAATCCGCCCGACCGCTTCCGGGCCACCTCGCCGAGCCCGACCAGGTCCAGCACCTCGGCTACCCGGCGGCGGCCGATCCCGTGCGTCGCGGCCAGCGCCAGCAGATGACTGGCGGCCGAGCGTCCGGGGTGGATGGCCCGGCCCTCCAGCATCACCCCGACCTCGGCCAGCGGTACCGGATAACGTCCGTACACCCGGCCGTTCACGGTGGCCTGCCCGGCCGTTGGCCGGTCCAGGCCCACGAGCGCCCGGATCGTAGTGGACTTGCCGGCCCGGCGGGCCCTAGGAAGCCGGTTACCTGGCCGGGCCGCGCAGTGAACGTGAGGCCGTTGACCGCGGTCGTGGTGCCATAGCGTTTGACCAGGCCGGTCACTTCTATCACGGCAGCTCTCCGCCCGTCGGATCGTCCAGTCCCTCTGACGCTACGGAGTCCGCCGCGAGGCGGCGACCGCCTGGTGGGCGAACCTGCTCCGTCCTCGCTACGCCGTGCGGTGTAGCGGCGGGCTGCAGGCTACACCGCAAGTCCGTGACCTGCCTGAGTGCGGCCCATGACCCAGCTCGGCGCTGAGCAGCAGAGGAGGTGCACCACGCGGTGCTGACGGAAGACAAGAAGCGGGCGGCCTACCGGGCCCTGCAGGATCGCATCGTGAGCGGAGCGGGCCGAGCGCCGACGGAGCAGCGCGCCCCCGCGCTCCGCAACGCCGGCCTCGGCACCAAGCCGCGATTCCCATCGACGCAACGCAGCCCCTCGGCCACGTCGCGGACGCGCTACTCTCCCGCACCTTGCCGCAGGCATCGGAGGCTGGCTAAAACAGCTGGCCGTACTGGCCGTTAGGCGTGGTGGGTGAGCGGCTCGAGGAGCTCGGCCAGGGCCCGCTGGCCGGAGCGCTGGGCCCAGCCGAGCGGGGTGGACTGGCGGTGCTTGTCGGGGAGGTTGGGTCGGCACCCAGCTCGAGCAGCGTGCGGGCGAGAGAGAGGTTGCCAGCCCTGGCCGCGACGTGCAGGGCGGTGTGCCAGGGCTCATTGCCGGGGATGTCGCCGCGGCCGAGCCCGTGTGCCGCGGCGTGGACTGCGCTGTTCGGTGAAGGGGCTGACGATGTCCACGCCATGCGCGGCCAGCAGGCCGACGCGGCTACGGAATAGGATGCCCGGCAAAAGAGCCAATGGCAGACGGGAGCATGGCACCGTGGATGCGTTCGATACGACCCGGCCGAACATAGCCCGCGTCTACGACTACTGGCTTGGCGGTAAGGACAATTTCGTGGCGGACCGGGAGCTGGCCGCCGCGATGACCGAGGTGAACCCGGGCATCCCGGCGATGGCACGGGCAAACCGGGAGTTCGTCATCGCCGCCGCGCGGAAGGCGGCGGAGGCCGGGATCAGGCAATTTGTCGATCTTGGGGCCGGGCTGCCGACCCATCCGGCGGTGCACGAAGCCGCGCGTGCTGGGGACCCTGATGCCCGGGTCGTGTACCTGGACAATGACCCGGTGGTGGTTACGCACGCGCGGGCACTGCTGGCCACGATGCCGGGGATCTCCGCGGTGGCGGCGGACATCACCAGGCCGGACGAAGTTCTTGCCAACCCGGCGTTGTGTGCGGCGGTCAACTGGGCCGAGCCGGTGGCGGTGGTCTTAGCCGCTACCCTGCACTTCCACGACCCCACCGCGGCCGGGCGGCTGGTGGCCGCCTACGCCGATGCCGCCTGCGCCGGGTCGTATCTAGCCATCAGCGTGTTCACCGGCCAGGACGACGACATGGAGGCGGGCAGCCGCACCGCCTACACCGCGGCGCCGTTCTGGGTGCACAGCACCACGGATGTCGCCCAGTGGCTGGACGGCCTCGAGGTACTGCCGCCGGGGATCTGCGAGGCGCGGCGCTGGGTATCGGGCTTCGGCGGCACCCCCAAGCGCGGCGGCTGGGCGCTGTGTGCCCTGGCCGTCAAACCTTGACGCCGGAAACCGGGGTTAGGGATGCTGCGGGCATGGCTCCCCAAACAAATGCTTGCTTCGAGCTGTGCTCGGGTGAGACGTGGCGTGCGCCCTGGCCGATGTATGCCGCGCTCAGGGAGGCCGACCCGGTGCACCACGTCGAGCCGGGCGACTACTGGGTGCTGTCGCGCTACTCCGATGTACAGGCAGCGGTGGCCGACACCACCCGGTACTCCTCCGCCAGCGGGCTGACCGTCAGCTATGGCGAGCGTGCCGCGGCGGGCTTATCAGCAGTCTCGCCGCTGGTCATGATGGACCCACCGGAGCACACCGGGTTCCGGGCGCTGATCGGCCGCGGCTACACCCCGCGCCGGGTCGCTGAGATCGAGCCGCAGGTGCGCCAGTTCGTCCGCACCCGGCTCGATGCCATCGCGGAACTGGGCGAGTGCGACATCGTCACCGCCCTGTTCCGGCCAGTCCCCAGTTTCGTCGTCGCGAGCTATCTGGGCGTACCGGAGCCGGACCGGGCCCAGTTCGACACCTGGACCCGCGGCATCGTCGAAGCCAACGCCACAACCGGTCCCTCGCAGACCGCCAGTACAGCCGCTGACCTGTTCGGCTACTTCAGCACACTGATCGAACGCCGGCGCACCGAGCCCGCCGATGACACCATCTCGGACCTGGTGCGCCTGCTGGACGGTGACGAAGCTGGCATGCTGCGCATCCTGGGCTTCGCCTTCACCATGATCGCCGGCGGAAACGACACCGTGACCGGCCTGCTCGGCGGCGCCGCCGAGTTGCTCACCACCCACCCGGACCAGCGCCAGCTGCTGCTGAACCGGCCCGGCCTGCTGCCCACCGCCATCGAGGAACTCCTACGGCTCACCTCGCCCGTCCAGTGCCTGGCCCGCACCCTCACCACCGAAACCACCGTGCACGGGCAGACGATCCCGGAAGGGCGCAAGGTGCTGCTGCTGTACGGCTCGGCCAACCGGGACTCTCGCGCGTTTGGCCCGCGCGCGGATGAGTTCGACATCCTGCGCAGCTCCCCAGGCGGGGCCCGCCAGCTGGCCTTCGCCATTGGCCCGCACCACTGTCTAGGCGCCGCCGCGGCCCGGCTGCAGGCGCGCGTCGTCCTGCAGGAACTGCTCGACCGCTTTCCCCGCTTCGCCGTCAACCCAGCGGCCGGCACCTTCGCCTCCGGGCACTACACCCGCCGCTACGCCACGCTTCCCTTCACCACGGGCCCCTTCACTACCGGGGCGCGGTAGCACGCCCTCAGGCGGGCAGGACTCCAGTTCGTGCACGAGGTCGGCCATCGGCCCTTCGCCCAGGGCCAGGCAACCAGGCGGCTGGTGCCGGTGCTCAGGTCCCGGCGCCGATGGTCTTGGCCAGTATTGCGGCGGCGTCCGCCGGCGGGTCCTCTGCCGTCCACGCCACGTACTGGTCCGGCCGGACCAGGATGAACCGCTTCCCGTAGGCCACTCGCGGCCCGGCGAACGTGTCCGCGATGACGTGCAGCGGCACCCCCAGGCTCGCCGCCGCAGCCCGGAACGCGGCCGCCGGTTTCTGGTCCTCGCCCAGCGCGAGAAGAGTGAACCCACCCGCCAGCCGCTCGAAGACGTTGGCGCCCGAGGACAGCACGAGGGGCGCCAAGTGGTGCCCGGCCCGGGCCGCGAACGTGTGCTGACCGCGGACCCCGCACACCGATCCCGCGGGTCCCCAGACGATCGGCGAGCCTTCATAGTGTGGCTCGTACGACGACGAGGCGACTTCGCCCGAGGTCCGGCCATTCCACGCCAGCTCGAACTCGTGGCGGTCCCGCTGCGGGCTGAAGCGCTCAAGGAACGCCCGGTCCTGGGCGATCCCCTCGGCAATCACTTCTGCCGTCCCGGCGAAGACCGGGCGGCGCTCATGCAGGTAGCTGTCGAGCAGATCCGGGCCACCCCAGCCGTGCAGCACAGCGGCCAGCTTCCAGCCGAGGTTGACCGCGTCCTCGAGCCCGGTGTTGAGCCCGTGGGCGCCATAAGGAGGATGGCTGTGCGCCGCATCGCCGGCCACGAACACCCGGCCCTGCCGGTAGCGGTCAGCGATGTCGATGCGCAGATCCCAGAACCCCACGTGCTCGAACTCGCAGGCCACCGCGGACCCGGCGGCCCGCTCGATCAGCGCATGCGCGTCGAGGCTGGCCGCCGTCGCGCCCGCGTGCACCGGTGCGTGGAAGAACCACGTCCCGGCCGGGTTGACCCGCCCGAAGAACCACCAGTAGCCATTGAGCTCGGGATGCAGCACCCGGTAGGTGGTACGCAACGGGAACCGTTGCAGGCGCTCGTGCAGCTCGGGCGAGCGGAACACCGCCAGCACCATGCGCTGGTCGAAGTCGGCGCCCCCGCTGGCTATACCGGCCTGCTCGCGGACCTGCGAATGGGCACCGTCGCATCCGGCCAGGTAGTCAGCTTCGATCTCACAGTGCCCGGCCCCGGCCTCCTGCCGGGCGGTCACCCGCACGCCGGTCTCGTCCTGCCGCACGCTGTCCGCCGACCATCCGAACAGCAGGGTGACTGGGCCGAGCCTGCCCGCCCGGTTGCGCAGCACCGTTTCCGTCAGGTACTGCGGCAGCCGTTCGTTCCGCTGGTAGTAGAAGTCGGCGACCGTCTCACGGCCGGCCGGGGCGTACCAGTACTCGCTGGCCAGGCTGCGGTACGCGGTAATGCCCCCGATCGGGAATCCGGACGGCAGGAGCCGGGCCGCGCGCAGCTCGCCGGCGCAATCCCAGTAGTAAAAGTGCTCCAGGCTACGGGCCGACAGATTCTGCCCCCGCGGAATCGGGGAAGGCTCAATCTGGCGCTCCACCAGCACGCAGGAGACTCCCGCCTTGCCGAGCGTCACCGCCAGCGCGAGCCCGACCGGTCCGCCGCCCACAATCACGACCGAAGCGCCGATCCGGCGGGGCTCAGTCATGGCAGCGTGAGACTTTCATTGGCCGCTACGTTAGCGCGGGTATCTGGAGCGAACGGCAGGCTGCCGAACACCACCACAGCAACCCTGGATCCAGCGGCCGGCCCGGCCCTGTCCGCCTAGGAGTCCCACCTGGTCCCGGCGGGCACCCGGAAGGTGGTGTTGAGGCGGTTGAAGAAGTTGCTGATCGCCACCATCAGCACCAGGGCCGTGAGCTGCTGCTCGTCGTAGTGGCTCGCGGCCTCGGCCCAGATCTCGTCAGTGACCGCGCCGGGCCGGTCGGCCAGCCGGGTCGCTGCTTCGGTGAGCGCTAGCGCGGCCCGCTCGGCCTCGTCGAAGAGCGGGTTTTCGTACCAGGCGGCCACGGTGAGCAGCTTCTCCGCGCTGACGCCGGCCTGGGCCGCGGTGGTGGCACCGGCGTCAACGCACGCGCTGCAGCCGTTGATCTGGCTTGCGCGCAGGTGGACCAGCTCCAGCGTCTCGCGCGGTACGCCCCCGGCGTACACCGCCTTGAAGAGGTGCTGGACGCCAGTGGTCACATCAGGCTGGGCGGCGGTGTTCTGGATTCGTGCGGTCATCTCTCCTCCATGACGCGGATGGTGGGCCGGGACACGGCACTACGACGTCCGGTCGCGGCGGGAGGTAACGTCGGCCGGGGTGTTACCTCACCGGCGTGCGCTGCGTCGTGCCTAGTGACACTGCCGCTCGCGCCGGGGAAGACCGTGACCGAAGAAGAACAGCTCGCCGCGGGGTTCGAGGTCCATCGCCCCTATCTGCACACGATCGCGTTCCGCGTGCTCGGCTCGCACGCGGACGCGGACGACGCCGTGCAGGAAGCGTGGCTGCGCCTGGCCCGCACCGGCGGCGGGGGTATCGCGGACCTGCGCGGCTGGCTCACCACGGTGACCGGGCGGATCTGCCTCGACGCACTGCGCAGGCGCGGGGTACGGGGCGAGCAGCCGCTCGAACTCAACCTCGGGATGCTCACGGCCGAGGCGGCCGGGGCCGGGCGGGCTGGCCCGGAAGAGGAGGCCCTGCTCGGAGATGCTGTCGGCCTCGCGCTGTACGTCGTCATGGACGCTCTCACCCCAGCGGAGCGGGTGTCGTTCGTCCTGCACGACGTGTTCGAGGTCCCTTTCGACGCGATCGCCGCCATCCTCGGCCGCAGCACCGCGGCCACGAAGATGCTGGCCAGCCGGGCCCGCGGACGGATCCGCCTGGGCACGCCCGCAGCCGCCCCGGACGCGGCGGCCCGTGAGGTCGTCGACGCGTTCTTCGCGGCGGTCGGCCAGGGCGACCTCGCGAGGTTGCTCACCGTGCTCGCCCCCGAGGTAGAACTTCGGATGCAGGGCCCCAGGGGGACTCTCACCATCCGCGGCGCGCGCGAGGTCGCAGCCCGGGCCACGAGCGGCGCCCGTTCGGGCGCGCTAGCCCATCCGGTGGTCGCCGACGGCGTCCCGGGCGTCATCATCGCTGTGCGTGGGAGACCGGTCACGGTCATGGCGTTCACGGTCACCGACGGCTCCATCACGGCGATCCGGATGCTGACCGACCCGGACCGGCTGGCCCAGATCGTGCCCTCGTGGGTCGCTTGAGCCCTAGGCCGTCCCGGTGTCGCTGCCGGCCAGCAGGACCCGGGCCACCAGGCCGGGATCGTCGGTCATCGGGACGTGCCCGCAGCCGGGGAGCGTGACGAACCGGGCCTTCGGCAACTGCCGCTGGGCGACCCGGGCGTTGGCGGGTGGCAGCACCCGATCGGAGGTCCCCCATCCGATGGTCACCGGCACGTCATTAGGGACGTTGGCGGTGAACCGCAACGGCCCGGCGAACACCGCCCGCATCACCGCGCCGGCCGACGCGAAGGCGGCCACATCGCCCCGGGCCTGCTCGGGTGTGATCTGGCTCGGCCGGGCGACCATGATGGTGTACAGCAGCGCCCGCCCAGCGGTGCTGCCCGACAGCGCCGGCACCAGCGGCCTGATGCCGCGGGCCGCCATGCGGATGACGCTGAACAGGGCATGGTCGTAGTAGGGCTCGTAGCCGTGGCCGGGGAAGCCGGCCGGGGACAGCGCGGTCACGCTCGCGGCGCGGCCCTGGGCGGCGAGCGTCAGGGCGACCGTCCCGCCGAGCGAGTTCCCGGCTAGATGTGGCCGGGACAGGCCCAGCCCGGACAGCAGCGCCGCGATCTGCTCCGCGATGGCCTCGACCGGGGGCTGCCCGTTGGCCCGCAGCGGCGGTGACTGCCCGTGCCCGGGCAGGTTGACGCTGATCACGTCGCGGTACGGCGTGAGCTTGTCCCGCACCGCGGCCCAGCCCTGGCGCCGGTGCCCGAGGCCATGCAGCAGGACGAGGGCCGGCCCGGCACCGGCCCGGTCATACGCCAGGCGCATCATGCCTCCTGAAGCTGGCTACGCGGAATGGGCGGTGGCGTCGCCGTCTTGCCTGATCTGCTCGAGAATCGCGGTGAAATGATCACCAAGAGCCTCCTGGACGTGCCGGGACATGCCCTGGGCGAGGAGCGCGTCCACCGCGGTCTGCGCCAGCGGCCGCAGCCGTCGGATCACCGCAGCCACCTGGGCCAGATCCTCGCCGAGCAGCAGCCCGTCCTGCTCCCGGGCGGCGAGCATGTGTTCGGTCACGGTGCCGGTCAGGTCGCGGGCGATGGCGTTGACCTGCGTGCGCAACCGCTCGGCCAGGTCAAGCACGGCACGAAGGGGCATGCCGACGGCCACTAGCTCGGCACCCGCGTTCAGCAGCCGGGGACTGGGCACCCGGAAGCGGTCGCCGTCGGGCTCGAGCACGCCGAGCGCGATCGCCCGGTCCAGGTTCTCCTCGGTAACTTCGGCGCCGAACAAGTCGCTGAGCCCCTGGGCTGTCAGGTAGCCGGGGACCTCGTCCGACCATGGATCACCGATGACCGACTCGAAGTCGAAGATCTCGGTCATGTCGCCGCCACGCTCCCAGGCGGCGATCAGCTCGGCGATGTTGGCGAATGTGTAGCCCCGCCTGAGCAGCTGGCCGATGAGCCGCAGCCGGGCCAGGTGCGCATCGCTGTAGATGCCCACCCGTCCCTGCCTGCGCGGCGGGGCGAGCAGCCCGCGGTCCTGATAGACGCGGATATTGCGCACGCTGGCACCGGCCTCGCGGGCCAGCTCATCGATCCGGTACTCGGCCATGCGACTTAGATTACATCTTGCATTGAGACAATGGCCATTGTAACGTTCGCTGTAGCTGGCCGGGCAGACCAGGAGGACGCTGATATGTCGCGCGAATCCTTACGCAGTCTCCGCGGACGGTCAGCGCTGGCTGGCCGGGCCGTGCTGGTCACGGGCGCCTCCGGAGCGTTCGGTTCGGCCACGCTGCGGCTGGCGCGGGAGCTGGGTGCCAGCGCTCTCGGGCTGGACCTCAAACCCGGCGACGGCGTGCTCGCCTGCGATGTCACCGACGACGAGCAGGTTCGTGATGCGGTTGGGGAAGCCATCGGGCAGCTCGGTGGCCTGGACGTCCTCATCCACTTCGCCGGCATTGGGCCCGCGGTCGACATCGGGCAGCCGCCCGGCGCCGGTGTCACCGAGGCCCTCGAGGTCAATCTGCTCGGGGTGTGGCGGGTCACCGCCGCCGCCCGGCCGGCTCTCCTCGAGCGGCGCGGCCGCGTCATCATCACCGCTTCCCTGCTTGCGGGCGTGACCCTGCCGTTCACCGGGGCTTATACGGTCTCCAAGCGCGCGCTCACCGGCTATGCGGACGTGCTGCGCGCAGAGTACGGCACCCACCTGGGCGTGACGACCGTCTACCCCGGTTACGTCGACACCCCCATTCACGACCGGTCACGGGCCGTCGGCGTGTCCCTCGACGGGCTGGTGCCGGCGGAACGGGTCGCCGACACGGTCGCGGCCACGCTGCGGGCGGCCACCGCCGCCCGGGTTCCGCGTGACGTGGCATCGACCAGGCTGGGCACGGCCGGGCTCCGGCTCGCGCGGCACGCGCCGTCCACCCTCGACCGCGCAGTCGCGGCGCGGCTGGGCACGATCCTGCGCCGGGGCACCTATGCGGGCGCCGAACTGGCGGCCGGCCTGCGCGAACGGGTGAGCGCGGGCGGAAAGGAGATGCACGCATGACACCCACGTCGCCTCGCATCACTGACCGGGAGGACCTCGGGCGCCGGCTGCTGGTGTCGTCGGCCAGGGCCTCGTATAACCCGCTCACCGAGATCGACTGGGACGCCCCGGTGGACACCGGCCGGTACGCGATGCCCGCGCACCGGATCTCGCTGTATGGCACGGCCCTGTGGGACCAGCTCACTGAGCAGCAGCGCCGGGAGCTGAGCTGGCAGGAGGCGGCCAGCATCGCGGACCGGGGCATCTGGTTCGAGGCCATCTTGATGCAGATGCTGATCCGGTACGCCTACCACCGGGACCCCACCGCCAGCCACATCCAGTACGCCTACACCGAGATCGCCGACGAGTGCCGGCACACGGTCATGTTCGCCCGCCTCATCCGTAAGCTGGGCGCTCAGCACGACCGGCTGGATCCGCTCGCACATATCTGCGGCTGGGTACTCAAGACGTATTCGAACGGGCCGCTCACGTTCGCCGCCGCGCTGTTCGTCGAGGAGCTCCTGGACCAGGGACAGCGGGAGATTACGAAGGACGAGAGCCTCGAGCCGCTGATGCGGGCGGTGTGCCGGATCCACATCACCGAGGAGGCCAGGCACATGCGGTATGCCCGCGAGGAGCTCGTCCGCATCATGGCGGCCCAGCCCTGGATCGTCCGTACGGTAAGCGGGCTCGTCCTGGCGGCCATCGCCGCGCTGTCCGCGGACCGGCTGATCAGCCCGGCCGCCTACGCCAGGGCCGGCCTGGACCCGAAACAGGCCAGGCGGGCCGCCCGCCGCAACCCGTACCGCCGGGCGTCCGCCGCGTGGCTCGCCCGGCAGGCCGTGGCGACCTTCCAGGCGGCTGGGCTGATCGGGGGCCCGGCCAGGCGCATCTGGCGCGCGGCCGGACTGCTGAATGCCGCCGGGGCCTGAGGCCCGGATGCCGGAAATCACCGCTCCCGGCGCCGCGTCACGGGTCGCGGCCCCCGGCGTCACGGTGGCCATCATCGGTACCGGGTTCGGCGGCATCGGCGTGGCCGCGCGCCTGCGCCGGGCTGGCGTGACCGACGTTGCGCTACTCGAGCGCGCAGCTGGCCTGGGCGGAACCTGGCGGGATAACGCCTACCCGGGAGCGGCCTGCGACGTGCCGTCGCACCTGTACTCCTTCTCCTTTGCCCCGAATCCGGACTGGAGCCGCAGCTTCTCGGCGCAGCCAGAGATCTGGGCCTACCTGCGCCGGGTGGCCGACCAGGAAGGAGTCACCACCCAGATCCGGTTCGGCGCGGAACTCCTCTCAGCCCGCTGGGATGAAGGCGCCCACCTGTGGCACCTTGACACCACGGACGGCAGGCTGACCGCGCGATTCCTGGTCAGCGCGGCGGGCCCGCTGGCCAACCCGTTCATCCCCGACCTGCCGGGCCTGGGTGCCTTCGAAGGCGCGGTCTTCCACTCGGCCAGCTGGGATCACGGCCGCGATCTGACCGGCCGCAGCGTGGCCGTCATCGGCACCGGGGCGTCAGCGATCCAGATCGTCCCGCGGATCCAGCCGGCCGTGGGCAGGCTCACGGTGTTCCAGCGCACGCCGCCGTGGATCATGCCACGCCGGGACCGCGCCATCACCCAGCCCGAACGGTGGCTGTTCCGGCACCTGCCGGTCACCCAGCGAATCGCCCGGACGGCCATCTACTGGGGCCGGGAAGCATACGTCCTGGGCTTCGTCACGAACCCGGCCCTGCTGGCCCGGGCCGAGCCGATGGCGCTGGCGCACCTGCGCCGCCAGGTCCCCGACCCCGGACTGCGGGCGCGGCTGACCCCGACCTACCGGATGGGCTGCAAGCGGATCCTGCTGTCCAGCGACTACTATCCGGCCCTGACCCAGCCGAACGTGACCGTGGTGACCGAACCCATCGCGGAGATCCGCGAGAAGTCGGTGGTCACCCGCGATGGCACCAGCCACGACGTGGACACGATCATCGTCGCCACCGGCTTCCACGTGACGGACTACCCGATCGCGCAGCGGATCTTCGACTCAGCGGGCCGCAGCCTGGCGGCACACTGGTCCGCCGTCGCCGCGCCGACCGCATTCCGTGGCACGACGACGGCGGGCTTCCCGAACCTGTTCGTGCTCACCGGCCCGAACACCGGGCTCGGGCACAACTCCCAGGTGTTCATGATCGAGGCGCAGATCAGGTACGTGCTGGGTGCGCTGGCCCATGCCCGCTCCCAGCACCTCACCCGGCTGGAGGTCCGGCCCGCCGCGCAGGCGCGCTGGGACCGCGCCGTGCAGCGGAAGATGCCCAGCACCGTGTGGCTCACCGGCGGCTGCAACAGCTGGTACCTGGACGACCGCGGCCGCAACGTCACCCTGTGGCCCGGTTCCACCTGGTCCTTCGCCCGGCAAACCCGCCGCTTCGACCCGGCCAGCTACCGCCAAGATCCCTAGCAGGCTGGGGCGAGGGCAACTGGGTTCGAACCAATACCATGTACCTTCGGGAAACGGGAGCCTGTCCGACGCTGCAGCCATCAGCATCGCCGGGATTGTCCTCGGCAGCTCACTTCCCGCCTGAACCCCGCCTCGCCCATGAGATGCCTAGCACGCTGCGCCGCCCCGAGCGTCTCCCCGCCCAAGGCACGCGCTTCTGTCAGTCGTAGTGCTTCATATGCGGCCACAGCGTCTTCCAGGCCCCGGACGGGCTGGCGCAGACCCCGATCGCCAGGTCGTTCCAGTCATTCTTCACCTGGTCAGGAGGGTTGTAGACGGCCAGCTGGCGGCAGCTCGCGAAGTACGGCTTCAGTTGCCCCGCCGCGTCGACGTAGAGCACCGTCGTGTCGGATGCGTCCCCCGGTCCCCACAGCCAGAACGTGTTGTGACCCGAGATCACCGGCGGCAGGTGGTACGGCCCGCCGTACACGTCAAGCGCGCCGGCCTCCGCGTAGGCACCCGTAAAGATGGACGTTGGCGGCTGGCCCGCCCGGGTGAGCGCCGCGTCCTGCGCCGCGACTTCGGCGGCCAGCTGCGGCCAGCCGATACCGTCGGCGATGCTCGTTGCCCCGTTCAGCTTGTGCAGGCTCGCGATCGGCAGCAGAGGAAGCGCGCTCGGCAAGATGACCACGGTGCCGGCCAGCGCGAGGACGCCGATGGCCACCCGCCGCGAGCGCGGCCGCCGCGCCTTCGCGATCCACCGCCCGGCCGATACGGACCCGGCGGCCAGCATGACGGGCAGTATCCCGTCGACGTAGTACACCTTCCCCGGTATCCAGACCAGGACATAGATCAAGATGAGCGTGGCAGTCGACGCCGAGGAACCGTAGCTGCGCAGCGCGCCAGAGCCTGATGAACCCCGCGATGGCCAGCGGAATCCCCAGCAGCCCCGCGTAGACGAGCTGCGCGGGCAGCCCGCCGATGTAGTCGGCCGTGGAGGTGTTCTGCTGGTGCAGCGCGGACGCCATCGTGAGCTGCGGCCATCCGCTGGCGAACTGCCAGATGAGGTTCGGCAGCCAGATCACGAGCGCGATGACGCCGCCGAGCCACGGCCACCGTGTCTTCACGACGGCCCGGTGGGCCGATGTGACGAGGATGCCGATGACCAGGGCGGCGAGCAGGATCAGGATCAGGTACTCGTCCTCGACGCCGATCCCGGCCGCGATGCCGGCGCCGAGCCACCACCGCGGCCGGTCCCGCAGCAGCGCCGTGGCGGCGCATACCGTGACGACCGTCCAGGCGAGCAGGTCATACGGCGTGGTGTTGCCGACGTGCATGGCGCCCAGGAAGATCGGCGCGATGGCGACGGCGAGCGCCGCGATCACCCGCGCGGTGCGGCCCCCGTCGAAGAGCGCGGCGAGCCGCGCGGCGAGCACACGATCACGCCGCCGGCCAGCGCTGGCAAGATCCGGATAGCGGTGGGGTTCACGCCGAACAGGTCAGTGGTGCGGGCGAGCAGCACCGCGAGCGGCGGCTGGTCCACGTACCCGAAGGCCAGATGGTGACTCGCCACGAGAAAGTACAGCTCGTCCTGCTGGAAGCCGTACCGGTCGCTGAGCGCCAGCTCAAGGACGACAAAGGCGGCGGCGATCACCCACGCGGCCAGCGGCACGCGGTCATCGTGAAAGATCGCCGGCACCGTCGCCGGCTCATCCGCCGCCGCTTCCTCGATGGCTGGCACGGCTCAACTACTACCACGCGAGCGGATGAGCCAACACCGTCGGACCGCACACGCTGCGGCATGCGTTCATCACCGCCGCGCTGGATGCGGATGTGCCGCTGCGGATGTGCAGGAAGCCGCTTCCCGCGCACCACCATGCGCTATGACCGGGCCCGCGCTCCCTGGATTGGCAGGCCACGTACATCGTGTCCGCCTACGTCGCCGGAGCCGCCCGGTAGACCGCTCACGGATTGGCACATCTCCGCCTGGCCGGACCCCGGCCA
>CAVVGF010000004.1:0-27416 GCA_963747705.1 uncultured Actinomycetes bacterium | reverse complement strand
GTCCCGGGTGATGCCGGCGTTGGCGATCAGCACCTCCACCGGGCCCTGCGTGGCCTCCACGGCGGCGAACGCCTCGTCCACGGACGTCGCGTTCCGTACGTCGCAGGGCAGCACGGTCAGCCCGTCAACCTTGTCGCCGGACCGGGAGGTCACGGTGACCTGGTCACCGTGGGCGGCCAGGCGCCGGGCGATGGCCAGCCCGATGCCCCGGTTCCCCCCGGTGACGAGGACGGATCGGCTCATCTGCGCGCCTTTCCTCATGATCGTTAACGGTATGCGGCAGCCTCCGCGAGCGTACCTGGCAGGGCCGGGATAGGTTGCCACTCGTGGAGCACAGTACTCAGCACTCTCAGCCGGTAGATCCCGAGTTCACCGCTTACCCGCTGCGCGAGCTGGCCGCGGCGGCGCTGCAGCGGGCGGGCGAGCTCGGCGCGGAGCACGCGGACTTCCGTGCGGAGCGGGTCCGCGGCCAGCACATCGGGCTGTCCGACGGCCGCCTGGAGACCCTGCTCGACGCGGACGACCTGGGCCTGGCCGTGCGCGTGGTGCTGGATGGCACCTGGGGCTTTGCGGCCATGGTGGACCTGACCACGGACGCCGCGGTACGCGCCGCGGAAGAGGCGGTGGACGTCGCCCGGGTGGCCTCGGCCATGAACACGGAACGCATCGAGCTGGCTGATGAGCCCGGCTACGGCGACGTGACCTGGGTGTCGGCGTACGACGTGGATCCGTTCAGCGTCCCGGTGGCGGACAAGCTGGCGCTGCTCGGCGAGTGGAGCACCCGGTTGCTTGAGGGCCCCGGCATCGATCACGTGGACGCCTCGCTCATGCAGGTGCGGGAGTGCAAGTTCTATACCGACGGGTCCACCACCGCCACCCAGCAGCGGGTCCGGCTGCACCCGGAGCTGACCGCGGTGGCGGTGCCGTCCAGCGGCCAGTTCGAGACCATGCGCACGCTGGCCCCGCCGGCCGGCCGGGGCTACGAGTACCTGACCGGCACCGGCTGGGACTTCCCGGCCGAGCTGGCCGAGCTGCCCGGGCTGCTGGCGGACAAGCTGGCCGCGCCGGCGGTCCAGGCCGGCCGGTACGACCTGGTCATCGCCCCGTCCAACCTGTGGCTGGTGATCCACGAGTCGATCGGGCACGCCACCGAGCTGGATCGTGCGCTCGGCTACGAGGCCGCCTACGCGGGCACCTCGTTCGCCACCCCGGACAAACGGGGCCACCTGCAGTACGGGTCACGGGTGATGCACGTCACCGGCGACCGGACGGTGCCGCACGGGCTGGCCACCGTCGGCTACGACGACGAGGGCGTCGCCGCCCAGTCGTGGGATCTCATCTCGGGCGGCGTGCTGGCCGGCTACCAGCTGGACCGGCGGATCGCCCGGCTCACCGGGGCGGCCCGGTCCAACGGCTGCGCGTTCGCCGACTCCCCCGGGCACATGCCGATCCAGCGGATGGCGAACGTCTCGCTCCAGCCGGCCGAGGGCGGCCCGGACACCGGTGAGCTGATCGCCGCAGTGACCGACGGGATCTACATCGTGGGCGACAAGAGCTGGTCGATCGACATGCAGCGGTACAACTTCCAGTTCACCGGGCAGCGCTTCTTCAAGATCAGGAACGGCCGGCTGGACGGGCAGCTCCGCGACGTGGCCTACCAGGCCACCACGACCGATTTCTGGAACTCGATGGAGGCGATCGGCGGCCCGCAGACCTACCTGCTCGGCGGGGCGTTCAACTGCGGCAAGGGGCAGCCCGGGCAGGTCGCCCCGGTCAGCCACGGCTGCCCGGCCGTGCTGATGCGCGGGGTGCGGGTGCTGAACACCACGGAAGAGGGGGCCTGACCATGACTCCGCAGGACACGATCGAGCGGGCGCTGGCCGCGGCCCGCTGCGACGACTGCATCGTGCTCGCCGACGAGTCCGCCACGGCCAACCTGCGCTGGGCGGGCAACACGCTGACCACGAACGGCGTCGCCCGCTCCCGGCAGCTGACCGTGATCGCGATCAGCCACGGCGCCGCGGGCGCATCGGCCGGCGTGGTCTCCCGGGCTGGGGTGCGCGACGACCAGGTCGAGGACGTGGTCCGGGCGGCCGAGCAGGCGGCCAGCGAGGGTTCGCCCGCGGAGGACGCCGCACCGCTGCTCGGCACCGGCCAGGCCGGGGCGTTCAGTATGGAGGGCGCGAGCGGGCCAGGGTGGGATGATCCGGTGGCCGGTACCCAGATCGGGGTGTTCGGCCGGTTCGCCGACGAGCTGGGCGCCTCGTTCGCCGCGGCGCAGGCCACCGGCCGGAGGCTGTACGGCTTCGCCGAGCACACCGTGACCAGCACGTTCCTCGGCACCTCGGCCGGCCTGCGGCTGCGGCACGACCAGCCCACCGGCAAGGTGGACATGAACGCCAAGTCGGCCGACCTGGCCCGGTCCGCCTGGGCCGGGCAGGGCACCAGCGACTTCACCGACGTGGACGTGGCCGCGCATGGACGCCGGCCTGGCCCAGCGGCTGGACTGGCAGAAGCGCACGCTCGACCTGCCGGCCGGCCGGTACGAGACGCTGCTGCCGCCGAGCGCCGTGGCCGACCTGCTCGTCTACCTGTACTGGTCGGCCGGGGCCAAGGACGCGCTGGACGGGCGGAGCGTGTTCAGCCAGCCGGGCGGCGGCACCCGGGTCGGCGACCGGCTGGCCCGGCTGCCGGTGACGCTGCGCAGCGACCCGGGCCGGCCCGGGCTGGTCTGCGCGCCGTTCGCGATCGCGCACGCCTCGCACCGCGATTCCTCGGTGTTCGACAACGGCCTGGCCCTGGGGCCGACCGACTGGATCCGGGACGGGGAGCTGGCCGCGCTGATCCAGACCCGGCACAGCGCCGGGCGGTCTGGGCTGCCGGTCACCCCGGCCATCGACAACCTGGTGCTGGACGGCCCGCCCGGCAGCGCGGTGACGCTGGACGAGATGGTGGCCGAGACCAGCCACGGGCTGCTGCTCACCTGCCTGTGGTACATCCGCGAGGTGGACCCGCAGACGCTGCTGCTCACCGGGCTGACCAGGGACGGCATCTACCTGGTGGAGAACGGCGAGGTGACCGGGGCGGTGAACAACTTCCGGTTCAACGAGAGCCCGGTCGGCATGCTCGGCAGGCTCACCGAGGTCGGGGTGACCGGGCCCACGCTGCCCCGCGAGTGGGGTGACTACTTCACCCGGTGCGCGATGCCCCCGGTGCGCGTCGAGGACTTCAACATGTCCTCGGTGTCCCAGGCAAGCTAGCTATCCTCCAGGCGGAAGCCGACCTTCAGGCCGACCTGGAAGTGGGCCACCTCGCCGTCCTGGATCTGGCCGCGGACCTCGGTGACCTCGAACCAGTCCAGGTGGCGCAGGGTCGCCGACGCCCGGCGGATCGCGTTGCGGATGGCGGGCTCCATGCCGTCCGGCGACGTGCCGACGATCTCGGTCACCCGGTAGGTGCGTTCGCTCATCTGCGCCTCCATATCTCAGGCCCGGCCCTGGCACCGGGGCTAACGTTCCGGCAAGGTATCTCAGTGTGATTCCTGATGTCAGCGAGCTCGAGCGGCGCGCCAGGGAACTGCTGAGCCCGGACGTGTACGACTTCTACGCGGGCGGGGCCGGCCGCGAGGCGACGCTGCGGGCCAACCAGAAGGCCTGGCGCCGGGTCCAGTTCCTGCCCCGGGTGCTGCGGGACGTGTCGTCCGTAGATACCAGCGTAGTGCTGGGCAGCCCGCTGGACCTGCGGGTGCGTACCCCGCTGGCGGTCGCGCCCACCGCGTTCCACCGGCTGGCCCACCCGGACGGGGAGGTCGCGGCGGCCACCGCCGCGGCCCGGGCGGGCGCGCTGTTCGTGCTGTCCACCCGGAGCACCTGCAGGCTCGAGGCGGTCGGCGAGGCGGTGGCGGCGGCGGGCGGCAGCTGGTGGTTCCAGGTGTACCTGATGCACGACCTGGACATCACGACCGGCCTGGTCCGGCGGGCGGTGGCGGCCGGGGCGCAGGCCCTGGTGCTGACCGGCGACACCCCGTTCGTCGGCCGGAAGGCCCGGATCGCGGACGCGCCCATCTCCGAGGCCGACTTCCTGGTCAACATCGGCCCGCTGGACGACCTGGCCGGCACCGAGCTGGCCGCCACCGTGACCCCGGCGCACATCGGCTGGCTCAGCGAGCTGAGCGGCGGGCTGCCGGTGCTGGTCAAGGGGGTGCTGCGGGCCGACGACGCGGCCGCCTGCCTGGCCGCCGGGGCGGCCGGCGTGATCGTGTCCAACCACGGCGGGCGGCAGCTGGACCGCGCGGCGCCGACCGCCGTGGCGCTGCCCGCGGTGGCCGCCGCGCTGCCTGCCGACCCGGTCCTGGTGGATGGGGGAATCCGGCGGGCCGAGGACGCGCTGGCCGCGCTGGCTCTCGGCGCCCGGCTGGTGTTCCTCGGCCGGCCGGTGCTGTGGGCTCTGGCCGGTGGCGGCGCGGACGGCGTGCAGACCCTGCTGGACGGCTTCACCGACGACCTGGCGCACGTCATGGCGCTGGCCGGGGCCGCCTCGGTGGATGGCCTGGCCGGCCTGGCCATGCCCGGCTGACCCCGCACTGGCGGGCCCGCCCGGGGCGGCATACGTTGGAAGCGTGAAGTCCGTGTCCCGTAGGCACAGCCCCCAGGTACCGCTGGTGACCCAGGCTCAGCCCTCGCTGTCCGCGGACATTGCCGCCCGGCAGCGCCGCTACCTGATCATGATGGGTATCCGGGCCGGATGTTTTGCGCTCACGATTGCCCTGTTCGTCGCGGGCGCAGGCTGGTTCGCCGCGATTCCGGCGGTCGGCGCTATCGCCATCCCGTATTTCGCCGTGGTGATCGCCAACGGCGGCCGGGAACTGGCCAGCACCCGGGGCTTTCAGGAGTACCAGCCGCGGCTGCCCACCCGCTACGACCCGCCCGACGCAGCCGGCTGGCCAGCGGGAACCCCGCCGCAGCGCAGCGCCGACCCAGGGGCTCAGCCGTCCCAGGGGTTTATCGGGGAAACAGCGAAGGAAAATCAGCCGGGAAAGGGCTGAGGAGGCCGTCCGACTGTGCAGCCTGACCAGATCTGCTTGTAATCCGGTCTTGATGCACAAGGGGGGGTTTCGGTGTAACATGCATAGCGGTGCTCTGGTCCCCCGTCGGAGCACCTGCCGGCGTTCCGGGCCCCCGTCGGAACGCCGATGAATGCGACGCCGGGTGGTTTGCCCCCGTAGCCACCCGGCGTCGCCCTAATGCTCGGGGTCTTCGACGCCCTCGCCTTTGGCTCGCAGTGCTTTCCCGGGGGGACGACCCCCCGGACCCCCCGGAGGAAACCCTCGGCTGGTAGCTAGCACACGGCGCCAGTGCGGGGTCGGACCGGGAAAACCACCTGGACGGTTAGGCCGCCGTCTGGGTTGGAGTGGGCCTTGACGATGGCCTGGTGGGCCTGGGCGATGGCTTGGACGATGGCTAGGCCTAGGCCGTAGCCGTTGCCGGTGTGGATTCGGGCTTGAGCGTACTGGCGGAACGGCTCGAAAAGGGTGTCCACCGCGACCGGCGGGATGACTGGGCCGGTGTTGCGCACGGAAAGCTGCGCGCCGGCGCCGGGGGCGGCGGGGCCCGTTGAAATCTCTATCTGACCGCTAGGGATATTGTGCCGGATGGCATTGTCGATCAAGTTGGCAATGAGACTTTCGGTAAGGGCCGGGTCACCGGTGGTGAGGGCTGGCTGCAGGGCCGATTTGACCTGGAGGCCGTGGCGGGCGGTTTCGCCCTCCCGGGCGACCAGGAGCTTGCCGGTGAGGTCGGCCAGGTCCAGCGGCTCGGCCCGGGCCAGGCCGCGCTGGCTGGTGGCCAGCATGAGCAGCGCCCTGATCAGGTGTTCCTGCTGATCGCCCAGGTCCAGCACCTCCTGGCAGGTTTCCTTCAGCGAGCCCACGGTGGCGTCCGGGTCGGCCACCGCCACCTGGAGCAGGGCCCGGCCCGCGCTGAGCGGGGTGCGCAGCTCGTGGGAGGCGTTGGCGACGAACCGGCGCTGCGAGTCGAACGCCGCCTCCAGCCGCCCGAACAGGCCGTTGAGCGTCTCGCCCAGATCGGCGAACTCGTTGTCCCTGGCCCCCGGCTCGAGCCGCCGGTTCAGGTTGCTGGCCGAGATGTCCCGCGCGGTCGCGGTGATGGTGCGCAGCGGCCGCAGGAACCGGCCCGCGATCAGCCAGCCGACCACCAGCGAGACCACGGCCAGGGCCAGCAGCGTGATCGTGGCGCGGAACTGCTGTGCCTGCTGACTCGCGTTCATCAGCGCGATGTCATGCGCGGAGGCATTGGCGGTGAGCGACTCGTGAATGGTGAAGATCGGCACGGCCAGCACCGCCACCCCGGCGGCCACCAGGAACCCGGCGTACAGCAACGTGAGCTGGGCGCGGAGGGTCAGCCGCGGCGGCCGTCTCATGCATCCACCCGGTATCCGCCGTCCCGTACGGTGTGCACGACCGCTGGCTCACCCAGCTTGGCCCGCAGCCGGTACATGGTCTGCTTGACCGCCGTGGTGAACGGGTCGGCCGCCTCATCCCACACCCGGTCCAGCAGTTCCTCGGCGGACACCACCCGGCCCACCGCGGCCAGCAGGTACTCCAGCACCGCGAACTCCTTGGCGCTGAGCGGCAGCCGCCGCCCGGCCCGGGTGGCGACCCGGCTGGCCGGGTCCAGCAAGATGTCGCCACGGCGCAGCACCGGGGGCAGCGGCGCGACCGCGCGGCGGCCGAGCGCGCGGACCCGCGCGGTCAGCTCGGGGAAGTCGAACGGCTTGGCCAGGTAGTCGTCGGCGCCCAGGTTGAGGCCCTCGACCCGGTCGGTGAGGCTGCCCGCCGCGGTCAGCATCAGGATCCGGCTGGCCGCCCGCCCGGCGGCCAGCCGCCGGCACACCTCGTCGCCGTGCACCCCGGGCAGGTCCCGGTCCAGGACGACGACGTCGTAGCCGGTGACCGCGAGATGCTCCAGCGCCTGCTGCCCGTCGCCGACGACGTTAACCGCCATCCCCTCCCGGCGCAGCCCGGTCCCGATGGCCCGGGCCATCGGCTCGAAGTCCTCCACCACCAGCACCCGCATGAGTTCAAGCATGACAGTGTGCAGGTCTCAGTCAGGTCTCAGCGCCGCGCACCGTGCTGAGACCGGCGGCCGCGTAGAACCGGCGGCATGACGGAAACAACCATTGAAGTGGCCGGGCTGCGCAAGCGGTTCGGGGCCACGCTCGCCCTGGACGGGATGACGTTCACCGTCCAGCCCGGCCAGGTGACCGGGTTCGTCGGGCCCAACGGGGCCGGCAAGTCGACCACGATGCGGGTGATCCTCGGCCTGGACGCGCCCGAGGCCGGCACCGCGCTGATCGGCGGGCGGCGCTACGCCAGTCTGCACCGGCCGCTGACCGCGGTCGGCTCGCTGCTCGACGCGGCCGCGCTGCAGCCGAGCCGGACCGCCCGCAACCACCTGCTCTGGCTGGCCCACTCGCAGGGCCTGCCCGCCCGGCGGGTGGATGAGGTGATCGAGCAGGCCGGGCTGGCCGGCGTGGCCCGGCGCCGGGCCGGCGGCTACTCGCTGGGCATGCGGCAGCGGCTCGGCATCGCCGCCGCGCTGCTCGGCGACCCGGCCGCGGTCATGCTGGACGAGCCATTCAACGGCATGGACCCGGAGGGCATCGTCTGGATGCGCGGGTTCCTGCGCACGCTGGCGGCCCAGGGCCGGGCCGTGCTGGTGTCCAGCCACCTGATGAGCGAACTGGAGGACAGCGCCGATCATCTGGTGGTGGCCGGCCGTGGCCGGGTGATCGCGGACACCACGGTGGCCGCCCTGGTCGCGGCGGCCTCCGGGGACCGGGTCACGCTGCGCACCGCCGCCGCCCCGGACGCGGCGGCCGCGCTGACCGCGGCCGGGGCCGGCGTCACCGCCGGCGCAGCGGGCCAGCTCACCATCACCGGGCTGCCCGCCGAGCAGGTGGTGGCCGTGCTCACCGGCCACGCGGTCCCGTTCGCCGAGGTGGCCGCGCACCGCGCCACGCTGGAACAGGCCTACCTGGAGCTGACCAAGGACGAGGTCGAGTACCGGGCTGAGCCCGCACCGGAGCGTGCCCGATGATCACCACCGGAAAATCCCCAGCTAGCCGAACGCCAGCTGCGCCAACTGGTTTCGCGCACCTGCTCCGGGCCGAGTGGACCAAATTCCGCACCGTGCGCGGGTGGGTCATCGGCATGATCGTCGCCGCCCTGGTCACGCCCGGGATCGCGCTGCTCGACCACAGCGAGTGCGGCGGCCAGGCCAGCCCGGGTGGGCCGGTGGTCGTGGGCCAGGGCTGCGCCGCCCCGATCGGGCCGGGCGGCGAGGCAGTCAGCGACAGCTTCTACTTCGTGCACCGGCCGCTGACCGCCAGCGGCAGCATCACCGCCCGGGTGACCGCACTGACCATGCCGGGCGCGGCGGGCCCGGCCCGGCTGCAGCCGTGGTCCAAGACCGGGATCATCATCAAGGCCAGCACCCGGCCCGGGTCGGCGTACGCGGCCATGTTGGTCACTCCCGGTCATGGCGTCCGGATGCAGTACGACTTCACTGGCGACATCGCCGGGCGGCCCGGGGCCGTCTCCCCGGCCGCACCGCGCTGGCTGCGGCTGACCCGCTCCGGCGACACGATCACCGGGTACGACTCGGCCGACGGCACGCACTGGACCACGGTCGGCACCGTGCGGCTGGCCGGGCTGCCGGCTACTGCCCAGGCTGGGCTGTTCGCGACCACCCCGGGCACCTCGGTACCAGGCGCCCAGTCCCTGACCGGGTCGAGCGCGGGCGGCGCGCTCACGCTGGCCACCGGCCACTTCGACCATGTCACGCTCAGCGGGAGCTCGCCCGGCCCTGGCTGGGCCGGCACCGCCGTCGGCGGCGGCGCACCGGGCGCCGGGTTCCATCAGGCCGGCGGCACGGTGACCGTGACCGGGACCGGGGACATCGCGCCCTATGTGACCGGGGTCAACGGCGCGGCCGGCACGCCTATCGAAAACACCCTGACCGGGGTGTTCGCCGCCCTGATCGCGGTGATCGTGGTGGCGGCGATGTTCATCTCGGCGGAGTACCGCCGTGGGCTGATCCGGGTGACGTTCGCGGCCAGCCCGGCGCGTGCGCAGGTGCTGGCGGCCAAGGCGGTCGTCGTCGGGGCGGTCACGTTCGTCGCCGGGCTGGCCGGTGGGGCGGGGGCCGTGGTGTTCGGCACCGCGCTGCTGCGCTCCAATGGCAACTTCATCCTGCCGGTGAGCGCCCTGACCGAGGTCCGGGTGCTGGCCGGCACGGCCGCGCTGCTCGCGGTGGTTGCCGCGCTGGCCGTGGCGGTGGGCGCGATCCTCCGGTCCGGCGCCGCCGCGGTCACCGTGCTCATCGCCGGGATCGTGCTGCCGTACCTGCTGGCCATCGCGCTGCCGGTGCTGCCCGCCAGCGCGGCGGACTGGCTGCTTCGGGTCACCCCGGCGGCCGGCTTCGCCGTCGAGCAGACTGTCCAGCGGTATGCGCAGGTCGCGGCCAGCTACGCCCCGAAGAACGGGTACTACCCGCTGCCGCCGTGGGCCGGTTTCGCCGTGCTGTGCGCCTGGGCCGCAGTGGCCTTCGGCCTGGCCGTCGTGCTGCTTCGCCGGAGGGACGCATGAGTTCCCTCCGAGCTGAGTGGACCAAGCTGCGTACCTCGCCGGGCACGATCTGGCTGCTGCTGGGGGTGATCGCGCTGACCGTGGCGCTGGGCGTCCTGGCCGACACCGCGACCCACTGCCCGGCTCTCGTCTGCCACGCCGACCCGACCCGGGCCATGCTGATCGGCGTTGACCTCAGCCAGGCCGTGGTCGCCGTCCTGGCCGTGGGCGTGATCAGCGGCGAGTACGGCACCGGGATGATCCGGGTCACGCTGGCGGCCATGCCGCGCCGCACGACCGTGCTGGCCGCCAAGGCGGCCACGGTCACCACCGTGGTGCTGGTGGCCGGCGCCCTCGGGGTGGCCGGGTCGATGCTGGCCGGGCGGCTCATCCTGCCCGGTCGCGGCTTTCCTCCTCTGTCGCTGGCCGACGGTCCGGTCCTGCGCGCCGCGGCCGGGTCAGCGCTGTACCTGGCCCTGATCGCGCTGCTCAGCCTGGGGATCGGCACCGCGGTGCGCAGCGCCGCGGCGGCCATCGGCGCCGTGCTCGGCCTGCTGTACCTCGTCCCGATCATCGCCACGACGGTCAGCGACGCCGCCTGGCACCGGCATCTCGAGCAGCTCGCTCCGATGACGGCCGGGCTGACCATCCAGTACACCACCGGCCTGCGCGGGCTGCCGCTCAGCCCGTGGGCCGGGCTGGGCGTGCTGGCCGCCTGGGCCGCGGGCGCGCTGCTGCTCGGCGGGCTGCTGCTCCGGCAGCGCGACGCCTGAAGACAGACAAGGAGAAATGCCATGAATCAGCTGCCACACCTACCCTTCTGGACACGCTGGTCCCGCTGGGCCGTACCGGCTGCGGTCGTGCTGGCCGCGGGCGGCGGGCTGCTGGCCTCGGCGGCCCCACCCAGCGCGGCCGCCACGCCGCGGCTGCCGGCCCGTTCCGCGGGCCAGCTCCTCGCGGCGGTGACCGCGGATCCGGCGCCGCCGCTGTCCGGGACGATTACCGAGACGGCGTCGCTCGGGCTGCCTGCCCTGCCGGATACCGGGGCACTCGGCTCGGCCGGCTCGCTGTCCGCGGCATCGCTGCTGGCCGGCTCGCACACCTTCCAGGTCTGGTACTCCGGCCCGGACCACTTCCGGCTCGCGGTGCCGCAGAGCATGAGCGAGGACGACGTGATCCGCAACGGCAGCGGCACCTGGCTGTGGGACAGCGCCGCGAACACGGTGACCCACTCCACCCTGCCGGCCAGCGGGCCGGCGCTGGGGGCCGTCCCGTCCGATCCCGCTGACCCCGCAGCAGGCCGCCCGGCAGGCCCTGGCCCAGGCCGGGCCGGCCATCATCGTCCGGGTCGATCCCACCGTGACCGTCGCCGGGCAGGCCGCCTACCAGCTGGTCCTCGCGCCGCGCAGCGGCCGCTCGCTGATCGGGCAGGTGCGCATCGCCATCGACAGCCAGCACCGGGTACCGCTCCGGGTGCAGGTGTTCGCCCGCGGCGCGGCCACGCCGGCCGCCCAGGTCGGGTTCACCGCCGTGACGTTCACCCGGCCGCCAGCCGCCGACTATGCGTTCACCCCGCCGCCCGGGGCCAAGGTCACCCAGCAGCACACGGGCATCCAGGAGCACACTGGGGCGGCGACCCAGGCCGGTGCCGGCCCGCAGGCTGGCGGGCCGGCCAGCGACGTCCGGGTCATCGGCAGCGGCTGGCTCGCCGTGGCCAGCCTGCCCGAGTCGTCGCTGACCACGCTGCCCGGCGGCGCCGGCGGCGGGGACCTGCTCCCCTTCCGCCATTCAGGCAGCTCCGAGGCGCCGGGATCGGCGGCCCCGGGCCGTCATAGCGCGGCGCCGGCCGGCTCGCTGCTGGGTGAGCTGCTGAACTCCGCGCCACGGGTGAGCGGATCGTGGGGCAGCGGACGGCTCATCCGCACCAGCCTGCTGTCGGTCCTGGTCACCAGCACCGGCCGGGTGCTGATCGGCGCGGTCACTCCCGATGTTCTGTACCACGCCGCGACCCAGACCGGTCACCCACTGTCCGGCCTGGAGCAGCACGCCAGCAGCCGGGCGAGGCCGAAGTGACTGGGCTCGCCATCGCCAGCACCGGCCTGACCAAGCGGTTCCGCGGTGGCCAGCTGGCCGTGGATCAGGTCAGCCTGGCCGTGCCGCGCGGGTCGGTGTACGGCTTCCTCGGCCCGAACGGCTCGGGCAAGACCACCACGATCCGGCTGCTGCTCGGCCTGGCCTTCGCCACCAGCGGGCGGGCGGAACTGCTCGGCGAGCCGATGCCGGCCAGGGCGGCGCGGGCGCTGCCCCGGGTCGGTGCCCTGGTCGAAGGGCCTGCCTTCTACCCGTTCCTGTCCGGGCGGGACAATCTGGCCCGGTGGGCCGCGGCCGACCCGGCCGCCGACCCGCGGACCTCGGCCACCCGGATCGGCGCGGCGCTGGACCGGGTCGGCCTGCTGGCCGCGGCGGGCAAGCGGTACCGGCACTATTCACTGGGCATGAAGCAGCGGCTGGCCATCGCGGCCAGCCTGCTGCAGCCCCGGGAGCTGCTGGTGCTGGACGAGCCGACCAACGGGCTCGACCCGCAGGGCACCCGCGAGGTGCGCGCGCTGATCCAGCAGATCGCGGCCGACGGCATCACCGTGTTCATGTCCTCGCACCTGCTGGCCGAGGTGGAGCAGGTGTGCAGCTACGTCGGCGTGATGCGGGCCGGGCGGCTGGTCTTCCAGGGCCCGCTGGCCGAGCTGCGCAGCACCGGGGTGGCCCGGATCCGGGTGGAAACCGCCGATCCGGAGGCGGCCGCCGCGGTGCTGAAGCGGCTCGGGCTCGCGCCCCACGCGACCGGCCACGAAGTGACCGCGCAGCTGGGCAGCCACCAGCCGGAGCACCTCTGCGCCGAGCTGGTGGCGGCCCGGGTCGGCGTACGCGGCTTCGGGGTGGCCGTGCCCGCCCTGGAGGACCTGTTCGTCGCGCTCACCGGGGAGGGGTTCGATGTTGCTGACTGAATCCGCGGCCTGGCTGCGGTTCTTCCGGTCCGAGCTGCGGCTGGTCTTCGGCCGCCGGCGCAACCAGGCGCTGCTGGCCGTGGTCGCCCTGTTCCCGGTGGTCATCGGGATCGCGCTGCGCGCCGCCGACCGGCCCGGCCAGACCGGCGGGCCCAGCGTGGCGTTCATCAACCAGCTGGCCGGGAACGGCTTCTTCCTTACCTTCATCGCGCTGACCCTGCTGCTCACCCTGGTGCTGCCGCTGGCCATGGCGGTGATCGCCGGGGACTCGATGGCGGGCGAGGCCGGGCTACGGCACGCTGCGCGCGCTGCTCACCATCCCAGCCGGCCGGACCCGGCTGCTCACCGTGAAGTACGCGGCCATCGTGGTGTTCGCGCTGGCCGCCACGTTGCTGGTCACCGCGGTCGCGCTGGCCACAGGCGCGGCGCTGTTCCCGCTCGGCCCGGTGACCCTGCTGTCCGGGACCACGGTGCCGCTGGCTGAGGGGATCGCCCGGCTGCTGCTCGTCGCGCTGTACGTGACCGCGGCGATGGCCGCGCTCGGCGCCATCGGGCTGGCCGTGTCCACCTGCACCGAGCACCCGGTCGGCGCGATCGCTGCGCTGGCCGTGTTCACCGTGACCAGTGAGGTGGCCGACAACCTGCCCCAGTTCGGCGCGATCCACCCGTACCTGCCGACGCACTGGTGGCTCTCGTTCGACGGACTGCTCCGGGTGCCCATCGCGACCAGCACCGTGCTGCACGGGCTGCTGTCGTTCGGGGCCTACCTGCTGTTGTTCGGGGCCATCGCCTGGGCCCGGCTGAGCACCGCCGACGTCACGTGTTAACGCAGTACCCGACGCCGGGCTGGGTAACGATAACTGGCGGGTCGCCGAGCTTGCGCCGCAGCCGCCCCACGGTCACCGTCACCGTGTTGGTGAACGGGTCGGCGTGTTCGTCCCATACCTGCTCCAGCAGGTCCTCAGCGCGGAGGAATCCAGGGCTGGCCCGTAGTAGCGCCTCCAGCACGCCGAACTCCTTGACCGACAGGCCGAGCTGCCGCCCGTCCCTGATGACGGTGCGCCGCACCGGGTCGAGCTCGATCCCGGCCACGCGCAGCGTGCGGGCCCGGGCGCCCGGCTGGCGCCGGGCCAGCGCGCGGATCCGCAGCACGAGCTCGGGGAAGTGAAACGGCTTGGCCAGGTAGTCGTCGGCGCCCAGGCTCAGCCCGCTGACCCGGTCCCCCGGCGAGCCTGCCGCGGTCAGCATCAGCACCATGACCCGTCCGTCGCGCTCGGTGATCATCTGGCAGAGCGTGTCACCGTGGACGCCGGGCAGGTCCCGGTCGAGGATGACCACGTCGTAGTCGTTGACCTCGAGCTTGGCCGCGGCCTCCAGACCGTCCCGGGCCACGTCCACGGCCATGCCCTGGTCCTGCAGCCCTTCGGCCACGACATCGGCCAGCGGCCGTGCGTCTTCCACCACCAGCACCCTCACGCCGGCACTCCGGCGTGCGATCCGGCCAGGACGGCGGTCCGGTCGCCGGCCAGCGGCAGGCTGATGCTGACCCGGAGGCCGCCTTCGGCCCGGGCGCTCAGGCTCAACGTGCCGCCGTGGGCCTCGACAACCGCGGCGACGATGGACAGACCCAGCCCGGCGCCGCGGTCCGAGCCGGTCCGGTCGGCGCCGGGCCGGCGGAACGGCTGCCCCAGGTCGGCCGCCTGGGCCTGGTCCAGCACCTCGCCGCCGTTCTCGACGACCAGCCGGGCCAGCTCACCGTCGGCCCTGGTGGTGACGCAGATCCAGCCGCCGTCGCGGTTGTGGCCGATGGCGTTGTCGAGCACGTTGTCCACCATCCGGGCGAGCAGCGGCTGGCTGCCCCGCACCCAGGCGCCGCGGCCGCCGGTGACGTGCTGCACGGTGAGCTTACGGGCCGCGATGGCGCTGGCCCGCGCGGCCAGCGCCGCGGACACGGCGTAGTCCAGCGGCAGCGTGGACTGGCCGGGCACCGCGCCGTGCTGCGCGCGGGCCAGCATAAGCAGCCCGTCCAGCAGCCCGTTGACCCGGTCCAGCTCGGTACGCAGCCGGCCGGCCAGCGCGAGCGTCGCGGCCGGCACCGGCCCGGGCTTGGCCACCGCCACATCCACCGAGGCACGCATGGTGGCCAGCGGGGTGCGCAGTTCATGCGAGGCGTTGGCCACGAACCGGCGCTGCGCCGCGAACGCGCTCTCCAGCCGGGCCAGCAGCCCGTCGATGGTGTCGGCGAGATCCCTCAGCTCGTCACCGGGGCCGGGCATGGCCAGCCGCTCGTGCAGGCTCTCCGCGGAGATTCGCCGGGTGGCCGCCGTCATCACCCGCAGCGGGCGCAGCACCCGGCCCGCCGCCACCCAGCCGACCAGCACCGACACCAGCGTCATCACGCCCAGCGCGAACACCGAGCCGAGCAGGAACTGATGCGACACGGCCTGATGGGCCTGGGCCGCCGCGGCCTGCCCCACGTGATCGCCGTGGGCCCGGTTATGCGCGGCCACCGCCACCACGGTGCCGGACGACGACGCCCCGAAACCGTTGGTGATGAGCAGCAGCGCGGCGGCCGAGAACACGAACAGGACGCAGTACAGCGCGGTCAGCCGCATCCGCACGGTACGCCGCCCTCGGCGCAGCATAGGCATCCTCCCAGCATGCCCGGGCGGGCCTAACAACCAGATAACGGCCGCCGTTCGGTCCGTGTTAGCGCCGCCGCCGTACAACCAGCAGGCATGGAAGCAACTGTCGAAGTCACCGGCCTGCGCAAGCGGTTCGGGCCCACCGTCGCGCTGGACGGGATGACGTTCACCGTCCCGTCCGGCCGGGTCACTGGGTTCGTCGGCCCCAACGGCGCGGGCAAGTCCACCACGATGCGGGTGATCCTGGGCCTCGACGCCCCGGACGCGGGCACCGCGCTGGTCGGCGGCCAGCCGTACACCTCGCTGCGGCACCCGCTCAGCCACGTCGGTTCGCTGCTGGACGCCTCCGCGCTGCAGCCCAGCCGCACCGCCCGCAACCACCTGCTCTGGCTGGCCCACTCCCAGGGCCTGACCGCGAAACGGGCCGACGAGGTGCTCAGCCGGGCCGGCCTCGAATCGGTGGCCCGGCGTAAGGCCGGGGGGTATTCGCTCGGCATGCGGCAGCGGCTCGGCATCGCCGCGGCCATGCTGGGCGACCCGCCCGTGCTGCTGTTCGACGAGCCGTTCAACGGCATGGACCCAGAGGGCATCGTGTGGATGCGCGGGCACCTGCGGGCGCTGGCCGCCCAGGGCCGGGCCGTGCTGGTGTCCAGCCACCTGATGAGCGAACTCCAGGACACCGCCGACCACCTGATCATCGTCGGCCGCGGCCGGGTCATCGCGGACACCAGCACGGCCGCGCTGCTGGCCAGCGCGTCGGGCGACCGCGTCACGGTGCGCACCGCCGCCGGGCCGGCCGCCCTGGTTGTGCTGGAGCGGGCGGGCGGCGCGGTCACCGCCGGCGAAGCGGGCCTGCTGACTGTGTCCGGGCTGGCCGCGGCCCAGGTGGTCGCCGCGCTCAGCCACGGTGGGGTGCCGTTTTCCGAGGTCGCCGCGCACCGGGCCAGCCTGGAACAGGCCTACCTGCAGCTCACCCGGGACGCGGTCGACTACCGGGCTGAGGTGGAACGGTGATCTCAACCGCGCTACGGGCTGAGTGGACCAAGTTCCGCACCGTCCGCGGCTGGGTCATCGGCATGATCGTCGCCGCCGTGCTGATCGACCTGGTCGGCTTGATCGCCGCTGGGAACAGCAGCAACAGCTGCGGCGGGGCCGAGTCCGGCGCCGCGTGCCTGCCGCACGTCCCAACCGGGCCGGGCGGTGAAGCGGTGGTGGACAGCTTCTACTTCGTCCGCCAGCCGCTGGCCGCCGCGGGCAGCATCACCGTCCGGGTGACGTTGCTGACCGGCCTCGAGTCCAACGGCAACGCGCGCGCCGTTCCTGGCCAGCCCGCCGGGGCGGGCATGCGGCCTGGGCTGCAGCCGTGGTCCAAGGCCGGCATCATGATCGCGGCCAGCACCCGGCCGGGCGCGGCCTACGCGGCGATGATGGTGACCGGCGGGCACGGGGTGCGGATGCAGGACGACTACACCCAGGACATCGCCGGGCGGCCCGGCGCGGTCTCGGCCGCGTCGCCGCGCTGGCTGCGGCTGACCCGGTCCGGTGCCACCGTCACTGGCTACGACTCAGCCGACGGCGTGCACTGGACCCAGGTCGGCCGCGTCCGGCTGCCCGGGCTGAGCGCTGCGATCCAGGCCGGGCTGTTCGCCGCCTCGCCCGGCGTGACCAAGGTGTCCCCGTTCTTGGGCGGCCAGTCCGCGCAGGGCGGGCCCAGCGTGGACACCGCCGTCTTCGACCACGTGCGGCTGGCGGGCGGCCAGCCAGGCCTGGGGTGGGCCGGCGGCATCATCGGGGCGGACATGAGCCAGGCCGGGCAGTGGCTCGACTCGATGCTGGGGTTCCGGCAGGCCGGTGGCCGGTTCACCGTGACCGGCTCCGGCGACATCGCGCCGGCGGTGGCCGGCGGGGCGGGCCAGACCGGCTTTCCCACGGCCACCATCGAGGATCACCTGCTGGGCATGTTCGCCGGGCTGATCGTGGCGGTGGTGATCGGGGCCATGTTCATGACCGCCGAGTACCGGCGCGGCCTGATCCGCAGCACGCTGGCCGCCAGCCCGCGCCGCGGCCAGGTGCTGGCGGCCAAGGCGGTCGTGATCGGCTCGGTCACGTTCGTGGCCGCGCTGGCCGCGGCGGTCGTCGCGGTTGTCGTGGGCATCCGGATATCGCGAGGCGAGGGTGACTACGTGCTGCCGGTGAGCGGGCTGACCGAGGCGCGGGTCATCGTGGGCAGCGCCGCGCTGCTGGCCGTGGCGGCCATCCTGGCCCTGGCCATCGGCACCATCGTGCGGCGCAGCGCGGCCGCGGTCACTGCCGTGATCACCGGCATCGTGCTCACCTACCTCCTGGGCACGGCGTTCGTGCTGCCCGCGGGGGCGGCCGCCTGGCTACTACGGGTCACCCCGGCGGCCGGCTTCGCCATCCAGCAGAGCCTCCCGGAATACGCCCAGGTCAGCGCCCAGTACGGGCCACCGGTCTACTTCCCGCTGGCGCCCTGGGCCGGCTTCGCCGTGCTCTGCGGCTACGCCACGGTCGCCCTCGGGGCCGCGTTCGTCCTGCTGCACAGGAGGGACGCATGAGACATCCCCTTCATGCGGAATGGACGAAGCTGCGCACACTGCCCGGCACGATGTGGCTGCTGGCCGCGGCGGCGGTGCTGACCGCCGCGGTGAGCGCGGCGGCGGACGCGGCCACCCGGTGCCCGCGCGGCCTGTCCTGCCCGGTGGACCCGGCCAAGCTCAGCCTCACCGGCGTGCAGTTCGGCCAGGCCGTGGTGGCCATCGTGGCCGTGCTCGCGGTCAGCGGGGAGTACAGCACCGGCATGATCCGCACCAGCC
This sequence comes from uncultured Actinomycetes bacterium, assembly GCA_963747705.1. Lineage (GTDB taxonomy): Bacteria > Actinomycetota > Actinomycetes > Streptosporangiales > Streptosporangiaceae > RYN-230. Next base: position 9,289 of record CAVVGF010000004.1, on the reverse strand, counting down.
TCACCGCGGTGCCCCGCCGGGCGGTGCTGGCCGCCTGGGCGGCCGCCGCCCTGCTGGGCGGCGGCCTGCTGCTCCGGCTGCGTGACGGCTAAGGCCGGCCTGGCTACTCGTTCTTGCTGAACTCGGCGATGGCCACGCCCATCATGGCCAGGCCCATCACGGCCACGATGGCCAGCGACAGCCAGATCGGCACCGGCCAGCCCAGCCAGGTGATGCTGGGCGACAGGTGCGCGCTGAACAGCGGGTTGAGGTTCAGGTGGCTGAACACCGCGTGCCGCATCGGGCCGACCACGTAGGTCAGCGGGTCGATCCGGGTCAGCACGGACAGCCAGCCGGGCAGCCCGCTCAGCGGGTAGAGCGCGCCGGACAGGAAGAACAGCGGCATGACCAGCATCTGGGTCAGCGCCATGAACGCCTGGAACTGGGTGATCCGGGCCGCCATCATCACGCCGAACGCGGTGATGGTGAACGCCAGCAGCAGCAGCTCACCGATCAGGATGAGGAACAGCACCGGGTTGTACGGCACCCCCGCCAGCCCGGCCAGGGCCAGGATCACGATGCCCTGGAACGTGGCGATGGTCGCGCCGCCCAGGCACTTGCCGATGACCAGGGCGGCCCGGCTGACCGGGGCGACCAGCATCTCGCGCAGGAAGCCGAACTCCCGGTCCCACACGATCGAGGCGGCCGAGAAGATCGCGGTGAACAGCACCGACATGGCCAGCACGCCGGGGTAGATGAACGTACGGAAGTTGACCCCGGACGGCAGGCTGCCCTTGGCCAGCGAGGACAGCCCGGTGCCCAGCACGAGCAGGAACAGCAGCGGCTGGATCAGCGATGTCACCGCGCGCAGCCGGTCCCGGCGGAACCGGATCATCTCCCGGCGCCACACGATGCTCACCGCGCGCAGGTCCGAGCGGAAGCTGCGCTCGGGTACGGCCACCCTGATCTGCTGGGCGAGCGCGTCCTCCTCGGCGGCGGGCGCGGTCACGGTCTGGGTTGCCATGGTTATCGCCTTCCCCGGACGCGGGTGACAAATTGCCGCATGTGGTCGGTGGCGGACGCCTCGGCGTCCCGGATCGTCTTGCCGGTGTAGGACATGAACACGTCGTCCAGCGTCGGCCGGGACACGCTGACCGAGCGGATCGGCACGCTCAGCTTGCCGAACAGCTCGGGCACGAACTCGCCGCCGCCCTCGACCGCGAACGTGACCGCGCCCTCGTGCATGGCCGCCTCGATGGCCATCGCCTCGCGCAGTTCGCTGATCGTGGCCTCGTCGTCTTCGGTCTGGATCTGCACCCGGTCCTTGCCCACGCTGGCCTTGAGCTGCTCCGGCGTGTCGATGGCCACGATCTTCCCGTGGTCGATGATGGCGATCCGGTCGCAGTTCTCGGCCTCGTCCATGTAGTGCGTGGTCAGGAAGATGGTGATGTCTTCCCGCCGCTTCAGCTCGTTGATGTATTCCCAGATCGACGCGCGGGTCTGCGGGTCCAGGCCGACCGTGGGCTCGTCCAGGAACAGCACCCGGGGCGCGTGCAGCAGGCCGCGGGCGATCTCCAGCCGCCGCTGCATGCCGCCCGAGTAGGTCTGCACCAGGCTGTCCCGCCGGTCCCACAGCCCGACCATGTCGAGCACCTGGCGCATCCGCGGTTCCACCGCGGCCGGCGGGACCGCGTACAGCTCGGCGTGGAAGCGCAGGTTCTGCGCGCCGGTCAGGTAGTTGTCCAGCGTGGTGTCCTGGAACACCAGGCCGATGTTCCGCCGCACCGCGTCCCGCTCACGGACCACGTCGTGCCCGGCCACGCTGGCCTGCCCGGCGGTCGGCTTGGCCAGCGTGCACAAGATCTTGATGGTGGTGGACTTTCCGGCCCCGTTCGGGCCCAGGAAACCGAACGTCTCGCCCCTGGCCACCTCGAAATCGATGCCACGGACCGCCTCGATGTCCCCGTATTTCTTGGTCAGCCCGGACACCGCGATGGCCGGCGGCGCGGTCACTCGCCCCCGCCACCCCGACAGCGTCCGGGCCTGTCTGCGTCGTCACTCTGCGGCCTCCAACTTCAGTCCAGACTGAGCGTAGCCGCGATGGCCGGGGCTCATCGCGGCTACACCCAGCGGGGACTAGCCGTTCTGCTCAATCGTCCTCGTGGTCGCCTGCGGCCACGTCCTCATCCTCGGCGGCCAGAATCTGGTAGAGCTTCCGGCGGGTCTCGGTGAGGATCTGCCGGGCCTGCTCGGCCTGAGCCCGGGTGCCGACCCGGGCCACCTGCATGCCGGCCATCGCGACCGTGCCGAACAGGCGGCGCATCTCGATCGCCTCGTCGCCGACGGACTTGGTCACCGCGTCCCACGGCGCCTGCAGCTCCTCCGGGTGCGCCGCGACATAGTCCCGGCCGTCCTCGGTGAGCTCGTATGCCCGGCGGCCTTCGCCGGTGGTCGGCCTGATCAGGCCCTCGTCCTCGAGCTGCTGCAGCGCTGGGTACACCGAGCCGGGGCTGGGCCGCCAGACACCACCGCTGCGCTCGCTGATCTGCTGGATGATCTGGTAGCCGTTGCGCGGCTCGTCGGCCAGCAGCGCCAGCGCCGCCGCCCGCACGTCGCCCCGCTTGACCTTGGGGCCGCGGTGCCGGTGCGGGCCGAACCAGGGCCCGAAGCCCCAGTCCTCGGGCGGCCCAGGGACCGCCTCGCGGAACGGCGGACCGCCCCAGCGTCCGGGCGGGCCAGCCGGCCGGGTCCGGCGCGCCCCGCGCGGCCCCGGCCCGTGCCGGTGGCGCCAGACTTCCTCTTCTTCTTCGTCGCCTGGACCTGGCCAGGCCCCTCCGTGTCGCATCGTGCCATCACTTCCTTGGTCTCGTGTCGGCAGTTCCTTCCCGTCCGGAAGAATTCCGAGGAATCTTTCTGCCTTACTGGATAGGTCAACGATATATCGGAACACATCGAGATGCAACTGAACGGCCGACCCATCGACCTGGCCGATGGATGGCCGAAGACTTTGGCATTGGACCTATAGGTCTGGCCTGCTTAGCGTGGAGCCATGACTGTTACCGCGCTCACCGCCCCGCCGAGCCGGTGCCCAGCCGGGCTGACCGGGGCCATCCGCCAGGCCGTCCGCCGTCACGGCGACTGGGGCCAGACCGCGCAGCGGGTCGCCGGGGCGCTGGGCGCCGGGCTGCCCGGGCCGGACCTGCTGACCGCGGCCGAGCTGCGCGGCGACCCGGACGGCTACCAGACCCACCTGCTGCACGCCGAATCCGATGGCGCGTTCTCCGTGGTGGCCGTGGTGTGGCGGCCGGGCCAGGTCACCCCGATCCATGATCACGTCACCTGGTGCGTGGCCGGGGTGCTGCAGGGCGCCGAGGACGAGGAACTGTTCACGCTGGCCGGCGGCGGCACCGCGGTGCGGCCGGCCGCTGCAACCTGACCGGCGCGGGCTCGGTCACCGGCTTCGCGCCGCCGGGCGACATCCACCGGGTGCACAACCCGGGCCCCGGCGTGACCGTGTCGCTGCACGTCTACGGGGCGGACATCGGCCGCCTGGGCTCCAGCGTGCGCCGCGTCTACGACCTGCCGGTCCTGCCTGGCTAATCAACCACCGATTGCGGACATCGGCCGGGCCGGCTGCAGGAACCCGGGGTCGTTGATGCCGTGACCGGGCAGCTTGGCCGCGACCGCCCGGCGCCAGATCCCGGCCAGCTCCGCGTCGCTGGCGCCGGCCCGCATCGGGCCGCGCAGGTCGCTCTCGTCCCGGGCGAACAGGCAGTTGCGGATCTGCCCGTCGGCGGTCAGCCGGACCCGGTCGCAGCTGCCGCAGAACGGGCGGGTGACCGAGCCGATCACGCCGACCCGGGCGGGCCCGCCATCCACCAGGAAGATCTCCGCGGGCGCCGAGCCGCGGGCGGCCGGGTCGTCCGGGGTCAGCGTGAAGTCGCGGCGCGAGCGAGTCCAGGATCTCCGCCGCGCTCACCATGTTCTCCCGGCGCCAGCCGTGCTGCGCGTCCAGCGGCATCTGCTCGATGAAGCGCAGCTGGTAGCCGCGGTCCAGGCAGTAGCGGAGCAGGTCCGGCGCCTCGTCGTCGTTCATCCCGCGCATCAGCACCACGTTCACCTTGACCGGGGTGATCCCGGCCGCGGCCGCCGCGGCCAGCCCGGCCAGCACGTCGGGCAGCCGGTCCCGCTGGGCCAGCTCGCGGAACGTGGCCGGGCGCAGCGTGTCCAGCGACACGTTGACCCGGTCCAGGCCGGCCGCGCGCAGCGGGCCGGCCAGCCGGGCCAGCCCGATCGCGTTCGTGGTCAGCGAGATCTCCGGGCGGGGCCGCAGTTCGGCGGTGCGGGCCACGATGCCGGGCAGGCCGCGGCGCAGCAGCGGCTCACCGCCGGTGAACCGGATCTCGGTGATGCCGAGCTGCTGCACGCCGATCCGGGCCAGCCGGACCACCTCGTCGTCGGTCAGCAGGGCCTGGCTTGGGCAGCCAGTCCAGGCCTTCGGCCGGCATGCAGTAGGTGCAGCGCAGGTTGCACCGGTCGGTCAGCGAGACCCGCAGGTCGGTGGCCACCCGCCCGTAAGCATCGGCGAGCAAGGACACCACCTCCTAGCTGGGCATTCTCAAGCATGGTCCCAGCCTGTCCCGTACGGCGTCCTGCCCGCACGGATCATCAGCCTACGTGCCTGGCTGTCGCCGACCGCCCGCGTCAGCGCGACGCGCGAGCCGGCTCGGGTATTATACCGGGTCCAATCCGAGCGGGCTGGCGGATTGTGGCGCTCATATCAGGTTGCCAAACTATGCGAATTCATCTCCCGCATGCCCGCGTACTGTGAGCCTGGCGGCGATGGATGAAAAAGTGCCTGTGGACGACTGCCATCTGGCATGATCAGCTCACCGCGGCGGAGCGCGGCGAACTGGTCCGCAGCCGCGGCTCGGTTCAGCCATCCGCACCCGGATCTGCTGGTCGTCGGCGGTGGCATCGCCGGGGTACCACCGCGGCCGCCTGCCCAAGCCGAGCCTGGGCCCGTGCAGCTCATCGAGGCCGGCCATCTGGGCACCGGCGCCACCGGCGGCGCCACCGGCCTGCTGATACCGGAGACCGCACCGGTGGAGCGACCCGGAACCGCTGGTCGACCTGGAGCAGGCCAGCCTGGACCGGTGGCAGGAGCTCGAGCAGCGGCTGCCCGGCGGGCTCGGGCTCGTGGACATCGACTGGATCGGCCTGGCGCCGGACCCCGGCGGGCTTGCCGCGCACCAGCCCCCGGCGGTGGAGTGGCTCGCCCCCGGCCAGGTCGCGCGGCTCATCCCGGCCTGGCCCGCCGATGGAGGGCGCGCTGATCCGGCACCAGGCCCGGGTCAACCCGCTCCGCGCGGTGGCCAGGCTGGCCGCGGGGCTGCCCGGCGTCGCCACCGGGGTGGCCGCCACCGCCGTCACCATCCGCGGCGACCGGCTGGTGACCGTGACACCACGGCCGGGACGATCCAGCCCGGCGCGGTCGTGTTCGCCACCGGCCTGCCGCCGGTGCTGGACGGGCTGCCCTGACCTCCCGTCGGACCGGGTCAAGGGCCACCTGCTGGTCACCGAGCCGACGCCGGTCACGCTGCCCGGGATCGTCGCCCCGGTGGCCACCCAGCTGGAAGACGGGCGGCTGCTGGTCGGCGGGACCTTCGACATGGGCGACGAGAGCCCGGTGGTCCGGCCGGAGATCATCGAAGTCATCATGGCCGGGCTGTATGCCACGCTGCCGGCCGCGCGGGCCTGCGCACCGACTACCAGTGGTGCTGCTTCCGGCCCCGGCATCCGGACGGGATGCCGGTCATCGACCGGCTGCCCGGCCTGGGCAACGCCTGGCTGACCTCCGGGCACTTCCGCACCGGCATCCTGAACGCCCCGTTCACCGCGCAGTCCTGGCCCGCTGGATCTGCCCGGACGAGCCGCCGGCCGAGCCGGGCACCTGGTCAGCGACCGGTTCGCCAGCTGCGGCCTGCACGGCTGGCCGGCTGGTCAGAACCCGCCGGTCGTCCGGCAGCCGCAGGGTGACGCCGGCCCGGTCCAGGTATTCCAGCAGCGGGATGGCCACCCGGCGGGTGGTCCGCAGCACCTGGCGGGCTTCGGCCGCGGTGAACGGCTGCGGCAGCCGGGCCAGGACCCGGGCCGCCCGCGCGATCCGCCCCGGGGCCAGCACGATCTGGTCGCTGACCCGCAGCAGCAGCCCGGCCCGGGCCGCGGCCGCGACCGCCTTGGTGTCCAGGCCCAGTTCGCGGAGCCGGGCCGCCTCGGGCGCGGCGAACGGCGCCGCGGCCAGGTCGGCCGCGCAGCGCGGCCACCGCGGCCTGCACGCCGGTCCGGCAGCGCCGCGGCCGCCCCCGGCCTGTGGCCGCGGCAGCGATCCGCCGTCGCAGCACCCGGGCCGGCCCGGCCAGCGCCTCGACCAGGCTGCCGGTCGGGCAGGCCGAGCGCCGCCCGGGCCGCTTCCACCGGCAGCCCGGCCGCCAGCGGCTCCCGGCCGACGTGCGCGGTGACCGCCTCGGCCAGCCGCCCGCGCAGCCCGGCCCAGTACGCCGGGTCCGCCAGCCAGTCCCCGGCCACCGGCTCCGGGCGGCCGCTCGACGCCCATCGCGCATGCAGCGCGCCCGCGCGCAGCAGCCCGTGCCGCCGCAGCAGGTCGGCGGCGCCCGGCGCCGGTCGGCCAGCAGGCCAGCTCGGCCGCGGCCGCGGCTGCGCCGCACCGCGCCGGGACAGCGCGGGCGGGGCCACGTCCAGCACGGTCGCGCCGGCCAGCGGCGGCCCGCCCCCTGGCCCGCGCCGCCGCCCGGCCCGCACCTGCCGCGGCGCCGGGTCGCGCAGCAGCAGCCGGTCCCCCACGTGCAGCGGCAGCGGCGTCGCGCAGCGTGAGCCGGGCGATCCGGCCGCCCAGCACCCGGACCCGGGCCACCGTCCGGGCCGCGCCGATGTGCACGGCCAGCTCCGCCGGGCGCGCGGTCGGCCCGCGGCCGGCCGAGCCGCACGTCGATCACGCTCGGCCAGCGTCCACCGGCCCGGCTCGACCAGCGCCATGCCCCGGGCCGGCGCTCGCCGGCGCCGCGCAGGTTGAGCGCGACCCGGGCTACGCCGCGTCACCGCGGTCGGCCCGCTCCTGAGCGACTCGATGCCGCGCACCCGCACCGGGCGCAGCGCCGGGGTGAGCAGCAGCTCCTGCCGCCGCGCGCATGGTCCCGGCGGCCAGCGTGCCGGTCACCACCGTGCCGCTGCCCTGGATGCTGAACGCCCGGTCCACCCACAGCCGGACCGGGGCCCGCGGGTCCGGGCCGGGAGGCGGCCAGCCAGCCGGGCCAGCGCGCCGGTCAGCTCGCGGCAGCCCGGCGCCGGTCACCGCGCTGACCGCGACCGCCTCGACCTGGCCCAGGCTGGTCGCGGCGATGCGCTCGCCGGCCTGGCGCATCGCGGCCGCCGGGTCGGCCAGGTCGGCCCGGGTGACCACGAGCAGGCCGTGGCTGATGCCGAGCGCATCGACCGCGGCCAGGTGCTCGGCCGACTGCGGCATCCAGCCTTCGTCGGCGGCCACGACGAACAGCACGGCGGGCACCGGGCCGACCCCGGCCAGCATGTTCGGCACGAAGCGCTCGTGCCCGGGCACGTCGACGAACGCGAGCCGCTGCCCGGACGGCAGCGTCATCCAGGCGAAGCCCAGGTCGATGGTCAGGCCGCGGCGCCGTTCCTCGGCCCACCGGTCCGGCTCCATCCCGGTGAGCGCGCGCACCAGGGTCGACTTGCCGTGGTCGACATGCCCGGCGGTCGCGATGACCTGCATGAGGCCGGGTCCCTCGCGGGCTGCGCGGCGGCCAGCACCGCGCGGGCCAGCATGTCGTCCTGGCCGGGCGGCGACCGCGCGCAGGTCGAGCAGCAGCCTGCCGCCCTCGGTCCGGCCGGCCACGGCCGGGACCTGCCCGCTGCGCACCGGCGGGCCGTACCGCAGCGGGGCGGCCAGCCCGGCCGGCAGGCTGACCGCGGCGCTGGGCAGCGGCACTCCCGGTGCGCCGCCGCCGCCGACCGCGGCCGTGCTGGGCGCCGGTTTGGCGTCCAGCCCGGCCGCGGCCAGCCGGGTGGCCAGCTGCCGGGCCCGCTGGGCCAGCGACGGCTCGTCGGCGGCCAGCGCCGTGGCCAGCGGCACCGGCGGCCCGGTCAGCGTGGCTTCCAGCGCCGCGGCCGTGGTCTTGTCCACCCGCAGCGCCCGGGCCAGCGGGTGCCGGGCCAGCTGGCGGACCAGCGTGGCCCGGCCGAAGCATCAGCCCGGCCTGCGGGCCGCCGAGCAGCTTGTCCCCGCTGGCGGTGACCAGGGCGGCGCCCGCCTGCAGCCACGATCCAGCGTCCGGCTCGTCCGGCAGCAGCGGATGCCGCCTCAGCAGGCCGGACCCGATGTCGGCCAGCACCGGGACCCCCAGCGTGGCCAGCTCGGCCACGCTGACCTGGGCGGTGAACCCCTCGACCCGGAAGTTCGACGGGTGCACCTTGAGCACGAACCCGGTGTCCGGACCGCACGCGTTCGCGTAGTCGGCCAGCGCGGTGCGGTTGGTGCTGCCGACTTCGCGGATCCGGGCGCCGGTGGACTCCATCAGCTCGGGCAGCCGGAAGCCATCGCCGATCTCGATCATCTCGCCCCGGCTGACCACGATCTCCCGGCCCGCGGCCAGCGCGGTCGCGGCCAGCACCAGCGCGGCCGCGTTGTTGTTCACCATGTGCACGGCTTCCGCCGCGGGCACCGCCGCGGCCAGCGCGGCCAGCGCGCCGCGGCCGCGGCGGCCCCGGGTGCCGCTGGCCAGGTCGAACTCGAGGTCGGTGTAGCCGGCCGCGGCCGACATCGCGGCCACCGCCGCGGCGGACAGCGGCGCCCGGCCCAGGTTGGTGTGCAGCAGCACCCCGGTCGCGTTCAGCACCGGCAGGAGCGAGGTGGCCGCGGCCGGCAGCCCGGCCACCGCCACGTCCGCCACCGCATCCGGGCTGATCTGCCCGGACCGGGCCTGCTGCTGGGCGTGCGCCACCGCCTCCTTGACCCGGGCCCGGCCGAGCCTGCCGATCGCGGCGGCCAGCCGCGGATCCGCCAGAACGGTATCCGTCCGCGGGACAAACCTCCGCCCATCCACGCTGGTGAGATTACTCGCTGGCCAGGCGCGGATCCTGGGCGCGGCAGCTCGCCGTCCTCCCGGAATAAAAGGGCCAAGCCTGGGTAGCTGACGGCAGCCAGGAAATCCCCTGCGCATGAGTTGCTGCTCGAAGGAGTGATCGTTATGGCCGGGATGCTGCGGGTTCCAAG
>CAVVGF010000003.1:0-17579 GCA_963747705.1 uncultured Actinomycetes bacterium | reverse complement strand
ATGCCGGAACTGGCCAAGGGACATTCCGCAGTCCAGCGCCTGCTGACGCGAGATAACGCCGTCCTGCTTACTGAGCAAGCGATGCCGAGTGCAGCTTCGTCCGGACGTACCGAGGGCACCATGCGTGACACGCTGCCACTCGGGTGCGACAAATCTGCTGCGCCCAGAAGTTGATGTTGACTTACGTGTTGCTATAGCAACATCCAAGTCAACATCAACTTCGGAGCTGAAAGGGGTGTGGCTGGAGAGGGCTGTGGGGGTTGCGGCGGGGCGGCCGCGCGGGGAGCGGGGGAGCGGCGGGTGGGGTGCTTAACGGCCACTACCCGCTGGCGGGCTTTCGCTGCGCCGCGCGGAACAGGCCGACCAGTTCGCCGGTAGTGGTGGCGTCGGGGGCCTCCTTATCGTCGCGCCACCGCCCGGTGAACCGCGGAAACCGCATGGCCAGCCCGGCGTCGTCCTGGATTTCCCCCCAGGCGGCGGTGTAGTTCGGCGACAGCGTCAGCTCGGCGCTGAGAATCTCCAGCACCAGCCCGGGCTCGAACCACAAGTCGGGCTGCTGCCGCGCGTCCACCCGGGCGGGCCGCTCGGCCCGGGCCAGCGGGGCCAGCCGCTCGGGCAGCGCGGCGAGGTCGGCGTCGGAGAACCCGGTGCCGCACTTGGACACGGTGCGGAACACCTCGGCGGCCGGGTCGTACGCGGCCAGCAGCAGCGCGCCGTATACGCCGCGGCGCCGGCCCCGCCCGGCGAACGCGCCGACCACGGCCAGGTCGACGGTGTCGGACAGCTCGGTGCGGTAGTCCCGCTTGAGCTTGATCCACTGCCAGCCGCGGGCGCCGGCCCGGTAGCCCGCGGCCGGGCCCACCGACTTGCAGACCAGCCCTTCGCACCCGTCGGTCACCGCCTGCTCGAACCAGGTGTCCAGCGCGGCGGGCTCGGCCACCTCGATGGCCGTGGTCAGCCGCAGCTGCGGCGCGGGGGTGATCGCCGCGGCCAGCCGTGCCCGCCGCTGCGGATAGGGCAGCTGGGTGAGGTCCTCGCCGTCGGCGTAGAGCAATTCGAAGCAGAACAGCCCGACCGGCACGTCGCGTACCGCCTCGCTGATGCCGTACTTCCGCCGCCGGAACATGACTTCCTGGAACGGGCGCAGTTCCCCGGCCGCGGCGTCGAACGCGACGACCTCGCCCTCGATGATCGCCTCGCGGGGCCCCAGCCCGGCCGCGAGTACCTCGACCACGTCGGGAAACTGGCTGCTGACCCGCTCCAGCCGCCGGGTGAACAGCTCGATCGACCCGTCGGCCGTCCGGTGCGCCTGGACCCGGACCCCGTCGTACTTGTACTCGGCCGCGCACTCGCCGCCCAGCTTGGCCAGGATCTCCGCCGCGTCCGACAGCCGCTGGGCCAGCATGGCCCGCACCGGGCTGCCCGGCTGCACCTGGAGCTGCCCGACTGCCGCCATCCCGCCACTGACCAGCGTGGCGGCCACCCGGCCCAGGTCGCAGCAGATGTTGTAGGCCCGTTCCAGCACCGGCCGGTCGGCCCGACCCCCCGCGTGCACCTGCGCGAGCGCGTCCAGGATGGTCGGCGTGCCGATGCCCAGCCGCAGCGCGCGGGTGACCAGGCGCAGCAGGTAACGGGCCTCCAGCGGGGTAGCCCGGCCGAGCAGCCCGGCCAGCAGGTCCAGCTTGCGGCCCTGCGAGCCGGGACCCTCGGCCGCCGCAATCTCGTGCAGGGTGCCGACCACCTCGGTGACCGGCAGGCTGGCCGGCCGCCCCGCGGCGGTTCCGACCAGCATCTGGTCGGCGGCCTGGCCCAGGTCGCCGGTCTCCCGTACGCTGCCGGCGACCTGCTCCGGGGTGCGGCCGGTGGCGGCGGCGACGGCGCGGACCGCGAGCTTCTCGGCCAGGCCGAGATCAATGCCCGCGAACTCCGGCGCGATCAGGCCCTGGCACAGATAGCAGACGGTGGGCAGCTCATCGGCTGGGGTCGCCGCCAGCAGATCAGCCAGCCGCGCGATCAGCGCCAGCCGGCCGCTGGCCTGCTCCAGATCGCGGTAGGCCTCGGCGATGGTCTGGTACTCCACCGTGCCCCCTTCACTGGGTCTCCAGCACTGGGCCCCCAGCACTGGGCCCCTTCGTCCACCCGATCATGACACGCCGGACCCAGGGTGATTCCTGACTGGTCAAGTGCTTCGCTGGACACGCCGCTGGCCTGACCGGCGGTCCGTTCAGTAACAAGTGGATAACGTCGGCCACGGAGAAACTTCTGCTGGTGACCCTTCGTACCGGAGAATCGATGCCATTCACCTGTGCTCGCTGGAGAGTTTGGCAAAGATGCCAGGAGGGGCCCCAGGAATGAAGAGATTGCTAGCAGTAGCCGCCGCGGTCAGCACGTTGGTGGGCGTGCTGACCACCGCGGGAGCCGCGTCCGCAGGCACCGCGGCGCCCCGCGCCGTCAGCGCCCTGTCGTCGTGGGGCACGTGCGCCGAGAGTGACCTGCAGCAGGCCGGTGCGCAGTGCGCGATGCTGACCGTCCCGCTCAACTACAGCAACCCGAGCGAAGGCACGATCCAGATCGCCGTTTCGCGGATCAAGCACACGTCGGGCGCCAAGCATTATCAGGGCATCATCCTGACCAATCCGGGCGGACCGGGTGGTAGCGGGCTCGACCTGAACGTCTTCCTGATCGACCAGCTCAAGGCGGAAGGATCGGCCGCGGACAAGGCCGCGGTGGCGGACTACGACTGGATCGGCTTCGACCCGCGTGGCGTCGGCTCCAGCGTGCCCGCGATCACCTGCGCGCCGTTCTACTTCAGCGGCGACCGGGAGAACTACAACCCGCGGACCAAGCAGATCCTGAACTACTGGCTCAGCCGCAGCGCCCGGTACGACAAGCGGTGCGCCACGCACAGCGCAGCACAGTCCGCGCTGCTGGACAACATGACCACGGTCGACTCGGCCCGGGACATGGACAGCATCCGGGCCGCGCTGGGCCAGAGCCAGATCACCTACTACGGGTTCTCCTACGGCACCTACCTGGGCCAGGTCTACTCGACGCTGTTCCCATCGCACGTCCGGCGGCTGATCATGGACAGCAACGTGGACCCGCGGAACGTCTGGTACCAGGCCAACCTGAACCAGGACATCGCGTTCAACCGGAACATCAAGATCTGGTTCGGCTGGATGGCCCAGCACCACTCGTTCTACCACCTGGGCCGGACCGAGCAGGCGGTGGAGAAGCGGTTCTACGCGGAGAAGGCCAGGCTGTTCAAGCACCCGATCCAGGGCGTGGTCGGGCCGGACGAGTGGATCGACGTCTTCCTCGAGGCCGGGTATTACGAGCAGACCTGGCTGGAATGGGGCAGCGCGTTCGCAAACTGGGCCCACACGCACAGCAAGAAGGCCGGCGCGGCGATCGTGACCCTGTACCAGGAAGTCGACGCGCCAGGCAACGACAACGAGTTCGCCGTGTACAACGCGGTGCAGTGCACCGACGTGCAATGGCCGACCAGCTGGGCGGTGTGGCAGCGGGACAACGACCGGGTCAACAAGATCGCCCCGTTCGAGACCTGGGACAACGCCTGGTTCAACGCCCCGTGCCTGCACTGGCCGGCCCCGGCCTCGCGGCAGACCCCGATGCAGATCGACGGCAGCGGGATCAAGAACGCGCTGCTGATCGACGAGACGCTGGACGCGGCCACGCCGTTCGAAGGCAGCCTCGAGGTCCGCAAGCTGTTCCCGCACTCGGTGCTGCTGGCCGAGCCGGGTGGCACCACGCACGCCGACTCACTGTCCGGTGACCTGTGCGTGGACAACACCATCGCCAAGTACCTGGCCGATGGGGTGCTGCCACCGCGCAAGCCGAACGCGCCGTGGGACAAGACCTGCAAGCCTCTGCCCAGGCCGGTCCCCGGTAGCAGCGCCAGTTCGGCCGGTGCTATCACCGCGATGGTTCCCGCGCTGCGCTAGCGCGCGGCAGTTCCGCCGGCGGGCCGCCCAGCCACCAGGCTGGGCGGCCCGTCCGCTGTATCAGCGCCGCGCCCGGATGCTCTTACCCAGCGACGGCAACTGCCGCCGCGAACGGGGGGATTATCCATGGACAGCAGCGTGGTGGAGTTCCTGGACTGCCCGGCGTACCTGGATCGGCAGGGCGCGAGCCGGTGCGGGCTGCCGGCCGAAGTGCAGCAACGGTATACGGTCCGCTCGACCGACGGGCCGCTGGAGAGCGCCCGCATCCAGTGCCCCCGCGGGCACTGGTTCAATGGCCCGGTTGAGTCCCTGACCTGGGACAAGATGCCGCAGGTAGCGGCCGGCGGGCTGCTCGGAACGTTGCAAGAGCACGAGCGGCGCTAACTGGTCAGGTACGCGACGTCGGTCTGCCAGGTAGCCGGGTCAGCCGCCTGGGAGGGGTCGGTGAGATAGAACTCGACCCGTCCGCCCCAGGCTGAGCCCTGCGGGGTGTCGCTGGTGTCGAAGCGCACCCCGTGCTCGGCGGCCCACTGCTGCAGCGCGCCGTTGGCCGCCACCAGCCCGTCGTAGGGCCCGGTGTGCCGCAGGACCGCGTAGCTGCCCGCGGGCAGCACACCAGGCCGGATCCGGCCACTCCCGTTGGCCGGGGCGCTGACCGGCACGCCTAGCTCGATCTGCAGGTCGCCGTCCATGTCGATGACCAGGTAGCGGATGAACGGCGCCCCGCCCGGCTCGATGCCCTGGCTGGCCAGCCAGCCGAACAGCTCGGGGAACCCGCTGTCCACGGCGGTGCCGATGGTCTGCATGGTGACGGTCGCGGGGATGCCCACATACGGCTGCGCGGCGCGGGCCTGAACCTGTGGCTGATGGGTCATATCGTGGCCTCCGTTTCGCGGCATGCCAGATAGGACGGCCGACCGCCGGCCAGCTAACCGGTGGCGGCCCTGGGCGTCAGCCCGCGCCCGGCTGATCAGATCCTCGGCTGCCTCAGATCCGCAGATGCCGGAGTGCGCCGCCGACGATCTTGGCGCCCACCGCGCCCGCCGCGCCGGTCAGCACGCCACGGGTGATCACTGGCCCGTGCTCGGAACCGAAGTTCCGGCCCGCCCGGATCACCGGGGTGGCAGCGGCGGTGAAGCCGTCGGCGAAGGCGCCGTTGTCGGTCGAGGCGTCATAAACACCCTTGGCCAATCCAGCACCGATCGCCACTGGCGACACCACAACCACGCTGACGTTCGACCAGAATTCGCTCGAATCTTCCACTTGCTGTGTCCTCTCCCACGCGCCCTCAGGAGACGTCGTAAGACCATTATGGGTTATCCGGGCACCCGGGTCGCACAGATAAATCCTGGCCGGCGCGGCCCGGCCCCGCCAGGGTGCGGGCTCCACATCAGTGGTGGGGCTGGCACCACCCATGGGTGAGGTCAGGGCAGCATCAGGCCGGCCAGGGTGAGCATGCTGGCCAGCACGAACAGGGCAATCTCCGCGGCCAGGAACAGGGCGCGGCGCCGGCCGTCGAAGCGGCGGGCCCAGACGATCACGGCCGGGAAGGCGATCAGCAGCATCCGGGCGTTGGTCAGCGACATCACCGACCAGAGCGTGAGCACCCCCACGCCGCACGTCCAGACCAGCACGCCCGGGCTGAGCTCGTGCCGGAACCGGGCCAGCGCGGCCAGGGCACAGACCAGGAAGACCGTACCCAGCAGGCCGTTCCACAGGCTGGGGTTGGCCAGGTGGCCGAGGACCGTCTCGGGGTTGTCCAGCATCCGCTCGGCCACCGGCTGGCGTAGCAGCGTGATCGGGTCACCCTGGTGCCATCCGTCGTGCTGGGCCTGGTAGGAGGCGAACGGCGTGCCGGTCCGGTACCACAGGTAGACCGCGAACGCGCCCAGACCGGCCGGGGCGAGCAGCGGCGCGAGCAGGCTCCGGCGGGCCAGCCGATCCCGCATACCGAACGCCCGTACCTCGCGGATCGACACCAGCAGGCACGCGGGGACCAGCATCAGGGCGGCGGGCTCGACCGCGCTGGCCAGCCCGGCCGCCAGCCCGGCGGTCAGCCACCGGCCGGACCGCAGCGCCAGCAGGCAGCCGAGGACCAGCGGCAGCGTGAGGCACTCGGAGTAGGCCATCGAGAACACGACCGCGCCAGGGAACAGGCAGAACATCAGCACCGCCCAGCGGGCCGTGGCCTCGCCCCACCAGATCCTGGCCAGCCGCTGGACGAGCACGGCGGCGATCAGCCCGCCGGTGAACGCGAGGATCAGCGCCGCCGCCAGCAGCGACGGGCCGAGCGCGGCCAGGCCGCGGATGGCCAGCGGATACAGCGGCAGGAAGCCCAGCGTCAACTTTCCCGCCGTAGCCTGGGCCGGGTAGCCGTGGGCGGCGAGCTTCAGGATACCACTGGCCGTCGAACAGAGACAGCTCCGCACCCAGTGACCGGTGCGTGATGAGCGTGTCGGCCCAGGCCAGCACCAGGATGAGCAGCCGGGATCCGAGGTACACAGCGGCCGGCCAGCGGGCCGCGCGGAGCCAGCGGGCCAGCCGGGCCGGTGCCCGGCCGGTGACGGCAGGCCGCCTGAGCGGGGGCGCGACGCGGAGCTCGACGGCGCTGGTCCCCAACTCATCCTGGCTGCGCAATTCCACCTCACCATGGCTCACATCGATACGTCGCGCTGGCACTGCCCCGGCAGCGCATGGGCTGATCACCCGGCTACGGTAGGCCAGTTACCTGTGGGAAGCCTGGGACGGTAAACCCGGTGACGGCGGGATGCCGCGGCGCGGGCTGGCCCCGGGCAACTGGCCCGGCCTCAACGGGCCGGCCCTGCCTGCCCGGACCGCGGCCCGGGCAGGCCAGCCGCCGCCACCCGCGCCGCGCTGGGTAGGGGGGATCCGGCAGCGGCCTGCCGCATCGCCAGCGCGACGATGAACGGCCAGGACGTCTGGACCGCGGACATCACCCGCTCGGACAGGCCAAGCAAGGTGCCATCCTGGGCTTCAAGCAGCAGCCAGCCGAGCAGGGCCAGGAATACGGCGGTCACCACGGCCGCGCCGCGGGCGGTGAGGATCAGCGGCTGGCCCGGGCCGCGCCGTACCGTGAAGGCAGGCCACACTGTGATCGTGGCCGCGCCGAGCGCGGTCCACGCGAGATGCTGGGGCGTGGAGCCCACGGCCGGCTCCGGGGACGCCGCAATGCCAATGCTGCACAGGCCCGCCACGGCCAGCAGGATTCGCGCCGGGAACCTCAGCCCCGCCAGGCCCACCGCAGTGGCCAGATAGCAGCCGCCCACGGCGAACAGGGCGCTGGTCACGATCCACGGCTGGGTGCCGCCCTGGCCGGCCAGCGCGCTCACCGTGTCCCGGAGCGGGCTGTAGGAGGCCGGCTGCACCACCCCGGCCGCCAGCGGGCAGCCGATGACCAGCACCGGGGCCAGCCCAGCGGTGACCAGGACCCAGCCCGGAGCCGGCCGGTCCGGCCCGGCCACCCAGCGTGAGATCGGCGCCGGTCCCGCGATCGTGAGTTTGCGGGGAAGAGCCATCAGATCTCCTCAACGGGTCACAACCGGCTGGGGCCATCCGCTAGGACCAAACCTATCACTAACCGGTCAGGGCTATCCGGATCACCCCCGGGTATGGGCAGCACTGCAGGCCAGCACCCCAGCGCGGCTGGACCAGCCAGTCCAGAACGTCATCAGCTACAGTGCTGCTCGTGGTCATCACCCCAGCGGAACAGTCGCGCTGCCTGCGTAGCGACGCGCGCGAGAACCGCGACCGCATCCTGGCTGCCGCCGCCCAGGCCTTCGCGGCCGACGGGCTGAGCGTCAGCCTGATCGAGATCGCCCGGCGGGCTGGGGTCGGCAACGCCACCGTGCACCGCAACTTCACCAAGGAACAACTGGTCGAAGCGCTGTTCCAGGACTGGTACGCGCGGCGCCGGGGGTTCGCCGAGCGTGCGCTGGCCGACCCGGACCCGTGGCACGGCATGGTCAGCTTCCTGGAGGACGTGCTGGCCGACGGGGCCCGCAACCGCGCCCTGGGCGCGCTGTTCACGATCCGGCCGCAGTGGCGCGAGCAGTTCCGCGCGCTGCTGGCCAGCCTGCTCAGCCGGGCCCAGGACGCGGGCCTGGCCCGTCCCGACGTAACGCCGGAGGACCTGACCGTGGCCCTGCTCGGGGTGGCCCGGACGATGCCCATCACCAGCCAGAGCTGCCCCAGCCACTGGCGGCGCCATCTCGCCATCGTGCTGGACGGCATCACCGCCCAGCACACCCACCGGCTGCCTGGCCTGCCGCCCACGCCGGAACAGCTCGACCACGGCCTCGGCCAGTGGAGCTGTGACATGCTCGGGACCCGCGGCGACAAGGCTGGGCCCTGAGCCTGGCCTGCTCCACTCGCTGTGATCTACCTGACACCTGACACTGGGCAAGTTATGCAATCCTTTGCACGCTTAGCCGGTAGCCTCTCTCCTGGCCAACAGGAACGTGACCCAGCCCCCGGGAAGCGCGGGACTTCAACGCCGAAGGGGTCACCCGGCGAGAGGGTGTATCCCATGGCATTAATCGGTGGTCCGAAGGTCATCGCCCGGGTCACCAGCAGCTCCGCCAGCGCGCTCGCGGTGATGTCCTTCGAATGGATCATGCGGGGCGACGGGCAGGTGTGCTACCGGCTGATCAAGGTGGACGGCCGCTCGGAGCGGAATCCATGGACCGTGGTCGCCCAGCTGCCGTCGGCCGAACTGCACGGGGTGAACCGGGACAAGGGCCGGGCCAAGGCGCTGCTCGATGACCTCGCCCGGCGGCACGGCCACAAGCTCGGCTGAGCCATTCCCGCAGGTCGGGCCGGGACGAGGGCGGCCGCCAATCACGGGTGATTTTGGCGCCGGTGGGTAGCCGATACCCGACGCATGGTGCTGAGCTGGAACCCAGTCCAATCAGGGGGCACTAGCACAGGGGGAACCATGAGCACCACGATCAAGCCATGGCCGCTGGTCAAGAACGGGGACAGCCACCACCCAGTCGAGACCGTGCAGTACCTGCTGCACATGCGTGGGCACCCGGTCACCATCGACGGGATCTACGGGCCGAAGACGACCGCGGCGGTACAGGCGTTCCAGGCCGAGAAGAAGCTGGCTCAGGACGGCGAAGTCGGCCCGCTCACCTGGGCACAGCTGGCCTGGCAGGTCAAGGAGGGAGAGAGCAACTACGCCGTGCGCGGCGTGCAGGAGGAGTTCGTGTGGCGCAAGCAGAACCTCGCCATTGACGGGATCTTCGGGCTCAAGACCGAGACCGCGGTGAAGGGCTTCCAGAAGGGGCTGGGCGTCCAGCAGGACGGGTTCGTCAGCGACCAGATCTGGGAGGCCATGGTCAGCGGCATGCTGCCCGGCTAACCGGGCGGCCAGTAGTAGCCGGGACGGGCAGCGGCGGCCGCTCCGGCGGCCACCGCCGGGCGGCTGCTTCTTCCCCGGCCCGCCCGGGCTGGAGAACAGGGCCATACCGTACGCCGGGCTGGCCGGTGGGTGTACCGGGCGATGATGTGAGCATGGATGTACGCCGGGGGGACGGCAGTGTGATCGCCTGCGAGGTGGTCGGGGCGGCCGACGCGACGCCGGTCCTGTTCTGTCATGGGCTGGCCGACTCGCGGCTGTCCGCCTATCAGCTCGCGACCGCGGCGGGCCAGCTTGGGCTGCGGATCTGCGCCCGGACCGGCCGGGGATCGGCCGCACCGATCCGCGCTACCTGCACCGGCTGGCCGACTGGGCGGATGACGCGGCCCAGGTCCTGGACGCGCTCGGGGCGGACACGGTGGCGCTGCTCGGGGTGTCCGGTGGCGGGCCGTTCGCGGCGGCCTGCGCGGCCCGGCTGGGCGGCCGGGTGCGCAGCCTCACGCTCGTCTCGCCGCTCGGCTCGCCCGGCTGGCCCACCCGGGGCATGGCCACCGGCGAGCGGCTGTCGCTGGAGATCGCCCGGCAGGTCCCGGCGTTCGGCGGCTGGTTCCTGGGCCGCCTGGCCATGCTGGCCCAGTACTCGCCGCAGCTGTTCCTGCGGCTGGCCGCCAGCGAACTGCCCGGCGTGGACCGCCGCTCGCTGGAGCAGCCCGGCATCCGCGACCCGTTCCTGGCCAACTACCTGGAAGCATTCCGCCGGGGCAGCGGGGGAGTGGCCCAGGACCTGCGGGTGCTCACCCGGCCCTGGGGTTTCCAGCTGAGCGCCATCCAGGTGCCGACGTGGATCCACCACGGTGACGCCGATACCACGGTGCCGGTCGAGCACGCCGAGCTGTACGCCGCGGCCATCCCCGGCGCCCAGCTCCGGCTGCACCCCGGCCACGGGCACTTCTCCATCCTGGACGCCGCCCCGTACTTCCTGGCCGCGGCGGCAGGCTGAGCCCTCAGCCGCGCAGCTCGCCACCCTCGGCGGGGGCGGCGGCGCCGCCGTCGGCGGCCTCCTCGGCCACCGCGTCGGTCGCGGCCAGCGACCCGAGCAGGGCCAGCGACCGGGCACTGTCCGAGCCCGCCTCCGCGTGGTAGATGACCAGGAGCTGGCCGCCGGAGTCGCCGATGGACAGTTTCTCGCGGCGCAGCTCCAGCAGCCCGACCTGCGGATGCCGTATCTGGGCCGCCTCGCCCGCCAGCGCCTTAACGTCGTGCCGCGCCCAGAGCCGCCGGAACGGCTCGCTGACCAGGGACAGCTCGCCGACCAGCTGCGCGATGCGCGGGTCCTCCACGTCGGTGCCGATGGACGCGCGGAACGCCGCGACCATGCCGCCGGCCGCCCGCTCCCAGTCAGGGAGCAGGTCCTGCTCGGCGGGGTCGAGGAACACCGAGCGCAGCCGGTTCGCCCCCGGCCGGGTGGCCGGGGACATGGCGGTGGCCAGCCGGTTCGCGGCCAGCACGTCGAACATCCGGTTCTCCACGAACGCGGGCAGGCTGAGCACGTCGAGCAGTTGGCGGATGCCGGCCGGCACGCTCTCGCGGCGCGGCCGCCGCGCCGCGGCGGGCCGGGCGGCGGACAGGCTCAGCAGGTACTGCGTCGCGGTCGCGTCAAGCCCGAACACCCGGGCCAGCGCCTCCAGTACCTGCGCCGACGGGTTGCGGTCCCGGCCCTGTTCCAGCCGCAGGTAGTAGTCGGCGCTGATGCCGGCCAGCGTGGCGACCTCTTCGCGGCGCAGGCCTGGCGTGCGCCGCACGCCGGTGACGCGCAGCCCGGCCGCCGCCGGGTCCACCAGCTCGCGCCGCGCCCGCAAGTACTCGCCTAGCCGGTTCGACCTGGTCACGTAGTAATGGTACGAACCGCGCGGCGGCCCAGCCTGGCCCCGCCACTCCCAGGATGACGGGAGCCATGGCTGCCCGGGATCGTCCGGAGCACGGTGGCCGTTATGCAGACCATGACTTCTGACCACCTTCCCGGCGGCTGCTACCAGGCCGCCGACCTCGAACTCACCCGCGTCGGCTATGGGGCCATGCAGCTGGCCGGCCCTGGGGTGTTCGGCCCGCCGAAGGACCATGACGCCGCGATCGCGGTGCTGCGCGCCGCCGTCAACCTCGGCATCAACCACATCGACACGGCCGACTTCTACGGGCCCTACGTGACCAACGAGCTGATCCGCGAGGCGCTCGCGCCGTACCCGGACGGCCTGCACATCGTCACCAAGGTGGGTGCCCGCCGCGACGAGCAGGGCGGCTGGCCGCACGCCCGCACCCCGGCCGAGCTGCGCGAGCAGGTGCACGACAACCTGCGGCACCTCGGGCTCGACGCGCTCGACGTGGTGAACCTGCGCGTCGGTGGCTTCGAGGAGGCCGAGCCGGGGTCCATTGCCGAGCAGTTCGGGGCCCTGGCCGAGCTGCAGCAGCAGGGGCTGATCCGGCACCTCGGGCTGAGCACCGTCAGCGCCGGCCAGCTGGCCGAGGCACAGTCGATCGCCCCGGTGGTCTGCGTGCAGAACCGCTACAACATCGCCCGCCGCGGCGATGACGCCCTGGTGGACGCCACCGCGCGGCAGGGCATCGCGTTCGTGCCGTACTTCCCGCTGGGCGGATTCTCGCCGCTGCAGTCGGACGCCCTGGACGCGGTGGCGGAGCGGCTCGGCGCGACCCCGCTGGCCATCGCGCTGGCCTGGCTGCTGCACCGGTCACCCAACATCCTGCTGATCCCGGGCACCTCGTCCGTGGCGCACCTGCGGGAGAACGTGGCCGCCGCCGGGCTGAAGCTGCCGGACGAGGCGATCGCCGAACTCGACGCGATCGGCCGCTGAGGTACGCCGCGCTCAGAATCCGACCGGCTGGCGGATCAGGACGATGTGGATCCGGCCGGGCAGCTCCTGGTGGATCTCCAGCACCTTGCCGACCGAGCTGTGCTGTCCGTAGGCGGCCTGGGCCCGGGCATCCTCCAGCACCAGGCTGTGCTGGTAGATGCGGTCGTGCGCAGCGGGCAGGCTGGGCACCAGCTTCTGCGCGCCGATGACGAAGATGACGCTGGCCGCACCCCACGCGTAACTGGCCAGCTGGCTGCCGGAAGCCGACGCGATGACCAGGGTGCCGTCCCGGGTGACCGCGTGCACGCTGCCCAGCGCGTAGTCGGGCTGGCCGCCGATCGCCTTCATCTGCTGGGCCTGGGTGGCGAAGTCGAGCGCGAACATCTTGTTCCGCGCCGAGTCGTACCGGCCACTCTCGTTGATCTCGTCGGCGATCCCGGTTTCCTGCAGGGTGACCGAGGTGTTGGTCATCACCGACGAGCTGGCCGGGATGCGGTCCAGCACCGCCTGCCGGGCGGCGTCCAGGCTGTCCACCACCTCGACGCTGAACCCGTGCTCCTCGAGCGCGGTGACGGTCTCGGTCAGTGTCTGCTCGTCGGGCAGCGCGTCGAAGCGGCCGGTGGGCTGGGTCACGCTCATGGCTGAGCCTCCTGCTAGCGGTGGCAGGCGCCGGCCTTCCCGGCGCGCACGGTCAAGCTAAACGGACTTTACCCCGTTTGGTATTCCGGGGGGCCGGGTGTCCCGGCCGTAGAGTGAGTGCCGTGAACCAGCCCGAGCTGTCCTGGGCGGCCCCGCCGACCGAGCGTGCCGACGCGGCCCGCAACCGTGTGCATCTGCTCGCCACCGCCCGGCAGATGCTGGCCGAACGGGGCGCGGACAAGCTGACCATGGACGGGCTGGCCGAGCAGGCGGGCCTGGGCAAGGGGACGGTGTTCCGCCGGTTCGGCAGCCGGGCCGGCATCTTCCAGGCGCTGCTGGACGACGACGAACGGGCCTTCCAGGACCAGGTGCTGTCGGGCCCGCCGCCGCTCGGCCCGGGCGCACCGCCGGTGGACCGGCTGATCGCCTACGGCCAGGCCCGGACCGGTTTCCTGATCGAGCACCGGGAGATCGCCCGCGCCGCGCTGGACGGCAGCCAGCCGGTGCCAGCCGGAGCGCAGACCCCGCTGTCCCAGCTGCACATCCGGGTGCTGCTCGGCCAGGCTGGACTGGCCCACGCCGACCTGGACGTGCTGGCCATCCAGCTGACCGCGGCGCTGGACGGCCCGCTGCTGCTCTACCTGTCCTCCGATGACCTGGCCGCGGCGTCCGTGAGCACCGGGGAGCGCATCGCGCGGAGCTGGCAGGACCTGATCGAGCGCGTCTGCCGGCCCTGACCGCCACATCGCGGCAACGAGCCGCAACGAGCGCGGACCATCAGAGTGGTGATAACAGCAAGATGGCGGGTGGGGCGGTCCTTGGCGCGGGTGCTGGCGGTGGTGGCGCGGGCCGCCGCTTTCGGACGGGCCGCGACGGCCGGGGGGCTGTGAAAGGCTTAACGCATGCCCGAGCGTTGGGAGTACGGCTCCCTGATGACTATTGCGCTGGCCCCCGGCGAAGCGCAGTCCCCCGAGCACATGGTCGGCATTCTGATCACCGCGCTGCAAGCCCGGCTCGTCGCCGTGGTGGAGCTGGGTGCGCTGATCCCTGGCGAGCGGTACGCGGTGCTGAACGCGGTCGGCGAGGAAGGCTGGATCATCACCGGTCCGGCGGTCCGCAACGACTTCAACCGGGGCGCGGCGGTCAGCCTGGACAGCATCCGGCTCGACCCGTGGATCGGGGAAGTGCTGGCCGGCAGCCCGGTGGGCAAGTGGGCTCGCGGCTACTTCGAGTACCCGCTGCGCCGCCCGGCCGCGGGCTGAGCCCGGCTGGCTGACCACGGGCGGGTCAGCGGCCGGTGACCGTGGTTACGAACCAGGCCGCCTGGGCCAGCGCGCTGTCCGCCGCGGCGATCACACCGGGCTGCAGCGCGAAGTCGTGCCACATGCCCGGCCACCGGGTGTAGCTGACGTCCACCCCGGCGGCCGAGGCGCTCGCGGCCAGCAGGCCGGCGTCCGGGGCGAGCAGCTCGTCGTCACCCGCCTGGATCAGCAGCGGCGGCAGGCCGTGGTGCGCGGCGCGCAGCGGCGAGACCGCCGGGTCGGGCCAGTTGACCGGTTCCGTGTAGGCCCGGGCGCAGGCGTCCAGCCAGCCCGGGCTGAGCAGCACGTCCCGGCGGGCCAGGTCCGGGCGGCCCCGCCGGTCCTGGCCGAGGTCGAGCCACGGCGACAGCAGGATGCACCCGGCTGGCCCACCCGGTCCAGCCCCGTCGGCGTCCCGCCGGGCCAGCAACAGAGCCAGGGCCAGACCGCCGCCGGCCGAGTCGCCGGACACCACGATGCTGGCCGGTCCTACCGGCCCCATGATGGCGTTAAGTACCTGGTGGGCATCTTGCGAGCGCGGCGGGATAGCGATGCCCGGGGGCCAGCCGGTACTCGGGGAGGATGACCTGGCAGCCTGCCCGCGCGCTGAGCCGAGCGGCCCAGCCGCGGGCCATGAGCGCCGAGCCCACGCAGTAGCCGCCGCCGTGGAAGTGCAGCACGGTCCGCTCCGGGCCGGCCTGCGGCGCGGTCACCACCTCGGCGGGCACGCCGCCGACGATCGTCCGCCGCACCGCCGTGCCGCGCGGCAGCAGCGAGGTCCGCATGGCCTGGTCCAGCCGCTGTCGCTGCACCGCCCAGGGCAGCTCCGGGTCGAGCACCCGCCGGCCGAGCTGGCGCATGGCCAGCCGGGCGACGGCGGGCGGCAGCCGCGCGCTCATCCGGCCGCGCGCTTCGGCATGACCCGGTAGCAGGCCAGGTCGAAGTGCCGGACGCGGCGCCGGTACCGGTACGTCTGGTCCGGCCAGTTACTGGTGTTGCGCCCCGAGGCATGGTGTACCAGCTCTGGCATCCGCTCTGCCACACCGAGGTCCGGCTGGCCCGCACCACCCATTTATTGAACGCCCGCTGCACCTCGGGCCGTACGTCCAGCCAGTCGAGCCCGGCCGAGTCAAGCGCCCGCAGGGCGCCGAGCACGTACTGGATCTGGCCTTCCAGCATGTAGATGATCGAGTTGCCGCCGAGGTTGGTGTTCGGCCCATACAGCATGAAGAAGTTCGGGAACCCGGACACCGTGATGCCAAGGTACGCCTCGGCGCCGTCGTGCCATTCGGCCTGCAGCTCGCGGCCGCCCGGCCGGTGACCGCCATCGGTGCCAGGAAGTCGTGGGAGTGGAACCCGGTGCCGTAGACCAGCACGTCGGCTGGGCGGGTGGCGCCGCCCGCGGTGACCACCCCGCCGGGTGCGATGCGCTCGATTGGGTCGGTGACCAGCTCGACGTTGGGCCGGGTCAGCGTCGGGTACCAGTCGTCGGAGAACAGCACCCGCTTGCAGCCCAGCCGGTAGTCCGGGATGCACTTGGCCCGCAGCTCCGGGTCGCTGATCGCGCGGAGCTGGCGGCGCCACATCGCCATCGGGGCGGCCTGCAGCCGGGGGGAGATCACGAACCCGCTGGTGAGCAGCTCGCCGTAGAGGAAGATGCGCAGCCGGTCGGCCTTGCGCAGCACCGGGAGCCGGTCGTACAGGGCCAGTTCGCCGGGCTGGTAGGCGCGGTCCGACTTGGGCAGGATGTACGGCGCGTTGCGCTGGAACACGTTGACGTGCCCGGCGGTCTTGGCGATCTCCGGCACGAACTGGATGGCGCTCGCCCCGGTGCCCAGCACGGCCACCCGCTGGCCGGCCAGGTCCACGCCGTGGTCCCAGCGGGCCGAGTGCCAGGACGGGCCGCCGAAACTATCCCGGCCTGGGATGTCCGGCAGCCGGGGCCGGCCGAGCTGCCCAACGGCCGACACGACCGCGTGGGCCTGCAGCGTGCCGCCGTCCTCCAGGGTGAGCTGCCAGCGCGCCCGCCGCTCGTCGAACTCGGCGGCCGCCACCCCGGCGCCGAACCGGAAATGCCGGGCTGAGCCCACGTTCCGCGCACCGCTCGCGCAGGTAGCCGAGGATCTCCTGGCCCGGCGGGAAGCGGCGGCTCCAGCGTCCCGGCCGCCCCGAATACGAGTACAGGTTGGACGGGATATCGCAGCTCAGGCCGGGGTAGGTGTTGTCACGCCAGGTCCCGCCGAGGCCGTCGGCCCGGTCCACCAGCAGGAAGTCGTCCAGGCCCGCCTGCTGCAGCGCGGCGGCCATGCCGATCCCGCCGAACCCCGCGCCTACCACCACCACACGATGCGTCGACTGTGCTGGCATGGGCGCAGGATAAACGCCGGCCGCCGCGCAGTCACCTGTCCCGCGCGCGCAACTGGATCTGCCGCCGGGCCAACGGATCAGCCGACGGCGGTGGAATGGCGGATCACGGTCGTCCCTTCGTGCGGAATTGCCTTAGCAAAAAACACACAATATGCGTATAATGTATACAGAATTCTCGTGGCTATGCGGCCGCCTGTGAGACATGGTGGCCGAATTGGGTGATCGTGCCGATGCGGGGGGTGAGAGCGTGTCTTTGGTAAATGAAACCAAGCGGCTTGCCTGGTATGCTGCGCAACCAAAGAGGGAGGGGGTCAAGATGGCTCAACAAGTCAGCGTTCTGCTGCTGTGCGACCTTCATGGCGGCGATGTCGAGGCAGTCGAGACGATCTCGTTCGGGGTTGGCAACTCCGCGTACGAGATTGACGTGTGCGCGGCCGATGCTAAGGAACTCCGCAGCAAACTGACGCCGTTCATTGAGCATGCCCGGCGCAAGACCGGCGGCACTGCGCGGCGGCCCGGGCGGCGGGCGGCGGACCGGGCGCATACCGCGGAGATCCGGTCCTGGGCCAAGGAGCAGGGATACCAGATCAGCGAACGCGGCCGGATCCCGGCCTCGGTGGTCGTGGAGTACGAGCAGGCCCACTGACCTGGTCGCGAGCCGTTTCCTGTGGCCACTCACGATAGGTGAGCGCAGGCCTGCGGATCGGTGTGTGAAACCACGCGCCGGGTTCTGTCATTTTGCTTCCGGTCGGTAACGCTCGGTCTATCCTGGACACACGTCCGCGATGCATTGGTCCATAGGGAAGTGGGCTGTCGTTATGCAGACCGGGCAGGTAGGAAACGAGTCGCGGGCAACCGCGCCGGTGCGCTACTCGCTGCCGCCGGACACCGTGGTGTTCACCGGCCGGGCCGGAGAAGTGGAGTTCATCACCGGCGCCGTGGCGACCGCCGCGACTCGCGGTGGGGTACTGAGCTGCGCCATCGATGGGATGCCCGGACTGGGCAAGACCGCCTTAGCTATTCACGTCGCGCATCTACTCCGCCGGCAATTCGCCGACCG
>CAVVGF010000002.1:0-31846 GCA_963747705.1 uncultured Actinomycetes bacterium | reverse complement strand
GGATGTCCACCCGCATCAGCTTGCCGACCGGGGCAACGTCCGACTGCCGCGCGGCCGCGGTCACCGCCACGCTGGGCGCCGCGCCGGCGCGCTGCAGCAGGCTGCCGTCCGGTACCGCGGGTACCAGCACGCCGCTGGCCGCCGGGACGCCGACCACGTGCCCGCCCGCCGCCTGCTGGCTGGCCGCTTCCGCGGCGGGCAGCCCAGCCGCGGCCGTGACGCCGAGCAGGGCCAGCGCCGCCAGCGCCGCGGGCCCGGCGGGCCGGGCCACGGCGTGCCGGGCGCAGGCGCGCGCGAGCACGGGCAGAGAGGTCACGGATTCCTCTATACCCCACGTGCGCGGCACACACCAGGCCCACCGGCCCGGGCCGGGCCGGGCGCCAGCGGCCCAGCGCAGCACGCTGGTCAGCGCGGATCCATTGCCAGCCCAGCAGGAAATTAGCGCTGAAAATTTACCCGGCGTTCCGGTCCACGGCGCCCTCCAGCGCGGCGCGCAGCGCGTCCGGGCCGGTGACCGGGGCCAGGCAGGTGAAGTTGCGGCAGACGTAGGCGGCCGGCCCGCCGTTGACCAGCCCCCGCCCGGCCAGCAGCTCGATGTCGCCCGCCTCGCCGGCCGGGCCGCCCGGGCCGCCGACCGGGGCGCTGGCCGGCGCGGACCCATCGCCCAGCGCGATGACCGCACCTGGTGGCGCCGCATGCAGCGCGGTCCGGTGCAGCTCGGCGGTCCCGGCCGCGCCGGGCGGCCCGACCACGGCGATCTCGGCCGGCCCGGACAGCAGCGCCTCGGCCACGGCCAGCCCCCAGCCCGCCGCGCGCGGGAACCGCTCCGCGATCGGCCCGAGCACGCCGAGCGCGGCCACCGCGGCCTCGCGATGCCGGTCCGAGCCGGTCAGCGCGGCGTAGCTGAGCAGCGCCCCGGCGGCGGCGAAGGCCCCGGACGGGGTGGGCCCGTCGGCCGGGTCGGCGGGCCGGTAGACCAGCGTCTCACCGTCGTCGGCGGTGTCGTAGAAACCGCCGGACCCGTCGCCGAACCGGTCCAGCGCGGTGTCCAGCAACTGGCCGGCCAGCTCCACCCAGCGGGCCTCGCCGGTCACCCCGGACAGCACGAGGAACCCATCCGCCACGCACGCGTAGTCGTCCAGCACCCCGGCGCTCGGCCCGGCCACCCCCTCGCGCGAGGTCCGGGCCAGCCGCCCGGCGGCCAGGTGCACCCGCTCCAGCAGCGCCGCCACCCCCTGGGCGGCGGCCACGAATTCTGGCTCGCCGAGCAGCAGCCCGGCCTCGGCCAGCGCGGCGATGGCCAGCCCGTTCCACGCCGCGACCACCTTGTCGTCCCGCCCCGGCCGTACTCGCTCCCCGCGCCGGCCCAGCAGCACCTCGCGCACCCGGGCGAACCGCTCCTCATCGCTGGGGTCGGTGCGCCGCTGCAGCACCGAGCGCCCGTGCTCGAACGTGCCAGAACCCGTCACACTGAACGCCAGTGCCGCCCACTCGCCGTCGCCGGCGCCCAGTGCGTCGGTCAGCTCGGCCGGCGTCCAGGCATAGAAGAGGCCTTCGGCGCCGTCGCTGTCCGCGTCCAGCGCGGCGGCCAGCCCGCCGTCCGGGTGCGCAGTTCGTTGAGCATCCACTGGCAGGTCTCGGTGGCGACCCGGCGGGCCAGCGCCGACCCGGTGCGCCGCCACAGGTGGGTGTACACCCGGGCCAGCAGCGCGTTGTCGTACAGCATCTTCTCGAAGTGCGGCACCACCCAGCCGTCGTCGGTCGAGTAGCGGGCGAAGCCGCCGGCCAGCTGGTCGTAGATGCCGCCGCGGGCCATCGCCCCGGTGGTGCCCTCGGTCATGGCCAGTGCCTGCGCGGCGCCCGGCCCGCCCCGCTCGTAGTGCCGTAGGAGGAACTCCAGCACCATGGACGGCGGGAACTTGGGCGCGCCGCCAAAGCCGCCCTGGGCCGCGTCGTAGTCCCCGGCCAGGGTGCGCACCGCCTGGTCGGTCAGGCTGGCCAGGGCCTCCTGGCCCGGCGCGCCGCCGATGCCGCGCAGCGGCGTGGCCCGCTCGGCCAGCGCCTCGGCGATGCCGCGGGCCTGGCTGGTCACGTTGTCCCGGTCCTCGTGCCAGGCCTTGGCCACGCCGGCCACCAGGCGCTGGAAGTAGTCCCGTGGGAAATAGGTGCCGCAGAAGAACGGCTCACGGTCCGGGGTGAGGAACACGGTCATCGGCCAGCCGCCCTGGCCCGTCATGGCCTGGGTCGCGGTCATGTAGACCGCGTCCACGTCCGGCCGTTCCTCCCGGTCGACCTTGATCGACACCAGGTTGCCGTTCATCAGCGCGGCGGTGTCCGGGTCCTCGAACGACTCGTGCGCCATCACGTGGCACCAGTGGCAGGCCGAGTACCCCACCGAGAGCAGCACCGGGACGTCGCGCGCCCGGGCCTCGGCGAATGCCTCATCGCTCCACGGCCACCAGTCCACCGGGTTGTCCGCGTGCTGTAGCAGGTACGGGCTGGCGGCGTTCTTCAGTCGATCGGCCATGTGCCCATCTTCGCCTGGGCGGCCGGCTGCACGGCCCACCCGCCTACCCGCAACCGAGTTGCAAGCGGAACTCATAACGGTTATCGTTTTCAACAAGCTGGTGCTGCGCCTCTCCCCCGCGCGACCCGACCCTGGAGACGAAGCCACTCATGTCTGTACGCATGCCTGCCGCACGTGCGTCCCGCCGCCTCGCCACCGCGGCGCTGGTCAGCGCCGGCCTGGCCGCCGCGGTGCTGGCGGCGGGCTGCTCGTCGGGCCCGGGCTCGACCGCCGCGGCCGATTCCAGCGCCGCGATCGTGGCCGTCGGGGCGGAGAACGAGTACGCCAACGTGATCAGCCAGGTCGGCGGCAAGTACGTGCACGTGACCGCGATCGAGAGCAACCCGAACACCGATCCGCACGCGTTCGAGGCCAGCGCGAGCGTGGCCCAGGAGGTTAGCCAGGCCAGCCTGGTGGTGCAGAACGGCATCGGCTACGACAGCTACATGAACAAGATCGAAGCCGCGGCGCCGAACCCGCACCGCAAGGTGATCGACGTGCAGAGCCTGCTCGGCCTGCCGGACAGCACGCCCAACCCGCACCTGTGGTACAAGCCGTCCACGATGCCCGCGGTGGCCAAGGCGGTAGCCAATGACCTGGCCATCATCCAGCCGTCACACGCGGCGTACTTCCGGGCCCGGGCGGCTGCGTTCGGCCAGTCGCTGCAGCCCTGGTACCAGGCGCTGGCCAAGTTCAAGGCGGCTTACCCGGGCACGCCGGTGGCGGTGACCGAGCCGGTCGGCGACTACATGCTGCAGGCGGCAGGCGCCCGGATCCTGACCCCATTCGGCTTCCAGGCCGACGTGATGAACGGGGTGGACCTGTCCCCGCAGTACGTGGCCCTGGAAGACAACTTGTTCGCCCAGCACAAGGTCAAGGTGTTCCTGTACAACCAGCAGGTGACCGACGCACTGACCGCCTCGTTCCTGGCCAGCGCGCACAAGTACGGGATTCCGGTGGTCGGCGTGTACGAGACCATGCCGACCGGCTACACCTACCAGTCCTGGATGCTGGCCGAGGTGCACGCGCTGCAGCGGGCGGTGGCCGGCAAGGTGTCCACCCAGAAGCTCGGGTCATGACCGGCCAGCCGCCCGCGGCCGACCCGGCCGAGGTGCTCAGCATCGAGGACCTCAACGTCCGGCTGGGTGGCCGGCAGATCCTGCGCAACGTCAGCTTCACCATGCGCGAGGGCGAGTTCACCGGCCTGATCGGCGCCAACGGGGCAGGCAAGACCACGCTGCTCAAGGTGATCCTCGGGCTGCAGCCGCCGGCCAGCGGCACGGTGCGGGTGGCGGGCCAGACCCGGACCCGGCGGGCCGGGCTGGTCGGCTACGTGCCGCAGAAGATAGCGCTCGACCCAGACATGCCGATGCGCGCCCGCGACCTGGTCGGGCTGGGCCTGGACGGGCAGCGGCTCGGCCTGCCGCTGCCCTCGGCCCGGCGGCGCCGGCTGGTGGACGAGATGCTGGCCGCGGTCGGCGCGGAGCGGTTCGCCGACTCCCGGGTCGGCAACCTGTCCGGCGGCGAGCAGCAGCGGGTGCTGATCGCACACGCGCTGATCAGCCGGCCCCGGCTGCTGCTGCTCGACGAGCCGCTGGCCAACCTGGACATCGCCAGCGAGCAGGACGTGGTCAGCCTGCTCGGGAAGGTGACTAAGGAGCAGGACGTCGCGGTGCTGATCTCGGCGCACGACATGAACCCGCTGCTGCCGTTCATGGACCGGATCGTCTACCTGGCCGGGGGCCGGGCCGCGACCGGGACCACGGACGAGGTGGTCCGCACCGACGTGCTCAGCGACCTGTACGGCCAGCACGTGGACGTGATCCGGGTGCACGACCGGATCCTGGTCGTGGCCGGGCGCGGCGGCGGGACCCGGGTGCCGCCCCCGTCCGCGGACGGGCTCGCCGGGCCGTGCGAGGACGAGCCGCAGCCGGACCCGCACCTGGCCGAGAGCGCCTGGCCGTGACCCACCTGCTGCACCTGATCGTCGAACCTGGCTTCTTCGGCAACGCACCGGTGCGGTCGGCCCTGGTCGCGGGCGGGATCGTGGCCGTGGTGTCCGGCATCGTCGGATCGTTCGCGGTGCTGCGCGGCCAGTCGTACGCCGGCCACGCGCTGGCCGACATCAGCGTGGCCGGCGGCTCGGCGTCGTTCCTGGCCGGGGTCAGCCCGCTGTGGGGTTTCGCGGGCGTGGGCGTGCTGGCCGCCGGGGTGATGGACATGATCGGGGTGCAGCGGCCGCGCGGCCGGGACCTGGCCACCGGGATCGTCCGCGGCGCCGGCCTGGGCCTGGGCGCGCTGTTCCTGTATTTCGACACCACGCACACCAGCACTACCGGCGCCACGATCACCATCCTGTTCGGCTCGCTGTTCACCATTTCCAGCTCGCTCATCCCGGTGATCGTGCTGTTCAGCCTGCCCGCGCTGGGCATCGTGCTGGTGCTGTACCGGCCGCTGCTGCTCAGCTCGGCCGCCGCCGAACTGGCCGCGGCGCGCGGCATCAGCGTCCGGCTGGTCGGCGCGGCGTGCCTGATCGCCATCGCGCTCACGGTCTCCCTGTCGGCGCTCACCATCGGCGCGATCCTGAGCACCGCGCTGCTCATCGGGCCCGCCGCGACCGGGCTGCGGCTGACCAGCCGGCCCGGGCTGGCCATGGCCTGGGCCGCGCTGATCGGGCTGGCCGCCACCTGGCTCGGCGTGCTGCTGGCCTACGACAGCTACTACTGGCCGCCGGGCCGGCACGGCTGGCCGGTCAGCTTCTTCGTGGTCACGCTGATCCTGGTGTTCTACCTGCTCAGCCCCCGGCCGGTCAGGCGGGTGCCGGACTGATGTTCTCCGGGTTCATGGCCAGCACCTGGGAAGTGGCCAGCATCGTCGCCGTGGTCGCCGGGGTGATCGGCTTCTTCGTGGTGCTGCGCGGCGCCGCTTTCGTCGCCGACGCGGTCCCGCAGGGCGCGTTCACCGGGGCGGCCGCGGCCAGCCTGCTCGGCGTCAGCACGCTGACCGGGCTGGCGGTGGCCTCGCTGGCCGGCGCGCTCGGCATCAGCTGGCTCGGCCGCCGTGGCCGCCGCAACGTCGCGACCGCGCTGGTCCTGGTGGTGATGCTCGGTCTGGGCTCGCTGTTCCTCAGCTTCAGCAGCGAGTACGCGCCGGAGATCTACTCGCTGCTGTTCGGCGAGGTGCTCGGGGTCAGCGCGACCGAGATAGCCCCGGTCGCCATCCTGGGCGGCCTCTGCGTCGTGGCCACCCTGCTCCTGTTCCGCCCGCTGCTGCTGTCTTCGCTCATGCCCGAGCTGGCCGAGGCCCGCGGGGTCCGGGCCGGCCGGATGGAACTGGTATTCCTGATCGTGCTGGCTCTGGCCACCAGCATGACGCTGCCGGTGACCGGTGCACTGCTCATCTTCAGCCTGATGATCGGCCCCCCGGCCGCGGCCCGCTCAGTGACCAGCCGCCCGCTCCCGGCCATGCTCCTGTCGGTGCTCATCGCCCTCATCGTGGTGTGGCTGTCGATCGCGGCCGCGTACCAGACCAACTGGCCGGTCGGCTTCTTCGTCGGCACGCTGGGCGCGGTGTGCTACGCGGTCGGCCGGGGCTGGGCCGCCCTCCGCCGCCGCAGGTCAGTCCCGGCCAGCGCCCTTCCGGGGCCGTCGGGAACCGGTGCACCGGCTGCTAGTGTGCGGGTGTGATGACGGTCCCCGCTAAGCGCACGCAGGGCGGCACCCGGGTCCGCGGTACCCGGCAGGCCGAGGCGCTGTCCGCCGTGCTCAGCGGGCTGCCCGGGTTCTGCAGCGCGCAGCAGATCCACGCCGAGCTGCGGCAGCGCGGCGAGCACATCGGGCTGACCACCGTGTACCGGCATCTCCAGGTGCTGAGCGAGGACGGCCGGGTCGACACGATCCGGGACGGCGGCGGCGAGACCCTGTACCGCCGCTGCGAGACCGACGCGCATCACCACCACCTGATCTGCCGGTCCTGCGGAACCAGCGTCGAGGTCGAGGGCCGCGCGGTGGAGCGCTGGGCCGAGCAGGTCGCGGCCGAGGCCGGCTTCACCGCCGTCGACCACACCGTCGAACTCTTCGGCCTCTGCCCCGCCTGCAGCACCCGCAGCTAAGGGCGCCAGAATCGCGTGGCTACCGGGGATGACCGGCTGGCTGGAGGATGGCCAGGGCCAGGCGGACCAGGTCGGCGTTGCTGGTGACGGGCTCACCAGCCGGGCCGGTGAGGGTGTCCTCCAGGCCGACGCGGGTGGGCAGGCCGAGTTTCCCGGCCAGTTCGATCAGCGGCCAGCAGCCGTCGTCCGCGCCGTGCAGCAGCAGACAGTCGTCGCGCCGCGCGGACTCCCGCACGGCGCGCACGATCTCCTGGCCGGCCGCGACGGCGTTGACCGGGGGCGACGCGGGCACTTCCACCATCACCCGCAGCAGTTGCGGCAGATCTGGGGTGCCCGCCAGCTCACGCGCATCGCGCACGGACCAGACCCCGGCCTCGACCCCGATCCCGGTGGCGGCCAGGGTGTGCGCGACCTCCGCCCAGCCCGCCTCGGACACGTTGACCGAGGCGAAGTCGGGCCGTTCCGCGGCGGCCAGACCGACCCAGCCCGCCACCCCGGCCTGCCGCGCGGCCGGGTCGCCGCCGGTGATCCACAGCCCGGTGGACACCCCGACCGGCGTGTCCGGGCAGGCCTGCCGCACCGCCGCCACCGCCGCGGCGACATCGGCCGCGTGCACCGACTCGGCCCCAGCCGGCCCGCGGGCGTGCAGGTGCACCGCTTCCGCCCCGGCGGCCACGGCCGCCGCGGCCGCGGTGGCCAGCTCGGCCGGGGTCACCGGCACGGCCGGATGCTCGGCCCGGGTCCGCCTGCCGTTCAGGCAGGCTTTCAGCGTCTGGATCGGCGTCCACGCAGCGTCCACCCAGCCATGCTCGCAGCCGCCCCGGCCGGCTGCCTACCCCGCCCCGGCCGACGGCCAGCCCCGCTCCATGCCGCGCCCGCGTGATCGCTGGCTGGTGATCATGACTTTGGTGCTACTAGATTCGCACTAACTTCATGATCACGTTGCTGGAAGGGCGGCTCAGCCGGCCAGTTTGGCCAGCCGGACCAGGAACGCGCCGCCCGTGCCGGTGGACTCGTCCCGGACCGTGATCAGCGCCTGGCCGTGCCCCAGCCGGACGTGGGCGTAGACGGTGTCGCCCGGGGCCACGTTGAGGCTGATCCCCTGCCGCATCGCCTGCTGCGGATACACCCGCCACCACAGGTAGTAGTGGTACCGGCCGGCCACGGCCGGGCCGCGGGCCGCCGAGCCCGCCTCGACCTTGGGCGCCGCCGCCGACGAACCGGTGCCGAGAGCCAGCCCGGCCACCGCCAGCCCGGTCGAGCCGGTCGCGGTGGGCCGGAACGCCCGGCGCACCCGCCAGGTGCCGAACGTGTCGAGGAACCGGTTCTTCGCCGTGCTGGCCGCGGCCTGGACGGACGAGGCCAGCGGGGACGCACCGGCATTGGTGGAATCACCAATAATGGAATCCGGCGTGGTGTCGCCGATAATGCTCGTGTCCCCGATGATGCTGTCGTTATTGATGCTGGCTACGCCGATGTTGGTGGAATCGCCAATAATACTGTCCGCCTGGACCATGCTGGCGTCACCGATAATGCTGGCATCGCCAATGATGCTGACGTCGCCAATAATGGACAGCGAAGCTGTGGTCGGTGCGACCTTGGTCAGCGCGCAGCTGGACGGGGCCGCGTGCACCTGGCCGGTCACAAACCGCTTCCAGGTGGCCAGCTCAACCCGGCCGGACGGCCGGGCCGGCAGCCCGTTGGCGATCAGCTCGGCCTGGGTCGCGGTCAGCGGGCTGAATCCGGCGGGCAGGGTGACATTGACCGCCTGGATCCCACCGCCGCAATTGACCAGGTTCCGGGTGCCGATGATGGCATCAGAGGTACGGGCCGCTCCGGCGAAAGCGGGAGCGCAGAGCAGGACCTGGCTGACCACCAGCCCGGCAATAGCGACAGGCCACATTGGCCGGCGCCCTCCCGGCGCACGCATTAAACCGGTGCCGATCATCAGCGACCTCCTCGGGCCATGCGCACCATTGACCTGGTGCGCGCGGCGGCAAACCACGCGACTGCAGGGCGGGGGGCTGCCGTCAGGTCCGGTCACGTGGCAGCATAGCGAGTGACCGGGCAGGTCAAAGGCTATACGCCAGACATGTCGTGAGCTATACCTCTAGTGTCCTGGCCAGTATGGCGTATCCGGACACGTCCCCCCTCCTGCAGATACCTTGGCACAGCGCGAGCAGTCGCGCCATCGGGCGCTGGCGGCGGCTGGCTGAGGTCCGCGGTTCCGCTGGCCAACCGGCGGCAGAGATCCGATCACTACCTGACCACGCTCTGCCCCGGGCAGGCACCCCGGTCGCTGGGTATCTGCGGTTTCTTCCCGATATCTCGGTTCGGTGACGGTGTGCGCCCCCGGTCCTGATGACCGTTGACATGCCGGATACATCGGATCTATTTTCCAGGCACACGACCGGCGGTGCCCAGCAACGGACGGCACGCGACGGCGCGCGCCGCAGGCCCGAGGGAGTGGACACAGGAGGACCGATGGTACTTCGCAGGCGTTTCAGCGTGTCCGCCTCGGCCGCGATCGCGGTCGCAGTATTGCTAGCCGGCTGCGGCTCCAGCGGCGCGGGAGGCGGCGGGAACAGTTCGACCCCAGCCAGCTCCGGCCCGGTGAAGATCGGCGTGGATCTCACTTACAACAACACCGCGTTCTGGGCCGCCTACATCAACTACGAGACCCAGTACGCCAAGCAGCTGCGCATCAAGCTGCTCGGCCCGCTGCTGTCCGCGGCCAGCGCCAGCCTGCAGAACCAGCAGATCCAGGAACTCGTCAACGAGGGCGCGCAGGCCATCATCGTCAACCCGGAGACCGCGACCAGTCTCGGCCCGGCCATTTCCTATGCGGCCAGCCACCACGTCAAGCTGATCTCGGTGGACACCATCGTCGGCGTGGGCAAGGTGTACATGGTCGTACGGGCGTCCAACCTGCTCTACGGTCTTGACGCCTGCGCCTACATCAGCGCCAAGGTCAAATCCGGTTACGTGCTCGACCTGGAAGGCGACCTGACCTCGTCGAACGGCGCGGACCGGACCAACGCGTTCAACGCCTGCATGGCCGCCAACGATCCCGGGGTCAAGATCCTCAAGGACCCCACGGTGTGGACCGACGCGACCGCGGTCACCGACGCGCAGAACGCGGTGAACGCCTACGGCAGCAAACTCAAGGCCATCTACTCGCAGTGGAGCAGCCCGGACACCGGGATCGTCCCGCTGCTGAAGAACAAGGGACTGACCGGCAAGGTGCTGGTGGTCAGCGACGACGGGGTCCCGTTCGAAATGTGTGACATCTCCAAGGGGATCACCAGCGCGTCGCAGTCCCAGCCGGCCAATTTGTACGCCTACTGGGCGCTCAAGTACGCGGTGGACGCCGCGCACGGCGTCACGCTCAAGCCCGGCCAGGCCGGTGGCGGCGCGCCGGCCTTGCAGACCCTGACCTACCAGGGCGACACGAACCTCGGTGACCCGATCGTCGCGCCGTTCGTGACCAAGACCGCGACCAGCCTGTCGGTCAAGCCGGTAGACGGGCTGCCCGGCACGGTGAACACCACCCCGGTCACCGACGCGCAGCTGTGGGGCAACGTGTACGGCGCCGCGCACGGCGGGGTGTGCAGCGCCTCCGCGTCGGCTGGATGACCGAGGCGGCCATGCCTGCTGCCCCGGCGGCCGCACCAGCCGCCGAGGCAGCAGGCATCTACAAGCAGTTCGGCAGCACCCAGGCACTGCGCGGGGTGGACCTGACCCTGTGGCCGGGCCGCTGCCTCGGCCTGGTCGGCCGGAACGGCGCGGGCAAGTCCACCCTGGTATCCATCCTGAGCGGCATCTACCCAGCGGACAGCGGCGCGGTGCGCTTCGACGGGCAGCCCGCCCCGGCGCACGGTGACACCGGGGCCTGGCGGCGCCGGATCGCCACCGTGTTCCAGCACTCGATGGTGGTGCCGGAACTGACTGTGGCCGAGAACGTGTTCCTCGGCCACCAGCCGCTGCGGGCCGGGCGGGTGGACTGGCGCGGAATGCGCGCGCAGGCCGCACAGGTCATGGCGGAATGGGGCTTCGCCATCGACGTCCGGCTGCCGTGCGCCGACCTGACCGTGGAACAGCGGCAGATCGTCGAGATCGCCCGGGCGCTCGCGGGCGGCACCCGGTGCCTGCTGCTCGACGAGCCGACCGCGGCACTGGAGCGCGGCGCGATCGAGCGGCTGTTCGCCCGGGTCCGGCAGCTCGCCGCGAGCGGGGTCGCGGTCCTGTACATCTCGCACCATCTCGAGGAGGTCTTCGAGATCTGCCAGGACGTCGCGGTCTTGCGGGACGGCGAGCTGGTGCTCACCAGCCCGGTCGCCGAGCTGACCAAGGATGACCTGGTCACGGCCATGACCGGCGCCGATCCCGGGACCGGGACTCATGTCGGGACGCGGAACACTACCGGGACCGGCGGCGGGACCGGAAAGAGCGCCCTGATCGGCACCGCCAGGGGCACACGCACCGCGACGGGAAATGGAACAGCGCCGGGGCGGACCGCGCCGTGCCTGGTGGTGGACAACGTGTCGGCCGAGCTGCCCGGCGGGCGGGTCAGCTCGGTGTCGCTGGAGGTGCGGCCGGGCGAGCGGGTCGGGCTGACCGGGCTGCTCAGTGCCGGGGTCAGCTCGCTGGCCCGGATCGCGGCCGGGGCCGAGCCGTACACCGCGGGCCAGGTGCTGGTGGACGGCGAGCGGCTCGTCCCGGGCCGCCGCGACCTGGCCCTGCGGCTCGGCGTCGGGTACATCCCTGAGGACCGCCAGCGGGACGGGTTCGTGGCGCCGCTGGGCGTGGCCGAGAACACCACCATGACCATCACCGACTGGCTGGCCACCATGCTGGGCTTCGTCCGGCCGCGCGCACGGGCCGCCGCGGCGGCGCCGTTCGCCCGCGGGCTGTCCATCGTCTCGGCCGGGCTCGGCCAGCCGGTGGCCGAGCTGTCCGGCGGCAATCAGCAGAAGGTCACCGTGGCCCGGGCGCTGGCACGTAAGCCGCGGCTGATCGTGGCCATCACCCCAACCCGTGGGGTGGATGTGGCCTCCAAGGCCCTGCTGCTGGCCGAACTGGCCGCGGTGACCGAGCGCACCGGGGCCGGTCTGCTGCTGGCCACCGACGAACTCGACGACCTGGTCATCTGCGACCGGGTGATCGTGCTGCTGCGCGGCGAGCGGTTCACCGAGTTCGCCGCGCCGCCGTTCGACCGGGAGGCCCTGATCGCGGCCAGCGAGGGGATCCTGCGCGAGGCCAAGGGAGACACCCCATGAGTGAGACCCCGGACGCCACCGGGACCACGGTCGCCGACGGCGGCCGGGCCGCGGTGGAAGCCGCGCTGCAGGGGCGCAGCCGCAGCGCGATGGCCATCTCGCTCATCCGCGAGGCGGCCCTGCTGCCCGTGCTGGCCGTGCTCATCATCATCGGCGCGTTCGTGAACAGCGCGTTCCTCACCGTGTCGAACATCTCCGGGATCGGGCAGCAGATCTCCGCGCTCGGCGTGGTCGTCGTCGGGGAGAGCCTCATCCTGCTCATCGGCGGCATGGACCTGTCACTGGAAGGCACCTACGGGCTGGCCCCGATGGTGGCCGCCTGGCTGATCGTCCCAGTGTCCGCGTTCGGCTCCGGCAGCAAGCTGAACCCGTTCCTCGGCATCCTCATCGTGCTGGCCGTCGGCGCGGCGGTCGGCCTGGTGAACGGCCTGCTGATCGTCCGGGGCCGGCTGAACGGGTTCATCGTCACGCTGGGCATGACGATCGTGCTGGCCGGCCTGCAGGAAGGCATCGTGAAGGGCAACACCCTGTTCAACCTGCCGTCCGCGTTCACCTACCTGGGGGCGGCCTACGTCGGCAAGGTGCCGGTCTCACTCATCGTCACCGTGATCATCTTCGTGGCCACCGGCCTGTTCCTGCGCTACCACCGGGTGGGCCGGGCCATCTACGCGGTTGGCGGCAACCGGGAGGCGGCCCGCGCGGCCGGGATCAAGGTGGACCGGATCCGGCTCGGCGTCTACGTGGCCGGCAGCGTGCTGGCCGCGGTCGGCGGCCTGATGGAAGCGGGCCGGGTGTCCGCCGTCACCGGCCAGCAGGGTTACCAGGAAGGGATCATCTTCGCGGTCTTCGCGGCCGCGGTGATCGGCGGGGTGAGCCTGCAGGGTGGCCGGGGGAACATGGTCGGCGCCGCGTCGGGTGTGATCTTGCTCGGCCTGGTGCAGAACATCCTTGACCTGGCCAACGCGCCGAACTACTGGATCGAGGCCATCGATGGCGCGGTCATCCTGGTCGCCCTGGTGCTGGCCAGGCTGATCGGCGGCGAGGCCGCGGCCGAATGAGCGGCAGGAAGACTCCGTCATGACGACGATCGTGGGCTTCGAGACACACGACGTCCGGTTCCCGACCTCCCGGATGCTGGACGGCTCGGACGCCATGAACCCGAGCCCGGACTACTCGGCGGCGGCGCTGATCGTGCGCACCGACGCGCCGGATGGGCTGGCCGGTCACGCGCACGTGTTCACCATCGGCCGGGGCAACGACATCCAGCTGGCCGCGATCCGGGCCATCGAGCCGTTCCTGGCCGGCCGGGATCTCGACGAGACGCTGGCCGACCTGGGCGGCCTGGGCCATCAGCTGACCTGGGACAGCCCGCTGCGCTGGCTCGGCCCGGAGCGCGGCGTGGTGCACATGGCCATCGGCGCGGTGCTGAACGCGTGCTGGGACCTGGCCGCCCGGCGCGCGGGCAAGCCGCTGTGGCGGCTGCTGGCCGAGCTGCCGGTAGCCGAGATCGTCTCGCTGGTGGACTTCCGCTACCTGTCCGATGTGCTGACCCCGGACGAGGCCACCGGGCTGCTGGAACGGGCCGCCCCGGGCCGGGAGGCCCGGGTAAAGGCGCTGCAGGCCGACGGCTACCCGGCCTACACCACCACTCCCGGCTGGCTGGGCTATTCCGACGAACGGCTGGCCGAGCTGTGCATCGAGGCGGTGCGGGACGGCTTCGGCCAGGTCAAGCTCAAGGTTGGCGCGCGTCTCGAGGATGACCTGCGGCGCTGCGCGATCGCCCGGGGCGCGGTCGGCGACGACGTGCACATCGCGCTGGACTCGAACCAGGTCTGGGACGTGCCCGAGGCCATCGCCTGGGTGCGTGCGCTGGCCCCGTTCCGGCCCGCCTGGATCGAGGAGCCGACCAGCCCGGACGACATCCTGGGCACGGCCCAGGTACGCCGCGGCGTGCAGCCGGTCCGGGTGGCCACCGGCGAGCACGTGGCCAACCGGGTGGTCTTCAAGCAGCTACTGCAGGCCCAGGCCATCGACGTCATGCAGATCGACGCGTGCCGGGTGGCCGGGGTCAACGAGAACGTGGCCAACCTGCTGCTGGCGGCCAAGTTCGGGGTGCCGGTCTGCCCGCACGCCGGCGGCGTGGGGCTGTGCGAGATGGTCCAGCATCTGTCCATGTTCGACTACGTCGCGCTGTCCGGCACGACCGAGGACCGCCAGATCGAATGGATCGACCACTTGCACGAGCACTTCACCGCGCCGGCCCGGGTCGAGCACGGGCGGTACGTGACACCGGCCGCTCCGGGCGGGTCGGCCGAGCTGAAACCCGAGTCGGTCGAGGAGTTCAGCTACCCGGACGGGGCCGCCTGGCGGGCCGCGGCGGGCTCGCATGATCGTTGACGCGCATCATCACCTCTGGGACCCGTACGCCCGGCGGCACGCCTGGCTGGACGCGCTGCCGCAGTTGCGCAGGCCGTTCGGGATCCGGGAGTTCAGCCAGCTCGCCGCCGCGCACTCGGTGACGGCCAGCGTGCTGGTGCAGGTGCTTGCGTCGGCCGCGGAGACCGAGGAGTTCCTGGCCCTGGCCGGCCGCACGCCGCGGCTGGCCGGCGTGGTCGGCTGGGCCGACCTGACCGATCCGGGTATCGCCGGCGAACTGGCCCGCCTACGCCAGCTGCCCGGCGGTGAGCGCCTGGCCGGCGTCCGGCACCTGGTCCAGGACGAGCCCGACCCGGACTGGCTCGGCCGGCCGGACGTGCGCCGCGGGCTGCGCGCGGTGGGCGACGCCGGGCTGGTGTACGACCTGCTGGTCCGGCCCGGGCAGCTGCCCGCGGCCATCGCGGCCGTCCGTGACCTCGGCGATGTCCGCTTCGTCCTGGACCACGGGGCCAAGCCGGACATCGCGCACGGCCAGGCCGAGCCGTGGTCCACCCTGATCGGCGAGCTGGCCGCCGCGCCCAACGTCAGCTGCAAGCTGTCCGGGCTGGTCACCGAGGCGGGCCCGGATTGGTCACCGGCCCAGATCGCCCCGTACGCGAACCGGCTGCTGGACTGCTTCGGGCCGGACCGGCTGATGTTCGGCTCAGACTGGCCGGTGTGCACCCTGGCCGCGGGCTATGGCGACGTGCTCGGGCTGGCGGAAACCCTGCTGGCCGGGCTCAACCCGGCGGAACGGGATTCGGTACTGGCCGGGACCGCGGCCCGATGGTACGGCCCGCGCCTATAGCACTGCGCCTATAGCACGGAGGCCAGCCACTGCTGGACGGATGCGATGTGCACGGTGGACCAGGACCGGGCCACCTCCGGATCGTGCGACGCCAGTGCGTCCAGGATCGCGCGGTGCTCGGCCAGCGTCCGCTGGGTCGCACCGGCCTGGGTGAGCCCGCGCCAGACCCGCGCACGGGACGTCGGCCCGGACAGCGAATCCAGCAGCGAGCAGAGCACGGTGTTCCCGGAGCAGGCCGAGATCCGGCGGTGAAATTCCAGGTCGTTGGCGACCAGATCCTCCACCCCGGGGTCATCGCCCAGGCTGTCCAGCAGGCTGCGCAGGCCGTCCAGTTCCGCCGGGGTGATCCGCTCCGCGGCCATGGCGGTGGCCTCCGGCTCCAGGATCCGGCGTACCTGGAGGAACTCCAGCACGGTGCCGTCACGGTGGAAGTCCACGATGAAGCTGAGCGCCTCGAGCAGCAGCGGCGGCTGCAGGCTGGTCACGTAGGTGCCGTCGCCGCGCCGCACGTCCAGGATGTTGACCAGGGACAGCGCCTTGACCGCCTCGCGCAGCGAACTGCGGGACAGGCCCAGCTCAGCGGCCAGATCCGCTTCCCGCGGCAGCCGGTCCCCGGCGCGCAGCGTGCCGGAGACGATCATGGCCTTGATTTTCTCGATCGCCTCGTCTGTCAGCGCCACGGCTGGCCTCCGTACCTGAACCGCCCACTGCGCTGCTGCCCCAGGCCCTGGCTACCGACATCCGCGCACATCCGATGTTTCCCGAGAGTATCCCACGGTGCGGACCGGGCCAGCTGGTGGCAAGCTAGAGCAATGGTGGTGTTGTTCCTGGTGTGCGGCGTCCTGGCTGGGTTTGCGGCCTACCGCTATGGGGCCGCGCGCGCTTCTATGCGCCAGCTCAATAACACGAAAAGCACGGTGGGGGCGGCCCGCAAGACCGCGTGGCGGCACAGCGGCGTGGCCGTGCTACTCATCGGCGCGGTGATCCTGCTGCTCTACATCGCCGGGCGGCTCGGCGGCTTAGCCACGCCGCCGATCGGCGCGGCGGCTTACCGGCTGACCCAGCTGGCCACTTGCCCACGGTAAATACGGGGTGCCAGAAGCTGAGCGGCCAGAAGAAGATCGAGATGAAGTACTGCACCCAGCTGTGCAGCGCGGCCAGGTTGAACGCGGCGTGCGGCAGGTGCGGGGACGCGGTGTTCACGAACACCCCGATCAAGATGTAGACCACGATGACCAGGCCCTTGACGCTGAACAGCGCCTTGACATAATCCACCGCAGCTCACTTCCTCCCCGTGGATGTCCGGAACTGCGCTACGGCCGGTCTCCTCCATAGTCCGAAAATTCCCCTTCCACCTGCTGGCAGGATAGTTCGGAGCGGGCCATCTGCCACGGAGACACCCCGGCGGGATGTCGGTGGGTGCTGATAGCAAGGAGAACATGGCTGCCACCACTGCGGACCTCCTGCGCGACGAGGCCGAGCGCTGCCTGCGCGCGCTGGCCGGGGAGCAGGCCCGGCTGCGCGCGGACCAGTGGACCGCGATCGAGGCGCTGGCCGGGGGCCGCCGCCGGGCGCTGGTCGTGCAGCGCACCGGCTGGGGGAAGTCCGCGGTCTACTTCGTGGCCACCGCGCTGCTGCGGGCCCGCGGGGCCGGGCCGGCCGTCATCGTGTCCCCGCTGCTCGCGCTGATGCGCAACCAGATCGACGCGGCCGCCCGGGCCGGCATGCACGCCCGCACGGTGAACTCGGCCAACGTCGCCGAGTGGGACGAGATCTACGCGGAGATCGCGGCCGGCACGGTCAACGTGCTGCTGGTCAGCCCGGAGCGGCTGAACAACCCAGGGTTCCGCGACCTCATCCTGCCCCGGCTGGCCGCCACCGCGGGCCTGCTGGTGGTGGACGAGGCGCACTGCATCTCCGACTGGGGGCACGATTTCCGGCCCGACTACCGCCGGCTGCGCACCCTGCTGGCCGGGCTGCCGGCCGGCGTGCCGGTGCTGGCCACCACGGCCACCGCGAACGCCCGGGTCACCCGCGACGTGGCCGAGCAGCTGGCCAGCGGGGACGGCGGTGAGGTGCTGGTGCTGCGCGGGCCGCTGGACCGGGACAGCCTGCGGCTGGCCGTGGTCCGGCTGCCCACCGCGCAGCAGCGGCTCGGCTGGCTGGATGGCCAGCTGGACGGCCTGCCCGGCTCCGGGATCATCTACGCGCTGACCGTCGCCGCGGCCCAGGAGACGGCGGCCTTCCTCCGCGACCGGGGCCACCAGGTCGCGTCGTACACCGGCCGGGACGAGCAGGCCGACCGGCTCGGCGCCGAGCAGGCGCTGCTGGCCGGCGAGCTCAAGGCGCTGGTCGCGACCAGCGCGCTCGGCATGGGCTTCGACAAGCCCGACCTGGGCTTCGTGGTGCACCTGGGCGCCCCGCAGTCGCCGGTCGCGTACTACCAGCAGATCGGCCGGGCCGGCCGGGCGGTGCCGCGGGCCGAGGTGATCCTGCTGCCCGGCCACGAGGACCGGGATATCTGGGCCTACTTCGCCTCGCTGGCCTTCC
Source organism: uncultured Actinomycetes bacterium (assembly GCA_963747705.1). Lineage (GTDB taxonomy): Bacteria > Actinomycetota > Actinomycetes > Streptosporangiales > Streptosporangiaceae > RYN-230. Next base: position 14,117 of record CAVVGF010000002.1, on the reverse strand, counting down.
CGCCGGAGCCGGTGGTCCGGTCCACGCTGGCCGCGCTCGGGGCGGCCGGCCGGCCGCTGTCGGCCAGCGCGCTGGAAACCCAGGTCGACCTCAGCCGGGCCCGGCTGGAGATGATGCTCAAGGTGCTGGACGTGGACGGCGCGGTGCACCGGGTCAGCGGCGGCTGGACCGCGACCGGCCAGCCGTGGGCCTACGACGCGGACCGCTACACCCGGGTGGCCGCCGAGCGGCAGCGCGAGCAGCAGGCCATGCTCAGCTACCTGGGCACCAGCCAGTGCCGGATGGAGTTCCTCCGGCAGCAGCTGGACGACCCGGCGGCCGGGCCGTGCGGCCGGTGCGACAACTGCACCGGGCAGCCGTGGCCGGCCGAGTACCCGAGGCGGGCGCGGCGGCCGCGCAGGCCCGGCTGCTCCGCCCCGGGCTCGACGTCACCCCGCGCCGGATGTGGCCGCCGGGCATGCCCGGCCTGGGCGTCGAGGTATCCGGCAAGATTGCCCCGGAACTGGCCGCCGATACCGGGCGGGCGCTTGGCCGCCTGACCGGACTTGGCTGGGGCGTACGGCTGCGCGCCGTGCTGGGCGATGACGCGAGGTGCTGGCGTTCGGGAAGAAGAGGTTGCTGCGGAAGTGCCGGACGACCTGGTCGCGGCGCTGGTGCAGGTGCTGGCCGCGTGGGAGTGGCCGCGGCGGCCGGCCGGGGTGGCCAGCCTGCCCAGCCGGAGCCGGCCGCGGCTGATCGGCAGCCTGGCCGAGCGGATCGCCGGGATCGGGCGGCTGCCGCTGCTCGGCTCGCTCGGCTACGCGGGCCACGGGCCCGGGCCGCGGCAGTTCAACAGCCCGCAGCGCCTCCAGGCGGTGTGGCGTGAGCTGGTGCTGCCGGACCCGGTGCGCGCGGCCGTGGCCGGCCTGGACGGCCCGGTGCTGCTCATCGACGACCGGATCGAGACCGGCTGGACGATGACGGTCGCGGCCAAGCTGCTGCGTGAGGCCGGCGCGCCCGCGGTGCTGCCGCTCACGCTGGCCGTCAGTGCTGGCTGACCACGGGGCCGGCTGACCACGGGCCGGCGAGTTGCCGGCCACACACGGTTGCCGATCCGGCCGGACGGGCGCAGATTAGAAGGGCCGGGCATTGCTGTGGGGCAGGCCCGGCACACGGTCGGCCGCTGAGGTGAGTGCGCACCGGACGCGGCACCGGCCGCCAGGTGGGGGATCACTAAGGGGGCACCACTATGCGCCGACATCTCATGGGTAACCGGCTGTCCGCAATCACGGCGGTGGTCGCGGGGTTCGTCACGGCGCTGGCGCTGGGCGGCGCCATGCCCGGGATATCCATGGCCGCCCAGTCGGCAGCAGCAGGAAAGGCCGCGGTGGCACCGCACGCCATCGGCATGCTCGACTGCAATGGGGTCAGCACTATCCAGCGGTCGGTGAAACAGGGCCTGTCCTGCCTCGATCCGCGCGGGCCGGGGGTCAGCCGGTTCGAGGACAACGACCATTACATCGGGCACGACGAGCCGTCGGTCCGGTTCCTGTCCGGCCAGCCCGGCTCCGGCAACAACATCACGTTCAACGAGCGGCTGCCGGTCGAGCCGGCCAAGCTGCCGACCGTGCGCCATCCCGGCAAGGACGTCACGCACTCGTTCGAGCTGACCATCGCGCCGTGGTTCTCCACCACGGTGTGCGACCCGAATTCCGCGCCGCTGCTGCCGTGCAAGGCGGAGTCGGATGCCAACGCCCCGGCCGGCAGCTACCCGGGAGCGGGCGCGGCGTTCGTCGAGTTGCAGTTCTACCCGCCCGGGTTCGCGCCGTTCAGCGACGCGATCAGCTGCGACAACAGCCACTGGTGCTCGGCGCTGAACATCGACAGCCTGGAGTGCCAGGGCAACGGGTCCGGCCCGTGCAACAACCAGTGCACCGAGCCGGTCAACTTCGCGTTCGTGCAGACCAACGGCGTGCCAACCGGGCCGCCCAGCCCGCAGCTCAGTAACAACGCCTCGTTCCGCCCGAACCGGCACACTCTCCGGATGAACCCGGGCGACAAGATAACGGTGCAGATGTTCAACGCCAAGATCCCGGGAGGTCATGCGCTAGAAGTGAAAGAGACCGACTGGTCTACCGGGCAGAGCGGCTTCATGATCGCCTCAGGCAAGAACGGCTTCATGAACACCAACCCGTTCACCTGCGCGGGCCACCGGTTCAACTTCCAGCCCGAGTACAACACCGCCCGGGCGGCGAACATCATCCCGTGGGGCATCGGGCCGTACATGATCAACGACGAGTACGAGATCGGCCACTTCGAGCCGTGTACCAAGGTGACCGGCGCCGCCACCCTCTCGCTGGGCAAGCACCACACCGACACCTATTACAAGCACTGCGCCGGGCCGTACGAGGCGGGCAAGGACACCGCCAAGGCAGGACTCGAACCGAATGACGCGCCGTGCTACCGGTTCGGCGACCGGCATACCGGCCTGGCCGCGCCGAACCAGGTCACCGGCTGCGCTGTGTACCTCGACGCGATCGGCGACCTGGACTACGACGGCACGCCGTACCGGGCGGACTGGCCGAACTCGGTCCAGCCGGACCGGTACCCGTCCTCGTTCCTGCAACAACAGCCGACCACGGTCGGCGGTAACCAGTACCCGGCCGTGCAGTTCATGACCGACGCCAGCGCGACCGAGTTCAACACGAACTGCAACCTGAACACCGGTTCGGGCTGCGTGCTGCCACCCAAGGGCCCGGGGCACTTCTATCCGTACTTCACCCAGGCCTCGGTCGGCGGCAGCTGCGTGTGGGAGTTCGGCAACATGCCCAACGGCAACGCGTTCGGGAAGGACGCCCAGTACGGCTCGGTCGCGCCGGGCACCCTGGGCGCGTTCGTCGGGCCAGTGATGCGCAACCCGAACTGCTGACCACGGCGGGCCGGCCGTCCGCGAACGGGGACGGCCGGCCCTGAGCCGGGCTGCCGGGCCCGGCTCAGCTCCGCACCGGCTCGGCCTCGGCCGTGGGCTCGGCCCCGGCCCCGGCCGCTGGCGGCGCGTCCTGTTCCCGGATGCCGTACCGCCGGTACACCCGGCCCAGCGGCCCGGGCGCCCACCAGTTGGCCCGGCCGAGCAGCCGCATGGTGGCCGGCACCAGCAGCACCCGGACGATGGTGGCGTCCACGATCAGCGCGACGATCATGCCCACGCCGAGCAGCTTGATGAACGTGATCCCGGACGCGGAGAACGCGCCGACCACGATGACCAGCATCAGCGCCAGGCTGGTGATCAGGCCGCCGGTGCGCTGCAGCCCGCTGGCGATGGCCGCGGTGTTGTCGCCGGTCACGTCGTAGCGCTCCCGGATCCGGGACAGCAGGAACACCTCGTAGTCCATGGACAGGCCGAACACGATGGCCAGCAGCAGGATCGGCATGGCCGGGTCGATGGTGCCGGTCGGGGTGAACCGGAGCAGCCCGGACAGGTGCCCCTCCTGGAAGATCCAGACGATCACCCCGAACGTGGCCGACAGCGACAGCGCGTTCATCAGGATGGCCTTGACCGGCAGCACCACCGAGCCGAAGGCCAGGAACAGCAGCACGAACGTGGCCAGGCAGATGACCAGGGCCATCCACGGCAGCGTGTGCCCCAGGCTGGCCAGCTCGTCCACCAGCGCGGCAGTCACGCCGCCCACGTAGACGTGACTACCCGCCGGGGCTGGGATGGCGCGCACCGCCGTGACCAGCTGTCGCGCCGTTACCGAGGAAGGATCTGCTTCATAACGAAGATCGACGCGGACTGTGTCGCCGCGGAGCCCGGTCACCTGCGCAGCCGAGACACCCGGAACGTGTTCCAGGCGCTGCTGATACGCGGTCAGCGCGGCCTGCTGGGCTGGTGCCGTGGCCGGGCCGTCCAGCTTGGCCAGCACCTCGATCGGGCTGGCCGGATTGCCGGGGAAGTCCTGGTTCAGCGCCTCGGTCACCACCCGGGCCGGGGCGCCCGCGGGCAGCGCCCGGGCGTCGGTGCCGCCCCAGGCGATGTGCCGGAACGGCGCGGCCAGCGCGAGCAGCGCGACCACGATGACCACGGCGTAGATGGCCGGGCGGCGCATCACGCTGTGGGCCAGCCGGTACCAGGCGCCGCTCTGCTCGTCGGTGACCGGCCGGGCCGCGCTCCGGCGCACCCGCAGCGCGTTCACCCGCGGGCCGAGCACGGCCAGCAGCGCGGGCAGCACGGTGAGCGCGGCCACCATGTCCACCACGACCGTGGCCACCCCGCCGTAGCCCATCGAGCGCAGGAACGTCTCCGGGAACAGCATCAGCCCGGCCAGCGCCACCGCGACGGTGACGCCGGACACCGCGACCGTGCGGCCCGCGGTGGCCACCGTCCGGGCCACCGCGCCCCGGTCGTCGGCTGCCGGTGCAGTTCCTCGCGGAACCGGCTGACCATGAACAGGCCGTAGTCGATGGCCAGGCCCAGGCCGAGGATCGTGGTGATGTTGATCGAGTAGATGGACACCCCGGTGACCAGGGTGAGCAGCCGCAGCGCGGCGAACGAGCCGAGGATGCCGATGCCGCCGATGGCCAGCGGCAGGCTGGCCGCCGCCAGGCTGCCGAAGATCACCAGCAGCAGGACGAACAGCACCGGCAGCGAGATGGCCTCGGCCCGGCCGATGTCCGACTTGACTTCCTTGTTGATCGCCGAATAGGTCGGCACCTGCCCGCCGACCTGGCTGGTCAGCCCGGGGGCGGCCAGGTCGTCCTGGATCTTGGCGTAGGTGTCCAGCCGGGCCGAGTCGGACCCGCCCGCCAGCTGCAAAGCTACATATGTAGCGTGGCCGCCGTCGCCGACGAACTGCGCGGACCTGGTGTTCCAGTAGGTGGTGGCGGACGGGACCTCACTCTGGGGCAGGGCGGCCAGCGTGTGGCTGACCGCGTCGCGGAACGCGGCGTCCTGCACGGTCAGCGTCTTGCTGGTGTAGAGCACCACCACGTCGGCGGTGTTGCGGCCGAACGTCCGCGCGGCCAGGTCGCTCTCCTGCTGACTCTGGCTGTTCGGCGGGGTGAAACCGCCGCCGGACTGGAGCGCGCCGAACACGCCGGTCCCCCACACCGCCGCGGCCACCACCACCAGGCCGGCCAGGGCCAGCACCAGCCGTCGCCGCGCGTATACCAGCCGCCCCCATGACTCGAACATCGCGCCCTCCAGCGCCTAGACTGCTACCAGGAGTCACAACCGTGAACACCGTAAACTGCTAATAGTGTTAACCTCGCATCTGCCGTTTACTAATGTCAAGGCTGTTTACCTGATGGCAACCCGGATCACAGCGGGCTCTCAGCCAGGCCCCGTGATCAGGAGGCGCACTCGTGCCGGAGACGCTGAGCCGACGTGACCGCGTCCGCGCCGAGACGACCGTCGAGATCAAGCAGACGGCGCGGAAGATCCTGATCGAGCAGGGCCGCGACGCGGTCACGCTGCGCGCCATCGCCCGGGACATGGGGATGACCGCCCCGGCGCTGTACCGGTACTTCGGCAGCCATGAGGACCTGCTGCTGAACGTGTGCGGGGACATGTTCGGCGAACTGGCCGACGAGATCGAGGCGGCCATCCACGCGACCGGTGACGCGGGTGGCGACATCACGGCCAAGGTGGCCGCCGCGTGCCACGCGTTCCGGCACTGGGCGCTGAACCACCGTCCGGAGTTCGCGCTGCTGTTCGGCACGCCAGTGCCCGGCCTGGACGTGGAGAACGACGATTTCGCCGAGGAGTGCGCCCGGCGGTTCGCGGGCACGTTCTTCGCCCTGTTCCTGGAGCTGTGGCAGCGCCGGCCGTTCCCGGTGGCGCCGCCCGAGAAGATCGACCCGGGGCTGCGTGACCAGCTCACCCGCTACCAGGAGGGACTCGGCACCGACCTGCCGGTGGGCGCGCTGCTCGCGTTCCTGCGCTGCTGGGTCCGGCTGTACGGGATCGTCAGCATGGAGGTGTTCGGCCACCTGCACTTCGCGCTGGACGACGCCGAGCCGATTTTCGAGCTCACCCTGGCCGAGATGGCCCGGGACCTCAACCTGCCGTACCCGCCACCCGCCCCCTGATCGTCAGGCCAGGCCGGACACCAGGTAGCGCGCGCCGATCGCCAGGACCAGGATCCCCAGCACCCGGCGGATCAGCAGGTCCGGCAGCCGGGACTGGACCCGGGCCCCCAGATACCCGCCTGCCAGGCCGCCCACCCCGAGCGCGATGCCGGTCGGCCAGTCCGGTGCCACTGGGCCATGGGTGTGCGCCGACAAGACAGTGAATGTGATGACGCCCGCCACCGACGTGACAAACGTCGACGCCAGCGCGGCCGGGGCCACCTCGGCCGGCCGCCGCCCCGACCCGATCAGCACCGGGGCCAGCACCGACCCGCCGCCGATCCCGTAGATCCCGCCTATACAGCCGACCACGGCCGCCAGCGCGACCAGGACCGGTGCCGGGATTGCGCGCCGGGCCGCCCGGCCGGGCTCACCAACAGGGTGGCCTGGCCGGGTCAGCGCCAGCCAGCCGCCCAGCGGGATCAGCACCGCCGCTACCACCAGGTCGAACACCCGGGGACCGGGCAGCAACTCGACCCGGATCACCGATCCCGCCACTACTCCCGGCAGCGTCCCGCTGATCAGCACCACGGCCAGCCGACCGCCGGTCTGCCCCTGCCGCCAGTACCGGTACAGCGCCCCCGGCGTGGCCACCACGTTGTACAGCAGATTCGTCGGAGTGACCGCCGGGCTGGGCGTGCCCAGCACACCGACCTGGAATGGCAGCAGCAGCACCGCGCCCGATACGCCCGCGGGCGTCGCCACCACCGCGATCACAAACGCGGCCGCCAGCGCGACCAGCTCGGTCCAGCCCGTCCCCAGCACAAGATCACGCTAACCAGCCCCTGACCGGGTCACCAGCTGATGACAGGCTAATTGCGCCGTGCAACCACCGGCTGCTAGCTGGCTCGGATGGGGCCGGGTGGGGCCGGTGCCCAAGACCGCGGATACCGCATCCAGCCGGACTGGATCAGCCAGCCTCAGGCACGGCGTGGGTGAAACTTTGCTCGCCCAGTCAGGACTGCAGCAAATTTCACCCCCGCGCACTGGATCAGGATGGACTCTGCACCCGCAGGGCTCAGCTGTGGCCGGCGATGGGGTGCGGGACGTATAGCTCTTCAAGGCGGCGCATCTCGTCCGCGCTCAGCTCCAACTGCTCGGCGGCCAGCGCGTCCTCGCATGTGCGCGACCTTGGTGGCGCCCACGATCGGCGCGGTCACCCCGGGGCGGTGCAGCAGCCAGGCCAGTGCGACCTGGGCGGGCGGCACGCCCCGGTCCGCCGCGACCTCGGCCGCGCGGTCGGCCACGTCGTAGTCCTCGGTCATCGAGTACAGGCTGTCACCGAACGCGTCGCTGTTGGCCCGGGTGGTGTGCTTGCCGCCGTCCCGGGTCCGGTTGCCGGCCAGCAGGCCACGGGCCAGCGGGCTCCACGGGATCAGGCCGACCCCCTGGTCGATGCACTGCGGGATCATCTCCCGCTCTTCCTCGCGGTAGACCAGGTTGTAGTAGTCCTGCATGGACACGAACCGGGTCCAGCCGTGCGCATCCGCGGCGTACTGCGCCTTGGCGAACTGCCAGGCGAACATGCTGCTCGCGCCGATGTACCGGGCCTTGCCCGCCTTGACCACGTCGTGCAGCGCGGCCATGGTCTCCTCGATCGGCGTGCCCGGGTCCCAGCGGTGGATCTGGTACAGGTCCACGTAGTCCATGTCCAGCCGGGCCAGCGAGGCGTCGATCGACGCCATGATGTGCTTGCGGGACAGGCCGCGGCCGTTCTGGCCGGGCATGGTGGGGCCGTGCACCTTGGTCGCCACCACGACCTCTTCCCGGCTGAAGATCTTGCCGAGCAGCCGCCCGGTGACGGTTTCGCTGGCCCCGGCGGAGTAGACATCGGCGGTGTCGTAGAAGTTGACCCCGCCTTCCGCGGCCGCCCGGACGATCGGCTCGGCCGCGTCCTCATCCAGCACCCAGGGCCGCTCGCTGTCGTTGCCGTAGCTCATCATGCCAAGGCAGATCCGCGAGACGCGCAGCCCGGTCGCGCCGAGATTGACGTATTCCATGAGACCCCTCACGCAGTCGGATAATTCGACCCTACCGATGGCCGGGAAAGCGGTTCGCCGGGGCGGGCAGCTCAGCCCGCTTCGGCCCGGTAGCGCTGGATCCAATGAGTGTTGAGTTCGTCGGCCAGGCGCTCGTGCTGGGCGCGGATCTCCCGCCCCGCCTGGCAGTTCGAGCCCGAGGAAGCTCAGGACGTCACGGGCAACGCCGGCCGGATCAGCGGCCAGCTCGGCATAGCGGACCGGGTGCGGCTCAATACCGGCTGAATCGAACCATTCCCGCCAGGCCGCATTGTGCGTGCCGATCAAATGGACCAGCCGCTGGACTTCATCCAGATCAAAATGCGGCTCACGGGCCGGCCGCGGCCGCTCCGACTGGATGGTTTGGAACCACACGCCGGTTTGCTCTGCCCGCAGCCAGGACACCGCTTGCGCGAGCACATCCTCACGCCACAGGTAGACGAAACGGGTGACCCCGAACGCCTCGTTCAGCAGGGCTATGTCCGCACCGGCGAGATCTGGATGGATCATCTCCAGCTTGCCGGTCAGTTCGGTCAGGCTGCCCCACATGATCCGGGCCGCGAACACCCCATTCTGGGTCCGGCAGGCGCTGCGCGCAGAGCGCACATAGCTGGCCTGGCTGAACCGGCCATCGGGCGGCCGGGTGATGCCCCACCGCTCGGCCCAGGACTGCTCATCAGGCTGCCGGAAGTACGACTCGGGATGCCCGGCGACCCCGGTCGACTCCAGCAATCCGCACAGCAGCGAGCTGCCGGTGCGCGGCGTGGCACAGATTAGGTACGCATCGGCCCGACCGGATGGATGCATTACTTCGGGCCTGACGAAAAGTCAATGCTAAAAAGATTGGATTGGGCCATGGGATGTAAGGGACACAAGGTGAGAAGTCTCCGGCTAGACAGCGACAGCACTCTGCATTGATCATGCGCCGAGCGGCCAGTTAGCCTCAACTGGGGTCGCCATACTGTCGGCCCAGTTCAGCGGCACGGCAGGTGATGATGGTCTTGACGGATGGCCGGAAACCCGGATCCCAGATCGACGCAGGTCAGCTGCCGTCGCTGGAGAGCCTGCGGAAATTCGTGGTGGTAGCCGAGGAATTGTCCTTCACCAAGGCCGCGCGCCGGCTGCACGTGGTGCAGTCCGGCGTGTCCAGCGCCATCCAGGGCCTCGAGCGTGAGCTGGGCGCGGTGCTGTTCGACCGGGACCGGCACCGGGTGGCGCTGACCGACGCGGGCCAGGCGCTGCTCCCCGAGGCCCGGGCCACGCTGGCCGCGGCGCAGGCCGCGCAGGACGCGGTGGCGCAGGCCCGGGCCGGCCTGCGCGGCACGCTCACCGTGGGCACGCTGACCTCGACCGGCCGCGTTCGACTTGCCTGAACTGCTCGGCCGGTTCCATGACTCGCACCCGCGGGTGGCCGTGCACCTGCGGCAGTGCGCCGCGGGCTCGGCCGGGCTGGCCCGCCAGGTGATCGCCGGCGAACTCGACCTGGCCCTGGTCGGCCTGCCCGGCCAGCCGCCGGCCTGTCGGCTGCAACCACTGAGCGAGGAGGCGCTGGTGCTGCTGTGCGGCGCCCGACACCCGCTGGCCAGCCAGCCGACGGTGCGGCTGGACGAGCTGGCCGACGAGATGTTCGTGGACTTCCCGCCGGGCTGGGGCAACCGCACCGTGTCGGACCGCGCGTTCGCCGCGGCCGGCCTGGACCGCCAGGTGCCGTTCGAGGTGGCGGACTACGCCTCGGCCGCGGCCCTGGTCCGCTACGGCCTGGGCGTGGCGTTCATGCCCGCCTCGGCCGCCCAGGGGCTCACGGGCGTGCACCTGGTCGAGCTGGCCAGCCCGCGGCTGACCTGGCGGCTGTCGGTCGCCACCCCGACCGCGCGGCGGCTGTCCGCCGCGGCCCGCGCGTTCCTGGCCGAACTGACCCCGGCCGCGACCGGCTAACGGACCGGGTTGCGGCGGTACAGCCAGCGGGACCAGGCGTACCCGGCCACGGCCAGGCCGATGCACCAGCCCACCGCGATGATCCCGTTGCTGCCCACCGGTGCGCCGAGCAGCAGCCCGCGCAGCATGTGCAGCAAGTTGCGGCGCAGCATCGTCGCCGAGTCGGTCGGGGCAAAGTTCCGCTGGTCACGGCCGTACCTCCAGCTGCTCATTGGGCGCGGGCTCGCCGGGCTGGCTGGTCAGGGCGAGGAACACGTCGTCCAGGTCGGGCGTGTGCACGGTCAGCCCGGCCAGCGCCTGCTCGTCGATCCGGCCGAGCAGCGCGCGCAGCGACCGGACGCTGCCGTCGCTGGGCACCTGCACGGTGAGCGCGTCGTCGTCGCGGGACGCACGCCGCCGAGCGCGCGGACGGCCGACTCCAGCCCGGCCGGATCGGTGAACTGCAGCCGGATGTGCCCGCCGGGGACCCGCCGCTTCAGCTCGGCCGCGGTGCCCTCGGCGACGATCCTGCCCTGCTCGAGCACCGCGATCCGGTCGGCGAGCTGGTCGGCCTCGGCCAGGTACTGGGTGGTCAGGAAGATCGTGATCGCCGCCGGCCGACCAGGTCGCGGATGATCTGCCACATGGTGCGGCGGCTGCGCGGGTCCAGGCCGGTGGTCGGCTCGTCCAGGAAGATCAGCTGCGGGTCGCCGACCAGGGTCATCGCCAGGTCCAGCCGGCGCCGCATGCCGCCGGAGTAGGTCGCGGCCATCTTCCGCGCCGCCTCGGTCAGGTCGAACCGGTCCAGCAGCGCGGCCGCCCGCCGCCGGCCCTCGGCCCGGCCCAGGTGGTGCAGGTCGGCCATCAGCCGCAGGTTCTCCTCGCCGGTGAGCAGGTTGTCCACCGCGGAGAACTGGCCGGTGACGCTGATCGCGGCGCGCACCGCGGCCGGGTCGCCGGCCAGGTCGTGCCCGGCCACCTGGATCTCCCCGCGGTCCGCGGGGATCAGCGTGGACAGGATCCGGACCATCGTCGTCTTGCCCACGACGCATGCGGTCTAGTTCGGACCGATGAGGCTCAGGCAGATTCAGGGTCAGGCACGCAGGATAAGTTTGGTGAGCAGGCGTATCCAATAGGGCGAAGCCGGTCATGTCCGGGCTGCTGAGGGATCTTCCCGCGGTGAGCGGACGGGCTTCCCCGGACGACTCACCGGACCGGGCGCCGGCCGTAAACATCTCGCGCAACCCGCATGGCCCCGTTCTCCCTTCCAGCACCTGGAACGGGTGACCGCGGGGCATCGCGCCGCAGCGCTAAGCGGTCCGGGCGCATGCGGCGGTCCGCACCGTCAGGCCGATTCGTGCCATCTTGGGCCGCCGGGATATCCGAATCTGCCGAGATGAGTGCGTCGCTCTGTTTCAAAGCGTCCTGTACATAATATGAAGGCCAACGTATCCATACGCCGGATGACGAAACCCCTCCGGCACAGTGGCAAGGATCTGAAAGCCGAAAGAGTGCCACAAGCGAATCGCAGGCGTATTGGTTTCGACCACCGAATTGAACTGCATCGCCCGGTAACCGTCCTCGCGCGCCTGGTCAAGGACATGGCGGCAAAGGGCCCGGCCCACGCCCTCCTGCCGCCGGGCCGGGTGGACAACGAATCCCGCGTTGGCGACATGGGCGCCCGGCCCAGAGTGGTTGGGATGAGTGTTCGCGCTACCGATGACACGTCCATCGTCATCGATGGCGACAATGGTGCGCCCCGGCAGTTCGCGCATCCAGTCGGCGTATGCTCTGGCCTCAGTGATTCTGGGATCCCACGTTAGGGTCTCGCCTGCTTCACCCACCTCTTTCAGAAGCGGCCAGATAGTGGCCCAGTCAACTGCTCTCGCCTCACGTATCACCATGCAGGCAAGCATCGCGCAGCCTCCTCGCTTCAGCCGCGAGTGGGGGAGCGTGCCAGTGGGCCGCTGGAGTGGCCTGCGGGGACGTCCAGGCCGCCGCCGATTTCATCGGCCCGTGGCCCATGGAAGATCCCCGGCATTGCCGGGGGATCAGGGCGTTGACCGAAGGCTCGCGGGTAGGCCTGGAGCGGTGAGGTGGAGGTGGGGCGATGACTTCCAGCGTGGTCCCGTTTCGCGTCGGGATCCCGGAGGAGGATCTGGCCGATCTGCGGCAGCGTCTTGGCCGTACCCGCTGGCCGGAGCCTGCGACCGCCGATGGCTGGGCGCAAGGTGTCCCGTTGGCCTACCTGCAGGAGTTGTGTACCTACTGGGCCGAGGGCTACGACTGGCGGGTGGCAGAAGCGCGGTTGAATGCCCTGGGGCAGTTCACCACCGAGATCGACGGGCTGGAGGTCTGCTTCATCCACGTCCGTTCGCCGCACCGGGGTGCGCTGCCGCTGATCATGACGCATGGCTGGCCCGGCTCGGTCGTGGAGTTCTTGAAGGTGATCGGGCCGTTGACCGATCCCGTTTCCTATGGCGGAAGCGCCGCCGACGCGTTTGATGTGGTGTGCCCGTCGCTGCCCGGATTCGGGTTCAGCGGGAAACCCGCCCGGACAGGCTGGGGCGTTGAGCGGATTGCCGCCGCCTGGGCGCAACTGATGGCCCGGCTGGGCTACCAGCGTTACGGCGCAGCGGGCAGCGACTGGGGAACCAGCATCAGCACCAGCATCGGCCAGCAAGACCGCGGCCATGTCGCGGGGATTCACCTGGTCCCTCCGCTAGCGCCCCCGGACCCGGCAACCTTCGGAACCCTCACCGAACGGGAGCACGCGGCCCTGGCCTCGCTAAAGCACAGCGCCGAGCACGACTCCGGCTACTCTGCCGAGCAGGCCACCCGCCCGCAGACGATCGGATACGCGCTGGTGGACTCGCCCGTGGCGCTTTGCGGCTGGATCATCGAGAAGTTCTGGGCCTGGACAGACTGCGACGGCCATCCAGAAAACGTGCTGACACGCGACGAATTGCTGGACAATGTCATGCTCTACTGGCTGCCCGGCACCGGGGCATCCTCAGCGCGGCTGTACTGGCAGAGCATGCGGCAAGTGAATGAGTGGATCTCCGGGCACCTTACCGACACAGTCACGGTTCCAGTTGGCTGCTCCGTGTTCCCGAAAGAACTGCAGCGCCCCTCACGCCGGTGGGCCGAGAAACGCTTCACCGACATCCGGTACTGGAACGAGCCGGCCAAGGGTGGCCACTTCGCCGCGTTTGAACAACCCAGCTTGTTCGTTAACGAAGTCAGGTCCTTCTTCCGCCTCGTCCGGTAGCCACTCAGGCACGTCAGATAACGCACTCATTTGCCGCTGCGAGCGCGCGACTGGCTGTGGGTATCGGCTGGTTGCCACTAGATGCGGACGGGCACGACGATGACTGCCATGGCAACGGTGTACCGCCGCCCGGCAAACGCTGTGCGGCATAGCGTCAAGCCACAACTGGCCAGCTGGACGGGGCAGGGCATCCCAGCCAGGTGAAGCTGGCTCGCTTCCTGGCGCACGTAGACGCCATAGCCAGGCCGGTGCTGGCGAGTGTGAGCGGCCGGGTTGCCGCTGAACTGATGTTCGGTGTTCGGTGTTCGAGTTGCTGGTGCAGGCGATGCAGATCACCGTGATCTGTGCGCCGGGCAGGCTTTAGTTCCCCTCAGCCGGGTGCCCGAGCATGCGGGTCCGGATCTGCGCCGTGGGTGGCCACCGCCACAACGGTGCCCTCCTCATTTACGAGTTCTCCAGCGAGGAAGGCGGCGTCCCGGCCGCGCCCCGCCGCCCGGCCCTTGCCTGCATGCCAGGCATCGCGGGACTGGCGCCACTGTGCCCGTGGTCTGCGCTTGACCTCAAGCCGACTTGAGGTCCTACCGTAACTTGCATGAGCAGCCACTCCAGAGCGCACCCTCCTGTTGCCTGCACGCTCAACGCCGCCGATGCCACTGACCAGCTCAGCGACTGGACGGCTCTGCGGCCTTTCTGCACACGGGCCGAGCGAACACCGGGACGCGCCGTGCTGTGGTTTGAGCACTCCGCGGAACACCAACTCCGCGCCGTGGCTGAGCGGGAGGCGGTGTGCTGTCAGTTCCTCGAACTCA
>CAVVGF010000001.1:0-14888 GCA_963747705.1 uncultured Actinomycetes bacterium | reverse complement strand
AGTAGGCTGCCGGCGTGAATAAGGGTGCGCTCGCCGCCGTAGCGGCTCTGGTCTTAACCGCACTGGCCGCCTGCCGGTCTCGGCCAGTGATCAGGCCAGCACGCTGGCCAAGGGGTCGGTCACGCTGATCGACACGCAGACCAACACGCGCGCTGTTATGGGCCCGCTGGGCAAGCTGCCCACCGAGATCGTGCTCACTCCGGACGGGAAGACCGCCTACCTGCTGAACTCCCGTATCCAACACGGTGTCCATGGTCAGCCGCGCCTCAGGCGTGCTGACCACCCTGCAGATCAAGGCCGGACGGTACCCATCGGCCTGGCCATGACGCCGAGCGGCAACCGGGTCTTCATCACCCGGCACCAGAACTATGGGCCCGGCAGCGTGCTGCCGGTCAAGGCGGCGACCGGCGACCACGGGAACGGCGGTGTCCCCGCCGCGCCAGCAGGGTTACATCCTCGACGCCGTCGCCGTCTCGCCGGATGGGCGCGACGGTGTTCGCCGAGGAGCGTGCCCTGTCCGGCTCCTGGGAGGGGCTGCTGCCCATCCGCACCATGGGTGACCGGGTGGGTGCCCCGATCAAGTTTGCCCAGCAGCCGTACGGAATCGAGGACATGGCCTTCACTCCGGACAGCAAGACGCTGTTCGTGCTCAGTTCCACCAACAAGCAGGCCCGGCTCACGCCGATCCGGACGGCTACCGGGAAAGTGGGCCGGTCCATCACGCTGTCCGCGTTCCCCGACGCCATGGCCATGACGCCCGACGGCCGGTTCATCTATATCAGCGACCACTACCACGGGACCGTGAAAGTGGTGCGGACCTCGACGGACAGTGTCGTCAAGACCCATCAAGATCAACTTTGCCCAGGCACTGGCCATGGCGCCGGACGGGAAGACCCTGTATGTCGGGGCTGCGGCGCCTGGCACCGGGGCGGGGGAGGTGATCCCGATCAGCACGGCCAGCAACACCGCGGGAGCGCCGGTCACCGTCAGCCCGGACGGCGACATCACCGCGCTCGCGGTCACCCCGGACGGCTCGGCCGTGTACGCCGCGCTAGGTTTCAACGACGAGCTGGTCCCCGGTGGACACCGCCACCCAGACCGCGCAGACGCCCATCCCGGCCGGCGCGCACCCAGCCCTGCTCGCGATGGCCAAGGACGGCACGCTGTTCGTGGTGAACAGCCCCGATCAGTCCTGACCCTGCCTCCTGGTCAGCCGGGGGTGCTGGCCACCACCCACATCGAGAAGTACTGCGAGCCGCCGCCGTAGGCGTGCCCGAGCGCGGTCCGGGCGCCGGCCACCTGATGCTCACCCGCCCGGCCCATCACCTGCAGCGCCGACTCGGCGAAACGGAGCAGGCCAGAGGCGCCGATCGGGTTGGAGCTGAGCACCCCGCCCGACGGGTTCACCGGCAGCGAACCGCCGATCTCGGTCTCCCCGGCCTCGGTCAGCCGCCAGCCCTGCCCGGGCGCGGCGAAGCCCAGGTTCTCCAGCCACATCGGCTCGAACCAGGAGAACGGCACGTAGATCTCGGCCGCGTCGATCTCCCGGGCCGGGTCGGTGATCCCGGCGTCCCGCCACAGCGCGGCCGCGGCGTCCGCGCCGGCCCGCGGGTTGACATGGTCCTTGCCGGAGAACATGGTCGGCTCGGTCCGCATCGAGGTGGCCCGGATCCAGGCCACCGGGCGGCCCGCGGCCGCGGCGTCCCGGCCCGCGGCGGTGTCCCCGATCACCACGGCGCAGGCCCCGTCCGAGGACGGGCAGGTCTCGTCGTACCGGACCGGGTCCCACAGCATCGGCGAGGCCTGCACCTTCTCCAGCGTGATGTCCGCCTGCTGCAGGTGGGCGTAGGGGTTGCGGGCGCCGTTCCGCCGGTCCTTGACCGCGACCATGGCCCCGATGTGCTCCGGCGCGCCGCTGCGCCGGATGTAGGACCGGACGTGCGGCGCGAAGTAACCGCCCGCGCCGGCCACCAGCGGCATGCTGAACGGCGGCGCGATGGACAGCGCCCACATCGCGTTGGACTCGGACTGCTTCTCGAACGCGACGGCCAGCACCCGGCGGTGCACCCCCGCCTCGGCCAGGCTGGTCGCGACGATCCCGGTGGCTCCGCCAACCGAGCCCGCGGTGTGCACCCGCAGCAGCGGCTTGCCGACCGCGCCGAGCGCATCGGCCAGGTACAGCTCGGGCATCATCACGCCCTCGAACAGGTCGGGCGCCTTGCCCAGCACGATCGCGTCGATGTCGGCCAGGGTGAGCCCGGCGTCCGCCACGGCCCGGTCCACCGCCTCGCGGCACAGCCCGGCGATGGACACATCGGCCCGCCGGGACCGGTGCCGGGTCTGGCCCACGCCGAGCACCGCGGCCTGCTGTTTCATCGGCGCGCCTCCATGACGCAGACGAGGTTCTGCTGCAGGGCCGGGCCGCTGGTCGCGTGCCCCAGCGCCCGGTCCGCCTGGCCGGCCGTGATGGCCCGGGCGGCCAGGCCGATCCGGGCCAGGCCCGCCGCGAACATCGGGTTGCCGCACAGTGCCCCGCCCGAGGGATTGACCTGGGTTTCCTGGCCCAGCCCCAGGGCGGTCCGCAGGATCAGCTCCTGGTGGGTGAACGGGGCGTGCAGCTCGGCCACGTTGACGGCCGGTCCGGCGCCATTCGGTCCGGGCCGGGCGCGGCCGCGGTCGCGGACGGCGCCGCGGTCAGGTCCCGGCCGCCCAGTTCCATCGAGTCGATCCGGTGCGCGAAGCCGGTGATCCAGGCGGGCCGCGGGCACAGCTCGCGGGCCCGCCCGGCCGAGGCCAGGATGACCGCCGCGGCCCCGTCCCCGACCGGGGCGCAGTCGTGCGCACGGAGCGGGTCGGCGACGTAGGGCTGGTCCAGCAGGTCCTCGGCCGACACCGCCCCGGACCGCTGGGCCTGCGGGTTGCTCTGGGCCGCGGCCCGGCTGCGCGCGGCCACCTCGGCCATGTCCTTCTCGCTCCACCGCCCGGCCTCGATGCCCAGCCGGGCCTGCAGCGCGGCGATGCTGACCGAGTCCGGCCAGAGCGGCGCCACCAGGTACGGGTCGAGCTGCAGGGCCAGCACCCGGCGCAGCAGGCCCGCGGATGACTTGCCGAACCCGTACACCAGCGCGGTGTCCGCCGCGCCGGTGAGGATCTTCACCCAGGCCTCGTACAGCGCCCAGGCGCCGTCCATCTCCACGTGCGACTCCATGATCGGCGGGACGGCGCCGATCGCGTCCACGGCCGAGACGAACGAGAAGGCCCGGCCGGCCAGGTAGTCCGAAGAGCCGGAGCACCAGAACCCGATGTCCGACTTGGTCAGCCCGGTGCTGGCCAGCACCTCGGCGAAGATCGGCACCAGCATCTCCACCCCGCTGGTGGTGCCGTCGCCGTACCGGACGCACGGCGACTGGGCGAAGCCGATGACGGCGACGTTGGTCACGGTTCCCGTCCTTCAGAGATGGTGGGCATAGGACTCATACGGCGCGTCCGGCTCCCCGGTCGGCCGGAAGTAGTCGATGTTCCCCGGGCTGGTACTCCATTCGGCGCGCGGCTTCCAGACCGCCGCCACACGCATGCCCATCCGCACCTGATCCGGCTCGCAGCCCAGGATGAGGTGCTGGAACGCGATGTCGGCCCCGTCCAGCAGCACCGAGGCGGCCACGTAGGGCGGCGTCACCCGCTGCCCCTGGTACGGCACGTTGACCACGCAGAACGTGGTCACGATGCCGGTGTCGGGCAGTTCCACCTCGTCGGTGGTGGGCACCCCGTTGACCGGGCAGGCGCCGCGCGGCGGGATGTAGACCTTGCCGCAGGCCGGGCAGCGCTGCCCGAGCAGCCGCCTCGGCCAGCCCGCGCAGGTAGCTGCTCTCCCCGGCCGAGGTGGTGTGCTCGTACCGCAGCCGCACCGGCGTAGTGATCATGGTCACCGGCTCGCCCACCTGGCCCGCACCAGTCTGGTCCACGCCGTCGCTGTCCGGCGGCTGACCGGAGCCGGACGGCTCGAAGCAGGCCAGGTCGCGCATGCTCCCCGCCGGGCGGCCGACCAGCGCGGCCGCACCCGCAGGCCGGTGTGCAGGGCCGCGGCCGACCCGGCGTCCACCGCGTGCAGCATGGCCGTGTCCGCGCCGTCCAGCCGGATCAGCGCCCAGCCGAACGGGTGCGCCAGCGGCTGCCCGTCCAGCGGTTCCGCCACCCAGGTCCAGCTGACCACGGTGCCCTCCGGGCCGACCTCGACCAGATCGCCGGGCGGCTCGCTGGTATCCGGGTCATACTCGAACGGTGGGGCGTGCACCCGCCCGTCGGCCCCCCGCGCGCCCAGGATCCGGCGGCCAGCCAGCGCGGTCATGAACTGGCTGAGCACCGGCCCGAGCGAGCGGGTGTAGTCGAAGCCGATCTCCAGCGGTGCGCGCAGCGGCTGACTCACGCAACAGAGTGAAACACGTTCTGGCTCGGCCCGGCAATAGAGGCCCGCGAGCCCGGCCGCACTCGCCTTGTCCCCTCATAGAACCTGTTCTAGATTGGCTCAATGGACAGCATCGGCCTGTGGGGTATCGCGGCCACTTCCCCGGACCGGGCCGCGGTCATCGAGCCAGACGGTCACGTGGTCAGCTACGCCGAACTGGCCGCCGCGGCCGACCGCTACGCGCGCGGCCTGCGCACGCTCGGCCTGGGCACCGGGGACACCTTCGCCACCCTGCTGCCCAACAGCGCGACCGCGCTGGCGCTCTACTTCGCCGCCATCGAGACCGGGCTGTACGTGGTGCCGATCAACTGGCACCAGCTGGCCCCGGAGATCGCCTACATCCTGACCGACAGCGAGGCGCGCGTGTTCGTGGCCGATCAGCGGTTCGCCGCCGTGGCCACCGAAGCCGCCGACCTGGCCGGGATCAAGGCCCGGTTCGCGGTCGGCCCGGTACCTGGCTTCGAGCCGCTCAGCGCGCTGGGCGACGACGGGCTGACCAGCCGCCCCGGGGAGCGTACGCACGGCGCGCCGATGCTGTACACCTCGGGCACCTCCGGCCGTCCCAAGGGGGTGCGCCGCCCGCTGACCGGCCTCGACCCGGACGTCGCCACCGGGGCCCAGTCCACCTGGTTCTTCGGGCTGTTCGGGCTGGCCCCGTACGACGATCACGTGCACCTGTGCGGGTCGCCGCTGTACCACACCGCGGTGCTCAACTTCGCCGCGATCTCGCTCCAGCTCGGCCACACCGTGGTGCTGGTGGACCGCTGGGATCCGGAGCAGGCGCTGGCTCTCACCGAGCGGTACCGGGTCACCCACACCCACGCGGTGCCCACCCAGTTCCGCCGGATGCTGGCGCTGCCCGGCGAGGCGCGGGCCCGGTACGACACCAGTTCGCTGCGCGCGGTGATCCACAGCGCGGCGCCCTGCCCAGCGGAGATCAAGCGCCGGATGATCGACTGGCTGGGCCCGGTCATCGTCGAGTACTACGCGGCCACCGAGGGCGGCGGCACGCTGATCACGTCCGCGGAGTGGCTGCGGAAGCCGGGCTCGGTGGGGCTGCCCTGGCTCGGCTCGCAGGTCAAGGTGCTGGACCGGGCGGGCCACGAGGTCGCTGCCGGCCAGCAGGGCCTGATCTACATGAAGATGGGCACCTCGGACTTTGCTTACTACAAGGACGAGGAGAAGACCCGGGCCGCCCGGGCCGGCGGCCTGTTCACCGTGGGCGACATCGGCTACCAGGACGAGGATGGCTACCTGTTCCTCTGCGACCGCAGCAGCGACATGATCATCTCTGGCGGGGTGAACATCTACCCGGCCGAGATCGAGTCCGAGCTGTCCTGCCATCCCGCGGTGGCCGACGTGGCGGTGTTCGGCATCCCGCACGAGGACTGGGGCGAGGAGATCAAGGCGGTGGTCCAGCCGGCCGAGGGCGCCGAGCCCGGACCCGAGCTGACCCAGGAGCTGCAGGACTATCTGGCTGGCCGGCTGGCCAAGTACAAGCTCCCGCGCACCATCGACTACGTGGAAGAGCTGCCCCGCGACCCGAACGGCAAGCTGTACAAGCGCCGCCTCCGCGACCCCTACTGGGCCAACCGCGACCGCGCCATCTGAGGTCGCGACTCAGCGCGGTGCAGAATGTGGTCACCGGTGACCACAAATGCACCCCGTGCGTCGAAGGTTCGCCGGTCCCGACCGATCAAAGTTGACGGGTGGGATTGCCGACGGGATCATGCTCCGATGTGACGTCACCGCGCTGATGAGATGCGCTGGGGATTAGCGGTCGCGGAACTGAGGCTGGCGCTTTTCGGTGAACGCGCGGGGGCCTTCCTTGGCATCCTCGCTGCGGAACACCGCCGTGCCGATCTCGGCCTCCACCTGGAACGCCTCGTTCTCCGGCAGGCCCTCGGTCTCCCGGATCGTGCGCAGGATGCCGCGCACCGCGACCGGCCCGTTCGCCGCGATCAGGCCGGCCAGTTCCAGCGCCTTGGCCAGCGCCTGGCCGTCCGGCACCACGTGGCCGATCAGCCCGATCTCCTTCGCCTCGGCCGCGCTGATGTGCCGCCCGGTGAGCAGCAGGTCGGCCGCGGCCGTGTACGGGATCTGCCGGGTCAGCCGCACCGCGGAGCCGCCCAGCGGGAACAGCCCCCAGCGCGCTTCGGAAATCCCGAACCGGGCGCTCTCCCCGGCCACCCGGATGTCGGTGGCCTGCAGGATCTCGGTGCCCCCGGCGATGGCCGGGCCTTCCACCGCGGCGATCAGCGGCTTGGTCAGCCGGCGCCCCTTGAGCAGCGCCGGTATCGCGGACATGTCCGGGCCGCCGGAGCGGAACGACTCACCCGGGTGGGACCGGGTCATCGCCTTCAGGTCGGCGCCCGCGCAGAACGCGCCGCCCGCGCCGGTCAGCACGCACACCCGGATGTCCGGGTCGCTGTCCACCTGATCCCACGCCTCCAGGAGCAGGGCCATCATCGGCCCGCTGAGCGCGTTGCGCACCTGCGGCCGGTTCATGGTCACGATCAGCACGTGGCCGCGCCGTTCGAGCAGTGCGTGCGGCGGTTCGCTGCCGTCGGCCGGCGCGGCGGGCGCGGGCGCGGAAGACGATGTCATCGAGCCAGTCTCTCCTCAGTTTGGCCCGGCGGAGTCTTGCCCCAAAACGGTAACACGTTCTAGTTTCATCCCATGGCCCTGAACATCGCCGACCTCTACGAGCACGCGGCGAACGTTTTTCCCGAGCGCACCGCGCTGGCTTGTGGTGACAAGCAGTTCACCTTCCGCGAGGTCGATGAACGCGCCAACCGGCTGGCGCACTATTTAGCTGACCTCGGCGTGCGGCCCGGGGACCACGTGGGTGTGTCCGCCCGCAACTCGGTGGAGGCGGCCGAGACACTGATCGCGGTGTGCAAGCTGCGCGCGGTCTCGATCAACATCAACTACCGCTATGTCGAGAACGAGTTGCGGTATCTGCTCACCGACTCGGACCCCGTCGCGCTGGTGTACGACCGGCAGGACACGGCCCGGGTGGCCGCGGTCGCCGACACCGCGGCCGGGCTGCTCGGCATGGTGATCATCGACGACGGCAGCGGCGCCGACCTGGGCACCGGGATCAGCTACGACGACGCGCTGGCCGCCGGGGCACCGGACCGGGACTTCGGCGAGCGCAGCAGCGACGACGTGTACATCATCTACACCGGCGGGACGACCGGGCTGCCCAAGGGCGTCATGTGGCGGCACGAGGACATCTGGCGCACGCTGGGCGGCGGCATCGACTTCATCACCGGCGAGATGCTGGCCGACGAGTGGGAGCAGTCCCGCCGTGGGCAGGAATCGGCCGGGATGGTCCGGCTGTGCACGGCCCCGCTGATCCACGGGGCGGCGCAGGTAGCCACGCTGGGCGCGCTGTTCAGCGGGGACACCGTGGTGCTGACCCGGAAGTTCGACCCGCACGAGGTCTGGCGGGACATCGAGCGGCACAAGGTCAACGTGATGATGGTGATCGGGGACGCGATGGCCCGGCCGCTGATCGAGGCCTACCACGAGGGCGGCTATGACGCGTCGTCGCTGGTGTCGCTGTCGTCCAGCGCGGCATTGTTCTCCCCGGTGGTCAAGGACGCCTGTACCGCCGCGCTGCCCAACGTGTTCATCACCGAGGCCATCGGCTCTACCGAGACCGGCTTCGCCGGCATGGGCCTGGTCCAGGCGGGCGCCGAGCACCGCGGCGGCCCGACCGTCAGCATCGGCCCTGAGGTCGTGGTGCTGACCGAGCAGGGCGGCCTGGCCGGGCCGGGCGAGGTCGGCAAGCTGGCCCGGGGCGGTCACGTGCCGCTCGGCTACTACAAGGACCCGGTCAAGACGGCGGCCATGTTCGCCGAGGTGGACGGGAAGCGGTACGCGGTGCCGGGGGACTGGGCCCGGATCGAGCCGGACGGCACGATAACCCTGCTCGGCCGCGGCAACACCTGCGTGAACACCGGCGGCGAGAAGGTGTTCCCCGAAGAGGTCGAGGGTGCGCTGAAATCCCACCCGGCCGTGTTCGACGCAGTCGTCATCGGCGTGCCGGACGAGACGCTGGGGCAGCGCGTGGCCGCGCTGGTGCAGGCCCGCGACGGTATGCCCATCGACCTGGATGAGCTGGTCGTGCACGCGCGCTCGGAGGTGGCCGGCTACAAGGTGCCGCGGAGCATCTGGCTGGTCGATTCCATGGGCCGCACCGCGGCCGGCAAGGCCGACTACGGCTGGGCTCACCGCTATGTGGCCGAGCACCCGCCCAGCGCGGGCCGGCCCGCCACCAGCAGCCAGCCTGCTCACTAAGGAGACCCGTGCGGACCCCGCTGTGCGACCTGCTCGGCATCGAGCACCCGATCGTCGGCTTCACCCCGTCCGAGCACGTGGCCGCCGCGATCAGCCGGGCCGGCGGGCTCGGCGTGCTCGGCTGCGTCCGGTTCAACGACCCGGCCGACCTGGACGCCGTGCTGAACTGGATGGACGGCAACACCGACGGCCGGCCGTACGGGGTCAACGTGGTCATGCCGGCCAAGATCCCTACCGAGGGCGCGCCCGTCAACCTGGGTCAGCTGATCCCGGAGGGGCACAAGGACTTCGTCGAGCAGACCCTGCTCAAGCTGGGCGTGCCGCCGCTGCCCGACGGCGCGCCCGCCGGGGACGGCGTGCTCGGCTGGCTGCACTCGATCGCCCGGCAGCATGTCGAGGTGGCGCTGGCCCATCCGGCCCGGCTGATCGCGAACGCGCTCGGGCCGCCGCCCGCGGACATCATCGAGCGGGCGCACGATAACGGCATGCTGGTGGCCGCGCTGGCGGGCAAGGCGGACCACGCACGCAGCCACGTGGCCAGCGGGGTGGACATCGTGGTGGCCCAGGGCTACGAGGCCGGCGGGCACACCGGCGAGATCGCCAGCATGGTGCTCATCCCGGAGATCGTGGACGCGGTCGGCGGCCAGGTGCCGGTGCTCGCGGCCGGCGGGATCGGCAGTGGCCGGCAGATCGCCGCCGCCCTGGCGCTCGGCGCCGTCGGCGTCTGGATGGGCTCGGCCTGGCTGATCACCGAGGAGTACACGCTCAGCACCGCGCTGCCCGCGCTGCGCGAGGCCCTGCTCTCGGCCACCTCGTCGGACACGGTGCGGTCCCGGATCTACAGCGGCAAGCCCGCGCGGCTGCTCAAGAACCGCTGGACTCAGGCCTGGACCGAGCCCGGCGCCCCCGAGGCGCTGCCCATGCCGCTGCAGAACCTGCTGGTCAGCGAGGCACACCAGCGGCTGATGCGGTCCGGCCAGCCGGACGTGCTGCCGATGCCGGTGGGCCAGATCGTGGGCCGGATGACCGAGGTCCGCCCGGTGGCCGAGCTGGTCAAGGCGCTAGTACAGGAAACCGCGGACGCACTCGGCCGGCTCGACCAGATGCGCTGAACCGGGCCTGCCCGCCGGCCGTTCTCCTGACCGGAGACCCTTGATGGCCGGGGGCGGGAGGGCTTGGCATGATCGTTGGATTGCGAGCCGGCGATCCCCGCTGCGTGGGGCCATATGAGTTGCTCGGCCGGCTGGGCTGCGGTGGCATGGGCTCGGTGTTCCTGGGCCGCCAGGGCGGCGACGGAAGCCTGGTCGCGGTGAAGGTGATCCGGGCCGACCTGGCCGGCGATCCCGGGTTCCGGGCCCGGTTCGGCCAGGAAGTGGCCGCGGCGGGCCGG
Source organism: uncultured Actinomycetes bacterium (assembly GCA_963747705.1). GTDB lineage: Bacteria > Actinomycetota > Actinomycetes > Streptosporangiales > Streptosporangiaceae > RYN-230. The sequence continues at coordinate 4,728 of CAVVGF010000001.1, read as the reverse complement.
GTCAGCGGGCAGTTCACCGCGGCGCTGGCCGACGCGGACACCACCGGGCCGGTGCCGTGGCTGGCGACCAGCTACGTCCCCGGGCCGTCCCTGGCCGAGCTGGTCCGCAGGCACGGCGCATTACCGCTGTCCTCGGTCCTGGTGCTGGGCGCCGGGCTGGCCGAGGCGCTGGCCGAGATCCACGCGGCCGACCTGGTGCACCGTGACCTGAAGCCGTCCAACGTGCTGGTCGCCGCGGACGGGCCGCGGGTCATCGACTTCGGCATCTCCCGCGCGGCCGGCGCCACCTCGCTGACCCTGGCCGGCATGGTGATGGGCTCGCCCGGGTTCATGTCCCCCGAGCAGGCCGAGGGTGGGACGGTCGGCCCGGCCAGCGACGTATTCAGCCTGGGTACGCTGCTCACGTTCGCCGCGACCGGGCAGGGCCCGTTCGGCGCCGGGTCCATGGCGGCCCTGCTCTACCGGGTCGTGTACGGCGAGCCCAGCACCGAAGCGCTGCCCGGGCAGCTGCGCCCGCTGGTCGACCGCTGCCTGGCCAAGGACCCCGGCCAGCGGCCCAGCCCCGATGAATTGCGGGCCGAGCTCGGCGCGGTCCCGGCCGTGGACTGGCTGCCCGCCCCGGTAGCCGAGACGCTCAGCCGGTTCGCCGCACCCGAGGCCGCGCTGGCCGAGGCGGCGCTGGCCGAGGCGGTGCAGGCCCCCCCCTGCAGGCCGAAACGGCGCTGGCCCAGGCGGCACGGGAGCACGCGGCGGCCGCCCTGCCCGGCTGGGACGCGCCCGATGACCAGCCGACCCCGGCCTGGCTGCCCATGACCGGCGGCCAGCTCCCCGTGCCGGCTGACCCGGTGCTGGCTGACCCGGTGCTGGCTGACCCCGTGCCGGCTGACCCCGGCCAGCTGACCCCGTGCCAGGCCGGCCAGCTCGCCGCGGTCGGCGGCGGGCCGCCCGCGGCCGATATCGCATCTCCCCTGGCGGCCAGCCACAATGCCGGGATAGGCGGCGAGGTCCCCGAGACAGGTATGAAGCTTGCCGTGGTGGGCGGCAATCTTCCCGGGCCGGGCCACCAGCCGGCGGGCACCGATGAGGAACCAACGGTGACCGCGGCCCGGCCGCGCCTGCTCGGGAACGTGCCGCGTCCACGCGCCGTCGCCGTCGCCCCGCCACGGCACCCGGGGCGACGGCGGCGGTCCCGGCTGTGGGCCGCGGCTGGCGCGGGGACCGGCGCGGCTGGCGTGCTCGTGGCCGTCATGCTGACCGGGGTGCTGCGGCCCGCGGCCCAGCCCCCGGCGCATCCGGCCCGGGCGGCGGCCAAGCTGCCCGGCCCATCCGCGGTGGTGAAGGCCCGCGGTGCGCACCGGCCCACCGCGCACCAGCACCGGCACCAGGCCGGCTCGGCTCCGGGGTAACCATGGCGGTGGCGGCCTCCTCGTCACCGTCGCCGGGCAGCACCCAGCCCGGGGTGGCCCCGGGCTCATCACACACGGCGTCACCCACGCCCAGCACCACCCCGGCCAGCCATCCGGCCCGGACGTACACCCAGGCCGTGCCGGGCAGCCAGGAATGGACCGACACCGGCATCGCCGTGCAGGCCGGCGATCAGCTGACGATCAGCGCGTCCGGCGAGATCTTCGTCGGCGCCACGTCCGCGAGCGAAGGCCCGGCCGGTAACCCCGGCTGCACGCCCGCCGCCAACTACCCGGCGCAGAGCGCACAGTTCCCGGCGCCCAGCCTGACCTGCTGGTCGCTGATCGCCCGGATCGGCGGCGGGGCCCCGTTCGAGGTCGGCAGCGGAACCCAGCTGACCGCGACCAGCGGCGACCTGTACCTGGGCGTCAACGGCGACAGCTTCACCGGCAACTCGGGCAGCTGGTCAGCCACGATCACGGTGCGCAGCCCGGCAGCCTGAGCAGGCCGGGTAAGTCGCGGGCCGCCTGCTCCAGCACCGCACCCGCGGCCAGCAGCCGGTCCTCGCCCCCGGCCGGGCCGATCAGCTGGATGCTGGCAGGCAGCGGCCCGCCCGCCGGCACCGGCAGCGCCAGGGCCGGCACCCCGGCCAGATTCACCGCCGAGGTGACCCCACGGATCTGCACCATGTCCCGCGAGTGATCCAGGGTCGGCGGGAAGCCCAGCAGTGTCGGCAGCGCGAGCAGGTCCACCTGGTCCCACAGGGCGGCTACGGCTGACCGCCAGACCGCGGCCTGCTGCCAGGCCGCGCTGAGCGCCTCCTCGGTAACGGTGCCCGCCTGGCGCAGCCGGGCCAGCACGTCCCGCCCGATCTGGTCCGGCGCGGACTCGGCCAGCGCACCATCGGAGGCCCACGCTTCGGCATCGAGCACGACCATCGCGGCGTTCGTGGCGGCTTCCAGCCCGGCCAGCTCGATCCGGACGACGGGCCAGCCGGTGGCGGCCAGCGCGGCGTCCACCGCGACGTTGATAGCCGGGTCCGCGCCGACGTCCACCCGGCCGACCCGCTGCGGCGGCCCGGCGGCCACCGTGAACCCCGGTTCGAGCAACGCCATGCCGGCCACCAGCCCGGCCACGTCCCGGGCCATCGGGCCCACCGTGTCCAGGCTCGGCGCGAGTGGCCACACCCCGGTCAGCGGCACCCGGCCCCAGGTGGTCTTGAGCCCGGCCACCCCGCAGCAGGCGGCCGGGATACGGATCGAGCCGCCGGTGTCCGAGCCGTAGGCCACGTCGGCTTCGCCGCTGGCCACCGCCACCGCCGACCCGCTCGACGAGCCGCCAGGGACGCGGGCCGGGTCGAGCGGGTTGACCGGCGTGCCGAACGCGGCGTTGATCCCGCTGATCCCGTAGGCCAGCTCGTGCAGGTTGGTCTTGCCGACGAAGTGGGCCTCGCCGCGGGCCGCCGCGCCCCGCAGCCCGGCCAGGCAGGCGGCGTCGCTGGCCGCGAGCGCCGCGTGGGCCGCGACCGCCCGCGAGCCCGCCGTGGTGGGCAGCCCGGCGACGTTGATGAGATCTTTGATGGCGACCCGGAGGCCGGCTCCGTTGCTGTCCTCCTTGGAGATCCACGTGGACATAGCCGACAAGTATGGCACCACCGGTTGTGTACAGCGTTAAAATTCCCGGCGCGTCTTGATGATGGGCGTTAAAAACGTGTAACGATTTACGCTTTAAACGGTTCAGCGTTCTGCCAGGCCGAACAATGGCCGCGCGCCAGCCGTTTGCCGGAATAGCTGAACGGCTGACGCCTAATAATGCCGAATTCCTCCGGTGCGGCCGCCCGGGGGAATGGCCGGACTACGCGGTGCGGCCGGACCGGGCGCGCCGCAGCGCGGTGGCCAGCGGGACGACCGCCACGATCGCCGCGGCCAGCCCGATGAACGCGCCGAAGTCCCAGCCCACCTTCACCAGCGACGAGCCGCCGCCGGGCGTGATGAGCATGCCGATTCCCGCCAGCAGCAGGTTGACGGCGGCCGCGCCGCCGAGGATCTGCTCATGGCGCAGGGGCAGCGCCGGCATGCTGTCCAGGCCAGCCGACACGACCAGGTAGCCCAGCATGGCCAGCGCCAGCAGCAGTACCAGGTACAGGTAGCCGTGCGCGGTCAGCGCGTCCGCCGACGCGCTCGAGGTGAAGTTGCCGAAGCTGGCACTGACCGAGAACCAGGGCAGGAACAAGCTGATGAGCAGGACCAGGGTGGCGCCGCCGGTGATCCGGTCGGCGGTGGTCAAGCGCGCCGCGTCGAAGCGGAACGCCATCGCCTGCCCGGGCTGGGTGAGGGTGGCCGCCTCGGCGGCGGTGGGTATCACTGCCCCGCACCCCGAGCAGGTCCCGGCACCCGTGGCGGCATCGCTGCCGCACTGCGCGCATTTCATAGGTCTCCCCCTTGCTGAATAGCGGGGATTTCCCCGCACCTCATTTCACGTATAGGCGCCTCCGTCAGTTCACTGATTGGACTTCAGTTCAGCCCGACTGGGCCAGGGCCGCGCCGATGTGCCGAAGCTGGGTGGTCGCCCCGCCGAGGGCGAACTCGCCGTGCTTAGCCGCGGTGAAATACCGGTGCAGTGGGTAACTCACGTCAATGCCGACGCCGCCGTGCAGATGCACCGCGGTATGCGCGACCCGGTGCCCGGCGTCGGCGGCCCAGAACTTGGCCGTGGCGATGGCGGTGCTGGCGGGCAGGCCCTCGGCCAGCTGCCAGGCCGCCTGCCACATGGTCAGCCGGACCGCCTCCACGTCGGTGTACGCGTCGGCCAGCCGCTGCCGCACCGCCTGGAACGTGCCGATCGGCCGGCCGAACTGCACCCGGCTCTGGGTGTACTCGGCGGTCATCTCCAGCGCGCGCTCCAGCACCCCAAGCTGTTGCGCGCACAGCCCGACGGTGCCGTGCGCGGCCAGCCAGGCGGTGGCGCGCACGCCGTCCGGGCCGCTGCCCAGCACCTGGCCGCCGGGCACGGCCACGTCGGCCAGCACCAGCTGCCCGGTGCTCAGCCCGCCGGTGGCCTGCTGCCGCTGGACGGTCACGCCGGGCGCCCGGGCGCTGACCACGAACACCGCGCTGCCGTCTGGCGTGGCCGCGGGCACCAGCAGCCAGTCCGCCTCCGGCGCCGCCGTCACCATGGTCTTCACCCCGGACAGCAGCCAGGTCCCCGGTGCGGGACTCGCGGGACTCGCGGGACTCGCAGTAGTCGCGGGAAGAGCCGGGTCGTCGCCGTCCGGCTCGGCCAGCGCGGCGGCCAGCAGCAGCTCACCGCGGCCGGCCCGGCCCA